>NZ_CAKZMJ010000001.1 GCF_937128415.1 uncultured Caldilinea sp.
CTCACCGCAGGACGGCTGCGGCGGACTCCAGTTTGGCGAAGAGTTCATCCGAGAGATCGATGTGCAGCACCTGTGCGATCACCTGCGACCAGCCGTGCAAAAAGTAAAGCCACCCATCCTCCACGCGCAGATTTCGCGTCGACTGTTGGCGCAACGCCTGATGGAGGAAATCAAGTTCGCCTCGATAGTTGAACTCCCAGACCACGCCGTTGCAAGGAAACACTCCTTGGTCTGTAATCGGCGAGCCGGGAAGGTCCTTGCCCAGCCCCGTGGCGTTGACGACCAGGCTGCCAGGCGGCAACGTCGCCATCAACGCGTCGTTGCGCCGAGGGTCGTCGTTGAGCACGCATTCCACCACAATGTCTGTGTTGAGTTGCTCGACCAGCCGGCGCGCATGCTCCAGCCGCGGCGGCAGCAGATCGACCAGGATCATCCGCTCCGGGCGATCCGCCTTGTCCTCTCGGCTGATCAGGTGCAGCAGCAGCGCAATCGCCGACCCGCCTGCGCCGAAGCAAAGCACATGCCCGCCGGTGCGACCGAAATAGCCGGGGCCGAGGATAGCCTGCAGGCTCAGCCCCACCGTGATCGGGTCTTTGGCGTGCCCTTCCAGACGTCCATCTCGCTTGGAGATCGAAGAGAGCTCCTGCGTGAGCCGGGCGTAGGGATCAAGGTAATCGAACATATCCTGTGCGGCGGCGTAGATGTCCATTTTGTGCGTGGTGACCAGCGCGCCCAGGGAAAGCGGGTCATACTTGATTTGCGCCACGGTGGCCCGGTAGGCTTCCGGAGCGTCGTGAATTTTGTGGTCGACGCACTCCAGCACGACTTCCGGCCTGCCGAGAAGCTCCATCCAGCGCGGGAAGAGCTTGACGATCGACGATTGTCGCGTGGTGACGCCGATGAAATAGAAGGTGGGCGTCGTCTTGGGGACAACTGGATAGGCGTGCATAGCAAAACTCCCTCGGTTTCTAAAGGGCGTTTACGTCGAAATCCAATTTCCTTCAGTTTCGACGCGCAGCCGCAACGGCGGCGACGAATTCCTTTGCGCGTGCAGTGATCGCATCGAAACGGCCCTCTTTGGCCCAGGCGGCGGGACACAACTCGCCGCCGGCCCCCACCGCCACGGCGCCTGCCTGAAACCACTGCGCCACGTTGGACAGGCTGACGCCGCCCGTCGGCATCATGCGAATGCGGGGGAACGGCCCGCGCAAGCTCTGCAAATAGGCCGGCCCGCCCAGCGAACCCGGAAAGAGTTTGACGACGTCGGCGCCCAGGCGATGCGCCTGCACCACTTCGGTGGGCGTCAGGGCGCCGATCATCGCCGGCAGCGCGCTGGCAACCATCCGCTCCCCCAGCATGGGGTCGCAGTGCGGGCTGACCAGAAATTGCGCGCCGGCGGCTTGCGCCCGCTCGACCTGCTCCGGTTCGGTCAGGGTGCCCATGCCGAGCACGATAGATGCGCCATATTTGCGCTTCAGCGTTGCGACGACTTCCTCCGCATTGGGGGTGGTGTAGGTGATCTCGATCCCGCGCACGCCTCCTGCCACGAGTGCATCCACCATGGCGAGCGTCAGCTCTGGAGAAGGGCCGCGCAGCACCGCCACAAGCCCCAACTCTTCGATTTGTGCGAGCGTTGTTTGTTTATCCATGCGCTTCTCTTGCCCTGTTCATGAGAAATCGGCTAAACGACGCGATGCTGCGGCGTCTCTCCGCGCAGGACGGCCAGGCAGTCGCGCAGCGCGCCCCAGCCCATGGCGTTCATGGCGGCGTCGGTGTGCGCGCCCGCGTGCGGCGTGACGATGACGTTGGGCAGCTTCAGCAGCGGATGGCGAGGATCGGGCGGCTCGCGGCTGAAGACGTCCAGGGCAGCCCCGCGCAGCCGTCCGCTGGTCAACGCTTCGACCAACGCGTCGTCATCGATTAGCTCCCCGCGCGCGGTGTTGATCAGGAAGGCGCCGGGCTTCATGCGGGCGAGGAAGTCGGCGTTCACCATGCCCCGAGTCGCCGGCGTAAGAGGGAGGTGTAGAGAAAGAAAATCGGCCTGGGCGACGACCTCCTCCAACGGCGCCCATTCCACCTGATGCGTGCGCGCAACCTCCGGGGCGACCGCAGGGTCGTAAGTCAGGATGCGGCAATCGAAGCCCTGCAAGCGTTGCGCAGTCTGCTGGCCGATCGAGCCGAAGCCGATCAGCCCGACCATCTTTCCTTCCAGCGCTACGCCGGTGAACCGGGGCCATTGGCCGGCTTTGGTGGCGGCGTCGGCAGTGGGAATCGAGCGCGCCAGCGCGATCATCAGCCCGATCGTCAGCTCGGCGACGGAGGCGGCATTGGCGCTCGGCGTGTTGGTGACGACGATCCCGCGCGCGCGGGCAGCCTCCAGGTCGATGCGGTCCACGCCTACGCCGTAGCGTGCGATCACCTTCAGGGCGTCTGCAGCCTCCAGGGCGGCGCGGTCGATGACGTCGAGCCCGGCGATGTAGCCGTGACAACCGGGCAGGAGGGCGCGCACCTCATCGGAGGAGAGCGGCTGATCGGTTGGGTTGTAGATCACCTCGCCGACCGCAGCCTCCAACTCGGCGCGCAGCCGGGGGTCATGTTTGCCGAAAGAAGTGGGCGTCACCAGGACGCGACAATGCTTGAGGTCTTTCATGAACGGGCTTCTGGAGGCAGCCAGCGCGGGTTGTCGGCGATATAGGGCCGGCCGTCTCGCTCAATCACGATCTTGCGAAAGCCGAACTTTTCGATGGTGAGATAATCGTGCCCGGCGTGCGACGGATAGACGAAAAAGGTCACCAGATCGCCCGCGCCGGTGTTCACCGAGCGATGCGCCCATCGTGGGGGCACGTAGAGCACGCGACCGGGGTGCAACCTTTCGACCGCCCACTCGCCTTCCGGGGTTTCCATCACGATCATGCCTTCGCCCTTGAGGCAGTGATAGACTTCCCCGGTCTCCAGCACGGCGTGAAAGTGTCCCTTCGTCATGAAATATTCGTCGCCGATCTTGCCGGGGTGGACGATCGAGAGGCCGCTGCGCAGCTCGCCGACGGCGTCAGGTCGGGTCACTTCGTACACTTCATAGATCAAGGCGTCCGCCTTCGCCAGTTGCGCGGCGTAGGCTGCCTCGTCCTGATACTGCCCTTTCATGGAGGAAAGATGACGCATGATGTGATTGTCAAAGCGGTCTAGAGCGATGTAGTCGTCGCAAAAGCCGAAGGTGAAAGGGGTGTTGCTCATGGCTTGATCTCCACAGGTTCAATCTCAGGTCACAACAGTTCGTTGCTGTTCGGTAGATCGTTTTCGGTGGAGCGCAACGTCCTGCGCACCTGTCCTTGCTCGTGAATGCGCACCAGCTCCACCTCGAATTGCGAACGGTCGCCGCGGTGCACGGCGTGATAGTATTCGATCGGCGTGTCATCGGCCAGATAGCTGACGCTGTCGAGTGAGAGCAACGGCGCGCCGGGCTCGATGCCCAGCAGGTGCGCCTGTTCGCTGTCCGCAGCCACGGCGCCGATGCGCCTGCGCCCGCGGGCGATGATCAGGCCATAGACCTGCTCCAGGCAGGCGTACAGCGAACGGTTGCTCAAATCTATGTGCTCCAGCCCCGGGCACAAGGCGTGCGGCAAGTAACTGGTCACGAGCAGGATCGGTTCGTTCTCCACAAAGCGCAGACGATGCAGATGCACGACGGGGGTCTCGGCGGCGATTCCCAGTTGTCGGGCGACGTTCGCCGGCGCCGGCGTCACCTCCTGGATCAGCACCCGCGTGATGGTGCGCAGGCCGCGCTCGCTCATGTCCTGATAAAAGCCGGTCAGCTTCTGGGCGAGGCTTTCGATGATCTTGGGTTCGGCCACAAAAGCGCCTTTGCCCCTGCGCCGCACGATCAGACCTTCCGCCTCCAGCTCGCTGAGCGCCTGGCGCACCACGGTGCGACTGACGTCATACTGTTCGCACAAGGCGTGTTCGCCTGGCAGTTGATCGCCGGGGCGCCACACGCCCTGCTTGATATTTTCGCGCAAGAAATCCAGGAGCTGGACGTAATACGGAATCGGGCTTTGGAAATCGATCTTTTGCTCCACGAACGAACCTTCTAAATCTAAAAGAACCATCCCCTCGCAGGGGCGCGCACCCCTATAGCTTTCTCAATGGAAAATCACGGCATCTTCGCCAAACGTTCAAAAGGCTTTTGGAACAGGTCATGCAGTTCCTGAAAGAGCGCAAAAAGATGGTCGTAGCGCTTTGCCGTAGATGCATCGGGCGTGAAGCGTTTACGAATGCGCAGACAGCGCCGCGCCCCCTCGCGTTCATCGAGATAGAGACCGACGCCCGTCCCCGCCAAAATGGCCGCCCCCAGCAATCCTCCCTCGGTGTTGGCGAAGGTGACCACCGGTTTTTGGTAGATGTCGGCTTTGATCTGCGACCAGAGATCGCTGTAGGCGCCGCCGCCGCTGTGATAGATCGTATGCACAGGATGACCCGCCTTTTCGACGATTTCGAGCGTGCGGCGCAGCTCCAGCGTGACCCCTTCCATGATCGCCCGCGCCATTGCAGGCACGCCGTGTCGCGGAGTCAGCCCGAAGAAGACGGCTCGCGCATAGGGCGTCCCCAGCGTGCGTTCGCCGAGAAGATACGGGAAGAAGAGCAGCCCTTCGCTGCCCGGCGGCGTCTGCGCTGCGTATTCATCCAACAGCGCGTAGACGCGCACCCCGCGCGCCGCCGCCTCGGCGCTCTCATGACGACACAAATTGTCTTTGAACCATTTTAGCGCCACTCCCCCCGTATCGGTGATTCCGAAGGGCGTCCAACCATCGGTCACGTGATGCAGGTTCATCAGCCGCAGGTCGAGCACGGGCGCAGCGGTGAAGACGGAAAAGATGCTCGAGGTGCCGGTGATGTCGGAGGCGGCGCCCGGCTCGATCAGGCCGGCGGCGAGCAACGTGCACATCATGTCGCCGCCGCCCGCCACGACGGGCGTGCCTGCGGCCAGGCCGGTGGCGGCTGCAGCCTCGCGCGTGACCCGGCCGATCACCTCGCTCGAACGCCGGATGTCGGGCAGCTTTGCGCGGTCCAGGCCAAGATAGCCGATCAGCTCGTCCGACCAGGCGCGCTGCGTCACATCCATCAGGAAGGAGCCGGAGGCCTCCGAATAGTCCGTGGCGACTTCGCCGGTGAGGCGGAAGTTGATGAAATCCTTAGGCGTGAGGAACTTCCACGTCTGTGCGTAGAGGTCGGGGGCGTATTCCTGGAGCCATTTGATTTTGAAGCCGATCCAGCTCGGCAGCGGCGGGTTGCCTGCCAGCTGCGAGGCGCGCTCCGCCCCAGGCGACTGTCTGAACGCTTCCGCCAGCGCCGCCCCGCGCTTATCGCACCACAGCTGGACGCGATGGCTCAGCAGCGCTCCGTCGGCGCCGAGGGGCACGGTCCCGTGCATCTGGCCGCTGACGCCGACGGCCTGCACTTCGTCGGGGGTGGCCTGCGCGTGCGCCATGGCTTCCTGGATGCAGTCGACGGCGTTGCGCCACCACATGGCGGGGTCCTGTTCGGCCCAGCCGGCCTGCGGCGTTTCCATCTCTTGACTGCGGCCGGCGCCTGCAACCATCTCGCCGGTCGGCGTCAACAGCGCCGCGCGCGTGCTCTGCGTGCCAATGTCGATGCTTAACAAGAGCGTTCGCTTCATCGCGCATTCCTCTTTCTACCCCTTGATGGCGCCGGCCGTCAGCCCCCGGATGATATAGCGCTCCAGCGCCAGGCCGATGAGCACCACCGGTGCGACCGCTGTCAGGGTCAGCGCCGAAATATACCACCACTGGATTCCCCGCGTGTTGTTCTGTCCGGCGATCAGCACGGGCAGCGTAATCGCCTCATAATTGGTGAGCATCAAGGCGTACAGAAACTCATTCCACGAAAAGACAAACGAGAAGATCGCCACCGAGACAAGCCCAGGCGCGCTCAAGGGCAGGACGATGCGCACAAAGGCCTGCCAGGGGGTGGCGCCGTCGACCAGCGCGCTTTCCTCCAACTCGATCGGCAGGTTCATGAAAAAGTCGCGCATGATCCAGAGCGCAAAGGGCACGTTGAACATGGTGTACGCCATGATCAACCCGATGTGGGTGTCGATCAGGTTGAGCCAGGAATAGAGCAACAAAAAGGGCACGACGAAGAGGGCAGGCGGCAAGAAGCGCTGTGAGATGATCCAGAACGCAATATTGTCGTTGCGCCAGTTGAAAAAACGACGCCAGTGATACCGATAGCGCGCCAGCCCATAGCCGCCCATGGCGCCGAGGATGACCGCCGCCACCGTGGCTCCCGTCGCAGCGATCAGGCTGTTGCGAAAATGACGCGCCAGCGTTCTGCCTTGTTCGTTGAAAAGATAACGCCAGTGGTCTCCCGTGGGCTGAAAATCGACATACGGAACATAGCGCGGGCCTCGACTGACCGCCAGCGGGGTCTTGAACGAAGTCGTGAACAGCCAATAGAACGGAAACAGACAGACGATAGACCACAGCACCACGACGGTGTAGAGCAACGTGCGCTGCCAGAATTTTCGCCGCATGATCGACGCCTCCTACGAAATGCTCTGCCTGGCGAAGCGCCGCCCCAACATCAAAAAGAGGGTGGCGAAGAGAATGACGAGAACCAGCAGGGCGTATGAGATGGCCGCTGCGTAGCTGAAATTGCCAAAGGTGAGGGCGGTGCGGAAGATGTACATGGTCAGAGACTCCGTCGCCGAGCCTGGGCCGCCGCCTGTCGTGACGACGATAATGTCGATAATCTTGAAAATTTCCAGCCCTCGGATCAGGATAGCGGTGAGCGAGATCGGCAGGAGCAGTGGAAAGGTGATCTTGCGCAAGATTTGAAACGAGGAAGCGCCGTCCACGCGCGCAGCCTCATAGATGTCTTCCGGGATGCTCTGCATGCCGGCGAGCAGCAGCAGCGTCATAAACGGAATCCACTGCCAGCTGTCGATCAGGATGATCGCCAGCGTGGCCCAACGGCCGTCGCCGAACCATGGGATGGAAATCTCCCATCCCGTGAGCGAAGAAAGGATGCGTTGCAGATGCGCCTGCGGCGAGAGGCGCGAGTCGAACAACATGCGCCCCATGTAGGCGGCGGCGACCGGCGTCACCATCATCGGCATCAAGAAGATCACGCGCGCAATGTTGCGTCCCCAGAAGTCCTGGTGCAACACCAACGCCAGCAGAAATCCTACGACATATTGAAGCAGGACGCCGCCGATCACGTAGGTGAGCGTGTTCAACGCCGCGGTGTGAAGACGTTGATCGCTTGCCATACGCTCGTAGTTGCGCAGCGTCAGACGAAGGCCTTGCCCTGTCGGCGTCTCGGCGCCGGCCGGTGCGCCCGCCGAGACGTCCCCTCCCACGTCCACTGCGGTTCGAATCGCCCCGCGTTGGTAGTCGGTGAAGCTGATGCTCAGCGACCACAGCATGGGAAAGACGGACAAGAGCAACAGATAAATGACGGCAGGCATGAGAAAGATGCGCTTGATTGTGCGTTCGTGAGGCCTGCCCTCCTCTTTGCGCGCCGGTGCATGGGGCTGCGTCATAGTGTTCACTCAGTCGAACATGGATGTCCGCTCGATCAATGGGTCTGCGACAACTGTTTTATTTCTTTTCGTATTTTCGTGGGCTTTTGCGGCGACGCCTCACAGTGTTCATCCTGAGGAAAGAGGCGTCGCCGCCAGCTGCGCTGTTATCTTCGGTTGCGCGTCGATTCGGCACAGCGTTACACAGCTCGTTTACTCTGTATACCCTACAGCGTTGCGATACTGGCGCAATTGCTCCTCGCGACCGAGGCGATCCGTGATCTCCTGCCAGGCCGCGGCGACGTTGTCCAGCGCCTCCTGCGGGGTGATCTCGTTCGCCAGCGCGCGGCTGATCTCCGTATCCAACACGTTCATATACTCCGCCGAACCGCGGATGCGCAAGTCGAGCACGGCGTTGGGATGTGCGATCGTCTCGCGGATCGCCGCCAGGTAATCTTCGGCGCCCTCGCGGTCGAAGCCGGCGTTGAGCCACAGGTCGATGTCCTCAAGCTGACTGTAGCGCGATGGGTTGATGCCGGTGTCGGGCGTGACGGCGAGCTGTTTGACCAGCTCCGGCCGCGCCATGAAGGCCGCAAAGTCCAGCGCCGCCTCTTTCACCTGGCTGTTGGCCGAGACGCCGATGATCCAGCCGCCGAAGGCGATGAAGGGCGCCACGTTGACTTCCTCCACCCATTCCCCGCGCTTGTAGTCCCAGTAGCGGTCGCCGCCCGGCAGCACGCCAAAGCCGGTCTTGCCGACGATGACCGAAGCGTCCGGGTTGTAGGAGATCGGCCCAACGTCGCCCCAGTCGATGTTCAACACGGCTGCGCCCGCCGGGAAGTGCACGCGCGTATCGGCCACGTCCCACTGGAGCTGCTCCGCCGGCCCCAGATCGCGCGAGCGGATGTAGTCGTTGAGCGCCTGCACCCACGCCGGCGAGTTGACCAACGGCGTCATATCGTCGCAGGTGAAGAAGAAGCAAGGATCGCCGGGAACTTTGCCGTAGCCCGCTGCATGAGAGATGAACACCCAGTAGCTCTGGGCGTTGCGCCGCTGCGCTTCGGCGACGCCGGCGATCGGCGCGACTTCTCCGCCGGTCTCCACCTCGCGGCCATGGAAGAATTCGGCGATGTTGTAGTATTCAGACCAGGTCTTCGGCTCGTCGAGCGGATAGCCATAGCGCTCCTGAAACTCGGCGGCGTAGGGCGATTCAGGGTTGACGAGGTCTTTGCGGTAATAGAGCATGTGCGCGTCGCCGTCGTAAGGCAGCGCGTAGACGGTGTCGCCCCAGGCGGTGATGCGCTCGCGGTAGAGCGGGATGATGTCGTCCGGCTCCAGTCGATCGAGCATTTCCTGCGGGATCGGCTCCAGATAGCCCGGCGCCATGAAGTCACCCGCCCAGTTGGCGGGGAAGATCAACACGTCGTAAGCGGCGGCGCCGGTCTCGAACGCCGTGATGATCTTTTCAAAAAGCTCGCCGAATGCAAACTGCTGCAGCTCTACAGTTCCTCCGGTCAGCGCCTCCCACTCCGGCGCGTGATCCTCCACCGGCCCGCCGATCGAACGCCCGGTCTGGGTGACGACGACCACCTTTTGCCCGGCGAACGGTTTGGCTTCCACCCCTACTTCGCCCACCGCAGGCGGTTGGACGCCCGGCGCTGCGCAGCCCCAGATCAGGGCGCTGATCGTCAGGAGCAATAGCATCGGCAACCAAAATTGTCTGCGAAACATAGTAGATTCTCCTTGTGGTGTCCCTCGAAGCCCATGTCAAACACGGTCAAAACACGCGTGCCAATCTCCTGGTCAATGACGCGCAACCATGGAGAGATAACAACTGCATAAACGCTCCTCAATTCTGCTGTTCGCTATGGCAGAAATTTGAGGACAGAAATGCCTTTCTGTTGAGAGAGGCAAACTCTCGTCGCTCTTGTAATTACAGGATGATAGGATTACTTCTACTATAACTTGAATTCTTGCGCTTGTCAATCCATAAAAATAGAGGACTATCAGTCCCAGGTATGACGCATTGCGGTGGGGTCGCGAAGTGTGCGGGGTGGCGCCCAATGGAAGTCGCCATCCCGCCTCTCCAGGGCATGCTCGGAGAGGAAGCCAATGGTTATAACTGTTGAATCGGGCGACGATCCCTATAGAGCCTCAAACAGGGGTTTGGTCTGCTCCAGCAGGCGAATATATTGCTCAATCAAAGGTTGATACGTTTGATGAACCTCCGCCCGTGGCTCAATCCGGCTTGTCGGCGAGACGAGAGATTCAGCGATTGCCGCCATATCTTTGAAGACTCCCACAGCGTATCCGGCCAGGATCGCTGAACCAAGCACTGGAAATTCCTGGCGGTTTAATGTGACATAAGGGGTGTTCAGCACATCGGCCTTGATCTGGTTCCAAACCCGGCTGCGGGCGCCGCCGCCAATCACCCGCGTTTCGGTGAATTGAAGGTCCGGTAGGAGGCTCTGGACGATGCGTTGATAATATGCATACTCATAGGCCACGCTTTCCAGAATCGCCCGATAGAGGTGAGCTTTGGTGTGAGACCAGTTCAAACCAAAGAAAACGCCGCGCAGGTTAGGCTCACTGGGGCAAACCCGCCCTCCCAAATGGGGAAGGAACAGGAGGTGGTCTGATCCAGGAGGGATTGCCTCCGCCTTTTGGTCGAACCAGGCGTAAAATCCCCCGGGACGCTCGGCGGTCTCCACCTTCTCGTGTGGAGCCAGTTCATCTCGAAACCACCGCAGGTTCATTCCGCCTCCGTTAATGTAAGCGAGGGCGTAGTAGAGGCCCGGCACAGCCAGATGGGCGACGAACAATGTCCGATGTCGACGATCTGGAACGAAACGATCCAGGCAGACTGCAAAGACGGAGGCGGTGCCGGCCACATCAAACACCATGCCGGGGCGAACCATGGCAGCGCCTAACATGCCGGCGGCCTGATCTCCGCATCCGGCTGCAATCGGCGTGCCTTGCCGGAGGCCTGTCTCTTGCGCCGCCTCTTTGGTGACGCAGCCGATCACCTCCCATGGGTCCACGATGCGAGGCAATTTCTCCTTGGGAACGTCAAACCGCTCCAGCAATTCTTCGGACCATTGACTCGCAGCGGTGTCGCTGAAGCAGGTGAAATGAAGATACGTGCGGTCCATAAAAGCCTCATCGCCGCGAAGGCCCGCCATTCGCCCGGCTACATATCCTCCTGGCACGACGAATTTGGCGATGCGGCGAAATGCATCGGGGTGTTCGTGCATCCACCAGAGGATCTTCGCGCCGTGAGAGATGGAGGGCGGGCCCCCGGTGAGAGTAATGATTCGATCCGCCTCCTCTTGCATCTGTTCGATATAAGCCCGGCATCGAGTGTCTAGCCAGGAGTCATAATGAATCGGCGCCCCCCAATTCTCATCTACGGCGCCGATCCCGGCCATTTGGCCGTCAAAAGCCAAAGCGGCGACCGCTCCTGGGTCAATACGGCTTCGCTCCAGGCACTCTCGAATGGTGCGGACAGCAGACCCATAGATGTCCTCGGGGTCTTGCTCCACCCAACCGGGCTTGGGATAAACCAGCCGGGATTCCTCATAGGCGTCGGCGATGAGGTTGCCTTCGCTGTCAAAGATCGCCGCTTTTGTCCCGGCCGTTCCCAAATCCACGCCGATCAAGTATGTCTTGCCCATAGATGCCTCCTTGTTGGCGCCGAGGGGTGTCTTTTAGACTGCCTGACCGTTTTTCTGGGCCTTCATCAAGCCGGCGCTCCCGCTTCAGTGGAGAGGGGAAGGGAAATCGGAAGGCCCGTTTCAATCGACCGATTGGACGCCAGGGCCGCCTCTAGCGCCTGCCGTCCATCCCATCCCCCTACGCTCGGGGAGAGGCCTTCCCGAATGCACTGCACAAAATGGGTTGCCTCGGCATGATAGGCCTGATCGAACCGAACAGGCCAGGAGGGGATGCGCGGCGCCACGACATTGGCCGCTTTCGTGATGCGGGTCACAGGGGGGGCGTGAAGCGCACCGATGACCAGAATGCCTTCCGTCCCGACCACTTCGGCCCGTGCGTCATAGCCGTAGTCCGCCGGACAGACTCCGTCTATGATTCCCATGGCCCCATTGTCCAGCGCTGCGCTCACGATGGCGGTGTCATAAAAGTCCGGATAGCGCTGTCGGAGCTCTGGGACTTTGTACGCCCCGGCGCGGGCGAAGAGGTTGACGAATTCTCCTCCACCCAGCCAGCGCACTGTATCAAAATCATGGCTGTTCACCTCGGCCAGCATCCCGTTGCTGGCGCGAGGGTCATGAGCCCATGCGGGCGGAAGGCCTGGCCCGCGTGTCAGGGTGCGGACGATGAGGGGGCGTCCAATGGCTCCTTCGTCTATTTGGCGTTTTGCTTCGACGAAAGGAGGGTCAAAACGGCGCATGAATCCGATTTGCAAAATGACGCCTGCCCGTTGAGCCGCTTCGATCATTTGATCACATTCCTTCAGCGTGAGCGCCATTGGCTTCTCACAGAAGATATGTTTGCCGGCCGCCGCCGCCTTCAAAGCCAGAGGAGCATGGGTGAAAGTTGGAGTGGTGATAACCACGGCGTCACACGCAATCTTCTGAAGAGCATGCTCCAGGTCAGAGTAAAAACGATCGCCCAGGTCTAGCTCCATTGCGGCTGCGCGGGCTCGTTCCACGTCGGCGTCCACGATGGCTGCAAGTTCTGCGTTAGGAACGCGCCAACGAAAATTCCGAGCATGAATCATCCCAGCCCGCCCCACGCCCACGATGCAAACTTGCACTTTGCTGCTCATCCTTGTTCTCTCAGACTCCGATTTCTTGCTTGGGCTGTCCATGGCAATAAACCCTCAGGCATAGGAATTCCGCCTGTCAGGCGCCAAACCGTCGACGCCGCCACTGGTCAAAGATCACCACCCCGATAATGACCAGGCCTTGAATCACCCGCTGCCAGAAGGCGCTGACGTTCAGCAGATTCAGGCCGTTGCCCAGGACGCCGATCACGAGGGCGCCGATCAAGGTTCCCAACAGGCTGCCTTGTCCTCCAAAGAGATTGGCGCCTCCGATAACCGTCGCTGCGATGGAGCGGAGCTCCTCGCCCTCACCCATCAGGGCGTTGGCGGAATTGAGACGGCCGGTCAACACCATGCCGGCCAAAGCCGCCAGCAAGCCGGACAGCATGTACACCATGATTTTCGTTCGATCAATGTTGATCCCGGAGACGCGCGCCGCCTCCCGATTGCCGCCAACGGCGTAGATGGCGCGGCCGAAGGCGGTGTACCGGAGGATGCACCAGCCTACAACGATGACTCCGAGCGCAATGAGGCCGGCGACCGGGATGCCGAAGACATCGCCCGCCCCCATCCAGATCAATTCAGGGGGAAGGTAGCCTCGCAATTCAGTCGCTGTAAGATGGGAAGGCACAGGCAATCCCCCGGTGACCAGCAAGGCAATCCCTCGCATTGTAGTCAACGTCCCCAGGGTGGCGATGAAATCGGGGATGCGGCCTTTGGTGATGATCAGTCCGTTCAGCAATCCCACCAACAAACCAACCAGCATGGCAATGATCATTCCCACGCCGAATGGGACCGGCCCGATGGGAACGCCCAATATCCACACCTGCGAGGTCATCAAAACAGCGGCGACTGAAGCAGACAGGCCGGCCGTTGCGGCCACCGAAAGGTCGATTCCGCCGCTCAGGATCACGAAGGTCTGCCCGGCCGCCAGAATGGTTGTCACAGCGGTCTGCCTGGCTACATTGGCAATGTTGCCAGGGGTGAGAAAGTGAGGGGAGGCCAGAGAGAGATACCCGACCAGGAGAAGAAGGGCCAGTAAGGCGCCCATTTGCACAGCCCACCGGCGCAACGTTTCTGGATTGAAACGGGGCCGCGCCATCGGAGGGGACATCATGGGCTGCTGTTTCAGGGGAGACGCTTTTTTCTTCACCGTGAGCCTCCATTGGATTTCTCATAACTTGCACTGCGCAGAAGGTCTTCCTCAGTGGCTTCGCCTCGCTGATATTCGGCTGAAATCTGCCCTTGGCGGAGCACAAGAATGCGATTGGCCATTGCCAGAAGCTCCTCCATTTCCGATGAAACAAAGAGAATCCCTACGCCTCGTTGGGAGAGCTCTTCCATCAGCGTGAAGACTTCTGCTTTAGCCCCCACATCAATCCCTCGGGTGGGGTCATCCAGGACCAGGAGGCGTACATTGCTGCAAAGCCACCGGGCCAGCACCACCTTTTGCTGGTTTCCTCCGCTGAGATAAAAGACGGGTCGGTTCAAAATGGGAGGGTGGATATGCAACCGCTCCACGTACGTATTGGCGATCTGAATCTCCTGACGCAGGTTCAAGATTCGGAACGGACTGCCCAAGCAGAGTTGTCCCAGTGTGATGTTGGGTGGAATGGGCAATAAGGGAACCAAACCATCTCGCCGATCGCGAGGCAAGAGGCCGACGCCCTGCCGAATCGCATCCCAGGGATGACGCAGGTGGATCAGCTGGTTCGCGATAAAGATTCGCCCTGTGTATCGAGGCTCCAGCCCACACAGAGCGCGGGCCAGCTCATTTTGCCCTGCTCCCATTAAGCCAAAGACCCCCACAATTTCGCCCTCGTGAAGCGTAAAGGACACGTTGCGCAGCACTCCAGGCAGAGAAAGGTTTTCCACTCGCAGAAGCGCTTCGCCGCGTACGTTGTTGCGCCAGGGATATTGCTCGGTGAGTTTGCGTCCGACCACCATCTGAATGAGACGATCCTCATCCACTTCGGTCACCGGCAGGGTGGCGATGCGCTTGCCGTCTCGTAAGACGGTCACGCGATCCCCGATGAGGGGAATCTCAGCCAGACGGTGAGAGATGTAGATGATGCCCACCCCGCGATCTCGGAGACGCCGGATTAACTCAAAGAGACGCGTCCGCTCTGTATCGGATAGGGCGGAAGTGGGTTCATCCAATACGAGAATACGGGGATGACTTTCCAGGACTCGTGCGATCTCCGTCAATTGCTGCTCGGCCACGCTTAATTCTCGCACCTGAGCTCGTGGATCGATGGACACCCCCAGGTCTTGCAGGCGTTGCCAGGCCCGATGATACGTCTGGGCCCAATCCACTGCGCCCCAGCGAGTGCGCGGCAGCCCGCCGAGAAAAATGTTTTCGGCCACCGAGAGGTAAGGGACAAGGCTGAGTTCCTGATAGACCATCCCGATTCCTAAGGCCCTGGTGCGTTCTGGTGTGAGATCCGAGACCTCCACCAGCCCCTCTCGACCGCCAATCCAGATCCGCCCACTGTCCCTTGAGATGGCCCCGCTTAAAATTTTCATTAAAGTGGATTTGCCGGCGCCATTCTCTCCGAGCAGAACGTGTATCTCTCCCTCGTAAAGGTCGAAGTCCACATGATCCAGAGCATGCACGCCCGGGAAGCGTTTATCGATCTGCTCCATCCGCAAAAGCAGACGTCTTTCTTCCGCCATCAGAGCCTCGCAATGGGATTCACTGTACTGGGGATTCACTGCGCCGTGTAGCCGCCATCCACGCTGAGCACGGCGCCGGTGGCGTAGGCCATTCGGTCGCTGGCCAACAGCAAAACGGCGGCGGCGATTTCCTCAGGGGCGCCGAGACGATTCAGCGGTCGCACTTCCTCCAAGCGCCGGCGTGCGGCCGCCGGATCGGAGGCTCGCCGGAGCGCTTCCTGCACCAACGGCGTATCTGTGGTTCCAGGACAGACGCAATTGACCCGAATTCCTCGTCGGGCCAGGTCTACGGCGCAGCTCTTTGTCAAGCTAATGACGCCCGCCTTCGATGTGTTGTAGGCCACCTGTCCCGGAATTCCCACCAACCCCGCTTCCGAAGAGACGTTTACGATCACTCCGCCGCCCCTGCTGAGCATGGCCTGAGCGGCGTACTTGGTGCACAGGAACACCCCGGTCAGGTTGACGCTCAGGATGTGATTCCATTGATCTAGCGTCGTTTCAGTTGCATCGCCCTGAAGATAAACGCCCGCATTGTTGACCAGAATGTCCAGCCCTCCCCAACGCTCCAGTACACGCTGGACCGCAGCCTGAACCTGATCTTCCTGAGAGACATCCACCGGAACGAAAAAGGCCTCCCCATCCAGAGACTCGATCTCACGGACTACGGCTTCGCCTGCGGCTGCCTCTCTACTCGCCACAGCGACCCGCGCTCCCTCACGGGCGAAGGCGAGCGCAACCGCCTTCCCGATGCCTTTGGACCCCCCTGTAACGACGACAACTTTTTTCTGAAACTCCATTTCGACCCTCCCGCTGCAGATTGTTCAGGGTGGGCGGAAGCCCTACGCAGGCTCCCGCCCACCCTGACTTATGGCTGACATTGCGCCTTCACGCTCTCCCAATCCAGTTCTGGCAGGACGGGATCGGGATAAAACTGACGGGCGTTTGTGATGTAGGCGATGCGAGGACGGATATCGTAAATCTCGGGAACATCCAGCCCGCAGGCCAGGCGCACCGCAAAGTAGGTCCCGAACCACCCCCAGTCGGCGAAGCCATGCGTTGTTTCAGCCACGATCTTCCCCTCTGCAATGCGGTCCACGGATTCGGGGGTCACGTCGTTAGTGAAAATTGCGACTTTCTCATCGTCCAGCACCGGCCCTTCTGTAGCCAGCTCTAAACGGCCCGCCGCCTCGGAGGCCAGCATTGCGCCCAGACCCATTTCATTCGAAGCTGCCCAAATGAAGTCCAGGCCGGTGGGATTGGCGGTCAGGAAATCCTCAGCGCATTTGATTCCTTTCTCCCGATTCCAATCGGCTGCACAGGGAACGCCGACGATCTCAATGCCGGGGAACTGATCTACGACGTTGTGGAAGCCGTTCAAGCGGGCCTGGGAGAAGAAACCGCCCGCCACCCCTTCTATGATGGCGCCCCGAGCCCGAATCTGCGCCTTCTCATCCTCTGGCAAATCTGTGTAGAGATTGCGCCAGAATTCAATATCCAGATACTGGTCTGGCGCCACCTCCACCGCACGCCCGGCGCCCAATACCCCCGGGCCGCCAAAATAGTCCAGAAGTGCGTAGGCGGTCACCTCTGCAGCGACGGTGTTGTCAAAGCCGATATAGGAAGCGATGTCTAGCCCGGCGATCGGCTCCAACAAGTTTACGATAATCACCGGGATGCCTCTCTCATTGGCCTTCTGGACCGCCGGCTTGATCACCTCCACCTCAATGGGTGAGATGGCAATTACGTCCACTCCTCGCTGGATGTAGTCTTCAATAATCGCCACCTGATCGGCGAAGGCGACGTGGGTTGGAGGAGACTGAGCGATCACCTGGACGTTGAATCCATTGGCGTTCGCGTCCTGCGCCGACTTTTCAAAAAAGTCTGTCGCTGTCTTGAAAACGCCCGTGATGTCCGGCGGAGTCCAGCCGATGACAATGGGCTCCTGCCAGCGCGGCCTGGCCTCCGCCGGTAAGGCGGGGGAGGGCCCAACAGGCGCGCAGGCGCCGATCAGCATCCCTACGATGGCGATCGCCAAAACAATTGGGAAACCGATGCTACGTGACATGTTTTTTTCTCCTTTCTCGTGGTGGCAACGCCTCGAGCATTCGCTCAAACTCTGATCAGGAAATACAAATAGCATGTTGATGCATGCTTTTTTCAGGGCGCGTCTAGAGTTGAGTTGAAAAGTAACGCGTTCTCACCCCCGCTCCTTGGCTTCGCAAACGCTTGAGGAAACGTAGAGCCCCGCCCTACAAAGGGGATGAACCTCTGATATCTTGTAATTACAGGATGATAGGATTATCAATACTATATCCCGGCTTTTTGTCTTTGTCAATATGTCAAAAAATCACGCAGAAGACGCAGCAAAGACGCAACGACGTACGCTGACGCAGACGCCCCTCTGATATGCTCGGCGGCATGCCGGGCGACGACTTTCACTCTTTTATCGTGCGAATCTGGCTGGAAGAGCGCGCCACCAAAAGTTCTCCCCCCCGTTGGCGCGGCAGCCTCATCCATGTCCTGAGCGGACGCCGAATGTATTTTGACCGGCTGGAGTCGTTGCCGCAGCTGATTCGCCCCTACGTGGAGGCTATGCTCGCCGAGTCGCAATTGCCTGAAGGAGAATGACCTATGCCCGTTACGTTGACTTACCCTGGCGTCTACATCGAGGAAGCGCCCAGCGGGGTGCGCACGATCGTGGGCGTCGCCACTTCGATCACCGCTTTTGTCGGCCGGGCGCTGCGCGGTCCGGTCAACCGTCCTGTGCGCGTGCAGAGTTTCGCCGAGTTCGAGCGCATCTTCGGCGGCCTATGGGCCAGCAGCGGCATGAGTTACGCCGTCCAGCACTTCTTTTTGAACGGCGGCGGCGACGCCCTGATCGTGCGCGTGGTGCACAGCGGCGACGCCACGCCGGCCAACAACGCCGTTGCAGCCACCGGTTCGACCGGCGGCCTGGACCTGGCCGCCGCCGATGCGGGAGAATGGGGCAATCGCCTGCGCATCACCGTCGATCACAACACGCGCGATCCAAGCGACGCGACGCTCTTCAACCTGATCGTCGAGGAGATGGACGGAACCGGCCCCACCGCCAATGTGATCGCCGGCGAAGCCTTTCGCAACGTCTCGGTTACGCCGACCTCCCCGCGCTTTGTGCAGACGGTGCTTGCCGCCGAGTCGGTTTTTGTGCGCGCCGCAACCGTGCCCAACACGCGACCGGCCGCCGCCTCGCTCTTTCTCACCGGCGGGCAGGACGGCATTGCCCCCACCGCCGGCGAAGTGCAGGGGGCGCCGGCCAATAAGACCGGCATCTTCGCCCTGGAGGACGCCGACCTGTTCAACCTGCTCTGCATCCCTCCCGTCGCGCCCGACGGCGACGTCGACCCGGCGGTCTATACGGCGGCGCTCGCCTATTGCAAACAACGTCGCGCCATGTTGATCGTCGACCCGCGCACTTCCTGGGTGAATCCGACGGCGGTGGAAAGCGACGCCAACAACCCAGCCGGTTTTATTGCGCCGCTGCGCGACGAGAACGCTATCCTCTACTTCCCGCGCGTGCGCATGGCCGACCCATTGCAGGAGAATCGCCTGGCTGCTTTCGTTCCTTGCGGCGTGATGGCGGGGGTGATCGCGCGCACGGATGCGCAGCGCGGGGTCTGGAAAGCGCCCGCAGGTCAGGAGGCTGTGCTGGCCGGCGTGCGCGAGCTGGCCTACAAGATGACCGACGGCGAAAACGGCCGCATCAATCCGTTGGGCGTCAACGCGCTGCGCGCCTTCCCGGTGACGGGCAACGTGGCGTGGGGCGCGCGCACGCTCGAGGGCGCCGACCGCCTGGCGTCGGAGTGGAAATACATTCCTGTGCGTCGTCTGGCGCTCTTTATCGAGGAGAGCCTCCATCGCGGCACCCAGTGGGTGGTCTTCGAGCCGAACGACGAGCCGCTGTGGGCGCAGATTCGCCTCAACGTCGGCGCCTTCATGCAAGATCTCTTCCGCCAGGGAGCGTTTCAAGGCAGCAGCCCGCGCGAGGCCTTCTTCGTGCGCTGCGACCGCACCACGACGACGCAAAGCGACATCGACCGCGGCATCGTCAACATTCACGTCGGCTTTGCGCCGCTCAAGCCCGCCGAGTTCGTCGTCATTCGCATCCAGCAGATCGCCGGCCAAAGCGCCGGTGCATGATAAGGAGAAAGGATCATGGCCAAATTTTCCGTCAACGCCAATCGCTTTGACCCGTACAAGAACTTTAAATTCCGCGTTAAGTGGGATGGCCGCTATGTAGCCGGCGTCAGCAAAGTGAGCGCGCTCAAACGCACCACCGACCCGGTCGAGCACCGCGAAGGGGGCGATCCGAGCACGGTGCGCAAGTCGCCCGGCCAGACGAAGTTCGATCCCATCACGCTGGAGCGCGGGGTGACGCACGACATCGAATTCGAGGCGTGGGCGAACAAGGTGTGGAATTTCGGCTCTGGCCTGGGCGCCGAGGTCTCGCTCAAGGATTTCCGCAAGGACATCATCATTGAGGTCTACAACGAAGCGGGCCAGCTCGTCCTCGCCTACAAGGTGTACCGCTGTTGGGTCTCGGAGTTCACCGCTCTGCCCGAACTCGACGCCAGCGCCAATGCCGTCGCCATTCAGTCGATCGTGCTTCAGCATGAGGGCTGGGAGCGCGACTACGACGTGACCGAGCCGAGCGAACCATCGTTTGCAGAACCGGCGTAGCGCGCAATCGGGGGATGGAAAGCCAGAGGATGGAAAGAACGATCGGAAGGAGACCAGGCGAGGGCCTATGCAACCGTTGTCCTTTGCGGAGCTATTGACGGTGTGGGAGGAGAACTGGCGACGACCGCCCCTCTGGCAAGGGCTGGCGCTGGCGGCGGCCGCCTGTCCGGAGGAAACGGTCGAGACGCTGATGCGGGAGCCGCTCGGTCGTTTCAACGCCAGATTGTGGACCTTTCGCCTCTGGTGTTTTGGCTCCCTGCTTACGGCGGTGACCGATTGCCCTGGCTGCGGCGAGAAGGTGGAGGCGACGCTCGACGTTGCGTCGCTCTGCATCGGGGCGGAGGCGCAGTCCGGCGAGGATTGGCAAGAAATTGCGACCGAAGCCGGCGCCGTGCGTTTTCGGCTGCCTGCGCTAGGCGACCTGTTGGCGGCAGGCGAAGCCACCTCTTTCGAGGAAGCGACTCAGAGGCTCATTCAACGCTGCGTGGAGACGTCGGGCGCTCTCTCCGGCGAGCTGCTTGCAATCCTTTCGGCAAAAATTGAAGAAGCCGATCCGCTGGCCCTGCTCGAGCTGCATGGACACTGTCCACACTGCGGGCAGGCGTGGGCGGGGTTTCTCGACGCCGCTTCGTTCGTCTGGCGAGAGCTGCAAACGTGGGCGGAGCGCACGCTTCAGGAAGTGCACCTGCTCGCCCGCGCATACGGCTGGCGCGAGCAGGAAATCCTGGCGCTCTCTCCAACCCGGCGACAGGCGTATTTGCGCATGATCTATGGGTAGCGTCATGTCTGATTTTTTTACACGTTTGATCCAGGCCGCCTACCGGCCAGACGCGGGGATGCGCCCGCGTCCGGTGGCGCATTTTGAGCAGACGCCAACGAACCCTCCGTTCGAGCCGGAGCTGTTCGGCGGAGAATCGATTGCGCCCGCCATGGAAATAGACGCCTCATCGGCTCGGCAAATAAAGGGACGCCCACCCGCAGGGTCGCAGCCGGCTTCGGCGCTGGAGGCCGACGCCCTCCCCCTGCGCCCGGTGGAGGCGCCGAGAGAGGCAAGATTCGAAGCCGCCTCGCCTGCGGGACGTCATGCGCCGGTCGCCCAAGGAGCGTCCGGCCGCAGCCGCGGCGCCAGGATGGGCTCTTCCTTCGGAGAGACAATTCTCAAGGCCGAGTCGGCGACTGCGCTGCAAGCAACCCCTGTTTCCTCCACCGGCCAGGGTGCACACCGCTCCAGGCTGCTTCCTCCGCCAGATTCGCCGATCTCCGAATCGGCGCAGCGACAGGTCAGAAGACTGCATCCCCAATCGGATGCGGCTGACTCCGCCGTCCCCACCGATGGACTGCCTGGCCCGGCGGAAAAAGCCGCTCGCGCCTCTGCGCCGTCCGTTGCAAGGCCCTCGCTTGCGTTTGCGCGTGAGCCTTTCGCAGGGTCAACCGATGCATCGCCGGATGTTTTTGACGATTTGCGTCGGCCGATCTCGTCCCAGGCGCAGCGCAGAGTCGGCGCCCCGGCGGCCCTGCCATCTGCGCCGGCCCAAGCCTCCCCAGAGGCCGCCCCGGCAGCGCAGCCGGTGATTCGCGTCACGATCGGTCGCATCGTCATGAAAGCCGAAGTTCGTTCGGCGCCGGGCAGCGCCCGACCGCAGCCGTCCAGACCCGCGCTTTCGCTCGCGGACTATCTCAACGCGCGCAACGGAGGCGGCGCATGAGCAATCACCTCGCCATCGCTACGGTCACCGCTGCGTTGATGCGATATTTGCAGAGCGTCGTCGGCGCGGCTGTGGGCAACGCCGTCGTCACCGCCGTGCGCCCGGATGGCCCCAACAGCGGTGCACCCGCAACGGGGGTGAACATCTTCCTGTATCAGGCGACGCCCAACGCCGCCTGGCGCAACCAGGACCTACCCACGCGGCGGCCCGACGGCAGCCTGGCGCAGCGTCCACAGATCGCACTGGACCTGCATTACCTGCTCACTTTTTATGGCGACGAGGCGCTGTTGGAGCCGCAGCGCATCCTGGGCAGCACTGTGGCGGCGCTGCACGCGCGTCCCGTGCTGACGCGCGAGGAGATTCGCAGTGCGGTGGCGGCCCTGCCCTTTCTCAGCGGCTCCGACCTGGCGGATGAGATCGAGACGGTCAAGTTTACGCCGCAACCGCTGACGCTGGAGGAGCTTTCCAAACTCTGGTCGGTGCTTTTCCAGACGCCCTACGTATTGTCGATGGCCTACGACGCCTCGGTGGTGTTGATCGCAGCCGACGGCCAACCTTCGATGGCGCAGCCCGTGCGGCGGCCGGCCATCCAGGTCTTTCCTTCTGTCGTCGGGCCGTCGCCCGCTGCGCCGGACGCCCTTCCCGACCTGCAACTCTGGCTGCGTGGAGACGCCGACGTGGAGTATGCGCCCTCCGGCGCCGTCAGCGCATGGCGCGACCAGAGCGGCGCTGCACATCACGCCGTGCAGCCGACGACGAATCGACGGCCGCTGTTGGTGCGAGGAGCCGTCGGCGGCAAGCCGGCGCTGCGCTTCGACGGTGTAGACGATTGCCTGGCTGTCGAGCAGCTCAACTACGCAGCCGCAGGCGTCCTCGATGGACTGACGCTCTTTGCGCTATGGCGCTCGACCTCCGTGCAGGCGCAGACGCTGCTCAGCTTCGACCGCAGCGCCTACTGGGAGGCGGGATTGACCGGCGGCGTCGGAGCCGGGCGCGCGCGCTGGAGCACTCAGCCGCAGGTCGGCGCCGCCCATCATCTCGATTCCCCCGGCGCGCTTGTGGACGGGCGCTGGCGGCTGACGTGCATGCGTTTCGCAGCCGGCGCAACGGCGACCAAGCAACTGTTCATCGATGGCGTTCTCGTCGCTGGAGCGGACGCCCACCCGGGCCAAAATCTCGGCAACGGCGCCCTCCGTTTTGGCTTCGTCGGCGCTGCGTCGCAGGCGAATGCTTTCAACGGCGCCATCGCCGGCGATTTTTTCCGCGGGGAGCTGGCCGAGCTGGTTCTCTATCACCGGGCGCTGAGCGATGAGGAGCGCGATCGGGTGGAGCAATATTTCGTGGAGAAGTACGGATGAGGGCGAAGGGTGTGGGGAATTCGTAGGCGCTGCCCGGAGCTGCACTGTGGTGGTTTTTCCCGGCGGCCTCACGGTTTGCAAGGGACCTGCGGCTGCGAGCCGCAGCTACGGCTCATGGTTTGTGAAGGAGCTGCGGCTGCGAGCCGCAGCTACGAGCCGCAGCTCCACCAAACCAACGCATCTCAAGTAAAGGATGAGCCCATGTTCAACGACGGCTTTGCTCCGTCGCAAATCGCCAATATCGAATCGCAGGACGCCAACCAGCGCCATTTGATGGACGCCGTGGCGTGGGTGGGGGAGTGTCTGCGGCTGCACGCGGCGAGGCAAGGGCCGAACGCCACGCCTTTCCCGCCGTCGCCGGGCGGCTCTGCGCTCGGCCGCATGACGGAGCTGTTTGCGCTTTCGCCGTTTGAGCGCAGCGTGCTGCTGCTCTGCGCAGGCATGGAGCTGGCCGGCGAATTTCCTGCGCTGTGCGCCCTTGCACAGCAAGACCCGGCGCGAGCCTATCCAACCTTCAGCCTGGCGCTGGCCGCCCTGCCCGACGCCCACTGGAGCGCGCTCACGCCTGACGCGCCCTTGCGCTACTGGCGCCTGATCGAAGTCGGCGGCGGGGCCTCCCTCGTCTCCTCCCCGCTGCGCATCGATGAACGCATCTTACATTTCCTGGCCGGCGTGCAACACCTCGACGAGCATCTGGCCGGCTATGTCGCAGCGGAGCGAAGCGCCGATGAGCTGCTCCCTTCTCAGGCGGCGCTGGCGGACGCCATCGTGCGCGGCCTGATGCAATGGGCCGCATCTGGAGCGGAATTGCCGGTCGTTCACCTTGGGGGCGAGGATGAAAGCGCCCGCCGCGCCGTGGCGGCGGCCGTCTGCGAGCGGCTGGGGCTTGCGTTGTTCGTCATGCCGGCTGCGGCGCTGCCGACGGCTCCCCATGAACTGGATGCACTGGTGCGCCTGTGGCAGCGCGAGGCGGCGCTGAGCGGCGCAGCGTTGCTGCTCGACTGCGACGAACTCGACGGAATGGACCCTGCGCGCTGGGGCGCCGTTGCGCGCTTCGCCGAACGGGCGGGTGGCTTGTTCTTCTTCTCCGCCCAAGAGCGCCGACGCCTCAAGCGACGCGTGCAGGTGAGCTACGAAGTCAAGAAACCCGACGCAGCGGAGCAGCAGGCGCTTTGGGAGCAGGGCTTAGGTCGCGCCGCGCCGTTGCTCAACGGACACCTACAGCGCATCACAACGCAATTCAATCTCGACGCGGCGACGATCCGCAGCGTCTGCGCCCGCATTGCGCCTGCGCTCGCCGATGTACACACTCCGCAGGATGTGCGCGGGTTGGGCGTTGCGCTCTGGAAGAGTTGCCGAGAGCAGGCGCGGCCGCGGCTGGACGACCTGGCGCAGCGCGTGCGCGTCCTCGCCGACTGGGACGATCTCATCCTGCCGCCTGCGCAGCTCGCCGCGCTGCGCGAGATTGCGCTGCAGGTGCGACAGCGCGCCACCGTGTACGGTCGTTGGGGCTTCGCCGAACGCTCCAATCGCGGGCTGGGCGTGAGCGCCCTTTTCGTCGGCGCCAGCGGCGTGGGCAAGACGATGGCGGCGGAGGTGCTCGCCAATGCGCTTGACCTCGACCTCTACAAAATCGACCTCAGCCAGGTCGTCAGCAAATACATCGGCGAGACGGAAAAGAACCTGCGCCGGGTCTTCGATGCTGCGGAGGAGGGCGGCGCCATCCTGCTTTTCGACGAGGCGGACGCGCTCTTCGGCAAGCGCAGCGAGGTGAAGGACAGCCACGATCGCTACGCCAACATTGAGGTGAGCTACCTTTTGCAGCGCATGGAGGCGCATCGCGGGCTGGCCATCCTCACCACCAACATGAAGCATGCGCTCGACCCGGCCTTTCTGCGCCGCATCCGCTTCGTGGTGCATTTCCCGTTCCCCGATGCAGAGCAGCGCACAGCGATCTGGCGGCGCATCTTTCCGCCGCAGACGCCGACGCAGCAGCTGGAGCCGGAGAAGCTGGCGCAGCTCAATGTGGCGGGCGGCGCCATCCGCAACATTGCGCTGGCCGCCGCCTTTCTCGCCGCAGAGGAGGAGTCGCCGGTGACGATGCGCCATTTGCTCCAGGCCGCGCGCAGCGAGTACGCCAAGATCGAAAAGACGCTGACCGCCGAGGAGGTGCGCGGATGGGTGTGAAGCCAGGCCGCATCGAGCTGAACATTGAAGAGCTTATGCTCGACCCTGCGCTGCCAGGCGAGTGGACGCCCTCGGCGCTGCAGGCGCTGCGCGAGGAAGCCGCGCGTGCGCTGGCTTTCCTTCTGGAGACGCAAGGGCTTCCCGCCGACTTCGAGCAGGGACGCTCGGTGGACGTGATTGAACTGCAACGACCGGTGCACATCGAGCGCGCAGGCGGCGCCGAGAAGCTGGCGAATTCGATCGCGCAGGCGATTTACAGGAGTTTGAGCCGATGAGCGCCGCCATGCATGTTCAGACGCCGAAACCCACGCCCTCTCTCAACGGCGACGCCGGCCGCGCGTTGCAGCGCAAATGCGCGTGCGGCCGCGAAGCCGGACCGTCGGGCGAGTGTGCGGAATGTCGGCGCAAGCGGCTTCAGCGCAAGGAATTCAACGACGCAGCCAACTTCTTTGCGACGGGTCTGCCGCCTGCTGTGGAAAGCGTCCTCCGACAGCCGGGGCGACCGCTGGAGCAGGCGACGCGTCGTGAAATGGAAGGGCGCTTTCGCCACAGTTTCAGCCAGGTGCGCATCCATGACAACGCCTTGGCCGCAACCTCCGCTCGCCAGGTGCATGCGCAGGCCTACACCGTCGGACGTCATATCGTCTTTGCTCCGCAGCGTTTTGCGCCGCACACGATCGAAGGCCGGCGCCTGTTGGCGCATGAACTGGCGCACGTCGTGCAGCAGCGCGACGCACGCTATTCTCCAGACGACCTGGCATATGCAAGCGATCGCTTTGAGCGAGAGGCGGACGCCGCTGCGCAGGCTGTGGTTCACGGCGACCAACCGGCGATGGTGCACCACAAAAGCGAGCGCGCCCTCATCGCCCGCTTCGTGGAATCGCGCACGACGACTGAGCCGGATGGCTCCGAAGTACAGGTCGAGCGCGTGGTGACACCGGGGCACTGTCGGCGGGTTCCTGAGACGCGTTCCTCCACCCGCGGCGACGTCAGCCTCCAACAGGCGTTTCTTGAAATCAACGCCTGCCGGGGAAATGTGAGCGGCGGCGTGCGTGGGGAGGTCAACTACGGCGACGCGCTCAATGATGCTGCGGCGGCCGCCGCGCGATTGCTCTTCAACATCGCCTCCGGTCAGCGTCCAGAGCAGGCGGTGCGCAGTTTTGAGAGTGACCTGCGTCAGCTGCGACCGAGCGCGCGGCTGCGCTTCAATCTGGGCGCGCCCGGCTTTCGCCTTGACCTGACAGGAACGGGCGCAGCCAGCGTCAGCGGCGGCGCCGGTGGGCAGGCGCAGCTGCGTCTGGAGTTCGACGTCGGGCCGGCGACCATCGGCGTGCAGGGGGAAGTGCAGGGTGGAACGCAGGAGCAGCCGAGCGGCTCGGTTTCTGTGACAATCGAGCCGCGGCGTCGAGAGACGCCGTCCGATTGTTTTGTGTGTGCGTGCAGCGCGCCGCGCATCGAGTTTCGCTGCACGCGACGCACCCCGCGCACGCCCACCCCGCCGCCGGCGCGACCCCAGCCGGTGATTGTGCCGCTCTTCTTCGAGTACGCCGACGTGACGCCGCGCGCGGGCTGGGAGCGCCGCTATCAGGAGATGCTGCAGCTGGCGGTGACGCGCATCCGCTCCGGTTACACGATCGCGCGCATCGAAGGCTTCACGTCGCCGGAAGGGCCGACGCAGCCGCAGCCCGGCGGTCGCTTCGAGGGCAACATTCGTTTGGCCGAACGCCGCGCTGCGCAGGCGCAGGCCGATCTGCAACAGGCGCTGCGCGCCGATCTGGGCAATCTGCTGCTCATGCGCGGGAGCGAGCATGTGCGCGCGGCCTTGAGCGCAAGCTACCCGGTCGTGGGGCGCGGGGAGCTGTTCGGCGCCACCGCCTCCGGGGCGGAGGTGGCGAATCGTCAACTCTTCTCGCACCTGCAGAGCACGCTGGCGGCGCCGCAGCCTGGCCAGCCCGACCCGCTGGCCGCAGCGCACGTGACGGGCGAACGCATTCCGGAAAGCGTGCGCGCCGAGACCGAAGCGCAGGTCGCCGAGTTCCGCACCGGCCAGCGCGGAGAGCGGCAGCTCACGCAGGCGCAACGGCTGGAGGCCATCTATCAACCCCTGCGCCGCGCGCTGATTCATCTCGATCCGCCGCCGCCCCCGCCGCCGGACATTCGGCTGTCGCCGCAAATTTTACGCGAGATCGTGGGCGAGCCGATCGAGTGCACGGACGCACATCGTCGGCTTTTTGCCGGCGCAACGATACCTCCCTCTGCGATGTTTGAGGGAGAGTGCAGCGAACCCGGCCAGCGTCGTCCACAGACGCAAACGCCTTAAAGGAGCAAACTCATCTCCATGAGCGACTATCCCAACTCTCCACGCAAGGCTAAAGGCGCATTGATCGGCCTCGACCCGCTCAATCCGCTGGCGAGCGTGATCGTCTTTCAGTACAATCCGGCCTCCCTGCGTCGCGAATTGCAGGCGCGCATCGGCCGCGCCGGAGGCGACGCCGCCGAAATAACCCGGCTGGAGGGCGCGCCGCAGGAGACGATCGCGCTGAAGGCGGAGTTCGACGCCACGGACGACCTGGAGGCCGCCGACGGCGTCGCCACGAGCATGGGCGTCTACCCGCAGCTGTCGGCGCTGGAGATGCTGATCTATCCGAAGAGCGTCTATGTGATCGCGCAGACGGCGCTCTCGGCGCTCGGCGCGCTGGAGATCGCCGCGCCGCAGGCGCCGCTGACGCTCTTTGTGTGGGGCGTCAAGCGCGTGCTGCCGGTGCAGCTCAGCGGCTTCACCATCGAAGAGGAAGCCTACGACGTCAACCTCAACCCAATCCGCGCTGCGGTCACGCTCAACCTGCGCGTGCTCAGCTATTCCGACCTGCGCATGACGCACCCCGCTTATTACCTCTTCCTGGCGCATCAGGTCGTCAAGGAGACGATGGCGGTGATCGGCAGCGTCAACAATGTGGCGAGCGTGGTCGGCGGCGATGTGCGATTGTAACGATAGCGCGCAGTCAATGTAC
>NZ_CAKZMJ010000002.1 GCF_937128415.1 uncultured Caldilinea sp.
TGCCTAGACCAAGACCCAGACCGTAAGGCATGTTGTACAAGACAGTTTCAGTATCCTCGCTGTTGGATCGTTGCCTAGACCTTCGATATGTCTACAGTCTACTTATCTTGCGAAATGTTTCAGTATCCTCGCTGTTGGATCGTTGCCTAGACCCGCACCCGCTCAAAGCATTTCGCATTGGCAAAAATGCCTTTGCATACTGCTCGATGCATTTATAGCGCTTCCACAAAAGATGATTCGAGACCGTTTCAATTTTACATCCTTCTTATTTCTAACCTCTTGTCGCAAATGGACTTTTTGTTGAAATGGAACCCCAATTTGAGATGAAAAAATGATGAATTGTGCTCTGGAGCAACAGTGTCGACCGGCTTCTACAGCAGCAGTTTCGTCAGTAACCGTTCCAGTTTCTCTCCGATTTGCGAAGATGCGTCTTCTTACAGGCTTTATATCACGTCGTTGCAAAAGCGGCGAAATTCACAGTCAACACACCGATTTCGATGAGGAGTCGGGGCAGGCATGTGCTCCCCCAAGACCATCTTACGAATTTCCGCCAACGTTTGCTCCGCCTCCTTGCGCAACTGTTTGTCGAGTTTGATATGAACGGGGCGTTTGAGAGGAATGAGGTAGAGAACGCCTTCAGGCGCCGGCGCCCCCCAGACTTCCTCTAACATTAGCCCATAACAGGCCAACTGCAGCCGAAAGTGTCGCCCCGGCTCGCGACGGCTCATTTTGAAGTCTACAGGCGTCAATCGGCGCTGGCTGCCGTCGCTGCTCTCCACTACGAGGTCGATTAAAGCTGTGCAGCCAAGTCGTTCCGAAGTCAGCGCCACATGAAAATGGCGCACCCCTTCCGTTAACCGATACTCCCGCAGACTGCGGCGTTTTTCTAGCTCCTCTACACGGCTCTGCGCTTCCAGGCCATGCTGCATTTTGTAGGTGAGGGGACGCACCCCGGGTAGGCAATACTCGTAAAAAACCACCCTTGGACAGTAAGCATATTGCTTAATATCGGCGACTCGAATTCGCCACTCGTTTTCCGGCGTCTCAATATCAGGCTCCATGATTTCACTAGTCTGCTCCATCATCATGAACGCTCCTGTCTTATGCCGTTGAAGTTTCCGATTCACGATGAATAGAAATTCGGCTGCGCCAGTCCTCCTTACATATTGGGAACAGATCGATTCTACCGGGCGCCTTGCCCAAACGTCTGTCCAGCTTTAACATAAGCTCCTCTTGATGATTGTTGCTCAAGTCGCCGATGAAGGCGCTGTATTGAATGCGATCTAGACCATAGTCCAGACAAAAGTCAGCAATTTTGGTTCGGATCTTGTCGTCAGGAATGTCATAGATGACAAGGCATTTCATGATACATCTCCTACCAAGACGCAACGAATGCATCGTACGCAGGCCGTTCTCCACGCAAGAAGGTCGCCAGATGCCGGGCTTGCATCTGGATGATGGAGCGCAGTGCATGGCGCTTCCCCTCAAAGGGCTCGGCGCCATCGAGGCGCGCAAGAATCTTTTCCGCAATGCTACGGCGGCTTGCTTCTGTCAAGGCATGACGTTCATCAAGCTCAATCGCCATATTGCGATTGAAAATAGCGATGATCGTGCGGTCTACGACAGTCTGGCGGAACTCCTCTACAAGGTCGAACACCAGGCTTGCCTTCCCTGGACGATCTACATGCAAAAATCCTGCATACGGGTCCAGGCCGGCCAGCACCAATGCTCGCTCCACTTCGCTATAGAGAATGCCATAGCCATAATTGAGGGCTGCATTCAACGGATCGGTTGCGCCCTGCGTGCGCCGCCCAGGCCAGTCCACCTCAGTAAGTAGCAGCTGTTTGACGCCCGCCCAGTACTTCTGGGCAGCTCGCCCTTCGATCGAAAGCAGGACGCCCCGGCAAGCATCGACCGTCTCCCCAATGCAACGCTCGACTTCAGCCAGATGGTCGAGCACCTCATCGGCCAGCAGGCGCACTTCATGGTAAAGCTCCGGCTGTTTTTCGCGACGGTTTTTGCTGAGGTACTTGAGCAGGTTGCTCTGGTTGCGGATTTTGCCGGTCGCAATCGCCTTGGCGAACAGAAGTCCTCTTTCGCTGTCACGAGCCTGTAACTGAGCGCGTCGCGTCTGAATCGTCGCCGTCAACGAAGCGCTGTAGAAACTGCCGACCGGTCGTCCGTGCGCGTCGAGAAAATGAATCGGGATTCCGGCTTCCGCACACGCCGCTACAGCGTCACTGCTCAAACTGATGCCTTTCCCGGTAATCAACACCGTCTCCAAGTGCATCAGCGGCGCCTCGATGCGCTTTTCGCCCTGGCAGGTGACGCTTAGGCGCTCGCTCTTCTTCCCCACGAAACTGCCGAATTCGTCCACGATAAGATGTTGAACGATTCCCACAGAAATTCCTCCTCGACTGATTCGATCGATGGATAGAAGATCGCAAAAAATCTCTCATCCTACGCTCAGTTGATATACGCCGCACCCCTTCACTACATTTTTCCCTACCTGCACAACCTCTCCCCACACCAGCCAGGGCAGCAAGGCGTCCCAGTTTTCGGCCCAATAAGTCGCCTTTCCAATCAATCCGCCTAACCGTTGCTCGCGTCCCAGACGCGAAGAGTAGCCCGCCACATCCCACCAACGCGTCTCGTCGGCCACCGGCGACACAGCGTCTGCGGCAGGGAAAATATCGCGCTTGAGAACAATATCCGGGCGGCCCTCTCCATGCTGGGCGCAAAGATCAAGCACGCGCAGCACGATCTGTTTCATCAACGGGAAAAATGCAGCTTCTTTCACAATATGTCCCGCCTGAATCAATCGCAGCGGAGTTGCGAATTCGACCGTCAGATGCATTGCGTTGCGCTGCAGCTGCTCTTTCAACGCCTGCGCCGCTTGGAAAACATCCTCATGGGTGATCGGCGCCGTCGCCGTCTGCACTGTGGTTGCGCCTGGCGCCAACACGGGTTGCGTTGCGCCGCTCAACAGATTGACAGCGTCGATGCGCGCAATGCGAAAGCGGCCGCGGCGTCCGTTTTCTCCTCGGACGCCAACGCCATCCTCTCCGGCTGCCTGCACTGCGAGCACAAGATAGGGGAAATAGATCAATTGATTGCCAAAGAGCGTCAATCCAAAATCAAAGGACTCCCCAGGCGTAAAAACGTTCTGTGTCGTCAATGGCGGCCGGAGGGCGAAGGGACGGCGGATATCTCCGCCCCCTTCTGGGGCCAGCTCATAGCTGAGCAACTGACAGATAGGACAGAGGGCCTGATGCAGCGGTTCGGTCTTTTCTGCGCGCCACTCCGGACAATAGGTGCGCTTCAGATAGCCGGCCATCGCTCCGCGCAGCGCACTGCCTTTGAAGTCGTGAAAGAAGATCGGCGTCTCCGCCGTCACCAAGAAACGGAAATGGTGCGCAATCAATGGGATTCGGTTGTATGAAAAACGAAATCTGTCGGAAGAAGTCATTTTGAACAGACCTCTATTGAAAAATAGTTTCTGAGAATGCTTCTATTGTTCTGTCCCCGAGAAAGAATCGAACATCAAGCCTTGCTCGGCAGTGTACGACGTCAGCACAACAGGCGGCGTGCGGCGATCGCCTGCTTTCACCATACCTTGACGAGCCAACGCATGATAGCTGCGCCAGGAAATAGGAACAAGTAAATCGTGGGCTCGAATAGGGTCATCCTCGTACAGCCGTGCGTATTCGTCGTATAAATCATTCGGAAGCACCTCAAGACCGTCGAAAGCTTTGTAGAACTCCTCTTGAAGCATGAGATCGGATTGAAAGGCGCGTAATGTGCGTATGCAGGTTGCTTCGAATTCGCTTGCCGCCCTGGCGTATTCGTTCTGCCATTGCTCGGCGATTTCGCCGGTGTAAATTTCATCAAGCCACGAACCGATCGAGCTTTCGTCGATCGGCCTTCCATCCTCCCGTTTCAAAATATCGATGGTTCGCTTGACGATATCGGCAGCGTAAATTTTTTGACCGTCGTCTGGCCGGCAGAAGACATGCACAGGGGCTAAGTCAGGATGTAAGCGTCGACGATTGATGCGCCCAAATCGCTGCACCAAAGCCTCGAGCGGTGCAGGGTCGCTGTAGAGCACATCGAGATCGATGTCGAGACTCACCTCCACCGCCTGCGTCGCCACTAAGACAACGGGTTTTCTCTGATCGCTTTTTGACCCTACGGCATGACGAATCAGCGTTTCTTTGTAAAGGCGGTCGCGAATTGTGAACCGACTGTGAAGCAAGATAACTTCGATGCGCTGGTGAGCCAGTCGCGGACGCAACTGTTCATACACGTCCTGTGCACGTGCAACCAGGTTGCAAACCACGAGCACCGATTTACCTTGTTGAGCGTCGGCGCAGATGCGCTGCAGGCTTTCTTCGTCGGTCAATTCGCCGTCGAGCAGATGAAGACGATGGCGTCGAAACTGGATGAACACCGCCTCATCGGCCAAAATCTCCGCTGGAAAATTCAGCGCACTATGCAACTGCCGGCGGATCAAACTCGGGAACGTGGCCGACATGATCAAGAATCGGGCGCTATAGTTCCTCGCGAGATACTCGATTGTTTTTAGGATCATCGCCAGGCGACGCACCTCATACGCATGAATCTCGTCGAAGATAAAAGCTGCCCCATGGTAGTCCAGCAATAGCGCTTCATATCCTTTTAGACGATACATGCCTTTCAGCATCTGAAACGGACTGAAAACGCGCACCGGCTGTTGGTTTAGCTGAGCCAGGTTGCGCGCCCACCGTGCTTCTTTTGCTGCTCGCCGGGGATCGTACTCCTTTTCCAGCATCAGGCGATACAGAGCAGACAAAGCGCGGCCATGCAAGATGCCAACATGCATTTCGCCATAACTATGGGCAAGTCGTCGCTGCATAGCATTCATGCTGGCCTGATAGGGCAGGGTGTAAAACAGACGAGTGATGCCCCTTTCAGTAGCTTGACGGGCAGCCCAAAGTTGAGCTGCCTCGGTCTTCCCGCTGCCTGTAGGGGCAATCAATATGGCCGAACCACAGATTTCTCCTGCAAGGCGCTGATGGTGATAAAGCGCGTTGGGGTTGATGCCGCACTGCTCCAGCACCGTCTTTGCGTCAAAATCCACCTTTAGCGGACTATGCACATGCGCTGAGGCGCTCTGATCGGCATTGATGATATGCCCGCGTAATGCCAATGTGCCGATGATGAGCGCAGGGTCGTTGCTCTGAGTAATTGTTTTAAAGAAGCGACGATACACGCGCAACCAATGACGAACTTGATCGACCCCCTTCTTACGAATCTGCTGCACCGCTTGTTCGACTTCTGGCAGAGGAGCTGGCTGCACACCAAGCTGGTCTAACCCCAGCGAGTCAATCCAGTCTGCGCTGCATTCGGCCAGCCATCGCCACATTCCTTGCATCGACTCATCAGGCAATTCGGCGATAAGCGTTGCAACGATGTCCTCTTCATATGGATCCTCTGGAGGCTCATATGCATTTTGAATCTCCTCGGCGTCGCGATGATGAGAGACGACCGCTGCAACAACCCAAGGAAGTTCATCAGCGGTGAACGCCCCTGCAATCCAATCTATGAATGCCAGAGACAAGACTTCATGCCGATACGGCCAACGCGGCCCACCACGTAAGCGCGCTTGAAATCCGCCGGCGGCTTTCCCAAAATCATGGAGCATGATGGACCAGAACAGGATGTGCCATAATCTCGGTGCGCCAACGGCCTGTGGAAGATGAGGGCGCAGGCGCGTCAAGTCGCTGAATCGCTCCAGCACAAGCCAGGTGTGTTGCGCCAATGATTCCGGTGAGCCGCCTGCTCCTTTCTCCGCGCTTTTGGCCCAGACACCCTCCAGCCAATCAGGCCAGCACAAGGGGCGTCTCATCCTTCATCTCCAACAAAACTGAGAAAAATAAGCCCAAGAGGGGCGTCTCTAAACTTCGGTGCATACGGGTCAGTCCAGTAGGGTCCGTAACGAGCTTCTGCAAATCGCAGCCCTTCTTCGTTGGGCAACACTACTGGCTCTTGGACGACAAAGTATCGCTGGAAAGTTGGGTGACGATTCCTGTTGTAATCGATGAATCGAGGCATCAGAACGGTCACCCCACGACGCGCCTGGAGCGCCATCTCATATGGGAGCACTGTATGTCCGAAATAAGCCCGTTCGCTCTGCTCGAGCTGGATAACCTCAACGCTGGTGTAGGTGAACAAATCTTGTGAACGCCCCAACACCACTGCATAGCGCGGGCTCTGGAACATCGAAAGCCATTCCGGACGGTTAATGTAAAGAGTCAAACGAGGTCGAAAGAAGATCTCTCGCTCGAATGGATTGATGTTGCCCTCTAAAACCTTGGGATGCGTGGTTTCGCCCAGTTTGCCGCCGGCGGGTTTCGCCACGACGATATGTTCCAGGTCGCGTGCGATGCCTTGGTGTGTGAACTGGTACGCCACTTTGACCCCTTGCGGGTCAAACCATTCCCCCAAGGCGCTGCATATGTGACCGTAGATGGTTGCAGGCGGCGGCGCCGGAAAACTTGGATGAACTTGTTGCATAAAGTGAGGGTAGCGGAAGGATGTCGTCAATCCTTCCGCCACCACTTTCAATACGCGCATGTGCCCTCCTATTCAAGCCACTTCTGGTTTTCCGCCTTGCGCAGTTGTTCAGCTAGGGCTCGAAACGCGTCTCGCGGGTGGCTTATCTGAATGTTTTGAGCGCCGCTTTCTGCAATGAACGCTTCCACTTTTTTGCGCTCATCGTCTAGGTAGCCTTTCACCCAACCGATGTAGATGTCCGAAAGAATATCATCTTGAAAGACGTCAAGCGCCTCTTTGAAAGCGTCAATCTTAAACTCAGGCAATCCACGTCCAGAGGCGCCGATCACATGCCCGAACAGATGGTTGCCCCCCTTCGTTACAGCCATAATCACCAGGGCCGGAGCAACGTCCGTGTAATGCAACGTCTGTTTGGCCCCGCCTTCCAGCACGGCAAAACCCTCAAAGAGCGTGCTGATTCGCTTGGCGCGCTCATCAACCGGGAGACGATAGGACTTCCGATCTTCTAAATGAATCAGATTTTTCTGTCGCGCCTCCTTGACGCGTTCTTCGTCCAGATTGCGAAAGCCGGTTCGACGTTGATAGGAGAAGGTGCCACATGCGTCGAGATCGAGCGAAAACAGACCTTTCAACGTCGTGCGGTAAAATTGATGTTCATGCGGCACAGGGTCGCCTTCATGGCGCGACATGGTGCCGAAGTCTTCGGTGAGGGTTACAGGGGCGATCGACACCAGTGTGCTGACTCGGAACGGTGAAACGCGCGTCACGGTGTCCGTTGTGGGCGTTTCTTCTGTGCGCGATGCATCGGCGCTGCGCTTTTCGACTGCGGATGTGCGCTTGGAAGGAGCACGCATATATCCAAATAAGTCATCGTCCCACCATCGGATGGGATTGGCGTCGGTGTAGGCCACCTTTTCCTCTCGATAGATCGGGGCAGCCTGCCAGCCTAGATCGCTGCTTTCCAGCGTCGTGCGCAGCCAGTAACGAAACGCTTGCGCCGATACATAAGGGTACGTTCCATCTTTTGCACGAATGACTTTGACGCCGACGGTGTTGTCTGTGCGGGCGCCGGGCACGCTCCCCAGGTTGTTCAAAGCAGAAGCTGGAGCGTCAATCAAAAAGAGGCCGGTTACGAAAGACATCGATCTTCTCCTTTTCGTTTCAAAAAGCCGGTATAGATCGGTGCAACGCAGGGAATTAATCTTGATCAGCTTGCATCTCTCCAGCATTATCCTCAGGAATTACATCGCTATTTTTGCGCAGCCAACCTGTCTCATGCAGACGCTCGATCATGCGGATCAGCACCAGATCCCGCGCAAAACTCCAGTCGGCCCTCGCCACTTCGTCGCCCTCTTCGAATACGGTGATGTATGGCTCAAGGGTGATCAACGGTGGATTGCCGCGTCTGACGCTGGCAAGGTTCGCTTTTAGCAGCAAGCTGCGAAAGTAGGGATAGCGCGACTCCCTCAGAAAACCTTGGAAAAACCTTCGATCGTTCTCCACACTGACGTACTCAGCCAGGCGGTCGCCCAACTTACGAATTTCTTCAATGCGTTCTTGCTCCATGTTCATCACTCTCCTTAGAAAACGTGCGGTGATCCCCCAAGAGACGAGTTCAATTTCCTGACGCAGAGAATAGCCGACCCTTGGATCGCCGCTTAGAGGTTTTGCCATGCGCAGCGCCTGACGAAGAAAGTAAATGCGCACAAACTTCTGGGCGTTCCAGGGCAGATTGAAAATGTCCTCATAAAGCCAGTTGATACGCGGTTGAAAATCGCTTTGCTTCTGTTTGCCTCCCTTTTTTGTGGGCGCAACCTCCCATGCTCTCCGAACGATCGCCTCCCACTGGTGGCGATACTTGTCGGATTGCATCTCTCGCAGAAAGCCGATGATCTCCATAGGAAGATAAAAAATATCGAGACTGACGCCTTGTCCACTGTTCGATAAATGATACGCCGTCAAAGAAAACGCCTGTTCCTCTTCCAGCGCCTCCTTTTGCATGCGACTGGCCTTCAGAAGAGTGTCTATCAGCAGTGTGCCTCTTGAAAGCGGCGACTCCGGCAATTTTGTGCTTCCCGCCTCCCGGGCCAGCTGAACGGCGCGTCGATTTTGATTTAGAAAGGCGGCGGCGAAATGCAGGAGGATTTCATCGTTGTCTGAATGAACCGCCAAAAGGCGCCCTCCCACCTTAGCGCACCCTAGAGGAAATGCTTGAATCGCAAGCATCGCCTCTCCCGAGACGGGCAGGCCGGCGTCCCCATAGGGGAAAAAGTTGATCGGCTCTTCTCCGGTCAGAAGAGGAATATGCTGGCGAAAAGCCCTCCCCGGAAGCAGTTCATCTTTGACATCATATGAAACCGCCGTCGCTGGCTTGCCGGTGAATACACAAATTTCTGACGTTCGCTGTGCGTCTGCTCGAAAACTTTTCAAAACACGATGAGCGTAAAGTTTTTGCTTTTCGGGTTGCTCAAAGAAAGCAGGTTGGGTGAAGCCTGAGTTGGGAAACGCAACGGTTAAAAAGGAGCGGAGAGGTTGTCGCAGATACTCAACCTCCATGTACTCTGCAATCTGCTCCAGGTCTGCTTCGGTGAGCTCGGAAGGATGCCGTTTGTCGGCGAACGCCGTGACGGTCGCGACGCCAACGTCGAAATACAGGTGGCCTGCAAAGTTAAACATGGTGAATCACTCCTCTTGATTCAGTAGAGCTGCGCGCCGATGCTCCTCTACAATCTTTTCTCGAAGATGTTGCGGTTGAAGCACTTTCACTTTAGCTCCGTAATACATGACCCAGTTCATAAATTCCGGGGTGACCGGAATGCGCACTCTAAAAAGCACGCTGCCATCCGCCAATTGTTCGACTTGCTGACTCTTATGCCATTGCTCCTCAGCAACCCAGCGTCCGGCGTTTGGTTCGAACAATAGAATGACTTCTTCCACCGCTTCCTCGCCTGCCCGCATCATCCCCCAGGCGTTTCCCATATATCGATCAAAGTCAAAATCGGCGGGAATCTCATAGGACGAATCCAGTATCGTCGCTTCGAGAATGCGATCGACCTTGAACATCAGCACATCGCGTCGTTTTTCGCAGTAAGCGACAAGTTGCCAGGAGCGTACATATGGCACCAACGCATATGGGCACACGACGCGCTCGGAAATTTCGCCGTTGCGCGAAGCGGTTTCGTAGAGAATGCGAAGTTTACGTTTTTCAATGTGCGCTTTTGTCAGCAATGTCAGCATTTTTTGTCGTTGCTGATAGTGACTGCTGAGAGGAGCCGGCTTAGCCAATTGCCTCAACATCACTACGTACTCATCAGGAAACAATGACTCCAGTCGGGCGATGGCGGATGCCAGTTCAGGGCCACCCAATCCGGAGACGCCCTTTGCAGATTGCACGGCGATGAGGAGCGCCAATGCTTCGGCGAAACCAAGCCTCAGCATCGGAAGCTCTGGAGTTCGTTCAAAGTAATAACCGTTTCTATCTTTCCTCAGAGGGAGTTTCAAGCCATGGCGAATGATCTCCAGGTCCTTGTCCATCATGCGTGGGCTGATCTCAAAGCGCTCCACCAAATCTTTGCGGTGATACTTTTTGGGAAAAGTTGCAATCAGCAGGACGGTCTCCAAAATGCGCGCTGTTCTTTTTATCTCTTCCGGTTTCGCACCTGAATTTTCAAACTGATCCAATGATTGAGCGCACATGTGCTGAAGCCCCTTTACGATTTTGCTTTTCTCACAGGATATCAACCTTGTGCGCACCCAGTAGTGCGCACACTCGACATACAAACCTTAAAATTTTCGGCTCTCCAAAGGAGAAACAATTGTGCAAGTAGGCGTTCATTGAGAAGAGAAAAATCGGGACTCGATGCCGTCACTATACTATGTTGTAAGCTTGAATGCAATACTTGCATGAAACAGCTCTGCACGACGGTGAGAGGTCCAGCACTTCAATCCGCAAGCGCATTCAGCGAATCTTTTGATCTGTGCATCCTATAAGCGCACAGAGTCTCGGTTCGCTTGTTTCTTTTTCAATAACGGAACAGATCGGCTTTGAACCCTCGCCCAACCTGATGTATACTATTCATAAACAACTGCCCCTGTAGCTCAGAGGATAGAGCGCCGGCCTCCGGAGCCGGGTGCACAGGTTCGAGTCCTGTCAGGGGCGCACGTCATGCGCGAAGAGAGCGGGCCAAACGCCCGCTCTCTTTACATGCATGAACCCTCTTTCTCGAATGAATTGCGCCTTAATCTCGCCGCAGCGTCAGCAGCCCCGGCACCCTGTCGAAAATCCAAAAGCCCAGCGGCAGGCCGATGATCGTCATGCACAAGAGGTAGCCGACCGAAAGCGCAATCGCCGCCAGCCACCAGCCCACCACAATAAACCACAGCGCCCGCACCAGAAAGGGATACTGCGGAACCCGGACTTCGCCATAGGGCGTGATCAGGCGGTCGGGCTGACGCAACGCCATGATCATCGGAATATGGTTCAGGATCGCAATCCCCAGCGGAATGGTCACGATCAATAAAAAGAAAATGTAAGCCGCAGTCACAGCGAAACTACCCAGCCACCAGCCGATAAAAACAAACCACAGGATTTGCACCAGGCAGCCCGGCTCTTTCTTCACTATGATTGGCGTCCCGCCAGGATATGTCATCGCAGACGTCCTTTCGTTGGATAACTTTTAACGCGTTTCTTGATGCATGTTTCGTTGCGTAAAACGCATCCACGCATTGTTCATTATTCATTAATTGAATTACGCAATCAATTGTGAAACGTTGCGCGGCACGCCTACACGGGGAAGCAACACGCGCCTGCTGCGGCGGTTTGCAGCTTCGCGGCGGCATGCAGTATTGTTATGTGATCGACGGGAACCTGTCCACTCGCCAATTCGTTCGATCGCCAGGGCATCAGAGCACCTGCGCCAGGAGGAGCAAGGCGTTTATGGCGCAGGGCAAAAGGGAGAGGTTATGTCCTTTGAGTCACAGTCGGAGGAATTCAAGCGCGCATTGGCCGAAAGCGCCTGGCTGCTGCGCATGAACCAACCGCAGGCTGCGCTGGAAAAGCTGCTTCCGCTCTATGAACAGGCGCCCACCCACCCCGACGTGGCGCTCAACCTGGGCGGCGCCTACATTCTCATGGCGAAATGGCGCAAGGCGGAGCAGGTGCTGAGCAAGGCCGCCGAGCTGCACGCCGACAACGCCATGATCTGGGTCAACCTGGCGGCGGCGCATCTGGGGCGACTGGAGCTTTCCGGCCCCCAACAGCAAGAACGAGCCATCCGCGCTTACAAACGCGCCCTGGAGATCGATCCGAAAGCGCCCAACGTTCACTATCACCTCGGCCTGATCTATAAAGAGCGCGGCGAGTTGGCGCAGGCGATCGAGTGGTTCCGCGCCGCGCTCGAAGTCAATCCAGCCGATCAGGATGCAAGTTACTGGATCGAGCGGCTTTCAGCGCTGTTGAACGCCTCCCGCCCGACGACGGGAGGAGAGACAGCCCCGGATGAGGGGCAGGAGCGACCATGAGTTCAGAGCCGATGCACACCTCCTCGGCGGAAACCATTTGGAGCGCCCAGCCCCGCCATCGCCTGCGCGAAAATCCCGAGCGCCTGGCGTGGATTGTGCTGCTGACCAGCTTCGCCATCTTCGTCACGCTCGCCATCACCGTGCCGCTTGCCATCCGCCACTTCATCGAGATTGCCACTGTCAAACAGGCCGCCGTGCTCGACCCGACGCAGGGCACAGTCCTGCTCTACCCTCCGCGTTCGCTGGAGCCGATCGCCATCACCGACCTGCGCGACCAGGTGGTGGAGGGCAGCGTGATCGAGGCGGGAGACAGCCCAACGCAGGCCACGATCCGCTTAATCAGTGAACGCAATGACGACCAGTCCCTGGGCAGCGTCCAGATTTTCTCCGGCACGCGGCTGCGCATCGACCGCATTCGCAGCCCGATGTTTTCGATGAGCAGCGCTCCGCACCAGGCGCAATTGACGGTGGAGCGCGGCCAGCTGCGCGTCTTCACCAACAGCGGCGAACGTCGCCCCTTCGCCGTTCATCTCGTCACCCCACACGGCGAGGTCGATCTCTCCACCGGCAGCTATCAGATTGCGGTGACGCCGGAGCAGACCAGCGTGATGGTCAGCGCAGGCGAGGCGGTGATGCAAAAAGATGGCTTCGCCTCGCTCGTCGTGACGTCCGGGCTGCGCGGATGGATGACGGCCGACGCCCTCGCCGACGCACCGCTGGCGGCCACGGAAAACCTGCTGCGCAACGGCAACTTCACCGAAGCGATGCGCGACACCTGGGAAAGCTACGTGATCGCACAAAATGTTACGCCGGGCCGCGTCAGCATCATGGAGCGCGACGGCCGCCGCGTCGCCTATTTTATTCGGCAGGGCGAGGACAACGTTCCCACCGAGGTCGGCATTCGGCAGCACATCGGCAGGGACGTCAACGTCTACGACAGCCTGATTCTCCAGCTCGACGTCAAACTGCTCTTCCAGAGCCTGCCGGGCGCCGGCTATCTCAGCTCCGAATATCCGCTGCGCGTCGAAATCACATATACGGACATTTACGGCAAACAGCTGGCGTGGGGGCATGGCTTTTATTATCGCGACCCGGAGAACGAAAACTGGAAGATCGTCAACGGTGAAAAGATTCCGCCTTTCACCTGGTACACCTATCGCTCGCCCAACCTCATGGAGCTGTTGAAAGATACGCGTCCGGCGCGCATCGACTCCATTCGCATCTACGCCAGCGGCTGGAATTATCAGAGCATGGTCAGCGAAGTTTTTCTGTTCGCCGAATAACCCCCTGCATCGTCTGTCCGCCTTATGACGCTCCGCCGCATCGCCTTGCTGACCGGGCTGGCGCTCTATCTGGCGCTGGCTTTCCATCAACTTGGGCTGCCCGGCCTGCACTATGACGAAGCGCGCGAGGCCGGCCTCAACGCCATGGAGATTCTGACCGGCGCGCCCATCACAGCGTTTCGCGGCGTCGGCGTGGAGGTGATGGGGCGCACCTTCCCCTTGATGGTGCAAGACTACATCGGCGCGCTCAACGTCTACCTGGCGCTGCCTTTTCTCGCCTTCACCGGCATCGGTGTTCCCAACCTGCGCGCGCTGCCGGTGCTCTGCGGGCTGTTGGCCCTGCTGTTGGCGGAGCGCAGCATCTCCGAGTGGATGGCCTGGCGCAGCAGAACGACCGTCGATGGCCGGCCTTCTCCTGCGCCGATCTCCTTCGCCGGTTTGCTCGCCGTCTGGTGGATCGCCGCGTCGCCGGGGTTCGTCTTCTGGAGTCGACAAGGCGTCTTTGTCACCAATGTGACCCAGGTCTTTGTCTTCTTATGCATCTGGCAGACGATCCGCTGGCTGCGCATCGGTCGCCCAGCCGCGCTGGTGATTGCAGCGTTGGCCGCCGGGCTGGCGCTGTACGCCAAGCTGCTGGCCATCTGGGTGATTGCGCCGCTGGCGCTCTTTGCACTCCTCGCCTGGCTCCGTCGGCGACGCGCGGGAGACAAGCCATTGGCTCTCGCTCCATCGACATTGGGACTGGCGGCGCTCGCCTTCGCCGCGCCGCTGACGCCGCTGATTTGGTTCAACCTGCAAAGCGGCGGCACGCTGAGCAGCATCGTCGCCAATCTGGGGCGCAGCTACTACGGCGTCGACAATCTGGCGCTGGGCGCTAACCTTGTCACCCGCTTGGGCCAGCTTGTTCAGATTTTACGCGGAGATCAATTCTGGTATCTCGGCGCAGTGTTCGCCAACCCCGTGGCGCCTTGGGTTGGGCTGCTGATCGTTGCGCTCGGCCTGTTGCGCGCGCCGCAACAGGTGGCGCCGCCGCTTTCGCTGCTTCTGAGCGCAGTGGCGCTGAGCATCTTCACCGTGAGCGACCTCTTCATCACCCACTATGCATTGCTCCAACCGTTGGCGCTGGGCGTGATCGCGGTGGCGGCGGGCGCGCTCTTTGCGCAGCGATCGCGCGCCAAAGCCAGTCTATCTACGTCGCTGCGAGTTTTACGTTCGCTCACGGCCGGGCTGCTCCTGGCAGTTTTCATCGTCGATCTCGCCAACACCGTCGCCTATCACCGCGCGCTGGCGCAGAGCGGCGGCCTCGCCGACCATTCCGACGCCAGCTATCACCTGGCTTATCATCTGCGTTACAACGGCCTGGGGGCGCCGGTTGCGCTCGACTGGGGCATCGACGCCACCGTGCGCTTTTTGTCCGAGGGTGCGGTGACGCCGATCGAAATTTTTGGATATACGTCGCCCGCAGCGCCGGATGACGAATTCGAGCAACGGCTCGCCGTCTTTCTGGATAACCCGGACAACGTTTACCTGCTGCACAGCGAGCAGGCGACCGTGTTCCAGGGGCGCCGGGAGCGCTTCTTCGCCGCTGTGGCGGCGCGCGGACGAACGCCGGTGTTGGAGCGTCGCTTCACGCAGCGGGACGGCGCAGCGCTCTATGAAATCTGGAAAGCTCCATGAGAAGCTTCCTGGATGCGACGCCCACCGATTGTGAATTGCAGACGCGCCCCATCCCATTCTCCTTTTGGCCCATGATATAATCGACCTATCAATATTCTCGACCCATCCCTCTGAAGGAGACGCGTGCAATGCTCTTAGCAGGAGACATCGGAGGCACCAAGACGCAGCTGGCCGTCTTTTCGCTCGCCGAAGGTCCGCGACGCCCTGTGGCGGAAGCAATCTTCCCCAGCGCAGAATACACCGACCTGGCCGACATGGTGCGCGAGTTCATCGCTCGGACCAATCTCCCTGTGGAATACGCCTGCTTCGACGTCGCCGGGCCGGTGATCGGTGGACGGGCGCAGCTCACCAACCTCCCATGGATCGTCGACAGCGCAGCGCTCGCCGCCGAACTCAACCTGCGACGCGTCTGGCTGCTCAACGATCTGCAGGCGACCGCCTATGCTGTACCGCAGTTGACCCCGGCCGACCTTGAAACGCTCAACAAAGGCGAGCCTGCCGAATACGGCGCCATCGCCGTGATCGCGCCGGGCACCGGTCTGGGCGAAGCTTTTCTGGTCTGGACCGGAAGCTCCTATATGGCTTACGCCTCTGAAGGCGGCCACACCGACTTCGGCCCCAACGACGAAGTCGAGATCGAACTGTTGCGCTTTCTGCTCAAGCGCTACGGCCACGCCGGCTACGAGCGCATCTGCTCCGGCATCGGCATCCCCAACATTTATGACTTTTTCCGAGACAGCGGCCGTTTCCCCGAGTCGCCGCGCATTGCGCAGGCGTTGGCGACGACGGACGACCGCACGCCTATCATCGTGCAGGCGGCCCTCGACCCCGTTGAGCCGGACCCGTTGTGCGTGGCCGCGATGGAAATGTTCGTGAGCGTGCTCGGCGCAGAGGCGGGCAACCTGGCGCTCAAAGTGCTGGCCACCGGCGGCGTCTATCTGGGCGGCGGCATCCCCCCGCGCATCCTGCCGCTGTTGCGCGGGGAGCGCTTTATGCGGGCCTTCACCCACAAAGGGCGCTTCTCGGAGATGATCAGCCGGATTCCCGTCCACGTCGTGTTGACGCAGGCGGCGTTGATCGGCGCCGCCCGCTATGGGCTGGAGCGCATGTCTTCCGATTGAACTTCACGCTGTTGGAGAGAATTGCCCGTGACGGACAGAACTGTCTCAAAATCAACCGCTCAACCTGTCGATGCCTATGCCACATTCAAACGAGAAGCAGGCGAGTACGCCGTGCGCTTCGTGGAGTCGGGCATGGTGGTTGGCCTGGGCACCGGCAGCACCGCCATCCACGCAGTGCGGCGCATCGGCGCCATGGTGCGCAGCGGCGAATTGCGCAACATCGTGGGCGTCGCCACGTCATTGGCCACCCTTCAAGAGGCGATGGCGCTGGGCATCCCCTTGCTTTCCGACGATCTGCCGCGCGAGATCGACGTCACCATCGACGGCGCCGATGAAGTCGACCCGGCGTTCAACCTGATCAAAGGAGGCGGAGGGGCGCTGCTGCGCGAAAAGATCGTGGCGCAGGCCAGCCGGCGTCTCGTGATTGTCGTCGATGAACGCAAACTCTCGCCTCAGCTCGGCGTGAAGTGGCCTGTGCCGATCGAGATCATGCGCTTTGGATACGCCTCGCAGGTGCGCCACCTGGCTTCGCTGGGCGCGCAGGTCAATCTACGCATGACTGCGGAAGGGACGCCCTACGTCACCGACAATGGCAACTGGATTGTCGACTGCAACTTTGGCCCCATCGACGATCTGGAGGCCCTGGCGCAGCGGCTTGGCGCACGCGCCGGTCTCGTCGAGCATGGCCTCTTCCTCAATATGGCGACCGATCTGGTCGTGGCCGGCGACCACGGCGTTCGCTACATACCACGGCCCTGATTTCCAAAACCGCCTTCTTTTCCGTCATCTGTCGGTGCGCTTTCCGTCTACTTTGATGTATAAGA
>NZ_CAKZMJ010000003.1:0-5000 GCF_937128415.1 uncultured Caldilinea sp.
TGATGGCAAACCATGGGCGGATGATACAATTGATGCACTGGGAAATTTGTCTATGCATCGCCATTGTATCGAAAAGAAATTGAATCGACCAATTGCATCATTTTGTGCGTCATTTTCCTCGGCGAGCCGCAGGCCGAGCGGATTGAGGTGCGATGAGGGTTGGAGATGACAGACGACGCGATCCTGCAACTGTATCCACATACGGCGACGCTGCCGCTCAAGGGGCTGTATCTTGGGCATGAGCTGCGTCGGATGGCAACGCAGACGCCCTTCGTCTACGCCAACTTTGTCGCCAGCCTCGACGGGCGCATCGCCATTCCGGATCAAGAAAAAGGCGGCATGAAAGTGCCTCCTCAAATCGCCAACGAGCGAGACTGGCGTCTCTTCCAGGAGCTGGCGATCCAGGCCGACCTGATCATCACCACCGGCCGCTATCTGCGCGACTATGCGGCGGGCAAGGCGCAGGAGATTTTGCGCGTCTACGACGACCCGCGCTTCGCCGATCTGCAGGCGTGGCGGGCGGCGCAAGGGCTCCCGCCGCAGCCTGACCTGGTCGTCGTCAGCGGGTCGCTCGATTTTCCGATCCCGGCGGCGTTGACGCATGGCGGGCGACGCGTGCTCGTCGTCACGCATCGCAAGGCCGATCCAGAGCGCGTCCGCGCCCTGGAAGCTGAACTTGGGCAGGTGCTGACGGCGGGCGACGAAAAGGTGCAGGGTCGCGCATTTGTGCAGCTGATGGGAGAAATGGGCTATCGATTCATCTACTCCGCCGCCGGACCGCAGATCGCGCACATGTTGCTGGCGGATGGCGCGTTGGATCGCCTTTATCTGACGCAAGTTTGTCGCGTCCTGGGCGGGGCGCCCTTCTCCAGCATCGTGGAAGGGCCGCAGTTGGAGGTGAATCTGCCGCTGCTTCGCCTCTACTACGATCCCCATGTGTTCGATGCTGCAGGTCAGTTGTTCGCCTGCTACGGAAGACGCGAGGCCGTTGTGATATAATTGCGGCTATGCACCTGGACTACGACTATCGGCCGCGACGACGTCGGCAGCGGGGGGTCTGGCGTTTCTGGCCGTTGTATCTGCTGATCGCCGTCGCCATCGTGCTCTATGAAACGCAGCCGGCCTGGCTGTTTGAACGTCCGCTGGAGCCAACGCCGACGCCCACGCGCAGCGCAGCTTCCTTCCTGGCCGAAGCTCAGACTGCCCTCTTACGCGGGGACTACACAGGCGCCATCGCCGCCTATGAGAGGGTCGCCGCCTTGGATCCGCAAAACCCCGAGCCTTACATCGTCAAGTCGCGACTGTTTCTGATCGAAGGCAATGCGGAGGCGGCGCGCGAGGTGGCGGCGAAAGCCGTCGAGGTGGCGCCTTCCGATCCGGAGGCGCTGGCGGCGCTGGCGCGTGCGGAAGATTGGCTGGGCAACTACGAAACCGCCATGCGTTATGCACTGGACGCCTATGAGTTGCAGCCGGACAACGCAGAGACGCTGGCAATCATCTCCGAAATTTACACCGACGTCGGCAATCTGGCGCAGGCGGAGGCCTACATCAACCGGGCGCTCGAGCTGGAGCCGGAGAATGTGCTGGCGTTGCGCAACAAGGCATATCTGTTGGATCGACAAGGACGAGGGCGGGAAGCGATCCAGGCGCTGGAGCAGGCATTGGCGCTTGCGCCGCAGCGCGCCGACCTTTACCTGGAAAAGGCGCGCATCTATCGCATTCGCTTGGGAGATTTCGCCAATGCCATCGCCGCCTATCGCTCTGCAGTGGACGCCAGCAGAACCCCGCAGACGTTGACGGCGCTCGGCGAAGGGCTGTACATCACCGGCGATCATCTTGTCGCCATTCGTACCCTCAATCAAGCGCTGGAACTGGACCCTAACTACGCCCCTGCGCTGATCACCTTGGGCATGGCCCTGTACGCCCGACGCAACTACGAGGACGCCGCTGCCGCCCTGGACAAGGGATTGCGGTTGATGGGCGATGCCGCGCGCGAGGAACATTTCTACACTGCAGGATTGGCGCACGTTTATAAAGAGCCTCGTGAGTGCGAGGAAGCTGTCGTATGGTTGCAAAAAGCGTTGGAAAAGAACCCACAAAGCGGCCCCGCTTTGGCAGGAATGAGGCTCTGCGCCGGTGCGGTCAACAACTGAACGGAGTCTGTTCCAGAAGCCGCCGTTCGACGCCTGCATATTTCGCAGGCGCTCAGCGTTGCTCCATCTTTTTCTGAGAACCCATTCAGGTGCGAAATGACCTTCCATCGCTCGCGTTTGAAATCCACATTGCCGGAGCGAGCGTCCTGGCGCCGTGCAGGCAAACAGCCCGATGGTCTCCGTCCGCCCGCCGCCGCGAAGGCGGGCGCCAAACCTGCTGCAGCGCCGTCCCCTCCTCGTCGCAGCGCGACCACGCGCACCACGACCAGCAAACGGCGCATTCAACGGCGCAGGACGGCGATGGAGCTCATCCAATACCCCCTTCAGGCGACGCGACAGGCTGTCTTCGACCTGCGTCGCTTCTTTCTGGTGCTGGGGCTGACGGCGACGGTCTTCTGGTTGCCGTTTCCCGACAACCTCTCGGTGGAAGGTCAGCGCGCCATTGCGCTCTTTGTGTTCACCGGCGCCATGCTTGCGCTGGAGCCTGCTCCGCTGCCCATTGCGGCGCTCCTGGTTCCGGTCGCCCAGGTGGCGTTGGGCATCGACGATGTGGGCGGCGCCTTCGGGGCATTTGCACAGCCGTCGCTTTTTCTGGTGCTTTCGAGCCTCTTTCTGGCCGAGGCGCTGCGCAAGCACGGCCTGACGAGACGGCTGGCCATCTACGCCATCGTCTCCAGCGGCGGACATCTGCCGAGGCTGCTCTTCAACCTGATGTTGATGACGACGCTGCTGAGCATGTGGGTGCTCAACACTGCGACCACCGCTGTGTTGATCCCCGTGGCGCTCACCATCGCCCAATATGTGCCGCAGCCCGAACAAGCGCGACGCGTCATGGCGGCCCTTGTGCTCGGCATCGCCTACGCCGCCAGCCTGGGCGGCATGGCGACCGTCGTCGGCAGCGGCGAAAACGCCATCGCCGCCGGCTATCTCAACGCCATCCGACCGTTCACCTTTATGGACTGGGCCATCTACGCTACGCCGATCGTGCTCTTGCTCATGCCCCTGACATGGTGGATGTTGATGCTTGTAGTCAGGCTGCCTCCGATCAGGCTCGAAATTATGCCCACATTGCGCGAATTCGTGCGGCTTGGGCCGCTCACAGAGACGCAACTCAAAATTCTATGGGTGCTCGGCCTTTGTGTGGTGTTGTGGGTCTTCGGCAGCCCGATCGAGGGAATGCTCGGCCTGCCGCAAACACTGCTCAGCAGCGCCATCGTCTCGATCGTGGCCGTCGCCTTTCTGTCGGTCAGCGAGGTCGTCAACTGGAATGACCTCAAGGGCGTCAACTGGGGCATCTTCCTGGTGATCGGAGCCGGCTTCACCCTGGGCGATGCGCTGCAAAAGACCGGCGCCAGCGCCTGGTTCGCCGAGTCGTTGGCGCCGATGCTGGCGCAACTTCCTTTCGTCGTTGTGCTCTTTGCGGTGATCGGCATCAGCTTTTTACTGACTCAGTTTATGAACAATGTGGCGCTGGGCGCCATCCTTGCGCCGCTCTTGATCTCGGTGGGGCAGGCGAGCGGCATCGAACCGGTTCGGCTGGTGTTGCCCGCCTTTCTTGCGCTCGGCATCGCCTATATGCTGCCAGGCGCCTCAGCGCGGATGACGTTGGTGGCGGTGTCAGGCGCCGTCACGCGCAAAGAAATGATCACGACAGGTCTGATCATTGGAGCGCCTTCTGTTTTGCTGATCGGCGTAATTTTTTTAGCATTGACGACACTGGGGCTGATCTGAACGACCTACAGGAGGAAATCTTATGCGCATCTGGTTGATCGGAGCGGATTCCGCCGGCACGGTGGCGCTGCAACAACTTCAGAAGAACCCGGAGATCCAGGTGATCGTGAGCGACGCCATCGAGCGCCCCCAGGCAGTCGAGCGTCGCGTGATCGAACGCGTCGACTATGTCGAGTCGGTGACGCCGCTCAACATCAATCAGCTGGCACGGCGCACCCGACCGGACCTGATTTTGCTGGATCGGAGCGCACTCCAGCGCGCCTACGGTCGCCTTTCAGAAGGGTTCACCTTCGCCGAGTCTATTCAGGAAGAGATCGCCGCAGCCAGTGAATGGCCTTGCATTGTGCTTTAATGACCCATCCCTGTTCGGGAGAGATTACTGTGGACCCTGCTGCGACGCCGAACAACTTAACCGCCTACCGGCTGCAAGGTTTTGTGGGCAGCCGCGCCCGCCTTCTTACGCTGCATGAATGGTTGACCGGCCGGGATGATTTGCCGGCCATCGCCATCAGCGGAGAACAGGGCGACGGCAAGAGCACGTTGGCCGTCGCCGCCGCCTGGAACCATTTCCACCACTTCTCCGACGGCATCATCCAGGTCAGCCCTGCAGGCATCAGCCCTTTCCGCCTCTACGACGTGGTGCGCACGATGGATACGGTGCTGGGCACTGCGCTCACGCGCTCCAGCGACGATCGCTGGGGCATCGGCATCCTCGAACAACTGTACAAGCGACGCCGTCTGTTGATCCTCGACAAACTGGCGGGCGCCACCGAACGCGAGCTCGCCACCCTGGTGGAAATTATCGGGCATCTCCATGAAAGTGAAGGCAAGTCGCGCATCATCCTGATCGATCGCAAGTTCAGCGCCAATATCGCCAGTTTGGTGCAGCACCAACACATCCATCTGACCGGCCTTCCTCGCGAGGATTTGGATGCGTTCATTGCGGCGCGCGCGCCGCAGACCGTGCGCGGGAGAGCGCAACGCCACGCCGAGGCGATCTACACGTTGGCTCAAAGCAGCCCGATGTGCATGCGTTTCATTTTTGGGCTGTTGGAAGAGTTCTCTTTCGATGAGCTGGAGAGCGCATTGCGCAACCTGGGCGGACAGGAGGGCGAC
>NZ_CAKZMJ010000003.1:10000-16264 GCF_937128415.1 uncultured Caldilinea sp.
CTGAGGCGTCAGTCCGTCGCCGAGGGCCTGCAACGAGGATTCAACCTGCACCAACGGCGAACGAGGACTCTCCAGCACTTCTTGAAGCTGAAGCAGAGGCGTTTTCATGCGCACATAGTGCTGAATATCGCGATAGAATTCTTCAGGGGGATAGCTGCCCGCGTTGACGCCCAACGAGTAGGGCGCAAAGAGATAGGTGTCGATCCGGTAACGCGTGGCGCGCTCCCGCTGCAGCGGATAGCCGAGTTTAAGCTCAAGCTGATATCGATCGTGGACAGACACGCGACGCAGAATCAAGTCTTCCATGAAAACCTCCTTTCCATCGATCCGCAATTGACCTGCGTCCAGGCTCTTGCGCGTGCACTCTGTTGTGATCCGTCGTGAAGAGGGGCCCGATTGAGCGGGCCGGGCGCCTTACTTCTGGCGCAAGCTGCGCAGCGCAATCGGCTTGTCTTTGTGGACGCTGAAGCAGTCAAAGTCGTTGGCGACCAGGGTGTTGGGGAAAATGGCCTGCGCTTCTTCCAGAATTTGTTGCGTCGTGTATCTTCTGCTCACATGGTGCAACACGAGCTGACGCACGCCTGCATTGCGCGCCAGTTTTGCGGCGCCGGCGGCGGTGATGTGACCATGCTGCCTGGCAAGCTGTTTATCGACCTCCAGATAGGTCGCCTCGATCACGAGCAGGTCAGCGTTCTCGGCGGGCTTATGCAACGGGCCGGTGTGGCTGACGTCGCCGACGAAGAAGAGCTTTGCCCCGCGCTGCGGTGGGCCGAGCACGTCCTCGGGTTGGATCACGCGGCCGTCCGGCAGCGTCGCCGCGCGTCCCTGCGCCAATTCACGGCGCACCGGCCCCTGCGGAATGCCGAGCGCCTCCGCTTTCTCCGCCAGAAACGGGCGTCGCGGCCTCTCTTCAAATAGAAATGCGAAACAATCCGGCCCACGGTGCTGCACCGGAATCACCGTCAATGTGAAGTGCTTATCCTCGAAGAGCACGCCAGGCTCCAGCAGGTTGAGCGTCACGCCGGAGCCGGCAATCTGCCCTGGGCCGAAAACGACTTCCATCAACATCTGCACGCGCGCCAGCGTCATAGCGCCGCCGTAGATGTTCAGCTCTTCCAGCGCCTCCCAACGCCCTAACGTGGAGGCCAACCCGCCCAACCCCAGAATATGATCCAGGTGACCATGGGTGAGCAAAATTTTATCCAGCCGTCGAAAACCCAGGCCGGTGCGCAGCAACTGGCGCTGCGTGCCTTCGCCGCAATCGATCATGAAGCGGTGTTCGTTCGCCAGCACCAATGCCGAAGACAGCCCGCGCTGCACCGAGGGCGCCGAAGCCGATGTTCCCAAAAAAACCACCTCAAACACAGACGCTCCGCCTTTCCTGATTTGCGCAGTCTTTCCAGTTTACTGAAAGCGAAGGGCGTCGCCAAATTGATGAAAAGGCGTTGCGGAGTGCATCTTGTATGGAAGCGCAGCGGCGGTGTGAAGCGAGAACGCAAGGCCGACGTTGTTGGCGGAGGAAGTGCACCCCCTCCTCTCGAAACATGCGCAGCGCGCTTTTGAGCAAAGGCGACGTTTAGACATACAATGGAAAGTCCGATTGCACCAATGCGACGGAGATCAGACTTGCAGATGCGCAAATCCGACGGGAGCCGACGCAAGTCGCCTGTGAAGCGATAGGGAAGCAATGAAAGTCCAGATTCAGAAGGAGCAGCCAGCATGAACGACTCGAGCAACCGCACACGCAACGGCGCCAGCGAACAAAACGATGTGATCACGGGCAGTTTCGCCGTCAAGGTGGGGCTGGCGCAGATGCTCAAGGGAGGTGTCATCATGGATGTCGTCACCGCCGAACAGGCGCGCATTGCAGAGGAGGCGGGTGCCTGCGCCGTCATGGCGCTCGAACGCGTGCCCGCCGACATTCGCAAAGATGGCGGGGTGGCGCGCATGAGCGACCCGCGCAAGATTAAAGAGATTATCGAGGCGGTGACGATCCCGGTGATGGCGAAAGTGCGCATCGGACATTTCGTCGAGGCGCAGATTTTGCAGGCGCTGGGCGTCGACTACATCGACGAGAGCGAAGTGTTGACGCCGGCGGATGAAGAGCACCACATCAACAAGCACAAGTTCACCACGCCTTTCGTCTGCGGCGCCCGCGATCTGGGCGAGGCGCTGCGCCGCATCGCCGAAGGCGCCGCCATGATCCGCACCAAAGGCGAGGCGGGCACCGGCAACATCGTCGAGGCCGTGCGCCACGCGCGCGCCGTCAACGGCGCCATTCGCCGCCTGCGCAGCATGGATGAAGATGAACTCTTCGCCTACGCCAAGGAAATCCGGGCGCCGTACTCGTTGGTGAAGCTCACGGCGGAGCTGGGGCGGCTGCCGGTGGTCAACTTTGCGGCCGGTGGGGTCGCCACGCCGGCCGACGCGGCGTTGATGATGCAGCTCGGCATGGACGGCGTTTTCGTAGGCTCCGGCATCTTCAAGAGCGGCAACCCGGAAAAACGCGCCCGCGCCATTGTCATGGCCGTCACGCACTACAACGATCCCCAGATTCTGGCGGAAGTCAGCGAGGATCTGGGGGAGCCGATGGTCGGCGTCAACCTCGACACGTTGAGTGAAGCCGACAAAATGGCGGTGCGAGGGTGGTGATAAAGGGAACGAACTCACTCTTCGAGAGGGCGTCCTGTTCGTTTCTCCACAGGACGCCTTCCCATTCTGAGATATCGATGCTCGACTCTTCCGGCGACAGCGCAAGCCAACTCTGCTGACATTTTTCTCCTCATTTTCAATTCTCCTGGCATTCAAAAGCGAGATTGACAACCCATCATCGTTTCGCTACAATGCCCTCACCTTCCATTTTGCGCACCTGTCCGTTCCAGAACAATTGAATCTTCAAAAAGGAGGACTCACATGAACCGTCGAGAGTTCCTGACGAGCATGGCGACCAAGGCGGCCGGCGGCGCTGTCATTGGGTTGGCGGCCGGCTGCACGTTTGGCGCCACGCCCGCCGCCCAGGAAATTCAGCAGGCAATTGCGCAGGATGCCGCGCTGCCCGAGCTCAAATGGCAGATGGCAACGAGTTGGCCGCTGGCGCTTGACACCATTTTTGGCGGCGCCCAAGCTTTCACCGATGCAGTGAAGGCGATGACCAGCGGCAAATTCATCATCGAGCCGCGCGCCGCCGGCGAGCTGGCGCCGGGCACCCAGGTGCTCGACGTCGTGTCTCAGGGCGCCGTTCCGATCGGACACACCGCTTCCTATTACTACGTCGGCAAAAGCCCGGCCACGGCGTTCGGCACAACGCTTCCTTTCGGTCTTACCGCTCAACAGCAGAACGCATGGTTTTATGAAGGCGGCGGCCTGGCGACGCTGCAGGAGTTCTATCAGGAAAAATTCAACGTCATTCAATTCCCGGCCGGCAACACCGGTGCGCAGATGGGAGGCTGGTTCCGTAAGGAGATCAATACGCCGGCGGACCTCAACGGCCTCAAAATGCGCATTCCCGGGCTTGGCGGTCAGGTCATGGCGAAGCTGGGCGTGACCGTCCAGGTGCTGCCGGGCGGCGAGATCTTCCAGGCGCTGCAGACCGGCGCCGTTGACGCTGCGGAGTGGGTTGGCCCTTATGATGATGAAAAACTTGGGCTAAACAAAGCCGCCGAATTCTACTACTACCCTGGCTGGTGGGAGCCGGGCCCCGCCCTGGAAGTGGAAATCAACCTCGACGAGTGGAAGAAGCTGCCGGAGCTCTATCGGGAGGCGATCAAATACTCCGCCTACGTCGCCAATGTGACAATGTTGGCGCGCTATGACGCGCTCAACGGCGCAGCCCTTCAGCGCCTGGTTGAGGCAGGCGCCAAGTTGCGGCCTTACAGCGAAGAGATCCTCGTTGCTGCAAAAGCGGCGGCTGATGAGCTATACGAAGAGTTCTCCGCAGCCGATGCAGACTTTGCAAGAATTTACAAGGAGTGGGACGCCTTCCGCACATCCGTGCAGGGATGGCACAATATCAACGAGTATAGCATGATGAACTTTGTGCACAATTTGCTGAAATAATCCTTGATTCCAACCAGGGGTTGTTCTGAAGTGAAAGGGAGCCGCTTTCAGCACGGACGGCTCCCTTTTATCTTGGTCGTTATCCGGCGGCGAGGGTGATCAGCCAACGCACTGTCTCGGGGAAGAAGATGACGATCAGGAGGACGATGAGCTGGATGACGACGAACGGGATGGCGCCTTTGTGAATATCGGCGGTCGTCACTTCTGGAGGAGCGGCGCTCTGTAAATAGAAGAGCGAAAAGCCGACCGGGGGTGAGACAAACGCGGTCTGTAAGTTGACGGCCATCATCACCCCAAACCAGACCATATCCAGGCCAAGCGCACTGGCGGCGGGCACCAGGATCGGCATGGCAATAAAGGAAATTTCGATAAACTCCAAAAAAACGCCCAAAAGAAAGATGGCGAGATTGGCCACGAGTAAAAACCCCCAGTAGCCTCCTGGTAGGCTGGTCAACAGTTCTTTGAAAAAGGGCGTGCCTCCCAGGCCGTCAAAAACCACGCTGAAAAAGGTCGAACAAAAGAGAATCATGATGACAAGACCGGTGATGCGCGCCGTCGCCGTGGCAGCCTCCACCAGGATTTTGACATTCAGCCTCCGCTTGAGCCAGGTCAGAATGCATGCACCCACGGCGCCCACAGCGCCTGCCTCCGTGGGCGTTGCAATGCCGAAAAAGATGCTTCCCAAGACGGCAAAGATCAATGTAATCGGCGGCACAACGGCAAGCACCACGCGCCAGAAGAGCGCCCCTCCGCTTAAGGAGCGCGCCTCTTTGGGCAACGCCGGCGCTACACCTGGTTTGATCAACGCCAGGACGATGACATACAACGCATAGGCTCCGGAGAGCATCAGCCCCGGGATCAAAGCGCCCAGAAAGAGATCCCCAATCGAAACGCCGATCTGATCGCTCAGCACGACCAACACCAGGCTCGGCGGGATCAACTGCGCCAGCGTGCCGGACGCCACAATGACGCCGGTGGCCAGCTCCTTGTCATAGCCATAGCGCAACATCACGGGCAACGACAATAAACCCATCACGATCACCGTTGCGGCCACGACGCCGGTCGCCGCCGCCAGCAAAGTGCCGACCAACACCACGGCCAACGCCATGCCCCCGCGTAGGGGTCCCAACAAAATTCCTGTCGTCTCTAACAGTTCCTCTGCGATGCCGGATTTTTCTAAGATTGCGCCGAGGAAGACGAAGAAAGGGATCGCCAGCAACGTGAAATCACTCATTGTGCCAAACCAACGGTTCGGCATCAGACGGATGAGGTTAAAGTCAAATGCATCGACGGAGAGGCCGATCAGCCCGAAGACAATCGCAGCTCCCGCGAAGGAAAACGCCACCGGATATCCGGACATCAAAATGAAAAAGAACCCCACGAACATGGCCACGGCCAGCCATTCATACCCCATATTCAGCTCCTCAACGGTTTCAGGATAGGTCGACTGGAGTTGCTTCTTGCTCGATTTCGCGCTGCACTTCTTGATGGCCGGTCAGCACAGCAGCGTATTTGATCGCTTGCGCAATCGCCTGCAACAACAACAGCGCGAAGGCGACGATGATGAAAGTTTTGATCGGCGCGCGCGGCAATCCTCCTGGATCGGGCGACATTTCCCAAAGGCGCCATGAGAACAGCACGGGCGTGATCGTCGCCCAAATCCCCATGATGCAGAAGGGGATCAGAAACAACACCGTCCCCAAGAAATCGATCCAGGCCTTGCGTCGCGCACTCCACTTGGCGTAGAGAAAGTCCACGCGCACGTTGACATTGTGGCGCAGGTTGTAGGCGAACATCAGGAAGAAGACGACCGAGTAAATATACCACTGCGTTTCGATCCAACGATTGGACGAAAGGTTCTGGCCGATAAACCTCCCTGTGTAACGCGCAACGACGTTATAGAAACCAACTGCAATGAGAAGAAGGGTGAGATAGATTGCGACTTTTCCCATCGCTTCTGAGATGCGGTCGATCCGATGCGCAAGCCGCAAGAGAGCGTTCATCCACGTCTCCTTTCCAGATAGGTGAGAAGTCGATTCTATGTGGGTGCATGGATTGTAGTTGAAGGGAGCGAATTGTGCAACCGTCGAGAAAAGTTTCGATTTCTATAGAAAAAGAAAGAGGGTGGGCTCCCACCCACCCTCTTCGACTTCATACAGTCGCTGCGCTTATGCAAGGCGCCGACGCATTGTCCACGCAAGACCCGCT
>NZ_CAKZMJ010000004.1 GCF_937128415.1 uncultured Caldilinea sp.
CGGTTGCGGAATTTTTCGTTGATATAGAACAGCGCCCACATTGCAGCTAAGTCGGCTCGCAACGCATGCTCGGCCAGTTTCTGTGGACAGAGCCGTTGCGCTGCCGCCCTTGCTGCTGCATTTCCGGTTCGCCATTGCAATTTTTTCCCAAAGGCCGCCAGGCATTCGCCGCCAGGCGTCGGCGGGGGAGGCAACCGGTCATTGCGCGCCTGCGCCTGCTCAAAGGCACGGCCAAATTCCTCTCCTGCAAGCGCCTTCAGTTCTGCTAGCTTCATCGTCGATCTGCAAATCACAACAAAGGCGATTTCAGTTCTTTCAAACTTTATCCATTGGTTGGACTGCCAAACCACTCACGCACGGCCGCGGCTTGACGCCCAAGGCCAGCGCCACGTCTTGTTCATTGCACCCTGGCGTCATCACCCGTTCTGGAGGCGCGGGGATTTCGATGTAGCCGAATTTATGCTCAGTAACGGCTGGAAAGACAGCGTCGCCTCCTGTCTCTGAGAATTGAGCCGTTGAAGATTGCGCTTCGGGCAGGAAGAAATGATACAGGTCATCCAACATGCGGTTGGCCGCCAGGACGCCGCCACCCAAGTTCCAATGCTCTTCATTGACCGGATGAACGGCGTTGTTTTGCACCGCCTTCAGCGTTTTCCAGAGTGGGTGACCGGTCCATTCCTCCATAATCTGGCTGCCCTGATCGTCTCCCCAGTTAGAGACCATATAGAAAAGAACGTCGCCATCCATCATGGGGATTTGCTCTTTGTTGAGAACCAGCACCTGTGGGGCGGTCTCCCAATCGTCCACCTGCTGACTTTCAGGACGAGACAACCCTGCCTCTCGAAGCACAGAGCCGGGGAAGCCGGTGGTGTAAATGCGCACCTCATCCGCGCGGAAGCGGATCAAGGAAACCTCTGTCTTCAGACGTTCGCCCATTTGGGCCTGAAAATCTGCAATGCGGTCATTCCAGGCGGCGATAATGCGCTCGCCCTCTGTTTCGCTGCAAAGCGCCTGAGCGTACAGTTGGAAATTCTCCTTCCACGTTCGACCGATGGTTTCGGCGAAAATGGTGGGTGCAATCTGCCGGAGCTGCTCGTAAATTGCTTCGTGCCGCAGCCGACTGCCCAGGATCAGATCGGGGCGCAGGGAGACGATGGTCTCCAGGTTGGGTTCGGTTTCCATGCCCAACGAAACGACGTTCGCCATCCGATCGCCCAAATAGGCGTACCAGCGCCCCCCCCATGGATCGACGGCGCCGACCGGCGTCACGTCCAAAGCGAGGACGGCGTCGGTGGCGTCCTGACCCAGCGTGACGATGCGTTGCGGGGTGCACGCAACTTCGGTTTCCCCCATGGCGTGCTGAATGATGCGCAATCCGGCCACATCGACGCTTGACTCAGAAGAGATTGAGGAACTGTCAGGTGTTGTGGGGGGTGCTGTGCAGGCGCTTATTATTATTAGAAGCGCAATCAACAACCATCCCCAGTTCAGACATTTCGTTAATCCATTCATGAAAAGCATCTCCGTTCTGTAATTCCTTGACAGATCTTTTTTTGATTCATTGAATTTCTTGAGCACAAGTGTAAAGTGATATGAATCATCCGGAGGTTCATTGGTCTGCCGGGCGTGCATGTTACGCTTTCTTTTCACACTCTGCCGCCATGGATTGGAGAAGACGCTCGCGGCGCTCGGATGGGGGGCGATGTGGGCAATTGGCGCAATAATCTCCGCCTTCCGTTTTGTACCAGAAACAGCAAGTTGCCCGATTGAGAAAAATGCGCGTGCACTCCCGGTAGCTCAGCTCAAACAACCCCACCTTTTTGTTGTTTAAGGGGGAACCGGGAGTCTGCAGCAACGCCTGAAACTCTTCTTCAATACGAGACAACCCGATGCTTCTGTCCTGTTGTTGCATCAGCCAGCAAAGCGCGCCGCCGCAGCGGTCGGTCACATAGAGCCAAAGCCCCCGCTCGCTGCAGCGCAAAGATTGACTCAATCGCCGGATCACCCACCCCATATGTGCTTCAATGCTGGTGCGCAGATGGAAGCGGAGTGCATCAAGGTCTGAAACAATCCAAGCGTCGGGATGATCCGCCGCCGGATCGTCCGGTAAGACGGCGAATCGGCCACAGCAATAGACGATCGACTCGTGCACCCCTTGCGCCTTGCTTGCTTCCGAAGGGAGCCAAAGTCGCACATTTTCCGGACTCATGTCCGGCACGCGACGCTCCACCAGAAAGCTGGCGATGGCGCTGGAGAGGAGCGGCCATTGATACTCCTGCAGCACTGCACCAGCGATGATATTTCCCGCTTCTGTGCGCAGGCGCCTCTGTGCGACGTCGACCATTCTCTGCAACGAAATGGAGCCTGGCGCAAACAGGTCGGTCGGCGCAATCCAGCCGGCCTCGTCGGCGTCGCCGAGCCGCGCCTGGATGTAGCGATTCACCTGGCTGATGCGCGCAAAGGTCTGGCGCAGCGGATGCTCCAACAAAGCTTGTGTCACTTGTCGCTCCTGGGATATGCGGCGAAAAGAGGGAGGGCGCTGCCTGCGCGCACCGGCGGCTGATCCGCCGTGTGCGCTTCCACCTTAGGTGTGTAAAGTCGTCGCCCGCTAAAGGAAACCCAACTGCTGAATAGAAACCGACGCCAAATCACAAATCCTGTCCTCATAAGCGAGGACGATCATAGCATGATTTTTTGGCGTTGCTCCGCCTGATTTTGCTGAAATTTAGGCGATATCCGTGCGGTGAAGGTGAAAATAAAGCGATAGTTGGGGTGAACGAAGGAGTTTACGTGCTTAAAGTTTTCGATTCAACTTCGCTTATCAAGCCTTAGATCGCCGCGGCCGTATCCTGCCCCCTTTTCCCAGAAAATTCCAAGATTCCTGCAAAATCACAGGCCTCCGCTCGACGTCCGATCCGCAGGAAAGTCGACTAGCTTTTGTTGCAAGGCGTAGGCGACGGCTTCGGTGCGCGAGGCGGCCTGGAGTTTCGAGAGAATGTTGCTGACGTGATATTTCACCGTCGAGCGACTCACGACCAGCTTTTCGGCGATCTCGTTGTTGTTCAAACCGGTCACCATCAGGGCGAGCACGTCGCGCTCCCGCTCGGTGAGGTCATGGCCTAGGGGCGGATGTTTGGGATGGGTGGCGCTGTGGATCAAGACCTGGGTCGCCTCCGGCGCCAGCGTCGGACGCCCCATGCGCGCAGCGCGAATGGCGTTCACCAGCTCGTCGGCGGAGACATTTTTGAGCAGATAGCCGATGGCGCCGGCGGCCAGCGCGCCCTGCACCATATCCTCTTCCTTGAAGCTGGTCAGCACGATCACCTGAATCTCCGGGTGACGCTCGCGCAACAATCGCGTGGCGGTGGCGCCGTCCATTTCCGGCATGACCAGGTCCATCAAGACGACGTCCGGCCGGCGGCGTTCGGCCATCGCCAGCGCCTCGACGCCGTTGGCCGCCTCGCCGACCAGCTCCAGGTCATCGTAGGCGAGCAGAAATGCGGCCAGACCGCCGCGCACCACGGCGTGGTCGTCGACGACCATCACCCGGATCGGTGAGTTCTGTGAGTTGGATGAGGTGGAATGTGAGGCTCTGTACATCATACGGACAGCTTCATTGCACGGACAGCTTGTCAGCTTTGCTCCACAAAAGCGTTACGCTCGTTCCCGCTCCCGGCGCACTTTCGATGGTCAACGTTGCGCCGATGGACTCTGCGCGCTCGCGCATGATCGCCAACCCCATGTGCTCCGGCGTCACCGCGCACAGATCGAAGCCTTGTCCATCGTCGCGAATGCACAGATGCGCCTGCTCCAGGCTGCCGGTGAAAGAGACTTCGGCGCGCTGTGCGCGGGCATGTTTGGCGACGTTGTTCAGCGCCTCCTGCGCCACGTAATAGCAGGCCACCTTGACCTCCGGCGGCAGCTCGCCGTCGCTGACCATGCGCAGCTCGATGGGAATGCGCGCGCGGCCGCGGGCGGCTTCCGTCAGCTGGCGCAGCAGCTCCTCGATGCTCACCTCCATCAGCGTCGCAGGGCGCAATTCCAGCAACAGGGTGCGCATTTCAGCCAGGGCGCTGCGCGTCAACTGGCGCAGCTCCTCCAGCCTGCGCAGGCTCTCCTCCGGCTGGCGCTGCATCAGCCGCGGCAGCACTTCGGCGATCAGGCTCGCCGAAAAGAGCGTCTGCGTGACGGAGTCGTGCATGTCTCGGGCGATGCGGTTGCGTTCGGCCGCCACCGCCGCCTGTTCGGCCTGGACGCGCAGCCGCGCATTCTCGATCGCCAGCGCCGCCTGGTCGCCGAACATCACCGCTAGCTCAATCTCCTCTGGAGAAAAGCGCCGCGGCTCGCGGTAATAAAGCATCAAACCGCCGTAGATTTCGTCCTTGAGTTTGAGCGGCACAGCCAGCTGGGCGCAATACCCGCCATCGTCCGTATGGAAGAGAGGCGTCGCGCGCTCGCTGTGGTTGAGGATCACCTCACGCACATCGTTGCTCTCCTCCCAACGCTGCACGGCGAGCAGATTCGACCCTTTGCCGTCATAGGCTGCGCTGAAATGCTCCGGCGCAATGCCGACGCCCGCCTGGAAGCGCAGGGGCTTGTCTTCGTCGTGAAGCTGGTAAATGGCGCTGGCGTCGGCGTGCAACAGCTCACGCGCCTGGGCGACAATAAAATCGAGAATTTCCTGAAGGGGGCGGTTGGAGTTGAGCACGCGCAAGATGTCGCGCAGGCTGTCGGCGACGCGGCGGCGCCGTTCGATCTCCCGCGTGCGCTCCTCGACGCGACGCTCGAGCAGCTCCTCCGTCTGTTTGCGCCGCGTGATGTCCGTCACGGCGCTTAAGATGATCAGCCCGTCCGGTGTGCGGTAGTAGCTCAGGCCGACTTCAATGGGGAATTCGCTGCCGTCGCGGCGACGCCCGACCAGGTCCAGCCCCGATCCCATGGGCCGGGTGCGGGGATTTTCTGCAAAGATCGCACGATAGATGCGATGATCGGCGCGATAGCGCTCCGGCATCAAGAGCTCGATCTCTTGCCCGATCAGCTCGTTGACCTCGTAATCGAAGAGGTCGGCCAGTTTTTGGTTGACGTAGAGAATCTCGCCGTCTTGAGAACTTGCCGCCACCGCGACAGGCGACGCCTCGATCAGACGCCAGAGGAGGCGACTGGAGCGACTTTCTAGCAAGGGAACGGTTGAGGCGGTCTGCTCCTCGTACATATACATTAGTATATCACGGACAAATCGATCGCTCGAAAGTGAAGGGCGCTGCTATACAGGACGGCTCAAAGTTGCATGGCCGGAAGCCGCCATCGCAATGGGAGCGTTTTGGGGCCCCGCACGATCGGATTGGTCTGCCAGCGCAGCGCTTCGTAGGGAATGGCCAGTTGCACATCGGGCAGCCGCTCCAACAGCGTTTCGAGGGCCACGCGCGCTTCGAGCCGCGCCAGCGGAGCGCCGAGGCAATAGTGCGCGCCGAGACCGAAGCCGAGGTGTCGCGGGCCGCCGCGCGCCAGATCATAGCGCTCCGGCTCTCGATAGACGCGTTCGTCGCGATGCGCCGACGCCAACACCAGGCTGACCGCGTCCCCGCGGCGGATCGTCTGGCCGTGCAAACAGATGTCTTCGGCGGCGAAGCGCATGGTGGCGCGTTCCACCGGCCCATCGAAGCGGATCGCCTCCTCGATGGCGGGCGCAATCAGGCTGCGGTCGCTGCGGATCGCCTCGAGCACAGCCGGATGGGTGAGCAGCGTGAGCGTCTGGTTGGCAAGCAGATAGACCGAGGTCTCGTGGCCCACGATCGTGAGCAGAAGCACCATGCTGTACAGCTCCTCGGTGCTGAGGCGGTCGCCCGCCTCCTCGGCTTCGAGCAGGCGGGTGATCAGGTCGGCCCGAGGCGCGCGGCGACGTTCGGCGCACAGCTCCTCGAGATAGCGCACGAAATCGACCATCACCCGCTGCAGACGCTCCGTCTTGCGCACGTTGCGCGCGTTGTCGCTCGAAGGCGCCATCAAGATGTGCGACCAGGCGCGAAAACGGCTGTGGTCGCGCTCGGGCACGCCCAGCAGCTCGGCGATGACGGCGATGGAAAAGGGCAGCGCAAAGTCATGGACGTAATCCATGCGCCCTCGCCCGACGACGCCCGCCATCAGATCCTCCGCGATCTCGCGCAGTCGGGGCGCCAGCGTCTCCACCTGACGGGCGCTGAAGGCTTGGTTGACGAGGCCGCGCAGGCGGGCGTGCGTGGCGCCGTCGGCGTTGAGCATGTGGTGCGTGAGCAGCCGATAGAGCGGGGGCGGCTCCGGCGCACGCGCGCGCTCCTCCGGCGTCATCGCCGTGCGCACATCCTTGACGAAGCGCTCGGCGTCGCGCAGCGCGGCGGCGACGTCTTCGTAGCGCGTGAGAAACCACATGCGCGCCGCGCCATCCCGGCTGACCCGGCAGTGCACCGGCGCGTTTTCGCGCAGCCAGGCGTAGGTTGGATAGGGGTTAGCTTTGAACTTCGGCCCCGATAACAGCATCTTCTCGGCGTGCATGACGGGTTCGATTCTACTCGCCCGGCGCAATGGCGTTGCGTAGCCAGTGCAGGAAGCGCTGGGAAATCTCGCGATTGCCGGCGGAAGCCTCGTCGGCCTGATTGCGCGCCTCCAGCAGGGCAGACGCCATCTCTGCGCCGGTTTGAAAGCGATCTGCAGGATTTTTGGCCAGCGCAATCAGGATGACGTTTTCCAGGGCAGGCGAGATGTAGGTGAACTGCGAAGGCCGCGGCGGTGGAGTGTACAGATGCGCATGCAGCACTTCGCTGCGCGTGCCATAGAAAGGCTTGCGTCCGGTGACCATGCGATAGAGCGTGACGCCGAGCGCGTAAATGTCGGCGCGGCCGTCGATGGTGGCGTCTCCGCGCGCCTGTTCGGGAGCCAGAAAGGCGGGCGTGCCGTACACTTCCCCCGGCTTTGGCTGCTCGACGCTCAAGTCGATGGCGGCGCCGAAGTCGAAGAGCATGGCGCGGCTGCGTTCGTCGAGCAAGATGTTGCCGGGTTTGACGTCGCGATGCACGATCTGACGACGGTGCAGATAATCCAGCGCATTGGCGACCTGAACGCCGATGTCGATGGTCGGCGCTTCGCCCAGTTTCTTCTGCCGCGTCAACAGCGCCTCGAGCGTTTCGCCGTTCACCAGCGTGAGCGCCATGTAAAAATGGCCGTCGATCTGACCGGCCTCCAACGCACGCACGATCCCCGGATGGTTGAGCTTGAGCAAAATGCGGGCCTCGCGCTGAAACGCCTCGCGCAGCGCCGCGTCATTGCCCGCAGCGCGATGCAACACCTTTAGCGCCACGCTCGCGCCGTCCGCCCGCCTCGCCTGATAGACGGTTGCCGCGGCGCCCTGTCCGAGCGTCTTTTCGATCTGATACGGCCCCAACTGTCGCAACGGCTGCTCAGGCGGCTGCCCTCGATACCCTTGCGGCAGCGTCGTCAACGGGTGATCGCTCATAGTCGATATGGTACTTGAAGCAAGCGACTTTGTAAACCTATCCACCGGAATCTGAAATTGACAACAATGTGCTTCGTCCGAAATAATGGATGAAAGTCTTTTATTTTGGACGATGCAATGAGCGACAGTTCACTTACGCCTTCCGTTCGACGCACCATCGAGGTGTTGGAAAGCCTGCTGGCGCATCCGCAAGGGTTGACGCTCCAGGAGATGCTGGCGACGGTGGACAGCCCGCGCAGCACCCTCTTCACCCTCCTCGCTGCGCTCAAGCAGCTCGGCTACGTTGCTCAGAGGGAGCGAGGCGGCCGCTATTACGCCGGGCCGCGGCTGCAGGCGTGGCGCACGGCGTCGCCGCGCCTGCGCAACGCCGATCTCCTCACCGCTTTCTATCAGGAGGCCGCACAGGCGCGCCTTGAGGAGACGCTGGCGGTGGCGATTCCATTGCCGACCGGCGAGGCGCAGGTGCTTGGCCAGGTGGAGGGCGGCGCCGGCGTGCGCAGTCTCTTTGCGGAAGGGGAGCGGCTGTCGCCCGAAAGCGCCGCCGGCCGCGTGTTGCAGGAAGCGCCCGCCGTCGAGGTTCGCGCGGTCGGCTATTGCATGAGGGAGCGCAACGATGCGCTCGACATTGCGCTGCCGCTCTGTCGCGACGGCGTGCGACCGCTCGCCGCCCTGATCTGGAGCGCGCCGGCGTTTCGCTGGAAAGCTCGCACAGGCGAGACGCGCCCCTTGCTTGCGCTGCTGACCGGCCTGGCCGCGCGCATCTCGAGCCGCCTGGGCGCGCCGCTGTACGCCCCCTGGCGAGAAGGCGAGGGCGTCGAGATGCAGGCCATGGCGCCGTTGGCGTCGGAGCAGATCGCCGACGTCCTTGCTGCGCCGTGGATGGCGCGGCTGGCCTGCGTGGGGCGCAACGGCGAGCCGCATGTGGTTCCCGTCTGGTATGAGTGGGACGAAGGCCGGCGCATGTTTCACATCCCGGCGTGGCGCGGCTCACGCTGGGCGGAGTATGTGCTGGAAAATCCGCAGGTGTCGCTGACGATCGACGAGCCGTGGCCGCCGCTGCGGCGCGTATTGGCGCGAGGGCCGGCGCAGCCCGCCTTTCAAGGCGACGACCCGCGTCTGAAAGAACTTCTGACGCGCCTCAGCCGGCGCTATCTGGGGCGCAGCGCAGCGTCGTTGTTGGCGCCGCAGGTCGAACGTTCATTTTGGATTGCGCCGCAGTCGTTGCGCGGGTGGCAGGGGATGTTGACCGATGTCGGGCGCGCTGAGGAACGATAAGGGCGCGCGCACCGCTGCGCTGACCGTGCTGTTCGCCTTTTTGCTGTGGGAAATCGGCGTGCGCATGACGGCGACGCCGGTCTATCTTCTGCCGGCGCCCTCGCGCATCGCGCAGACGCTGGCCGCACAGCCCGGCTATTTCGCCGTCGCCACTTTGGTGACGCTGGGCGAAGCGCTGGCGGGGTTGCTCCTGGGGTTAACCGTGGCGCTGGCGGTGGCGGTGCTGGTCACGCTGCGTCCTGGCGCGGAGCGCGGGGTCATGGCGCTGGCGATTCTCGTGAAGTCGACGCCGCTGGCCGCCATTGCGCCCCTGCTCACCATCTGGCTGGGCTTTGGCGTGACGCCGAAGGTGATCATCACGGCGCTGCTCACCTTCTTTCCGGTGCTGGTCAACGCCATCGTCGGCCTGCAGAGCGCCGAAAGCGAAATGGTGGACCTGATGCGCACCTACCGCGCCACGCCCTGGCAGACGCTCGTGCATTTGCGCTTTTGGACGGCGCTGCCGTATCTCTTTGCGGCGTTGCGCGTGGCTGCACCCCTCGCGCTGGTCGGCGCCGTCATCGCCGAATGGACCGGCGCTTCAGGAGGGCTGGGGCGCATCATGTGGCTGGCCTACAGCAACCTGAACCTGCCCTACATGTTTGCGGCGATCTGGATCCTCTCGCTGGCCGGCGCAACGACGTACTTCGCCATCGTCTGGTGCGAACAGCGGCTCACTCCCTGGCGAGATCGGTCGGCGCAACCGTGAGAAAGAGGAGGCGAGGCGCACCGACCGCGGTTCACGCTCCAACGTCCGTCTGAATCTTCACCTCATCGACCTCCAGCCACTGCGCCTGCGACAGCGCCAAAATTCCATGGCGGAAGCGACCGGAAGGATGCACCGCCAGGTATTGATTGTCGATCCAGATCACCAGCCCCATCGGCCCGCGTGGGGAGGGAGCATCCAACAAAACGGGTTCTCCATCCACCCAAAAGCTCGTGCGACGCTCGCCCCACAGGATTTCATACTGACGCCACGCCGTCATGCTGAAAGGGATCGGCGCCTCGGCGATGCCCAGGTCGCGCTGGATGCGCGGCCAGAGCGTCTGATGCGAGCGCCGGCTGCGCATGGCGGGTATGAGCAACGGCGCCAGCGGCAGCCAGCGCAGGCCGGCGGCGCGCCCTGCGTCGATGACCGCCGCCTTCCAGCCCCAGCCGGGAACGTCGAGCGTCAACGCCATGTCCGAGGGGGGCGAGGCGAAGAAGAACCAGAGCACCCGCGGCAGCGCCGGCCAGCGCCAACCCGTCATCAAAAACGGATCGTTCCAAAAGCCGAAGCCCGCCGTGCCGCGCAGGCTATCGGCTTCCTGCGAGAATCGTGCGCGCAGGCTGAAGCGCAAGGGCGGGCGCCAGCGAAAGGTGCGCCGCCAGCCGGTCCAGTAGTCGTCAACCTGGGCGTTGACGTACTGGCGGCTCTCTTCGGGAAAATCGATCAAACGCAGGCCGCTTTCGGTTCGGACGAGCGCGCTCGAACGCACGCGGTGGACGATCGGGGTATACGTCGCGCGTTGTTGCATCGTTCCTTTTACGGCGACGAACGCTCAGCGCGGACGCCCTGCGTTGCGTCTGCGCGCTGAAAGTGCGCCAGCAGCTCCGGCAACCCTTCCACGATCAGGTGAGGCGGCGCGCTCTGCGCCTCGAACGTGGCGCGCGTGTCGACGCCGGTGAGCACGCCGACCGTCAGCATGCCCAGCTTCAGCGCGCCGACGATGTCCGTCTCATAGCGGTCGCCCACCATCATCGTCTCCTCCGGCGCCACGCCCAGCCGACGCATCGCCTCCTCGAACATCGGCGCGTTGGGCTTGCCGATCACGATCGGCTCGCGCTCCGTGGCCGCGGTGAAGAGCGCCAGGATGGCGCCGGCGCCCGGCACCTGCCCGCGTTCGGTGGGATAGGTGCGGTCGCTGTTGGTGCCGATGAAACGCGCGCCGTTGCGGATCGCCAGCGTCACATTGGCCAGATCGTCGTAGGTGAGCTTGAAGTTGGCGCCCGACACGGCGTAGGCCGCCTCGAAGGGATCGCTTGTCAGCTCGAAGCCGGCCGCGGTCAGGGCGGCGCGCAGGCCATCCTGCCCGTTGACGATCACTTTGCCTTCGGGCCAGCCTTTTTCGACCTGATGGCGCAGCCAGCTTGCCGTCGCTTCGGCGCTGCCCAGGATGCGCTCCGGCGGCACGCGCAGCCCCATCGCCGCCACCTTGTCGCTGAACTGCTGCGAGGTTAGCGCGGCGTTGTTGGTGACCAGCATCCAGCGCCGGCCGGTGGCGTCGAGATAGTCGAGCAGCTCCTGCACGCCGGGCAACGGGCGATTGCCGACGTAAATCACGCCGTCCATGTCGAAAAGGACGGCGCGGATGCGAGAGAGTGGATGAATGGAATCGGTCATCATGTGGGTCGGTTCAGAATAAAAAATTGGCGATTGCAATCACATTTGTGGAACCTACGGCTGACCGCCCGCCCAGGCGGACGGAACGATGTTCATGTCCGTCCTTCATTATAGTCGCGCCCTGGAAGAAATCGAAACCATCCGCCGACAGTCCGACGGGTGGTTCGTGCGAGGTTGTTCTCGTCGTCTGTAGAGATCAACTAGCCTGTCGTGTTGCGCAATACGGATTGCGCCTGCCATGGCCGCGCGGGCAGGGGCGAGAAGATGCGCATGAGGCGATTCTCCACCATCACCGTCTGGTCTATTGCGCCGTCGCCGCCGCGATCCACCTCCAGCAGAGTGGCGCCCTCGCCGTCGTCGTCAATATCCTGGGCATCACTGTTCGTGGCTTTATGTTCTCCTAAAAAGCGGCGACCTATCGCCGCAACCCAGACGCCAACAACTATTGACCCTGTTGCACCAGCGGCAAAAAGACTTTGGGACCGGGTGTCACTGTGGATGCTCGTAGGACGAACACGCCGTTGCCGAGGGTCCCTGCGTACACAGCGCCCGGCGCCTGGGGAGTGATTGCGAATGCCCAAACCAACAGAACACCGCCAGGCCCTATTAAGCCATCGTTGAGAGCGCTCCAGCTTGCGCCGCCGTTTGTGGTGTGATAGACGCCATCAGAAGTGGATGCATAGAGCGTATCCGGCGTCTGCGGGTTGATGGCGATGTTGCCCACGGAAATCCCAATGCCTGGGATGCTTGGCAAGCCCGTGTTGGCCGCACTCCAACTCACGCCGCCGTTGGCGCTCTTGAGAACACCGCCTTGGCCTGTGGCAGCATAGAGAGTGGCCGGCGTCTGCGGGTCAATCGCCAGCGCCGTGACGCCGCTGCCGCCACTGAGCGGAAAGCCGTTGTTGAGCACGCTCCAATGGGCAGCCCCATCCGTGCTCTTGAACATCCTGCCACTCGCTGCAGCGTAGATCGTATCCGGCGCTTGCGGATCAATCGCCAGCGCGGTGACGGCATTGCCGATGGTGATCCCCGCGCTCGCGTCGCTCCAATTTGCGCCGCCGTCGGTTGTCTTGAAGACCCTGGCCGTCGTCCCGCCGACGTTTGTCCCTGCGTAGACAATGTCGGCGTTCTGTGGATGAACAGCCAGCGCATAGATGCGCACGCCGCTCGGAAAGCCGGTGTTGACCGCGCTCCAAGTGGTTCCGCCGTCGGTGCTCTTGAAGACGCCGCCAGCATTGCCGCCCAGGTGCAGGGTTGTCGGCGTCGAAGGGGCGACCACCAGCGCGTTGAAGGACAGATACAAATTGTTGAGCCCGGAGGTGACAGGGATCCAGTTCGCTCCGCCATCGGTGCTCTTGAAGACGCCGCTCCCCTCTGCAGCAGCGTAGAGTGTAGTCGGCGTCTGCGGGTCAACCGCCAGCCTGCGGACGTCCAGCGTATTCAGTCCCTGGCTGCTGGCGCTCCAGGCGTCGCCGCCGTCGGCGCTTTTGTATACGCCCAGATGCGTGCCAATGTACACGGTCGCCGATGCTTGTGGGTCGATCGCCAACGAGCAGATGATGGTGTTAGGGAATCCTGTGTTGGTGGGGTTCCAGGTTGCGCCGCCATCGGTGCTCTTGAGGACGCTGCCAGGGCGACCGCCCGCATACAAGGTTGTAGGGGTTTGCGGGTCGATTGCCAGCGCGTAAAGACTGTTCGCCTGAGCTACAACCGAAGGCGTATAGACCGTGCTCCAGTTGGCGCCGCCATTGCTGCTCTTGAAAATCTGGCCTGTGTCGCTGGCTGCATAGAGCACATCCGGCGTCTGCGGGTTTACAACAATCGCATTAATGGTCCGTAGGGCGGGAAGGCCGGTGTTGATTGCACTCCACTTGGCGCCGCCGTCGGTGCTCTTGTAGACGCCGGAGAATGTGCCGGCGTAGAGCGTACTAGGGTTTTGGGGATTCATTGCCAGCGCATGAACGAATCTGCTGGAGCTGCTGCCGGGCAGGCCGGTGCTCGAGTCGCTCCAGTTTGTTCCGCCGTCGGTGCTTTTATAGACGCCGCTCATCAGGGTGGCGTAGACCGTGGTGGGCGTCTGCGGATCAATGACGATGGCGCTGACCGAGGCAAACGGCAGGCTCACCGAGCTCCAGGTTCCACCTCCATCGGTGCTCTTGTTGATCCGTCCCATGGAGCCGGCGTAGATGGTCGTGGGCGTCTGCGGGTCGATCGCCAGCGCGGTCAGCTCGACCGTGCTGCCAGGAAGATGGACGCCGCTCCAATTTGCGCCGCCGTCGATGCTCTTGAAGAGCATGTGGTGTCTGGAAGCGGCGTACAGGGTGGTGGGGGTGTTGGGGTCAATGGCCAGCGCGCAGGTGACGCCGCCGTGCGGGCCGGTCCATTGCCATGGGAAGACGACCGGGCTTGCGCCTGAATCGATGGACTCTCCAATCGCAGCTACGGGCATTGCCTCTAGCTTCACGAAAAAGGATAAAATCAGGAGCAGGACGGATAAAAAACGAGAGGTTGAAGTTTTCATTGTTAAACCTCCGAACATCCATTCAGACAAACCCTCCTGTGCTTCTCTTTAGCGACGAGCGTTCGGATTCACCTCAGAATAACGGGCAGAAAAGTAGAACTGTCCCCGCCTGATGGGACAGGTGGCGTCACCGTCGGCGTGTGCGTGGGCGTTGCGGTTGCCGTCGGTGTGGGGGGCGAAGCGGCCGGCGCTTCGTGCGCGCCGATGTCGCAGATGACCGAATCGTCGCCATCGCCGTTCACCGGGCGCGTCACGCCGTTCTGCGACTCGTTGTTCACCGGCGCGGCGGCGCAGGTGGCGTTGTCGCCGGCGTCAATGGCCGGGCTGCCTGGGTTGAGCGGGAAATAGCCCGGCGAGCCGGTCAGGTCGCCCAGGTTGGGGTCCACGCCGACGATGTTGCCGTTTACGCCGTTGGTCAGACCGCAGGCGTACGCGCTGTCTTCGATGAGGTTTTTATCGCCGCTCAAGCCGCCGACGCAGTCGCCACCGTTCGTGCTGTTGGCAATGATGGTGTTTTTGAGCGTCCCGCCGGAACTGGTGGCGATTCCGGCGCCGCCACCTGCGGCGAGTGCACTGTTGCCGGAGAAAGTGCTGTTGAGCACAAGCATCACGCCGCTGTTCTGGATGCCGCCGCCACTTCCTCCAGCCCAGGTTGCGCTGTTGCCGGAGAAGGTGCTGTTGACCACCGTCAGCGCGCCGCCGCTGACGATGCCGCCGCCGGAGTTTGCGCTGTTGTCAGAAAAGGTGCTGCGCGTCACCGTCAGCGTGCCGGCATCGTTGCGGATGGCGCCGCCGGAATCTGCGCTGTTTCCAGAGAAGGTGCTCCCGGTCAAATTTACCGCGCTTTCGTAGTGATAGATGCCGCCGCCGGATATTGCGCTATTGCCGGAGAAGGTGCTGTTGCTCACCGTCAGCGTGCCGCTATTGATGATGGCAATGCCTCCGCCGGAGGCATAGGGCGCGCTGTTGCTGATGAAGGTGCTGCTGGTGATCATCACCGCATTGACGCCATAGGCCGAGTTGCTGAGGATGGCGCCGCCGCTGGAGAAAGCGCCGGCGCTGTTCTCGGAGAAGGTGCTGCCGGTCACCGTCAGCGCACCGCTGGCGAAGTTGACGATGCCGCCGCCTTCGCGGGCTGCGCTGTTTTTAGAGAAGATGCTGTTCGTGACCGTCAGCGCACCGCCATGGTTGTAGATGCCAGCCCCAGCGCCATAGAACAGTCCTATGTTATTGGAGAAGGTGCTGTCGTTCACCGTCAGCGCGCCGCCAGGCGAAATGTAAACGCCGCCGCCATAATTGTCTGCTCTGTTGAAAGAGAAGATACTGCCGTTCACCGTCAGCGCGCCGTCGGAGTGAATGTAAACGCCGCCGCCATAGCCGCCATCATATCCCAAGGTGATGGTCACGCCTTGCAGGACGAGGTCGGCGCCGCTGTTCACGACCATCACCCGTACATCGCCGGCGTTGTCGCTGTTGGTGTCGCCGCTGATGGTGACGTCCCCGCCGCCATCAATGGTCAATTTGCCCACCGCGCCGGCAATGGCCGGCAGGGTGGAGCTGAGCGCGATCGTCCCGCTCACGCTGAAGGTGATGATGTCGTCGGCGTGGCTGGGGGAGCCAGGACAATCGGTGTCGCCCCCGTTGTTTGCCTCATGAATGGCTTCGCGCAGCGAGCAGAACCCGTCGCCGGCGACGGTGTCATCGAGCGTGTCAACAACATAACCGGCCGCATACGCAGGCGGCCTGTTCGGCTCCGCAAGGAACAACGAAATCATAGACAGGGCAACGAGAAGACGGAGGATTCGGTTTTTCATGGTTGAACCTCCCAATGGTCACGATGCTTGACTATCCGACCTGGCCGCCGCAACCTTTTCCCGGAGGATGGCGATCAAGCCTTCCCAAGATTCAAAGTAGCGCACCTCGTCCGGACCGACCGGCTGCACCGCCCCGCGCAAAAGCACCTCGCCTTCTGAAGGCTGGTCTGGCAGGAGCAAGCGCACCTTGAGAACGAAAGTGAATGTCTTCTCACGCATCGCAGGCGATGGTAACCCATCGCTTTCGTTGCCTTCTCATGAGGGTGCGTGGAACAAGATACTATTGTGGCAAAATCAAAGGCAGAAAAGGGGGAGAAGGGCGAGAAGGAAGCGAAACTATTGTGACAAAAGCGGGAAGCCCAGAGGCTGTCCCTACGTAGTCTTGCGCCGTCGCGTGCGTAGGAGGTGTCCGCTCTGCGCCAACGCCGCCATGTCGCGCAGGATGGTGTAGCGGCTGACGCCCAGGGCGCGAGCCAGGTCGTCGTCGGTGGGCGCGGCGTTCTGCGCTTCGGCCTCGGCCAGGAGCCGTCGCAGGCGATGTCGCCGCCGCACGGTCTTGCTGCGGATGGCGTCGTCTTCGGGCGCGTGCAGCGTCCATTGGATCGTTACGCGCTCGGCCTCGGTCAGCGCGCGGCCAAAGGGCGCATCGCGGCGGGCGAGGGCCACGGTCATGCGGCGCAGCGTCGGCACCAATGCGTCGTGCGCGGCCAGGATGGCGCGATTCAGGGGCACGCGCTCGAAGAAGTTCCGGCGCATGGCCGGGTCGGCGATGGCCAACCC
>NZ_CAKZMJ010000005.1 GCF_937128415.1 uncultured Caldilinea sp.
CGAGGATTTGGCTGACCGGGGAAGCGCCGCTACGCGCAGCGCCTACGGAGTGATGATGGTTTTCGGAGGTGCGGCTCCCAGCCGGAGGCCCTCACCCCCTGGCCCCCTCTCCCAAGGCTGGGAGAGGGGGAGAAGGAGCGCCGAGGATTTGGCTGACCGGGGAAGCGCCGCTACGCGCAGCGCCTACGGAGTGATGATGGTTTTCGGAGGTGCGGCTCTCAGCCGCACGTCCTCGGCAGGCCCAAAAATCGTGAGAAAAGCAAACAGGCCCTCACCCCTTCCATCCAGTTTCCTGAAAGTTTGCACGCCACGAGAAGGCGTCATTGAACTACGTAACCTGAGCGCGTAACTTGTCCTCGCAAGGCGCTCTCCCACCCAATCTCCCCGGAAACGCCGGACTTCTTTTCCGGCGCTCTTCCATCAGAAAATTCCCGACACAAATTGTTTTGGTTTTCCCGACTGACGACAGACCCGTTTCCAGCTATCATTTGTGACGAAATTCACAGATGGATGGCTGAACGATCGCCATGCGTCGCTGGGGGGAAACGCCAATGGAAATTCGCCTGTTGTTTGCAAGCCCAGATCCACAATCACAGACGCTCTTTCGTTCGTTGCTTGCTGCCGCTCTGGAACTGACGCCGCTGCAGGTGCGCGACGAGTGCGTGGACACCGTAGAGGCGTTGCTGAAGCGCACGGACGCCGCTGCAGACGACGTCGTTGTGCTGGATTGGCTCATGGCGGAAGCGGAGACGCCGGCGCTGGTCTCCACCCTGCTGGCGCGCAATCCCCAGCTCCGGATCGTAGCGCTGTTGCCGCATGGATATCGCCAGTATCGCCGCGAGGTCTGGCAGGCCGGCGCATGCAGCAGCATCGCCAAAGAAAACATGGAGCAGGAGTGGTTCTCCAGCGTGCTGTGCATCATGCATCGCGCCATGCAGCGCGAGGCGCGGCTGCACGCCTACTATCAGAAGCTACAGGCGGACAGAGAATTTCAAGAAGTTGCGCCTTGCTGCTCCTCCCAGCGATAAGCCGGGCGAACGACGTCTGTTGGGAATCAATCTGCGGTTAAACAGAGGAACAATTATGGGAAAAGTGCAACTGCAAATTTCACGACGAACCTTTTTAAAAGGGGCGCTGACCGGAAGCGCAGGCGCTGCGCTGGCGCTCGGTGCGCTGGAAGAGGCCGCCGCAGCCCCGTCGGGGAAGGGGGCGACGCCCTGGTATTACCGGGGAGAGATCAAGCGCGCTTACAGCGTTTGCGACATGTGTCCCTGGCGCTGCGGCGTGATTGTGCAGAGCGTCAACGGCCGCGTCTACAAGATCGACGGCAATCCCGCCGATCCGAAGAGTCGCGGCATGTTGTGCGCACGCGGTCAGGCGGGCGCCTCCTTCATGTACGACCCCGACCGTCTGCGCTCCCCGATGATCCGCATCGGCGAGCGCGGGGAAGGCAAGTTTCAGGAGGTGACCTGGGAGGAAGCGCTCGACGCAATGGCGCAGAAGTTGCTGGCGATCAAGGAGCAATATGGCCCGGAGTCGGTGGCTATCTTCGGCCACACCTCCGGCGAGTTCTGGTTCACCGATTACTTCGCTCAAGCATGGGGAACGCCGAACGCCAGCAAACCCTCGTCATCGCTGTGCACCAGCCCGCGTGAGGAGGCCTCGCTGCTGACGGTGGGCTTGCCGGTGGGCGGCCACGAGCCGGTGGACTGGGAGGGCGTGCGCTGCGTGACGCTGATCGGCAGCCACATCGGCGAAGACTCGCGCAACACAGTGATGCAAGATTTCACCAGAGCGTGGGCGCGTGGGGCGAAAGTCATCGTCGTCGATCCACGTTTTTCCAGCGCCGCGGCCAAGGCGGATTACTGGCTCCCCATCAAGCCGGGGACGGACACGGCGCTGTTGCTGGCCTGGATCAATGTCTTGATCACCGAGCATCGCTACGACGCCGAGTACGTGGCCGAATGGACGCAAGGCTTCGACAAGCTGGCGGCGCACGTCGCCGAGATGACGCCGGAGTGGGCGGCTGCGATCACGGAGCTGGACCCGGAGCTGATTCGTACAACTGCGCGCGTGATGGCCGAACACTTGCCACAGTCGGTGATCGTGCCCGGCCGCCATGTCACGTGGTACGGCAACGACACACAGCGCATGCGCGCCGTCTACATCATCAACGCCCTGCTCGGAGCATACGGACGCGAGGGCGGCATCTATTTCAACAAGTCGCCCTACATCGAGGCCTACCCGCACCCGCCTTTCGCCGTGGCGGGCAGCTCCGGCGGTTGCTCCGCCGAGCCAGGCGCCGAGAATGGCGAGCTGCCGGTCGGGCCTTCCGGCAAGGCGCGCGCAGACGGCGCTCGCACCAAGTTTCTGCGCGGCCCGACCGCCATGCAGGAGCTGATCGAGCCGATGATCACCGGCGAGCCATACCCGATCAAGGCGCTGATCGTGTACGGCGTCAACTTGCTCCACAGCATTCCGAACGTCCCGCGCACGATCGAAGCGCTCAAGAAGCTGGACCTGGTCGTCGCCATCGACGTGCTCCCGATGGAGCATGTGGCATGGGCGGACATCGTCCTGCCGGAGGCGACAATCTATGAGCGCTTCGAGGACGTGTGGACGGTCTCTCACAAGACTCCTTACATTGCGCTGCGCGAGCCGGCCGTCGAACCTTATGCGGACACCAAACCCGCCTGGTGGATGGCGCGAGAGCTGGGGCTGCGCGTCGGGCTGGAGAAGTATTTCAAATGGGAGACGGTGGAGGAGTTCGTCGCCACCCGCCTGCAAAGCATCGGCTACACCGTCGAGAAGCTACGCGAAGAAGGCGGCGTGATCGTCCAAAAGGGCAAGCCCTATCTGAGCGACTTCAAGGGCGCCTCGCCCTTCAAGACGCCCTCGGGCAAGATTGAGCTTTATTCTGAGGCGTTGGCTCTGGCCGGCCACGACCCGCTGCCCGTCTACACGCCGGTCGAAGAGCCGCCGCCCGGATGGTTCCGCCTGCTGTATGGCCGTCACCCGGTGCACACCTTCGCCAAGACGCAAAACACGCCGTTGCTCCATCAGCTGAATCCTGAGAACGAGCTATGGCTCAACGCCGAGGTGGCCGCCTCATTGGGCCTCAAAAACGGTGACCGCGTGTGGCTGGAGAATCAGGACGGCGCGCGCAGCGGGCCGATCAAGGTCAAAGCCACGCAGCGCATCCGCCCAGACGCAGTCTTCATGTCGCATGGCTTTGGGCACAACGCACCGGGTCTTTCGCTGGCCAACGGCAAAGGCGCCAGCGACGCAGCGCTGATCACCCGCTATGCGCTGGACCCGATCTGCGGCGGCGCCGGCATGCGCGTCAACTTTGTTCGCATTGTGAAGGAGGCGTAACTCATGGCGCTCTATGCTTTTCTGCTGGATCTGTCGCGCTGCATCGGCTGCGAAGCGTGCGCAGCCGCCTGTATAGCGGGCAATGAGCTGCCCGCCGGTGCGCAGTACATCCACCTGATCGAGCAGACGCACGGCGTCTTCCCCCACCTGACAGGCGGGTTCAAAAATCACCGCTGCTATCACTGCGCCGACGCGGCGTGCGTCAAGGTCTGCCCGACCGGCGCGCTCTACAAGGAGGACGGATTGACGCGGCTCAACCGGGATGTTTGCATCGGCTGCGCCTACTGCACCGACGCCTGCCCCTTCAACGTGCCGCAGATCGTCGACGGCCGCTCCAGCAAGTGCGACGCCTGCGCTGCGACGACGAAAGCGGGCGGCCAACCGTGGTGCGTGCGCACCTGCCCAAGCGACGCGCTGCGCTACGGCGAGCGTCGGGAAATTTTGGCGGAAGCGCATGCGCGGGTCGAGGCCATTCGAGCCCGCTACCCGAAGGCGCGCGTCTACGGCGAGGCGGAGGCGGGCGGCCTGGGCGTCGTGATCGTGCTGCCGGACGCGCCGGAAGCGTTCGACTTGCCCGCCAATCCGCAGACGCCGCTGTTGCTCGACGTCTGGCAGAAGGTCGTGCAGCCGGCGGCGGTCGGGTTGACCGGCCTCAGCGTCCTGGTGACCGGCGTGGCCGCCATCATCGCACGGCGCAATCATATGAAGGAGCTGGCGGAGTTGCGTGCGCAACAAGCCCAAACAGAACAAAATGCAGGTGCACAGGAAGGTGAGCGATGAATTTCTTCAGAAGTTGCGAGAACGCCAATCACAGCGAAGAAAAGCTGCTGCGCTATCGAGTGGGCCAACGCCTTGTCCATGCCGTGTTGGCGACTTCCTTCTTGATGTTGCTCTTCAGCGGGCTGATGGTGCTGTGGCCGCCGCTGTTGCTTTGGGTGCGATCGGTGGCGCCCGACATATCGCCGGGGCTGATCCATCGCATCGGCGCCGTGCTCTTCATGGCCGTGCCGATGCTGTACCTGCTCGTCGACCGCTGCGGCGCCCGACAGTTGCTCGTCGAGTCGTTCACCTATGACAAAGATGACATTGAATGGCTCAAGCACGCCTGGCGCTACTTCATGGGCCACGCCGTTGGGATGCCGCCGCAAGGGCGCCTCAACGCCGGTCAGAAGCTCCATCACGCCGGCGTCGTCATCTTCTCGGCGACGGTGGTCTTCTCCGGGCTGGCGCTCTGGTTTGCCAAGGGCTATCTCGGGCCGGCCGGACTGGCGTTGGCGGCGACGATCCACGGCCTTTCCATGCTGGTGTTGACGGTGTTGCTGGTCGGCCATCTCTACTTCACCTTCGTCTACAAGGCGCTCTCGGCGATGACGACCGGCTACGTTCCCAAAGAAGAGGCGATGATCGAGCATCCCAAGTGGGTGGAGGAGCTCGAACATCAATCGGCAAGCGGTAAATCTTTCTGATTCTTCCAATTCTCTTGAAAGAGGGGTAAAGAAGTATGTCCAAACGATTCGCTGCACTCCTTAGCATCTTGATGATTCTGGCATTGCTGGCGGGCGCCTGTGGCGGCGGCCAGCAGCCCACGCCGACGCCGGCGCCGCAGGCGGTGTTGGCTGAAGCGACCCCGACGCCGGCGCCGCCCACGCCGACGCCCGTTCCCACGGAAGCCCCCACCGAGGAAGCGGCTGCATTTGATCTGACGGCGGCGCTCAATGAATTCGCCTCCAACCTGCCCGAAGGCTGGATGGCGGTCGGCAAGCTCGACGACGTGAAGGCGCTCATCGAAAACAACATCTACCTGGTGGACGTGCGCGAGCCGAACGAATACGCCGAAGGCCACATCCCCGGCGCAGTCAACATCCCGATCCGCACGCTGGCTCAGAATTTGAACCAGATTCCTGCGGATCAGCCGGTGCTGATTTACTGCAAATCCGGCCATCGCGCCGGCATGGCGGTGGCGGCCTTGCGCCTGCTGGGGTATGACAACGTGCGCGGCTTCCCCGGCGGCTGGAACGCCTGGAGCAAGGCGGGCGAAGAGGTTTCGACAGAAAGCGCGCCGGCGGGCAGCTTTGAGGCGAAGGAGGTCAATCCGGAGATGCTGGCGGCGGTCGACGCTTTCTTGTCGGCGATTCCGGAGGGCTTCTACGCCATCGGGACAGTTGAGAAACTCCAGGAGGCCATCGACAACGGCGCCGTCCTGATCGACGTGCGCGAGGACTCCGAAGTGGCGCAAGGAGCGATCCCGGGCGCGCTGCACATCCCGCTGCGCACGCTGATCGCCAACCTCGATCAAATTCCCAAGGACAAACCGGTCGTCGCCTACTGCGCCTCCGGCTATCGTTCGGCGCTGGCCACCGCGATGTTGCAGATATTGGGCTACAACAACGTACGCGGATTCACGCCGGGCTACGGCGCGTGGGAGGCGGCGCAGGGTGAGTCCGGCGAAGTCCCCAAGGAGGTCGCCGCTGCGCTTACGTCCGACTTCAACGTCCTCGAGGTCGCCGACGCCTGGGTCAGCGCGCTGCCGGAAGGCTTCCTGGCGGTGGGCAAGCTCGATGCGTTCAAGGACATCCTCGAGAACACGCAGCCGGTGCTGATCGACGTGCGCGAGCCAGAGGAATACGCTGCAGGCCACATCCCCGGCGCCATCAACATCCCGATCCGCACGCTGACGCAAAATCTGGACAAGATTCCCGCCGACCGTCCGGTCTTCATCTACTGTCTATCGGGCCATCGCGCCGGCCTGGCGCTGACGGCGCTCGGTCTGCTCGGCTACGACAACGTCAAATCCTTCCCGCCCGGTTGGAAGGGGTGGAGCGCCGCCGGCGAGGAAGTTTCCACCGAAGCGGTGGAGCCGCCCCTCGTAACGCCGAAGGAAGTGGACCCGGAAATGCTGGCCGCGGTCGAAGAATTCCTGGCGAACCTGCCTGAAGGGTACTTCGCCCTCGGCACAGTGGAGAAGATGGTAGAGGCCGTCGACGCCGGCGCGCAGCCGATCGACGTGCGCGAGGCGAGCGAATATGAACAGGGGCACGTCGCCGGCGCGCCCAACATTCCGCTGCGCACGCTGGTCCAGAACCTGGAGAACATCCCGACCGACCGGCCCGTGGTCGTCTACTGCGCCTCCGGCCATCGAGCGGCAATTGCGACCGCCATCCTGCATCTGGCCGGACTGAACAACGTGCGCTCCTTCCCACCCGGCTACGGGGCCTGGGAGGCGGCTGGCGAACCGGTCGAATAGACGCCGCTGAACCTTCACCAAAACTGCATCGTCGTCCTTTTGTCACCCTGCCTCTACGTCATCAGGCAGGGTGACAAATTTTGGAGATACGCAGTCCGGCGACTTGGTCGGCGTCA
>NZ_CAKZMJ010000006.1:0-25000 GCF_937128415.1 uncultured Caldilinea sp.
TAGCTCATCGCCCAGCGCGTATGGAAAACGACCGGGCCGTCCTCATGGACGTTGTGCATCAGAAAGACGCGGTTGCCGAGTTTGGTGATCAGCGTGCTGTAGTCGGTCGGCTCACTTTTGCCTGCTTCGGAAAGCGCGCCCTTGAGGCCGGCCAGCACGCGCTCTTTGTCGCGTTCGGCCTGCAACTTGCCGATGAACCAGGTGCCGGCGTTGGTCAACCCTTTGTAGTCGATGTCCACCGGGTTTTGCGTCACCAGGATGACGCCCAGCCCGAATGCACGCGCCTGTTTGAGCAGGGTGAGCAACGGGCGCTTGGAGGGCGGTTCGGCGGTGGGCGGGAAATACCCAAAGACCTCGTCAAAGTAAAGCAAAGCGCGCAGGCTGGTCGTGCCGCTCTGTTTGCGCATCCAGGTGAGCATGTTTTCCAGCAACAGCGTCACGATGAACATGCGCTCGCTGTCGCTGAGATGGGCGATGTAGAGGATGCTATGCCTGGGCTTGCCTTCCGCGGTGTAGAGAAGGCGGTCGACGTCGAGCGGTTCGCCCTGCAGCCAGCTCTGGAACTTGGGCGAGGCCAGCAGCGCGTTGAATTTCATGGCCAGGTCGAAGCGCTCTTTGGCCGGATAGAAGACATCGACCTCAAACGCGCCCAGTTTTTTCACCGGCGGATTGGTGATGGCGGTGACGAGCGTCTCCAGATCAAGGTCCTTGCCCTGTTGCCAGAAGTGCTCGAAGAGATTGGCGAGGAGGATGGCCTCGCGGCTGCGGACAGGATCGACGTGGACGCCGGCCAGCCCTAACAACGCCGCCACGGTGCCGCTGATGCGCTCGCGGATAGCTTCGGATTCCGTCGTCCAATCGAGCTGAGGCGCAGCCAGGCTGCCCATGATGTTGAGGGGGACGCCCATCTCCGAGCCGGGCGTGAAAATGGTGTACTCAGTGTGCTCCGCCAGCAGTCGCATCCGCTCGCCGCCGATGCCCCAGTCCGCCAGTCCGTTGCGCCAGAGTTCGGCGGTGGCGACGGCGAACTCTTCAACCGTCTTGCCTTTGCGATGGGCGTCGTCAGGATTGATCCAGGGCTGGAAATCTTCCGGTCGCAGTTCTGGAAATTGCAGGAGCAAGTTGGTGATGTCGCCTTTGGGGTCGATCAACAGGGCCGGCACCCTGTCGATCGCCGCTTCTTCGAGCAGGTCGATGCAGAGTCCGGTCTTGCCGCTGCCGGTCATGCCGACGCAGACTGCGTGCGTCACCAGGTCGCGGGCGTCATAGTTCAGCGGCGTCTCGGTGCGCTGGCCCGTCTCCAGGTCGTACACCGCCCCCAGATAAAAGGAGCCAAGCTGTTCGGGTGGCGCTTGCATGGTGATCCCTCGCTTTTGCACTAACGCTTTTGCACTCAGTGAAATGGTCAGTGACGTCCATCCTTCGCGCAACGAGATGCAAATGACGCTTCGCCGGGAGCGCCCGGCTGGAAGTAGAGCCCGCGGATCACGCTTTTGGTTTGGCGTGACGTGGCGGCTGCATGGTCTGTCAGGTTATTTTGTGACAAGCATGCGCGCCAGCTCTTCGTCTTCGATCTGGCGTCGCGGCTGGATGACGCGACGTTTCTGCAACTGCCGCGGCAATCCGAGCACGCCGGCAAGTTGCCCGCGCAGCCGCGCGCGCGCCGCTTCTCCACGCCAGTGGCGCAAGGCGTCCAATGTCATCGCCAGTTGCCCGCGCAGAATCGCCAGGGCGTTGCGCCGCAGCAGCGACCGCGGCATATTCTTGGCGAGCAGCCAGATCGTGTTGCGTCCCACATAGTAACTGGCGAGCGCGTCGCCGCCGCTGGCGCTGAGACGATGATAGACGCGCGCCCGGGGGGCGAAGACGGCCTCCCAGCCGGCCAGCCGCGCGCGAAAGCCGAAATCGACGTCCTCCAGATACATCCAGAAATCTTCGTCGAAGCCGCCCAACGCCTCCCACACTTCGCGACGGTAGGCGGTGGCCCCTCCGCAGCCGCTGAAGATCGCCGGCGCAGCGTCGTACTGCCCTTCGTCGCGCTCCCAGACGCCGCGGTTGCGCGGGAGACCATCGACGCCGAGCATGTCGCCGGTGGTGTGAAGCGTGTCGCGACGGTCGAAGAGCAACAACTTGCTCGCCACCATGGCCGCGCGAGGATGGGCGACGAACGTCTTCACCAGCTCCTCCAGCCAGGTTGGCTCCGGTTCGGTGTCGTTGTTGAGCAGGACGATCATGCGGCCGCGCGCGGCCGCAGCGCCGGTGTTGCACGCGCGTACAAAGCCGGCGTTGCGACGATTGACGATCAGGCGAACGTCGGGATAGCGCGCCTCCACCAGCGCCACCGATTCATCCTGGCTGGCGTCATCGACCACGATCACTTCAAAATCCTGGAAGGTCTGTCTGCGCAGCGCATCGAGCACGATGGGCAGATGGCGCGCGCCGTTGTAATTGGGCACAATCACCGAGGCGAAGGGCGCCGTCGTCTCGCGCAGCGGAGGATAGGTGCGCAGTGGTTTTGGCGTGAACTCTTCGGACGCTGCGCGAAACGCATCCAGATTCAAAGCGATGGAATGGCGCATCACCACGCGATTGCGTTCACGCAGTCCGCTGTAGGTCTCATCCAGCACGATCGGATTTCGATGCGCCTCCGCAGCATTCGTCTCGGCAGGTTTCTTGCGCATTTGTTGAATCCGGGGCGCTCGCTTTTTTTCGGGCTGACGCGGCGCCGGCTGCGCAGAATTTGTAGACAGGTCAGATGACTCAGACATAGATTCTCCTCATTTCGTCGGCATGAAGGCGCGGCGACAATAGCTCTCGACTGCTTCCTGCCACGGGCGCAGTCGGATGCCAAGCGCAGCCGCCGCCTGGTTGATCAGGACGGCGTGCAGCGGCGGCTGCGCCGGTCGCGGCCACTCCTCATGTGAAATCGGCGTCACCGGTATGTGGCTGCGACCGCTGTTCGCCAGCACCTGGCAGGCGAACTCATAGCGGCTGCACCACCCTTCGTTGACGAGATGATAGACGCCGAACCGGTTGGTCAGAATCAGCCGGGCGATGGCGTCGGCGGCGTCCGGCGCATAGGTCGGGTTGCCGAACTCATCGGCCACGACGCGCAAGGCGCCTCGCTGGTCGGCGGCGGCGATAATTTTGGAGGGGAAGTTGACGCCGCCTGGCCCAAACAACCACGCCACGCGCACGATGTAGAAACGCCGGCAGAGCGCCATCACCGCCCGCTCGCCCGCCAGTTTGCTGCGCGCATAGACGCTGCGCGCGTCGCACGGATCGTATTCTCGATAGAAGCGCCCCGGCTGACCGGGGAAGACCTCGTTCGTGCTCACGTGCACCAGCGCAGCGCCGCATTGCTCGCAACCCTCGGCCAGATATTTTGGCCCCAACGCATTCACGGCGTAGGCGGCGTCGGGATTGCTCTCGGCTGCATCGACGTTGGTCCAGGCGGCGGCGTTGATCACCACGTCGGGCGCCAGCGCAGCGACGCGTTCGGCGATTTCAGGGTGTGCGATGTCGAACTCCGGACGTCGCCAGATGGTCAGGCGAAAACGCGGCGCCACGCGCGCGTCGGTGCGTTGGGAGGAAAGGCCGTTCCCCTCGAACACAGCGCGCAGTGCGCTGCCTAATTGTCCTTCTCCGATCAGCAAAACGTGCATGGTTAGAGCTCGGCCCATTGCTCTGGATCATCAAATAAAGGAGAAACCATCGGCACGAAGCGCACGCCGCCTAAGCGTTCGACGTGCATGTGGCCGTTGATCTTGCGTATGAGCAACAGCTGTTGATTATCATCGAACTCCCCAAATGGCAGAACCATGCGTCCACCCTCCGCAAGCTGCTCCCACAGCGGGCGGGGGATATGCGGAGCCGCCGCCGAGACAATGATGGCGTCGAACGGCGCAGCCTCGGGCCATCCATAGGCGCCGTCGCCGACCCGCAGGTGGGGCGCGTAACCAAGGCGAGCAAGCCTTGCCGCCGCCCGCTCCGCCAGCGACGGGAAACGCTCGATGGCGTACACGCGCGCGCCGGGCTTTTCATCCTCCGTGGCAGTCAACTCGCAGAGGATGGCCGTCTGATAGCCGGAGCCGGCGCCGATTTCGAGCACTTTGTCGCCCGGTTTCAGCTCCAATGCCTGCACCATCAGCGCAATCACAAAAGGCTGGCTGATGGTCTGTCCTTCGCCGATCGGGAGTGGGGCGTCCTGGTCTGCGAGCCGCACCAAATGCTCAGGCACAAAGGCTGCGCGCGGCACCGCTGCAAAGGCCGCGCGCACGCGCGGATCAACGATTTCCGGCCACTGATCGGCCCAGGGAAACGGCTTTGGTGTGCGGTCGGCCATATTCACCCACCTGAGCATTTTTTGCCACATCCAGGCGATTGTACCATCGACGCCTGCGAGTGGGAAAGCGTGTCCGCGGACATCGCTCGCTTTGGGGGGTGCACGATCGACGCCCGACGATTGCAAAGGGAAGAGAGCGTCAAGCGCTCAACAGCTCCGGCAAGATTAAGTCGGCCATGCGATGGCGCACCGGCGGCGCGTCGACAAAACCGCAGTGGCCCCCTGTGGGATGAATCTGCACATCGAGCAACGGATGGGGAGCCAGTTCGTAGAAATCGACGACCGGAATGACAGGATCGTTCTGCGCAGTGAGGATGGTGGTGCGCACCGTCAAAGTGGTCAGCGCGTCGCCGAGCACGGCGTAGGCTGCGAAATACTCGTCGGCGTTGCGGAAAGAGACTTCGCCTCTGGCGGCCAGTTGCCGGATGAAGCATTCGGTCATGTCGCGCACCAGAGGAAGGCGCTCGATTTCGTCGATGTCCAGGAGGTCAGGGTAGAACGCATGCTTGGCGCGCAGCGAACGCAGCCAGCGCGTGCGGTAATAGCGCCTCGTGGCCAGCCGACGGTCGAGCGCATCCATGGCGCGCGCCGGGTTGATCGCCGGACAGACCGCCACCACCTTGGCCAGGTTGTGAAAGGGCGTCTGCTCGCTGTGCCATTTGGCCAGCCGCAGGGCGAAATTTCCTCCCATCGATGCGCCGACGATGTAAAAAGGGCTGTCGCCCGCCATGCTGGCGACCTGGGCAGTCGCTGCGGCCGTCTCTTCGATCAACGTTCCGCGAAAGATGCCCTTGTTCAACGTATACTGATTGAGATGCAACCCGGGCCCGTGGTCGCGCAGGTTCAGGCGAAAGGTGGCGAAGCCTTTCTCCACCAGCCGCTGCGCCAGAATCACATTGTAGGTGGAATGGCTGCATCCCTCCCAGCCGTGGATGATCATCACCAGCCCCCGCCGAACGCCCGGCATGCGGCTGGGATTGTAATAGCCGTGCAATCGCACCGTGCGTCCCGGCTCAACGCCGGTGTAATCAGGGCCGGCGTCCAGCAGGACGAGCTGCTCATCGCGCGTGATGTCGATCCATTTGGGCCGCATCATCGCCAACACGGTCTGGGCGCCGGCGGAACGGACCAGGGGATTGGGGCGAAAAGGCGTGCGAGGTGCGTACGCGTTGTTCATAAGCGCAACCCTGACAGGCGCTAGCTGAGCGCCACATCCAAAATCATCATGACGACAAATCCGAACAACGTGAAAGCCGTCGCTAAATCTGCGTTCATCCCCTGTTGAGATTCAGGGACGAGCTCTTCCACCACGACGAAGATCATGGCGCCGGCGGCAAACGCCAGCGCATAGGGCAAAATGGGCGCCACGAGCTGCACCGCCAGCGCACCGACGACGCCGCCGATCGGTTCGACGATCGCCGAGGCCTGCCCGGTCCAAAATGCGTCACTGCGGCTGAAGCCGTCGCGACGCAAGGGGATGGAAATCGCCATTCCCTCCGGGAAATTCTGCAGCCCGATGCCGATGGCAAGCGCCACCGCCGCCCCGAACGTGGCGACGGACTGTTCGGTCGCCAGCGCGCCGAAGGCCACGCCCACAGCAAGCCCTTCCGGTAAATTGTGCAACGTGATCGCCAGCACCAACAAAATGCTGCGCTGCCATTCGGTCTTGATGCCTTCAGCCTGCGCCCTGGGAAGGCCAAGATGGACGTGCGGCAGAATTCTATCAATGGCGGCGACGAAGAAACCGCCCGCCAGGAAGCCGACCGCCGCCTCGAACCATCCCAGACCGCCGTTCGACTTCGACATCTCGATCGCAGGCGCCAACAACGACCAGAAGGAGGCGGCGAGCATCACCCCGGCGGCAAAGCCGAGCATGCTGTCGAGCACCTTGCGGTTGACGCTTTTGAAGAAGAAGACCATCGCCGAGCCGAGCGCTGTGACGCCCCAGGTGAAGCAGGTCGCTGCAAGCGCAAACCAGACGGGGTTAACCTCGATGAGCCATGCCGGTGTCGCCATATTCGTCCAAAGTATACCCACAAGGCGCACATCCGCTAAAAACTTGCGGAGACAACGTCGACAATTGCAAGAGATTCATATGCATTTGTGGGCGTTGAGACCATGAGTATAATTTCAATTGCCTCATGCATGATCGTGCATCGTTGCACGGTGAGCGCTCCAGTCATCAACAGATTATGTCGCCCTTCACCCTTGCGTCGGCTCGCGCTGGGTGGCTGAACGAGCAATCGTGATTCTGGAGAAACGGCGTCTTCATTATTTTGTTCACATCAAATAAGGAGAGCAATCATGAAAGTCCCACAACCTCAAATCTTCCGGCGTTGGATGCTAGGATGGGTGTTGATTGCGCTGTTGGTTTCGGCGTGTGCACCGGCTGCGCCTGGCGCCCCCGCCGCTCCGGAGCAGGCTGGCGCCCCTGCCGGCGAAGCGGTGACCCGGGCGAACACGCTCATCTTCGCCGCCGACATGACCGACATCATCACGCTCGATCCTGCGGTCGCCTACGAGTTCGGCGGCATCTTGCCGGTCGGCAACATGTACGAGACGTTGCTGTCCTTCCCTCCCGGCGAGACGGAGCTGCAGCCTGTGCTGGCGGAGTCATGGGATGTGAGCCAGGAGGGCGACATGTGGAAGCTGACTTTTCAGCTCAACCCGAACGCCAAATTCGCCAGCGGCGCCCCTGTGACGGCGGAGGATGTGGTCTTCTCCTGGAGTCGCGCCATCGACATCAACAAGTCCCCGGCCTTCCTCTTGACCGACGTCTGCCAGATGACGAAGGAGAACATCCGCGCCGTCGACGCCGGCACGGTTGAGCTGAAAATCCCGGGCGAGGCCAGCCCCAGCGTCTGTCTTTCGGTGTTGACGTTCACGGTGGCGGCCGTGGTCGAAAAGGCGGCGGTGGAGCCCAACATGGGCGACGACATGGGCGAATCCTGGCTCAACGACCACTCGGCCGGCAGCGGCCCCTATGTCCTCGACCGTTGGGATCGCAACGTCAGCGTGACGCTCAACGCCAATCCCAACTACTGGGGTGGAGTCACCCCGGCGATGAAACGGGTCATCTTGCAGAATATGCCGGAGGCCGTCAACCGCCAGGCGGCGATCGAGACGGGCGACGCCGATATTATCCAGGACGTCGGCCCGGAACAGGTGGCCGTCTTGGAGGGCAATCCCGACATCCAACTGGTGAAGGCCTTGAGCACGCTGCTGGTGTATGCAGCGGTCAACGCCTCGATGCCGCCGTTCGACAACCCGGACGCCCGTCAGGCCCTACGCTACGCCGTCAACTATGACAACATCATCACGCTGCTCGGCGGCAACGGCGAACTTGTGCAGGAGATTATTCCCATCGGCTTCCTCGGCCATACGGGCAAGAATCCCTTCCAACAGGACCTGGAGAAGGCGAAGGAGCTGTTCGCTAAGGCCGGCGTTGCAGAAGGGACGGTCATCCCCTTCACCGTCGCCACCGGCACGGCGCCGGGCGGCGTGGAGTGGGCCACCATCGCTGCGTCGATTCAGGCGGACCTGGCGCAGATTGGCATTAACCTGGAGATTCAGCAGCTGCAACAGTCTGAGCTGCTCACCAAGTACCGTGCGCAAGAGCTGCCGATGCTGCTGATGAACTGGGGGCCGGACTTCCCCGACCCGGATGGCAACGCCACGCCCTTCGCCAACTATGAGGCGCGTTCTCTAGCCTGGCGCAATAACTGGAACGATCCGCAGGCGATCGAGCTGAGCAAGCAGGCGGCGCGCGAAACCGACCCGGCCAAACGCGTCGAACTCTATGCGCAGTTGGTGGAGTATGTGCAGAACAACGGGCCGTACGTAATGCTTTACCAGCCGACGCAGATTTACGCCGTGCGCAACAATGTCGAGGGCTTTGTCTATGACCCGAGTGACACACCCTCGATCAGCCTGTGGTTGATCAGCAAGCAATAGAGAGGAAGGGAGAGAGGAGAAAGGGTGAAGCGGCGTATCGCATCTCTGTGAAGAAGACGCCGTCAGGCGCTCGCTCTCGCCTCGTCTCCTCTCTCCATCAATCCAGTTATGGCGCGCTTCATTCTTCGCCGCTTGGGCGGCCTGGTTTTCGTCCTGTTCGGCGTTTCGATCATGACCTTTTTCCTGGCGCAGATCGTGCCGGCGGATCCGGTGACGGCGGCGCTGGGAACCAATGCCCGCGAAGCGCAGATCGAGGCGTATCGTCGTCAGTTGGGGCTGGACCAACCGGTCGTCGTGCAATATGTTCGCTATATGGGTCGCCTGCTGCAAGGAGACCTGGGCGCTTCGATCCGCACTCGTCGCCCTGTCGCCGATGATCTGCGCGACTTTCTACCGGCGACGGTGGAGCTGACCCTCGCCGCCATGTTGGTGACGATCTTGGTCGGTATTCCGTTGGGCGTCATCGCTGCGCTCAGGCGCAACACCTGGATCGACGCGGCGGCCCGCATCCTGGCGTTGATCGGCGGGGCGATGCCCATCTTTTACGTCGGCCTATTGCTGCTGGGCGTCTTTTATCGTCAGTTGCGTTGGCTGCCGGGGCCGGGGCGGCTCGACTCCACCTTGCAGCCGCCGACAACGCTCACAGGTCTATACACTGTGGACGCGTTGCTCACCGGCAACTGGCCGGTGTTCACCGACGCGCTTGCGCATCTGGTGTTGCCGGCCATCACTCTGGGCCTGTATTCCACAGCTGTGCTGTTGCGCATGACGCGCTCCTCGATGCTGGAAATGCTGGGGCAGGATTTTGTGCGCACCGCCAGAGCCAAGGGCTTGTCTCAGCGCCTGGTGATCGGCAGGCATGTTTTCAAGAACGCCTTGCCGCCCATTTTGACCATCCTCGGCGTGATTTTCGGCAGCCTGTTGAGCGGCGCCGTCCTGACCGAGACGATCTTCAACTGGCCTGGCATCGGTCGCTACGCCACCACTTCGGTGACGACGCTCGATTATCCGGCGGTGATGGGCGTCGCCCTGGTGGCGGCCGTTATTTACCCTCTGGTCAACACGCTGGTGGATATCGGCTATTCGGTGATCGATCCACGCGTCCGCACGAACTAAAGGTGCGCTCCTTATGCAAGCAACAGCGTCCGCACCATCGATCCGAAGCCAGCGCATTCAATCTCCCAATGCGCTGCTCTTGCGCCGTTTTCTGCAAGAGAAAACGGCGGTCTTCGGCCTGATCGTCATTCTCTTTTTTGCCGCTCTGGCCTTGCTGGCGCCGACGTTGTCCCCGTTCGATCCGCTGGCGCAAAATATCCCCAACGGCCTGGCCGCGCCTTCCGCCGAGCACTGGATGGGCACCGACAAGCTGGGGCGCGATATTTTCAGCCGCATGCTGTACGGCGCTCGCATTTCACTGACGTCGGGATTGACCGTAGTAGTGATGGCCGCCGTCGTAGGGACAATCGTCGGCCTGGTCGCCGGTTATGTGGGCGGCTGGGTCGATGAGGCGCTCATGCGCATCACCGACATCTTCTTCGCCTTCCCCAGCCTGATCTTAGCGATGGCGATCGCAGGCGCCTTGGGCCCCAGCCTGCGCAACGCATTGATCGCCGTCACCGTGGTGACGTGGCCGGTGTACGCCCGCCTGGTGCGAGGGCAGGTGCTCGTGCTGCGCGAGCGAGAATTCGTGCAGGCGGCGCGCGCGGTGGGCGCCGGACATGGGTTGATCTTGCGCCGGCACCTCTTTCCTAACACGCTTTCGCCCCTGCTCGTGCAGGCCAGCTTCGACATGGGCACGACGATTCTCTCGATCGCCGGCCTGTCTTTTATCGGCTTTGGCGCGCAGCCGCCGACGCCGGAGTGGGGGGTGATGATCAGCGAGGGGCGCAATTACATCACCACACACTGGTGGCTCACCTTCTTCCCGGCGATGGCGATGCTCTTCGCTGTGGCGGGCTTCAACCTCGTCGGCGACGGGCTGCGCGATGTGCTCGACCCAAGGCTGCGCCGCTGAGAATTTCCGCTGTAAAGAATCTCTTTCATCGTAGAGAATATAGAGCGCGGGGAGCGATTGCCATAAATCTCTGCACTCCGTATGCTCACTCGTGCGTTTTCACAGCGCAGCTATACAATATCGAAAAAACAATAAACACATTGAAGCAAAGTGTAGAAGCAAAGCGTAAAGGAATCCACATGACGCAAATCATCGTTTCATCGGGCCGCCCTCTTACGGGCGCTTGCTCCGTTCCCGGCGATAAATCCATCAGTCACCGCGCCGTCATGTTCGGCGCCATCGCCGAGGGGGACACGCACATCCGCAACTTCCTGGACGGCGGCGATTGTCGCTCCACCGTGGCGGTGATGCGAGCGCTGGGCGTTCAAATCGACGTGATCACCCCGACCGAGCTGATCGTCCACGGACGCGGCCTGGACGGCCTGCAGGAGCCGACGGACGTGCTGGATTGCGGCAACTCCGGCACGACGATCCGTCTGCTCACCGGTCTGCTCGTCGGGCAGTCATTTACGTCTTTTCTCAATGGCACTGCGCAGATTCGACGCCGCCCGATGGGGCGCATCGTGCGACCGCTGCGCGGGATGGGCGCCGACATCATGGGACGCCAGAACGGCGAGTACGCGCCGCTGGGCGTGCGACCGGCGCGGCTGCGCGGCATCGACTATACAATGCCCGTCGCCAGCGCGCAGGTGAAGAGCTGCCTGCTGCTCGCCGGCCTCTATGCACATGGATTGACGCTTGTGACTGAGCCGGGGCCCGCGCGCGACCACACCGAACGCATGTTGATGGCGATGGGCGCGCCGATCCAGCGCTACGGCGACAAGGTCTCCAGCGAGCGACCCCGGTCGCCGCTCAAGCCGCTCGACCTCACGGTGCCGGGCGACATGTCCTCGGCGGCGTTTCTGCTGGCGGCGGCCGCCATCACCCCAGGCAGCCACATCACGATCCGGGGCGTCGGCGTCAATCCCACGCGCACCGGCATCGTGGACGCCTTGATGGAGATGGGCGCCTCAATTGTCTTTGAAAATCAGCGGGAGGAGGGCGGAGAGCCGGTGGCCGATCTCGTGGTGAAGACATCGGCTTTGCGCGGGGCGACCTTCGGCGGCCAGCAGATCGTCACCATGATCGACGAGCTGCCGATCCTGGCCGTCGCCGCCACGCAGGCGGAAGGACGCACCGTCGTGCGCGACGCGCATGAGCTGCGCGTCAAAGAGACCGACCGCATTGCAACCACCGTGAGCGAGCTGCGCAAACTCGGCGCCCGCATTGAGCCGACCGCCGACGGCTTTATCATCGACGGCCCCACGCCGCTGGTCGGCGCTCCGGTGGAGTCGCACGACGACCACCGGCTGGCGATGGCGATGACGGTGGCGGGCCTGGTTGCGCGCGGACAGACCGTCGTGCATGGCGCCCAGGTGACGGCCGACAGCTTTCCGGGCTTCGAGGTCACCCTGCAGGCGCTGGGCGCCGACTTAACTGTCGAACCATAAAACAAGCCGAGAATGATGTTTCGCTTTTCTCAAGCGCCGATTTCCGCCAAAACCACGCTCGTTGGGCTGATCGGCTGGCCGGTGAGCCACAGCGTCAGCCCCGCCATGCACAATGCTGCGTTCGCCGCCTTGGGCATGGACTGGCGCTACGTGCCGTTGCCGGTGAATCCGGCGCTGCCCGGCGCAGTGGGCGACGCCGTGCGCGGGATGCGGGCGATGGGCATGCGCGGGATCAACGTCACCGTGCCCCATAAGCAGGCGGTGCTGCCGTTTCTCGAGCGCATTGCGCCGGCGGCGACGGCGATGCGCGCCGTCAACACCATCGTCGTCGAGGAGGATGGCAGCCTCACCGGCGACAACACCGATGCGCCGGGCTTCATCGCCGACCTGCGCGACCACGGCGTCGAGCCTGCGGGGCTGCATGCGCTGGTGCTTGGCGCCGGCGGCTCCGCGCGCGCCGTCGTCTATGGGCTGGCGCAGGCGGGCGTGCAGCGCATCACGGTCGCCAATCGCAGCGTCGAACGGGCACGTCAGCTTCTTGCAGATTTGCGACCTTACCTGGGTGCAATCTCATGTGCGGCTGTTTCGTTGCCGGAGGGGCTGGCGGAGGTCGCAGACGCGCCTCTGATCGTCAATTGCACGTCCCTGGGCATGACGCCGCACTCAGATACGACGCCCTGGCCTCGCGAGCTTGCGCTGCGCCCCGAGCAGACCGTCTACGATCTGGTCTACAATCCCCCCGACACCTTGCTGCTGCAGCACGCGCGTCAACAGGGCGCGCGCGCTATCGGCGGATTGGGAATGCTCATCTGGCAGGGCGCTTTGGCTTTCGAGCGTTGGACGGGGAGGCCGGCGCCGGTCGAGGTGATGCGCGCTGCGGCGGAGGAGCAGATGCGCACGCGCAAAAGCCAACCGCCCCCTCCCAAAGCGACGCAGGAGGTCCACGTCCGCCTTGCGACGCCGGCGGATGCAGACGCCATTTCTCGTCTCCACGCCATGTTGCAGTCCTATCACGCCGAAGCGCTTCCTGCTTTTTTCAAACAGCCGCCCACCGACGCCTTTTCGGCGTCCATGGTGAGAGATTTGCTGGCGGAGCCATCGAATGTCTTCTTTGTGGCGGTCGTGGATGAGAAAGCGGTGGGCTATTTGTACGCCGACGCCAGCCCGGCGCAAGAGACGTCGATGACCTATCGGTTGGAGCGGCTGTGGATCCATCACATCGGCGTAGAGCCGGGCTTTCGTCGCCAAGGGATCGGAACTGCTTTGATCGACGCCGCTAAATCGTACGCGCGCAGTCGCAAGATCGACACCCTGGCCCTGAGCGTGTGGGCGTTCAACGAGGCCGCCTTGGACTTTTTCCAGGCGCAGGGCTTCGAGGTTTATAATTATCGAATGTGGCTGCATCTATCCCGGCTTCCCTCTGAACGCAGTTGACGTTGTTTTCGCCTCTGCTTTCCTCTTGAATCGTATAGCAAACATCGGTCTTCTCTCATGAGGCTCTCATCAAGCCGTGATAGATTGATAAGGTTGTGGGCAAGGAGGGCGGCATTGCTTTCCCCACCCTCTCATTCTCTGTGAAGTGGAATACATCTCCCCTGTGGTGTTCGTCGACGAAATTCTGTCTGTTTTCATGTACGATCGAATGCGTCGAATGAATCAACGCTCGCTGTGTTCCCCCGTTCGGGATGGATTGTGGAGGACAGCGATGGACACCCTAACCGTTTCGCTCTTCGGGCGGCTTTGTTGCACGGTCAACGCTCGACCGGTCGGCGGCCTGGAGGCGCGCAAGGTCCAGGAACTTTTCATTTATCTTCTGTTGCACCGCAGTCGCCCCTGCACGCGTGAGTCCCTTGCGACGGTGCTGTGGGGCGAACGGGACGAGGTGCACGCCAAGAAGTATTTGCGGCAAGCGCTCTGGCAACTGCAGAGCGCGCTCGAGAGCGCCTGTCACCCGCATCGGCCGCTGTTGTTGGTGGACAACGAGTGGATCGGGATTCATCCCGAGGCGCCGCTCTGGCTCGATGTGGAGGCGTTTGAAAGCGCCTACGCAACGCTGCGCGCTCAAGGAAACCGGGTGTTGTCTCCTCAGGTGGCCGAGACGCTTTGTCAGGCGGCGGCGCTCTATCAGGGAGACCTGCTCGAGGGATGGTATCAGGACTGGTGCGTATTCGAGCGCGAGCGCTTTCTTCAGATGTATCTGGCGATCTTGGACGCTTTGATCGACTACGCCGAACAGACGCAGAGTTACGCCGACGGCGTTCATTTCTGTGAACTCGTGTTGCGCAAGGACGCCGCGCGCGAACGCACGCATCGGCGGTTGATGCGCCTCCACTATCAGGCGGGCAATCGCAGCGCGGCCTTGAGACAGTTCGAACTTTGCAAAGAGATTTTGCAGCGCGAGCTCAACGTTGCGCCTTCGAAAAGCACGCTGGCGCTCTACGAGGAGATTCGCAGCGAACGACTCGAAGCACCTGCTCGCTCTCCGGACTCAACGTCTGAACTGATTGAAATGCAGGCTGTGTTGGAAGAGCTCACCCGCTTGCAGAGCACACTTTTGCACACGTTGCAACAGGTTCACTGCAACATCGAACGGATGGAGCATCTCATGCGACGCCATCTGGCGACGTAGCCACCGAAATTCCCAGTTATCGGTTGTTTTTCCTTCTGAAGGCGCACTGCATCTTCGACTCTTGCCTTGCAGCGCAATTCGCTGTTCCACAGCCCATCTTTTGCTTGAGAATCCCATCTTTTGCTTGAGAATCGATGGCTTCCACAGCGATTGACTTCTCTCCCCCTGGCCGTTACACTGGTTCCACAAGGTGCGCATTGCTGAGGTCCTCGTCAAACGCAAATGTTCATGCCCTGCCATCAGAAAAGCTCTGAGTGCGCTGCAGCTTCTTCGGGAAGTAGGATGTTTGACGCACCTGCTGTAGAATTAAGCGCTTATGAATTTGGGTGCATTCATCGAACAGCTATGGCACGCCGTGCAGACCGGCCAACTGCCTGATCTGGGCAACTGGAGCTACGTCATTTTAATTGTGTTGGTCTTTATCGAAGGGCCGGTCGCCACCCTGGCGGCCGCTACAATGGCGGCCAGCGGCATTTTGCGCGCCGAGCTGGTCTTTCTCTTCTCGATGATCGCTAATTTCATGGCGGATGTCTTTTGGTATCTCCTCGGCTATTTTGGCGGCAGCCGCCGCCTCTTGCTGCGCATCGGGTGGGTGCGCCGCCGTTGGTTCACGATTCGCCGCATCCAGAGAGATCTGCGCAATCGCGCCGCCAAACTATATTTGCTCACCAAACTCTCCATGGGCCTGTTGACGATCCCGATTTTGATTGCAGCCGGGATGTCGCGCGTGCCCTGGCTTCACCTGGCTGCAGTCGGTTTGATCATCGAACCGCTGTGGAACGGGCTGCTGGTGTTCGCCGGTCTGCACCTGGGCAAATACGTCGCTCAGCTGGAGCAAGGGCTGCAGGTGTGGGCGCTCGTCGGCACGGTGGCTATCTTTTTTATTCTGTTGACCGCATACCGCCGTATGTTTGCTCGCATTGCGCATACGATGGGCGTCGATTTAAGAGAAACGCCGCCGCCGGAGTCCTCGCGTCGAGAACCCTCTTCCCCGGCATGATTACTCTGAATGGCGCTCCACCGTTTTCGTAGGCTCCGTCTCCTGGTTTTCAGGGCGCGTCAGCGCTACAAATCGTTTTAACGCATCCTGGCTGCCTATAACGGCCAGGATGTCTCCAGGCTGCAGCACTTCAACCGGTTCTGGGGGCGCAATCAGGCGTTCATGGCGTAAAATCGCAACGACGGTGACGCCTGTTCGGTTGCGCACCTGTGCGTCGTTCAAGGAGCGCCCGATGAATGGGCTGTGCTCCGGCAGCGGTATCCAGTTGAACGCAAGCATGCGTTGGGCGCGTATCAGCGTCTGCACGTCGGGATGGTGTTCTGCGGCGCCTTGATAGATCGGTGCGTATAGGCTGCGGCGCACTTCGTCCACATAGCGAAGCACTTCGGCGTCCGGTATGTCAAGATGAAGCAGCGCCTGGCGGGCGATCTCCAACCCTGCCTCGAACTCCGGCTGCACCACCTCGTGGACGCCCAGGTCGTGCAGGTCGTTCAGTGGCTCCACCCCCTCAGCGCGGGCGACGATGTGCAGGTCGGGCCGCAGCCTGCGCACCTGGCTCACAATTGCAAGGGTGGTCTGAAGCGTGGGCGTCGTAATGAGCGCCAGGCGCGCTTCCTCAATCGCTGCAGCGGCAAGCACAATATGATTGCTTGCATCGCCGTAAATCACCGGAATTCCTTGCCGTCGACATTCCTCCACGCGCTGTTGGTTCAACTCAATCGCCACGACGGGCACGTTCATGGCATGGAGCATGCCGGCGACGAACTGGCCAACTCGACCGGCGCCTGCGATGACGACATGGTCCTTCATGGCGTCGAACGATGGGGGTTCGAATGTCCGAGCCGGCTCTGAACCGAAGAGTCGCCGCTGCAGCGCATAGAGCGGCTCAATCAGGTGAAAGGCAGGAGGCGTGATCAAGATCGAAACGAGCGCTGCGCTCAGCATCAGCGAATAGTCGTCTGGGGAGAAAATTCCATCTTGCAAGCCGACGCGCGCCAGCACGAACGAAAATTCTCCAAACTGAAAGAGCGCCAGCGCGGTCGCCAAAGGGATCACATTGCGATAGCCGAAGGCGAAGCTCAGGCCGCCAAAAATGAGCGCCTTGCCGAGGGCGACGGCGGCCACCACCGCCAGCACCACGCCGAAATTGGCGATCAGGAAGGCCGGATCCAGCAGCATGCCCACGGAGACAAAAAAGAGCATGGCGAAAAGATCGCGCAGCGGAATCACTTCGCTGAGCGCCTGGTAGTTGTAGTCCGATTCACTGAGCACCAGGCCGGCGAGAAATGCGCCGAAGGCGAACGAAAGCCCGGCCAGAAACGCCGAATAGCCGATGCCTAGCCCCAGCGCCGTCACCGTGATCAGAAAGAGTTCGCGCGACTCCCAGCGCACGACGTAACGCATCAGCCATGGGATCAAGCGCGTTCCGAGCAGCAACATGACACCCAGAAAGAGCGCCGCCCGCAACACGGCCCAGGCCAGCGCGCCGAGATCGAGTTGGTCGCCGCCGATGTAGGGCAGGATCAGCATGGCGGCCATCATGCACAGGTCCTGCACGACGAAGATGCCCAGCATGACGCGGCTGGACAGCGTCCCCATCAGCCCGCGGCCGGCAAGCAGCTTGAGCACAATCATGGTGTTGGAGGTGCTGATGACGGCGCCGAACCAGATTGAAGCCACCCAGTCCAGCCCCAGCATCTGCCCGATGCCATAGCCGAACGCGATCGTCAACAGGATCTGCAGCGGCGCTCCCAGGAGTGCAATGCGACGCACCGGCTGCAACTGCTTAAGCGAGAACTCAATGCCCAGCGTAAAAAGCAGCAGCGCCACCCCAATCTCGGCCAGGAGCGCAATGTCGCTGGGATTGCTGACCGTAACGCCGCCCGTAAACGGGCCGACGGCGACGCCGGCCAGAATGTATCCGACAATGAGAGGCTGGCGCAGCCACTGCGCAACCAGCCCGCCAATCTGTGCAGCGACGATGATGATGGCAATATCGGCTGCGATTCCCATGCCGTTCCCTTTCGATGCAAATCATGATGAGTAGATTTTCGCACAACTTCTACAGCGGCTTTCTCTCTTCGATTGTCTACATGTTAGGATATCCCTTTGCAAACCAAAAGCTGAATGCACCTTTTGGAAACAAGCCTTTGAGGTCTCGACGTCCGTATGACATTCTTTCAAATTACAGCGCTTCTCATTATCGTCATTACGCTGATCGGCGTGGCGATCGGCCGCTGGCCCTGGCTGCGCGTGAACCGCGCCACCATCGCCCTAACGGGCGCCACGGCCCTGATTGCGATGGGCGCCATTTCCCTGGAAGACGCCTACGCAGCGCTCGACCTGGACACGCTGACGCTGCTCTTCGCCATGATGATCATCAACTACAACCTGCGCCGCGCCGGCTTTTTTCAAGTCGTCGCCAATCGCGTCATTCATCACGCGCACAGCGCGCGGCAGTTGTTAGCCTATATCATTGTGGCTTCCGGCGTGCTGTCGGCCATCTTCCTCAACGACACGATCGTGATCGTCTTTACGCCCCTGGTGCTTGACCTCTGCACAGCGCTCAAACAACGGCCAATCCCTTATTTGATCGCGTTGGTGACCGCGGCCAATATCGGCTCGGTGGCGACAATTATTGGCAACCCACAGAACATGGTGATCGGCGTCGCCTCTGACATCCCGTTCAACACGTTTACGCTGTATCTGGCGCCGGTGGCGCTGGCCGGCATGGCGGTGATCTGGGGCGTGGTGACGTTGCTTTATCGAGACGACCTGCGAGGGCGACTCGTGAAGGAGCCGCTCGTGCGCGTGCGCACCGAACAGCCGTTGCTGCGGAAAAGCCTCTTCGCAACGGCTGTGATGATGGCGGGCTTCGTGCTAGGGTTTCCGATCCCGTTGGCGGCGTTAGTCGGCGCAGCGATCCTGCTGATCAGTCGACGCCGCGAGCCGGAGGCGGTCTTCCGAGAGATCGATCTTTCTCTGCTCGTCTTTTTTGGCGGTCTCTTCATCGTGACCGGCGCCATCGAAAGCGTGGGACTGAGCGAAAAACTTTTTGCGCTCGCCCAGCCGCTGGCTGAACAAGGCGTGGCCGCACTCTCGCTGGTGGCGGTGCTGCTGAGCAACCTTGTCTCCAATGTGCCGGCGGTGCTGCTCTTCCGCCCCTACATTCCTGAATTTCCCAATCCTACGCAGGCATGGTTGACGCTGGCGATGTCCACGACGCTGGCGGGCAATCTGACGTTGCTCGGTTCGGTGGCGAATCTGATCGTGGCGGAGATCGCCTATCGCCGCGATGTGAACCTCTCTTTCACAGAATATCTGAAGGCGGGTCCCCTCATCACGGCGATCAGCCTGACGATCGGGATTCTGTGGCTGACGCTGGCGTTCGCCTAAAGCGGCGACGCCGATCAGCCGGCGACGACGCCAATCGCCTCTTCCAGCACGCCAAGCCCTTCCTCCAGCTGCTCGTCGGTGATGACCAGCGGGACAAGCGTGCGCACGCCGTTGGAGTAGAGGCCGGCGCGGATGAGCAGCAGCCCGCGTTGGTACGCTTCCGCCACCACCTTGAGCGGCGCTTCGGTGTTGGGCGTGCGGTCGTTGCGCCCCTGCACGAATTCGATGGCCGTCATGGCGCCCAGGCCGCGCACGTCGCCGATGATGGGATATTTCTCCTTCCAACGTCGGAAGTGCGCCATGGTGATCTCGCCGATCTGTTCTGCGCGCTGGTTGAGGTTGTCCCGTTCCATGATCTCGATGGCCTTGAGCGCAGCGGCGCACGCCACCGGGTTGCCGCCGAAGGTCGAGCCAAGGCCGCCCAGGTGCGGCGCATCGACGATCTCGGCGCGGCCCGTCACCGCCGCCAGCGGCATGCCGGCCGCCAGCGACTTCGCCATCACGACCAGGTCCGGTTCGATGCCGCTGTGCTCGAAGGAAAACCATCGTCCGGTGCGGCAGAAGCCGGCCTGCACCTCATCGACGATCAGCACGATGCCGTGTTTGTCACAGAGGGCGCGCACTTTGCGCAGATATTCGTAGGAGGCCGGAATGAAGCCCCCTTCCCCCTGAACCGGCTCGATGATCAACGCCGCCACCGCCGACGGATCGATCTGGGTGATCAGCGCCCGTTCCAGGTCTTCGAAGCAGGTGAGGTTGCAGACGCCCTCGTTGCGGCAGTGGGGGCAACGATAGCTGTACGGGTAGGGCACGCGATAAATCTCCGGCGCGAAGGGGCCGAAGCCTTTTTTGAAGAGCGCGTACTTGCTGGTCAGCGAAAGCGTCAGCAGCGTGCGGCCATGGTAGGCGCCCTCATAGGTGATGATGGCGGGGCGACCGGTGTACGCACGCGCCATCTTGATCGCCGTCTCCACCGCTTCGGCCCCTGAGTTGCTCAGGAAAGTCTTCTTGGGGCCGGAGATGGGAACCAGCGCGTTGAGCTTTTCCGCCAGGGCGATATACGGCTCGTAGCTGCCGACGATGGCGCAGAGATGGATGAGATCGCCCGCCTGGCTGCGGATCGCCTCCACCACTTCCGCCGGCGTGTGGCCGACGTTGAGCGTGCCGATGCCGGCGGTGAAGTCGAGGAAGGTGTTGCCGTCGACGTCGGTCACGGCTGCGCCGTGGGCGCTGGCCGCCACCACCGGCGTCGAGCGGAAAGACGCTTTGGAGACGGCGGCGTCGCGGCGCGCCAGGATCGCCTGGCTTTTGGGGCCAGGAAGGGGAGGGCGAACGTGGATCGTAGGCATCATGGCCTCCTTGCCGGTTTCAGTGGGTTTTCTATGTCGATTCGAACAATCCAGGTTGGAAGTTTTCCGGCGGCAGGCCGCGCGCTTCCGGCGGCGGATACCCATGTTCGAGCAGCCACTCCCGCGAAGGCCCCGGCCAACGCACGCGCGCCAGATCCATTCGATATTCGGCGTCGAACTCGATTCCTTCCTCGATCAGCCGCTGTCGCTGCAATTCGGCTCCCCAGTGATCGGCGCGGGGGCTGACCTTGCCCTGCGCGTTGACGACGCGCTGCCACGGCACGTCCTCCGGCGCAGCGGCCATGGCGTAGCCCACCATGCGAGCGGTGCAGCCGCCGACGATCTCGGCGATCTGTCCATACGTGGCGACCTGGCCGCGCGGAATCAGACGCACGACGGCGTAGATGCGTTCGTAAAGCGGCCGGCGCTCCAACGGAGGCGGCCCGCCGGAGCCGGCGGATGGTTCACCACGATGGATGTCGGACATTTTAGCCCGCCGCAGCGAATTTCGCCAACATCTCCTGCGCGGCCTGCTCGCTCAGGTTGACCAGCGGCGGTCGCAAGTTGAGCCATGTGCGGTCGCCCGTGCGCGTCGCCATGATCTGCTTGAGCGCGGGGATGGCTGCGTAGTCGCGCGTCGCTGCACGGTAGCGGTCGAGGCGCTCCTGGAGCTGCCCGGCGTTCTCCGCCAGATAATTGTCGTACAGGAAGCGAATCTTCGCCGGGATGACGTTGGCCATGGCGCTGATCGCGCCGACGCCGCCCAGCCGCAGGTTGGCCAGCAAAAAGCGCTCGGAGCCGGTGAAGACATCGAAGCCGGGGAAATTCTCCAGCACGCTCTTCTGATAGCTCCAATCGCCGGAGCTATCCTTCATCCCGACGACGACGCCGGGGTAGGCGGCCAACAGCCGCTCAATCACCTTCAACGAATAGCCCACCACGGCGATCGGTGGAATGTGATAAATGTACACCCGCAGCCGGTCGTCGCCGACGCGTTCGATCACCTCGGCCACGGCGCGAAAGACGCCTTCATCGTCCACATCTTTGTAGTAAAAAGGCGGCAACAGCAACACGCCGCCGCACCCGAACTGGACGGCTTGTTTGGTGAGTTTTACGGTGTCGGGAATCGCACACGTGCCGACGCCGGGCATCAGCTGCGCCGGTGGAACGCCGCCCTCAACCAGCGCCTCCAGCATTGACATCCGCTCCTCCACTCCAAGCGAATTCGCCTCGCTGGTGGTGCCAAAAGGCGTCAGGCCGGTGCACCCCTGATTCAGCAATTCTTTGCAGAATGCGACCCACTTCTCCACCGCCGGGCTCAGATCGTCGTTCATCGGCGTGAGCACCGGCGCAAAGACGCCATGAAGTTTCTCTTGCATATTCATTTTCTCCTGAAAATTCTTTGTAAAGCGCCGACGGATGAGATGACTAAGGAGGATTTGGCGTTTTTTCTCCCTTTTGAGTGCCCTTTGTATCTTTGTGTTTACTTGGTGGTGCCTGGCCTCTGCGCTCGCTTTTGCATGTGCTTGGGTGAAGACCTGCATCGCCTGGTAAAATATCTGAAGTAGACGGTTCTGATTGTAGCCTGTAGTCTTTCCCGATGCCAATCTCTCAGAAGAGTAAACGCTCATCATGTCCGGCGTCATTCGCATTGGCCTGCTCGCCGACTCCGCCGACCCGTTCTGGGTGGAGGTGCGCGAGACGATCTGGCAGTTCGTCCATCAGCAGCGCGCTTCCGGCCTTGCCCTGTGTCTGACGGGCGCCGAGGCGGTCGAGCTGATCGACATCGAGTTTCTCCCCGACGTGCATGATTACGCCGCCAAAGTCGACGAGATTTTGGCGTTAGACCTCGGCGCGCTGATCGCAGTGCCTTTCGCCATGCCGCTGCTCTATCCGCTCCTCGACAACGGCCTGACCGTGATTGCGCTGCACGAGCGGCCGTTCGAGCATCCGCGCTTCGTCAAGCCGCGCACGTTGTATGCGTCCGGCAAGCTGGCGTGCGAGTTCCTGGCGGAGCGCATCGGCGGCCAAGGCCGGGTGCTGGTCGTCGGTGGAAAGGAGACGCGCGAAGGACGCAGCAGCCGTCTCCAGGCCGCCTATGATGTCTTTGCGCGCTTCCCCCATGTGCAGCTGATCCATCTGCCTGCGCCATGGGATCGGCGGGGGGCGCTTGAGGCCGTTCATGAATTTCTATCCGGTTCCGACGCTGCAGCGCTCGCTCCCTTTCGAGGAATTTTTGGACTCTCCGACACCCTGGCGTTGGTGGGACGAGAGGTGTGTCAGCAGCGAGCCCTGCTGGCGGCGGATGCAGTCGTAGTGGGCATCAACGGCGATCCTCTGGCCATCGCCGCCGTGGCGCGGGGGGAGATGGCGGCGACGGTGGCCACTTCGGCGGCGCACCTGGCGACGGAGGCGCTGCGCCTGGCCTGTCTGGCGGCGACGGGCGCAGCGTTTCCCACCGAGTTCGACTATTGCCCGCAGCTGGTGACGAGCGACAACGTGACGGAGATCGCGCTGCGCAAGCTGGTGGCGATCGCCGATGTGCCGAGCCGACTGGTGGGCGTCAACCGCCAGATGGAGGAGCGTCGTCTCACACAGTTGCAGACCGGGCTGGAGATCAACCATCGCATCGGGTCGATCCTGGACAGCGGCGCGCTCTTGCGGGAAATTTCTGCGTTGATTCGCGACAACTACGGCTATGATCGCGTGGATGTTTATCTCTGGGACGAGTCCACTCAGTCGCTGATTCACCAGGGCCTGGAGGAAGACGCTCTTCTGAAAAGCGTTTACCCTCTTGCCGAGGCCGGGGCGCTGGGGCGTGCATTGCTGAGCCGTCGGCCTGTGTACATCCCGGATGTGCAGCGACTGGCATCGACCCAGGAGAAAGCCTCGTGTTCAGGCACGCGCACGCGCGTGATTGCGCCGATTCGCTTTGGCGGGCGCATTCTGGGCGTGCTGGATGTGCACTCGGCCCAATTGCGTCGCCACATGCAGGCTGACCTCGATGCACTGCAAGCCTTGGCCGACGCGTTGGGCATTGCGTTGCGCAACACGCAGCTCTACACCGAGGCGCTGCACGCGCGCGCCGAGGCGGAGCGCGCCAATCAGCTCAAAACGCGGCTGCTGGCCAATATCAGCCATGACCTGCGCGCGCCGCTCAACATCATCTTAGGCTACAGCCAGGCCGCCCTGGCCGAGCCCAACCCCTATCACCTTGTCTTGCCAGAGGAGCTGCGCACCGACCTGCGCCACATCTACCAAAGCGGCTTGCACCTGGGCAGATTGGTCGACGATCTGCTGATCCTTTCGCAGGCGGAGATCGGCGCGCTCGAAATTGTGCCGGAATGGTTCGACGCAGGCGTCTTTTTACGCGAAGTCTTCGAGAGCATGGCGGGCAGTTGTGAACACTGCGACGTGGAGTGGCGCCTGGAGCTGCCGCAGGCCCTGCCTGCGCTCTACGCCGATCCGGTGCGCCTGCGGCAGGCGCTGCTCAATTTGCTCGACAATGCGCAGAAGTACACCGAGGCCGGCCACATTACGTTGCGGGCTGCGGCGGAAGAGGCGCACCTGCACATTTGGGTGGAAGACACCGGCGTCGGCATCCCTCCGGCGCAGCAAGAACGCCTCAATGCGTTGCTTTCGTTTGAGGAAGGAGAGATCGAGCATCGACGCTTCAGCGCCGGCCTGGGGCTGCGCGTGGCGCACCATATTTTGCAGCTGCACGGCGGCGCATTGACCCTGCAAAGCAGGCCGGGCCACGGCACCCTCTGTCATATCGAAGTGCCGTTGACGCCGCCGACGGCCCCCTCGCCTGCGCCTGAAACGCCCGTGTCGGAAATGTCGGGGCCGGAGACGCAGGAGCGCCTGCTGCAACGCATCGAACGGAACGGTTCAAGCCTGTCAAGGCGCATCGCTCGCTACCTGGTCGAGCACTACGCCCACCCCATCAGCCGGGAGGAAATCGCACAGGCGATGCAGGTGAGCGAGGACTACATCTCACGCGTCTTCCGCAAAGAGACCGGCATGACGCCCTGGCAATTCCTGAACCGCTATCGCATTATCCAGGCGCAGAAATTGCTGCTCTCCACCGATGCTTCGGTGACCGAGATCGGCGCCATGGTTGGCTTCAACGACCCCGCTTACTTCACGCGCGTCTTCCATCGGGAGACCGGCAAATCGCCGCAACAATATCGCAAAAGTGCAAAATAGTGCGGAATATTTCAAGTCTGCGTCAGTTTTATCCAAGACATCTCGTTTTCTCACCGCTATACTGATCGATAGCTTCCAAATTTTTAGCCGGGAATTTTTCCAAACGCACCCACACAGGTGAGTTGACCGACCCTGTGCGCACATCGCTGCGGTTGGTCTGAGGCAGCGATTCGGCGCATAGGTTTTGGTGAAAGCATTCATCGCAGGTGATGGCAGGGCAGGCTATGGCGTCCCCCAACAAGACGGTGCTCATCCTAGACGCCGACGAGGCGACGCGTGACCTCTATCGCCGCGGGCTTGGACAACGCTTTACAGTGATCACCGCCGCTACGGAACAGGACGCATGGCGCGCGATGGAGTCGGAGTCTATCGACGGCCTGGTTTTAGAGCCGGAGGCTTTAGAGGACGAGGCGTGGAGTTTTATCGCCAGGCTGCGGGCGTTGGAGCGTTATCGCAATCTGCCGATCGTGCTGTGCAGCACGTTGGATGCCAGGCGGCGCGGGGCCGAAGTGGGGGCAGCAGCCTACCTGATCAAACCGGTGACGCCGGAGATGTTGAGTCGCACGCTGCAAAGTGCGCTGCAGGCCAGCGCACCGCTGGCCGGGCGTTAATCG
>NZ_CAKZMJ010000006.1:30000-131038 GCF_937128415.1 uncultured Caldilinea sp.
GTCTTTTTCAAACGAGGATGGGAATATAAGCTGTTCGGCATCTTCCCGACGGACATCCATCTCTTCGGCGCGGCGGGGGACGCTAAAATCTTCCTGCTGGGCACCGACCGCTTCGGACGCGACATCTTTGGCCGCTCCTGCATGGCGGGCCGCATTTCGTTGACCATGGCGCTCTTCGGCACGCTCATCTCAGTGCTTGTCGGCGCCATCGTCGGCGTCTTTTCCGGCTACTATGGCGGCGCCATCGACAACTGGACGCAGCGCTTCGTCGAATTCGTCCAATCGTTCCCACAGCTTCCGCTCTGGATGGCGCTGGCGGCGGTGATTCCGATCACCTGGGATCAATTCGCCGTCTTTGTGACGATGTCGTTCATCTTCGCCCTCTTGAGCTGGACGCTGCTGGCGCGCGAGGTGCGCGGCAAGGTGTTGGCGCTGCGCGAGACCGACTTCGTGCTCGCCGCCAGAGAGATGGGCGCCTCCGACGCGCGCATCATGTTCCAGCACCTTCTGCCCAACACCTTCAGCCACATCATCGTGGTGTTGACGCTCACCATTCCGACCATCATCCTGGCCGAAAGCTTCCTCAGCTTCCTGGGCATCGGCATCCAGGAGCCGCTGATGAGCTGGGGCACGCTGATGCGCGATGCACAGACGATTCAGACGCTCGGGTTCAACCCCTGGATCGCCTCTTCCGTCCTGTTTATCGTAGCCGCCGTGTTGGGCTTCAACTTCCTGGGCGACGGTCTGCGCGACGCCGCAGACCCGTATGCGAATGATTGAAGAAAGCCTGTTTTTATGCAGAACGACACCATCCTGGAAGTCAACGACCTGAAGATGCATTTCCCCATCCGCGCCGGCTTTTTGCAGCGCGTGGTCGGCCACATCAAGGCGGTCGACGGCGTGAGCTTTGCCGTTCGGCGCAACGAGGTGTTGGGGTTGGTCGGCGAGAGCGGCTGCGGCAAAACGACGGTGGGCCGCGCCATCCTGCGCCTCTATGACCCGACCGCCGGCGACGTCTGGTACCGGACGGCGAGCGGGGAGCGCGTCAACGTTGCCAAGCTGAAAGCCAAGGAAATCAAGCCCTTGCGCCGCGAGATGCGCATGATCTTTCAGGACCCCTTCAGCTCACTCAATCCCCGACGCACGGTCAAAGAGCTGATCGGCGAGCCGCTGATTATCCACGGCGTCGCCAGGGGCAAGGCGCTGGAGGCGCGCGTCGCCGAGCTGATGACCGAGGTCGGCCTCGATCCGGCCTATATGGACCGTTACCCGCATGAATTCTCCGGCGGACAACGACAGCGCATCGGCATTGCGCGCACGTTGGCGCTCAGCCCGCGGTTGATCGTCGCAGATGAGCCGGTCTCGGCGCTCGACGTTTCGGTGCAGGCGCAGGTGCTGAATCTCTTGCAGAGCCTCAAGGAGGAGCTGGGGCTGACGCTGATTTTCATCGCCCACGACCTGTCGGTGGTCGAGCACATCTCCGACCGCATCGCCGTCATGTACGTCGGCAAGATCGTCGAGATGGCGCCGTCAGAGGAGCTGCTGCGCCGACCGTTGCACCCGTACACCGAGGCGCTGGTCTCGGCGGTGCCGCCGGCCGACCCAGACATCAAGACGCAGCGCATCATCCTGGAGGGGGACGTGCCCAGCCCGGCCAATCCGCCGTCGGGATGCGTCTTCCATCCTCGCTGCCGCTACGCCAACGACACGACCTGTCGCACCGTTGCGCCTGCGCTGGAGGAGGTGCAGCCGGGGCGCTTCGTCGCCTGCCACCTCGCCAGGGAATTGCAGCTTGCAGGCATCGGAGGGTGACCATGCACAAGCCCATGACCATGCACAGGCTCAATCGTCTTCTTGCTGCGCTGAGCTACCTGTTGATCCTGGTCGGCCCGCTCGCCATCGTTCTGCTGCGACGCCGGGATCGCTTCACGCTCTATCACGCCTGCCAGTCGCTGGCGTTGGTCGGCGGCGCCGTCGTCGTGCCGCTGCTCTGGCTGGTGTTCGGTTGGTTGACGGCCTTCGTTTCGGTGGAATATCCGCTTTTGTTTATCATTCCCATCGGGCTGGCGCTCTTTATGCCCGTCATTCGCCAGCAACAGCGCGCCATGCGTTATAAGGGGCAGGTCTCCTGGTTTTCGATGCTTTCGACGCTGGCGGTGGCGGCGGCGCTCATCTACGCCACCTATCGGCTCATCGAATGGCTGGCGCCGGTGCTCCTACCTCTAGGGGGCGCGCTGCTCTTCATGGCGAGCTTTTCCATCGTCATGGCGGCCGCCCTGGCGCTGGTCATCGCCTGGGTGGCGGGGATCGTCAATGCGCTGACCGGTCAGGTGCGTCCGGTTCCGGTCTACGGCGAGTGGGGGCAACGGCTTTTCCTGCGGCTGACATCCTGAAACGAGGAGACAACGGCGTCAAAAGAAAAAAGGCGACGTCGTTTTGGCGCGCCTGTCATAAGGGCGTGGATGCGCGTTTCGTGTTCCGTCGCGCGCTGCGCACCCTCTGAAAACACGGAACACGCAACACGCAATCGATAAATTGCCTGAACTTGAGGAGCAATGACTTTATGCCAACCATTACCTTCATCGGCGCGGGCAGCCTGGTCTTTACGCGCAATCTGTGCAGCGACATTCTGTTGACGCCGGCGCTCCAGGACAGCACGATCGTGCTGATGGACATCGACCCTACGCGGCTGGAGCAGGCGCGCACCATCGTGCAGGCGATGATCGATCGGCGCAAGCTCAAGGCGAGGGTCGTCGCCACCACCGACCGCCGCGCGGCCGTTACAGACGCCGACTACGTCGTCACCACCTTCCAGCAGGGAGGGCTGGAGGCCTACCGGCTTGACATCGAGATTCCGCAGAAATACGGCGTCGAGCAGTGCGTGGGCGACACGCTGGGGCCGGGCGGCGTCTTCCGCGCGCTGCGCACCATTCCGGTGCTGCTCGACCTGTGCGACGAGCTGGATGAGCTGGCGCCCGACGCCCTGTTGCTCAACTACGTTAACCCGATGGCCGCCAACTGCTGGGCCATCGCCGACGGGACGGGGCGTCCGCACGTAGGACTTTGTCACAGCGTGCAAGGCACAAGCGAGATGCTGGCGAGCTGGATCGGCGTGCCCTACGAAGAGGTGAACTTCGTCTGCGCGGGCATCAACCACCAGGCCTTTTTCCTGGAGTTCCGCCGCGGCAAGGAAGACCTCTACCCGTTGCTCTGGCAGGCCATCGAGCGACCGGAGATCATCGCCCAGGAGCCGGTGCGCACCGACCTCATGAAATACTTCGGCTACTTTGTCACCGAGTCGAGCGGCCACGCCAGTGAATACGTGCCTTATTTCCGCAAGACGGCGCGCATGGTGAACGAGGAGCTGGTTCCCCGTTTCACCGACCCGGTCAACCATTGGTTCGACTTTGGCCGCACGGGCGGCTATCTGCGCCATTGTCTGCATCGGCTGGAGCAGTTCCAGAGCGAGTACGAGGAGATCGTCTCCGGCGAGTTTCCAACGACGCGCAGCCACGAATACGGCTCCTACATCATCGAGGCCATCGAGACGAACAAACCGGTCGTCATTGCCGGCAACGTGCCGAACACCGGCCTGATCACCAACCTGCCCGAAGGCTGCTGCGTCGAGGTGCCCTGCCTGGTCAACGCCAGCGGCGTTCAACCCACGCACATCGGCGCGCTGCCGCCGCAGTTGGCTGCGCTCAATCGCACCAACATCAACGTGCAGAGCCTCATTGTTGAAGCTGCGCTCACCGGCGACGTCGACGCGGTTTATCACGCCGTGATGCTCGACCCGCTGACCGCCGCCGTCTGCACGTTGCCGCAGATTCACGCCATGGTGACGGAGATGCTGGAGGCGCAAGCGCAGTGGTTGCCGCAGTTTTGAAACATTGAATTCGTATTCTGAGAGCGGCTCGCAGCCGCACGTTCTCGGTGGGATCGGGCGGCCCCTCCCCCCTGGCCCCCTCTCCCAATGCTGGGAGAGGGGGAAGCGCAGCTGCGAAATGCGCCTACGAATTGCCAGAACCGTTCGTTAGAGCGCCCGGGAAGGCCTGGCCGAAACGCCAACGGCGCCCTGGGAATTCGACGCCTATGCACTGAAATTGATTACTTTGCAACCGACTCAAGATTGAGAAAGGACGCTGTTCTCATGCCTAAGATTACCTTTATCGGCGCCGGCAGCTTCGGGTTCACCCGCACGCTGGTGCGCGATCTGCTGACCTTCCCGCTGCTGGAAGCTTCGCATATCTGCCTAATGGACATCGACGCCCAACGGTTGGAGTGGTCGCAGCGGGCGGTGCAACGCATCATCGACGAAGGCAAGTATCCGGCCACCGTCAGCGCCACGCTCGACCGCGTCGAGGCGCTGCGCGGAGCCGACTACGTGATCGTGACCATCCTGGCCGGCTCCACGGAGGTCTGGCGCCATGACATCGAAATCCCCAAGCGTTACGGCGTGGATATGAACGTCGGCGACACGCGCGGGGTATCCGGCGTCTTCCGCGCCTTGCGCACCATCCCGGTGATGGTGGACATTGCGCGCGATATGGAGCGCTATTGCCCGCACGCGCTGATGCTCAACTACACCAACCCGATGGCGATGCTCTGCCGCGCCATCGACCGCACGACTGACGTCACCGTGACCGGGCTGTGCCACAGCGTGCAGGGCACTGCAGAGATGCTGGCGCGCTGGATCGGTGCGCCGATGGAGGAGATCACCTACACCTGCGCAGGCATCAACCACATGGCCTGGTATCTGGAGTACAAATGGAAGGGCGAGGACGCCTATCCGCTCATTCGCAAGGCGATCACGGAGCGACCGGAAGTCTACAACGAAGAACAGGTGCGCAACGAAATGTTCCTGGCGCTCGACTACTACGTCACCGAATCGAGCGGCCACAACTCCGAATACAACTGGTGGTTCCGCAAGCGTCCAGACCTTATCGAAAAGTACTGCACGCATGGCACCGGCTGGAATCCGGGCGAATACGCCTACATCCTGAAACATTACCAGGAGCGCGAGCACACCTGGCGCGACGAAATTCGCCAGTGGCTGGACAATCCGGCGCCGCTCGATCTGAAGCGCGGCCATGAATACGCGGCTTACATCATCAACGCCCTCGAAGGCGGCGAGCCGTTCCGCTTCAACGGCAACGTGCCCAACAAACGCCTGATCGACAACTTGCCGCAGGACGCCTGCGTCGAGGTGCCGGTGTGGGCCAGCCGCGAGGGCTTGGAGCCGGTCGCCGTTGGGCCGCTGCCGCCGCAATGCGCAATTCTGACCAACCTTAGCGCGCAGATCGAGGAGATGGCGGTCGAGGCTGCGCTCACCGGCAATCGACGGCTGGTCTATCAGGCGGTGGCGCACGATCCGCTTTCGGCGGCGGTGCTTTCGCTTGCGGAAATTCAGCAGATGGTGGATGATCTCTTTGCGGTGAACGAGCCCTATCTACCGCAGTTTGCAAAGAAGTAAAAAGTTTCACTGCAGAGGCGCAGCGTGCGTAGAGGCATGAAATTCTGCGCCTTTGCGATCCATTTCAACACATCGCAAGGATCGACCCATGACGCAACAGGCATCTCCTCAAGGGCTCACCTGGTTCCAGGATGCACGCTTCGGCATGTTCATTCACTGGGGCCTCTACAGCATCCTCGGCAAACACGAATGGGTGATGCACACCGACCGCATCCCCGTGCCGGAGTATGAAAAATTGATGGCGCAGTTCAATCCGACGAAGTTCGACGCCGACGCCTGGGTGCGCACCGCCGCCGACGTCGGGCAGAAGTACATCATCATCACCAGCCGCCACCACGACGGCTTCAGCATGTACGACACCGCGCTCAGCGACTACAAGGTGACGAACACGCCCTTCCGTCGCGACCCGATCGCCGAGCTAGCGGACGCCTGTGCGCGCCACGGCGTCAAACTTGGCTTCTACGTTTCGCTGCTGGACTGGCACCACCCCGCCTATCGCTTCCGCGCCGAAAGCGGGTTGGCATGGGAAGACTATCTGGCCTTTCTGCACGGCCAGGTGCGCGAGCTGTGCACGCAGTACGGCGAAATTGTGGCGATCTGGTTCGACGGCGATTGGCCGCGGCACCCCATCACCCCTGAAAACGAATATTTCTTGCCCGGCGGCTCCTTCGAGTACGAAAAGCTCTACGACATGATCCACGAGCTGCAGCCCGACGCCGTAATCGAGAACAACCGCCACGTCAAGCCGCTGCCCGGCGAAGACATCCAGGGCTTCGAGCAGGACCTGCCCGGCGAGAATACGACCGGCTTCAACGAGACCACCATCTATGGCCTGCCCATCCAGGTCTGCATGACCATCAACGACCACTGGGGCTGGAGCCGCAACGACCGCAACACCAAGTCCGCGCGGCGGCTGGTGCATGTGCTGGTCAAGTCGGCCAGCGTGGGCGGCAACCTGCTGCTCAACGTCGGCCCTACGCCGGAGGGAGAGATTCCGCCGCTGCATCAGGAACGGCTGCGCGAGGTGGGGCGCTGGCTGGAACGCAACGGCGAGAGCGTCTATCGCACGCGCGCCGGCGTCATCCCGCCGACGCGCGAGACGGTGAGCACCGTGCGCGACGGCCATCACTTCGTGCACGTGCTCGACTACGTGAGCGATTGCGTCATCCTCTCCGGCGTGCCTGCGCACGTGCAGAAGGCCAGGCACGTCGCCTCCGGCCAGGAGCTGGAGATGGAGCGCGAAGGAGCCAATTTCTTCGTCTCCGCAGCATCGGATCGCACCACCATCTACATCCCGCCCGAGCTGCGCGACCCCTATGACACGGTGATCGAGTTGATGTGAACAATCGATTCTGCGCAAAGATATAGAGGCGCGGAGGCGCAAAGAAGAGCGATCATCTTCCAGGGAGCTTTGAGCTTCCTGGAAGATTTATTTGCGGCGATCGCTTGGTTACAATCGCCTGCGCAATTATCAGAATCAACGCGTTCATGATAAATTGCAGCGAGGATTGGCGATCCATATCTTAATCTTACGACAGATTCTGAAGGGGAGCTCAACTTGACGCTCCAATCCTCGTCTCAACTGCTATGAGGAGACGGTGCAATGCAGGCGATTCCTTTCCCCGCGCCGATGAGTCTCGGCCAGCTTCTTGACCGAGCGTTTCGACTCTACCGGGCGCGCTTTGGAAAGCTGGCGCTGACGGCTGCGCTCTTCTTCGTGCCGCTGGCCGTCATCTCGGCGCTGTTGATGGGCGTGGTGGCCAACAGCTATTTCGGGCTGCTTTTGGGCGCCGTGGAGCAGCCGGCCGCGTTCGACGAGTGGACGGTCTTGCAAGCCAGCGGCGCCACGATTGCGCTCTCGCTGACGGTGAGCTTCTTCGGGCTGATCCTGGGCGCATTGGCCTTTCTCTCCTTGCTGGCGCAGGCGGACGCCAACGCCATGGGACGCGAGCTTTCCATCGGCGCCAGCGTGCGCGTCGGCATGAGCCGCTTCTGGCCGTTCGTCGGCATGTCGCTGTTGGTGGGGTTGATCGCCTCGGGCGTGCTCCTCGTCGTCTATCTGGTCTTTTTCATCCTCGCTTTCATTTTCGCAGGCGTGATCGTCGCGCTGGCGACGGTGGCCGACAGCAGCAGAGTGGCCGCAGTGGGCGCCACCGTTCTGCTCCTGGCGTTGGTCTTCGGCCTGATGTTTTTGCTGCTGCTTCCGTTTGCCTATCTGACCACGCGCTGGCTGGTTGCGCCGGTCGTCATCGTCACGGAGCGGCTCGGGCCGACCACTGCGTTGAGCCGAAGCTGGCGGTTGACGGAGGACAGCTTCTGGCGGCTCTTTGGCCTGTTGATTTTGCTGTTCATCCTCAACAGCGTCGTGTTGACTCTGCCGCTTACGCTGGTGCAATTCGCCGCTTTCGCCGCGATGACCCCGCAGATGTTCGGCCTGCTCAACGGCGCGCTGACCGGCCTCGGCTATCTGGTCAGCATCCTGTGGCACCCCTTCCTGGCTCTGACGCTGACGCTCGTCTACTACGACCTGCGCGTGCGCAAGGAAAACTTCGACCTTGAGCTGCGCATCCAGGCGTTGGAGGCCGCTGCACGTCCTCGCACCCTGCCTGCGCCATGAGCCGACGAATTGTTCGCGTGTTTTGGGTGACGCTGTTGCTGTTCGGCATGGCGGCGACGGCAGCGCAAGCGCAGGAGGAACTTCCACCGCCTGCATCACCGGCCGCCTATCGCCAGGCGCTGGAGGAAGCTTACGCGCTGCTGCAAAAAGAGCCGCCTGCTTTCGAGGAAGCGCAGCAGCGGCTGGCCGCCATCCCACGCGTCTCTTTGAAAAATGGCGAGATTTTGTCTGTCTCCTCTCCCCTGGATGGCGGAGAGACGCCGTTCGATGTGGAGGCCGCCCGACAGCGGCTGCGTCTCGTCATCGCCCAGCTCGACGCCGCCGGCGACGACCGCACTGCAGAGCGGCTGGCGACGTTGGAGCGCGTCTTCGCCGCGCCGGCGTTTCAACAGCGCCCCTCCTGGCTCGATCCACTGCGACGCTGGCTGGCCGAGCTGTTCGAGCGGCTCTTTGCCCGTGCACCGGTCGGCGCAGCACCAGGACCACTCGGTCAGAGTGCAGCGCAGGTTGCAGGGTGGATCGTCGTCGCTCTGGCCGGTGCTGTGCTGCTTTTTCTGCTAACGCGCTGGCTCCAAACGATGGTGCGCGCCTTTGTCGGAGACGTCGGCCGCGCGCGGCAGGAAACCGACCCCCTTCCCGCCACGCCTGCGGCGGCGCGGCAGGCGGCGGCGCGCTCCGCCGAGCAGGGCGCCTATCGCACAGCCGTGCGCTACCTCTATCTGGCCGCGCTGCTGACGCTCCAGGAGCGGCGTCTCATTCCTCGCGACCCCAGCCTCACCAACCGCGAGCTGCTGACGCGCGCGCCGGCTCACCACCCCATCCGCGCGCCGTTGGGCGAGGTCGTGGCGGTCTTCGACGAGGTCTGGTATGGCCTGCGCGAGCCGGATGTCGCCGCCTTTCAGCGCTATCAGCATGTCGTCCATGAATTAGAGACGCTGGCGCAAGCAGGCGACGTCCAGCAAAGGGAGGCGCCCCCATGAGCGAGCAGCTTCTCTCAATGCGTGGGCGTTTTTCTGCAATTTTGCAGCAGGGGCGGATATGGACGACGCCGCTGGCGATTGCAGCGCTCTTTGCGCTGATGATTCTGGTTGCGCTGGCGACGACGCCGCCTCCTGAACCGGTTCCCTATGACCTGGACGCCACCCATCCGGATGGTCTGCTGGCGTTGCGTCTGTGGCTGGAGGCGCTCGGCTACGATGTGCGGCGCAACGACGGACTGCGCTTCACCATTCCGGGCGAGGCGCAGCTCCTGTTTGTGTATCCAAACCGGCTCACCTATACGGCGGAGGAGGCCGAGCATCTGCGCCGTTGGGTGGAAGCAGGTGGGACGCTGGCCCTGATCGGCCCCGGCCCAGACGACCACGCCCTGGTCGAGGCGTTTGGCGTGGCGCTCAACCCGGAGCTGCGCTATGAACGTCGACTGGCCCAGCTTCTGCCTTTGCTGCCGGAAGGTCGCCCTGTGTATGAGCGCGACTGGTTTTCGCCGATCCAAACGCTCGACCTGAGCGAGGCGCCCCAGGCGACGCCGGTGTTGGCGCTGCTCGCCGCGTCAGAAGAAACTGCGTCGAGCAACGACTTGAAGGTGGTCGTCGCCGTACAGGCGCTGGGCGAGGGCGTGGTCTGGCATTTCGCGCCGGGCGTCGATTTCACCAACCGCAACCTGCGCGAGTTTGCACAGGGCGAGCTGGCGCCCGCCCTGCTGCGCACGACGCCGGAGGGCGGCGGCGTCGTCTTCGATAGCTATCATCTGTTCGGCTTCAGTCGCGTCGGCGAACGCATCGCGACGCTGCAGGATTGGCTCTACCGCACGCCCACCGGCTGGGCGACGCTTTTTGGGCTGGTGATCACCGGCGTTTTTTGGGCGCTGAGCGGGCGCCGGCTGGGTCCGCCGTTGGCGTCGGCGGAGGAAATGCGCAGGCGCGAGGCGGCTGAATACGTGCGGGCGATGGCGAACCTCTATCGCCGCGCCCAGCGCCGCGACGCCCTGGCGCAACACCACGCGCATCGGCTGAAGGTGGCTCTTGCGCGACGATTCGGCGTGCGCGCCGACCTGCCCGATGAGGAATTTCTGGAGGCGCTGGCGAGCGCGTCGCCGCCTTTGAGCGAGGCGCAGCGCGGCGACGTTTGCGAGATGCTGCGCAAGTTCTCAGGGCGTCTCAGCGAACGCGAGTTGGTCGAGCTGGCGGGCGACGTCGATGCCCTGTTAGAATCAATTTGATCATGTACGTCACGCATCACGCACTACGCAACACGCACTACGCAACCGCACTGCACACCACTCTTGAAACGACCGGAGCCTTTCATGACGAACCTGTTGGGTCTCTACGAACGTTTGCGTGCAGAAGCCGCCAAAGTCATCGTCGGGCAGGAAGATGTTTTCATGCAGGTGGTGATCGCCTTTCTCGCCGGCGGCCATGTGCTGTTGGAGGGCGCGCCTGGCGTGGCCAAGACGCTGATCGCCAAGACTCTGGCGCGCCTGATCGACGTCGGCTTCGCCCGCATCCAGTTCACCGCCGACCTGATGCCGAGCGACGTGGTGGGGACGCAGGTCTTCGACCTGGCGCGCGGCAAGTTCTATCTGCGCAAAGGGCCGGTCTTCACCAACATCCTCCTTGCCGATGAGATCAACCGTGCGCCGGCCAAGACGCAGTCTGCGCTGCTGGAGGCGATGGAAGAGCGCCAGGTGAGCATCGACGGCGAGCGTCATCCCCTCGACGACCCCTTCATGGTGCTCGCCACCCAGAACCCGGTCGAATACGAGGGCACCTATCCGTTGCCGGAGGCGCAGCTGGACCGTTTTCTCTTCAAGGTGGTGGTCGGCTATCCGGACGAAGCGCATGAACAGGAGATTTTGCGCAGATACCACGCGGGTTTTGATGCGCACCATCTCGAACGCAGCGGCGTGACGCCGGTGCTGACCCCCGCCGACCTGCCGGCGATTCGCAGCGCCATTCAGGCGGTCGCCGTCGAAGAGGGGATTTTCGCCTACATCACCCGCATCGCCAACGCCACGCGACGCAGCCCCGACCTGATTTTGGGCGGCAGCCCGCGCGCCGCCATCGCCACGCTGCTCACAGCCAAGACGCACGCAGCGCTGCACGGCCGCGACTACGTGACGCCGGACGACGTCAAGGCGGTGATTCTCCCTATCTACCGCCATCGCATCCTTCTGCGCCCGGAGGCGGAGATCGAAGGACTGGACGCCGACGCCGTGATGCGGCGCATCATCGGCGGCGCGCCCGCCCCCCGCTGAGGGAAATCATAAGACGAAGGTGACAAAGATTCGGCGAAACGATACAATGACGTAAATGCAAGGGGCTGTCAGTGTAGCATTTTTGTTTGAAAAGGAGCAGAGGTGTATCGATCATGCGATTGGCCAGCAGACTGAAGAATCTCGGCACAGAAACCGCCTTCGCCGTTTCTGAAGCGGCTGCGGCCTGGAAGGCGCAGGGGCATAAGGTCTATCCTTTTCATCTAGGCGACATCAACATCCCAACGCCGGCCAACATTGTAGCCGCGCAGAACAGGGCGATTGCAGAGGGCAAGACCGGCTACGCGCCGGCGGCCGGCATTCCTGCGCTGCGCCAGGCGCTGGCCGAGGTGGTGGGCGGCGAGCGCGGCCTTCGCTACGCGCCGGAGAACGTCGCCGTGCAGCCAGGTGGAAAACCGGTCGTCACGAAATTCATCCAGGCGGTGATGGAGCCGGGCGATGAAGTGCTCTATCCTAACCCGGGCTACCCGATCTACGAGTCTCAGATCGACTATTACGGCGGCGTCGGCCTGCCGTATCGATACGTCGAAACGCCCACCGGTTTTCAGATGGACCTGGACTATCTGGAGTCGTTGATCACGCCTCGCACGCGCATCCTGATCTACAACAACTGCCAAAACCCGTTGGGGACCGAGTCCTCGCCTGCGGAGATGGAGCGGGTGGCCGAGCTGGCCATCAAGCACGACCTCTGGGTGCTCTCTGACGAGGCGTACTTCGACGTGCGTTACTCCGGCCAAACAACCAGCATCGCCAGCCTGCCGGGGATGCAGGAGCGCACGGTGATTTTGTACACCTTCTCGAAAAAATACGCCATGACCGGCTGGCGATTGGGTGCAGCCATCGGCCCCAAAGAGGTGATTCAGGCGATCGTGCGGCTCAACACCAATGACGAATCTTGCACAGCCCATTTTGTGCAATGGGCGGGCGTCGAGGCGCTGTGCGGCGACCAGTCCGCCGCGCGCGCCAACGTCGAGATTCTGCGCGAGCGGCGCGATGTCACCGTGGATCTGCTCCGTCAGATCGAAGGCGTGACGGTGCACAAGCCGGAATCGACCTTCTATCTCTTTCCGAACGTCACAGGCGCCATGGAACGCCTCGGTTTCAAGAGCGTGAGCGAATTCGCCGACGCCGCTTTGAAAAACACGGGCGTTTCCTTCTGCACACGCCTGCACTTTGGCCGCCCGCTCCCCGGTGAGAAAGGTCACTACATCCGTTTCGCCTACTCCGGAATCGACGTATCTGACATTCGTGAAGGGTTGACCCGTTTACGCGATTGGATCAACAGCGCCAGCTAAAGGAGCCGTCCTATGAGCAAGCCGCGAGTGTTTGTGACGCGCATCATCCCCGAACGAGGGCTGCGCAAGGTGATGGAACAGACCGACGCCACCGTCTGGCAGGATGAACTGCCGCCCCCCCGCGAGGTGTTGCTGGAGTGGGCGCGACAGGCGGATGGACTTTTGACGTTGCTCACCGATCGCATCGACGCCGAGTTGTTGGATGCTGCGCCCAGGCTGAAGGTCGTGGCCAATTTCGCCGTCGGTTTCGACAATTTCGACGTGCCCGCCGCCACACAGCGCGGGGTCTTGATGACCAACACGCCGGGCGTGCTGACCGAAACCACCGCAGATTTCGCCTTTGCGCTGCTGATGGCCTGCGCTCGACGCATTGTTGAGGGCCGCGACTATGCAAAGAACGGTCACTGGCGCACCTGGGGGCCGATGTTGTTGCTGGGGCAGGACATCCACGGCGCAACGTTAGGCATCGCCGGCATCGGCCGCATCGGGCAGGCGGTGGCAAGGCGCGCACGCGGCTTCGGCATGCGCATCCTGTATCATGACGCCATGCGCAATGAAGCGGCTGAAAAAGAGCTGGGCGCCATCCCGGTCAGCAAGGAGGAGCTGCTCTCCCAGTCCGATTTCATCTCCCTGCACGTGCCGTTGACGCCGGAAACGCGCCACTACATCGACGCCGCCGCGCTGCGGTTGATGAAGCCGAACGCCGTGCTCGTCAACACGGCGCGCGGGCCGGTCGTCGATACGATGGCGCTCTATGAAGCGCTGAAGGCGAGGCAGATTTTCGCCGCCGGGCTCGACGTCACCGACCCGGAGCCTCTGCCCGCCGACCATCCGCTGTACACGCTCGACAACGCGCTGATCGCGCCGCACATCGCCAGCGCCAGCTTCGAGACGCGCAGCCGCATGGCTGAGATGGCCGCCGACAATTTGTTGGCCGGGTTGGAAGGCAGGCTCCCGCCCAACTGTCTGAATCCGGAGGCGCTCCAGCACCGCCGATGAGATGAGAGGCGCGTCATTCGGTTCGCCGCCAGGTGGATTGCATCGTGACCTGCTCTGGGTCGGTCAGGTCTAGGCTGCCCGTCCAGAGATACGTCTTCGGCCACTGCTTAAATACGGACGCCACCCAATAGAGAAAGCGCAACTCCCATTTGCTTTCGTTCGGGCGCCAGCCGCCGCCGGGCGTCAGCTGCACCTCGACGCTGCTCCCTGCGCGCTTGATCCGGTATTCGCCGGTCACGGTTCCCACCGACGGGTCCCCGCGCAGGGTGAAAGTTCCGCTCGTTTCTGCTCCGTCCGCCAAATTGAGTAGGTGCGGCAGGGGTGGGTTGAACGCAACTGCGATCTCTCGTTGCTTGAAGGTGCGGCGCATCTGGACGATCTCCGTCCGCCCCTGGTTGTCGACCAGGTCAAAGACCAGATCGCCCAGGCGAGCTTCCTGCTCGCCGGTGCGTTCCAGCGGCGCAAGCGGACCTTCGTAGGCTGGATTTAACGTGGCGATCAGGGGGTCGGGGCTGTAGCGGGTGAAGTGCATGCGCATGCCGTCTAGAGGGATGGGCAGGGCGTCCGGCCGGCGCACCTGACCATCCACCACAATCGAGAGGTTCGTGTCCCCCTGGCGCACGAAGTAGAAGTCGTGCAAGAAAACGAGCGGCAGCGCAGAAGGGGAGGCGGCGGCGCTGCCCATCGGAGCCAGCAGGCCAAAGGGCTTGCGCGGGCGTGCATTGCGCTCTTGGACGGTGACCTCGATGCGACGCCCCAGCAAGTCATCGAAGGCAAAGTAGGCGTCCACACCCGCAGCGTTGACCTCGAAATAAGCGTCGGTGAAGGGGCGCTCCACCATCTCCGCCAAGCCTTGACCGGCGATATCATAGGTGGCAGGGTCGAGGATCAGGCCGGGCTGATGGTACACATCGACGCGGCCATCCACGCGCCAGCCAATCACTAGCATGCCCCGACCGTGGACGGGGTCGTCGAAGACTTGCGGCTCGAAGCCCACATAGATTTCGTCCGGATCTTGCTCGAAGTTGATCAGCAACAGACGCTCCATGGGATCAATCTGCAACGAAAAGGGGGAATAAAGCCGGTCGCCCCCGTCGGCGGCGTAAATCTCCGATGGATTGGGACGAGCCGGAGCCTCGGTCTGCGTGCTCCGCGTATAAAAAAAGAATAGAGCGACGGCCACGAGACCAATGGCGGCGAGCGTCATGAAAGTTTTCAGGCCGAAGGATGGCAAAGCATTCTGATGTTTCATGAGGCCCATCTTAGCTCCAAACGGTGTTCGCCCAGGCATGGATTCGCTCCCAATCCCGATTGTCTTCCTCAACCGCCCCGACCATCTTCGCAATGAACCGGTCGAGGAACGAGAGGCGGCTGAAGTCCATCTTGCCCTCAAAATAGACCGTCTCGGCCTCGTTCAACAGCGGCAGCACGCTGTTCACGTAGGCGGCGCGTGCGGTTTGGCTGGCTTCGTCGTCGCCTGTGTTGAGCATGTGCACGGTGAAGAGCGCCACGGGCAGCGCACGGAGCGCAGCCTGGTTCGCCTGGACGAAGTTCACGGCCTCGGGCAGCCAGGCGCCCATGCGAACGGCGCTGCCCAGCACGACAGCGGCGCACCCGTCCAGGCTGGGCTTCTCCTTCACCGGCCGAACATCCACGGCGTAGCCGCGGGCGGTCAGCGTTTCTGCTATGGCCTGCGCAATTTCGGCGGTGGAGCCGGCGCGAGTGGCGTAGGCGACAAGAATACGTTTCTTCATCGACGTCTCTCCTTCCAGAACGATCTCAGGGTAGTCGAATGCCGGCGTGCGGGTGGCTGCGACGCCCAGGCCGACGCCGGCCAGCGCCACGCCTGCAGCCGTCACACCGGCGGCTTTGATGAAAGTGCGGCGGGTCAGGGCTTGAGATGACATCCTTGCTCCTTGCTGAAACATACACTGCATAGCCGACGAATTGTCAGCTTTCCAGAGACAAAACAACATAGCCCAGGCTGTGCAGATGGCGAACCAAACCGACGATCCCGGCCTGGTCCGTGTGGATGTTCGACAGCCGCGTGGCGTCGCCATCCCAGGTCATTTTGGTTGCCGCCGGGCAATAGGCTGCGACAAATTCCTCATCCACCTGGCCTCGAACGACGATGCTGTAGACTCTTCTGTCGCCGGCGCCGGTTTTTGCATTCATGGTCCTGCTCCTTTCCATTTCATCTTCAGTGTACGCCCGCCCAAATAAAAACGGACTACATGGCCATGTAGTCCGTCCGGTGAAAAAGATGGAGTTGCGTCGACTAAAGCAAACCCAGCTCCTGCGCCTGCCGTACAGCCTGGGTGCGGCGGTTCACCCCTAGCTTGCCGTAGATTTCCTTGACGTGAAAGCGCACCGTGTTGAGGCTGACGACCAACCGTTCCGCAATCTCGGCGTAGGTAAGACCCTCGGCCAGCAGCCGCAGCACCTCTGTCTCTCGCGCGCTTAACGGCTCAAACAGGGCATCGCCCCATTGCGCTTCTGTCCTTTCGGGAGCGAGCGAGGCCATCGCTTTTTCTTGTAAAGAAGGATGCCGGGCGGCGGGTATGACATGGGCCAGCCAGGAGGGAGGCCCCAGCTGTTGCAACAACGCGGCAAGGGTTGGGCCTTCATCCAGGAAAACGCGCACAAAGCCTTCCGGCTCGGCCAGCGCCAGCGCTCGTCGAAGGTGGGCTGCTGCACGGGATGGCGGATCCGCTTCGAGCTGCGCCGCCAGAAGAAGCGCCTGGATCAGCGCAGCCTGGCGGCCGCCCGCTTCGGCGGCGGCAATGATGCGTTGCGCCAGGTCGGCGGTCCGGGCATCGCCTCGCACCAGGAACAGCCGCAGCCAGGCCAGATGCAGCGCCTCGGTGTGATCGTTGACCGGAGCGTCAGGATCGAGGCCGCCGGCCCGCAAGCGCATTTCGGCTGTGGCTGCGTCTCCTTGCGCCAGCGCCAGGCCAACCTGACGAGCGATCAGTTCAGGTCGGACCCAACCCGGCGCCCCTTGCGCCAGCAATGCTGCAGCTTCGTCCAGACAACGGCTGGCCTCCTCCAGTGCTCCTGCGGCCTGAAAAAGACGCGCCAGCGCGCACAGGGTGTAGATCGTCGAGGCGTTGTGACCGGCCAGGGCGCTTAGCCGGACGCCCCGCTCCAGGTGGTCTTGCGCCGCCTGCAGGTCATTCCATTCGTAGTAGACCCGCCCTAATGCGCCGTGTAAAGCGCCGAGAATGGGCGGCGCCGTATGCGCTTCTGTGAGGCGTTGGATGGCTTCTGCAGCGACGCTGGCCGCCAGGCGCAGCCGCCCATACTGCGTCGCCATCAAGGCCAGGTGCGCAGTGGCGAGCGTCTCCGTCACGCGATCGCCTGCGTTCCGGCTGGCCTGAATCGCCCTCCGCAGCGCTGTTTCACTGCGCTCGAAGTTGGCAAGTTGCCGATACGCTCCCCCCAGCGCCAGGCTGGCCAGCCCGATGACGCGCAAATCTTTCGAGGGGACGATCTCCAACGCCTGGTGGGCGGCCTCAATCGCCTCCGCATGGCGTCCGCCAGCTTGAAGCCAGTTGGCTCGCAGCGCAAGCCACTCGGCCCGCCCGGCGACCTGTTCATCCGAGTCGCCGACGGTCAGGGACGCTTCCGCCTGCTCTAACAGCGGCTCCACCTGCTCCAACGCGCCGCGCAGCAGGCGCATCCAGCCGAAGTCCAAGGTGAGGCGCAGGCTTCGGCTGCGATGCTCTGGGGGCAGCGCATGCCACCACGCCTCCAGCTTGCGCGCGTAGCCCTGATTCAGCAGCGCCCAGGCGGAGCGCTCCAGCCATTCGACGACCCGGTGGTAATCGCCTGCGGCCAGGGCGTGATCGATGGCGGTGGCGGGCGAATTGTGCGCCGCATGCCACAGGCCGGCCCGGCGATGCAGCTCGGCCATCTGCTCTGGGCTGCGCCGACGCAGCTGGCTCTGCAACAGCCCGGCGAAGAGGCGATGATAGCGGTACCAGCGCGCCTCATCGTCTTCGGAGATGAGGAAGAGATTGGCGGTGAACAGTCGCTCCAACAGCGCTGCGCTGTTGCGGCGTCCGGTGACTGCGTCGCAGAGGTCGCCGGTGAGCCGATCCAGGATCGAGGTCTGCAACAGGAACTCCTGCACATCGCCCGGCTGGCGCGCCAGCACCTCTTCGGTCAGGTAGCTGAGAATAAAGCGATGCGAGCCGCTGAGGGTTTGGACGAACGTAGATGGGTCGGAGCGCCCCTGCAACGACAGACCTGCCAGGTGCAGGCCGGCGACCCAGCCTTCGGTGCGCTCGGCCAGGTGGGCCAGGTCGGGATCGGTTAAGCTCAGTCCCATGCCGTCGCGCAGGAGGGCGGCCGCCTCCGCCTGCGAGAAGCGCAGGTCGGCTGCCCGCACCTCGGTCAGTTGATTGCGGGCGCGCAGCCTGGCCAGGGGCAGGGCCGGGTCCTCACGCGTCACCAGCGCCAGGCGGAGGCCGGTGGGCTGATGCATCAGCAGGTTCTCTAGAAGAGCCAGGATGAAGGGATCCTGGATCACGTGGAAGTCGTCCAGGATGCAGAGGATCGGCCCTGCCTCGACTGCAGCCAGGTCATTGAGAAGCGCGGCGGCCAGCGCCGCCGGCGGCGGTGGCTGACCGGCGGCCAGCACAGGAGTCAATTCTGCGCCGAGGGAAGGCGCCGCCGTTTGCAGCGCCGCCACGAAGTATGTGCAAAAGCGCAATGGGTCGTCATCAGCCTCGTCCAGGGAGAGCCAGGCCACGGGATGGTTCACCTGCGCCGCCCACTGCACGGCCAGCGTGGTCTTGCCGTAGCCCGCCGGCGCCGCGATCAGCGTCAGCAGGCGTCCTGCCGCCAGCCCTTCGTTCAGCCTTGCGATCAATCCCGGGCGGGCCACAGCGCGCGCAGGAGCGATCGGGCGCCGCAGCCTGGCGACGACGAGGTGAGGTTGAGGCGGGGTGATCATGAGCGAAGTATACCTGGGCCGCCACCGCCGGAGCAAACCTGTGAGGGATCGGTCTTTGGGTCTTTATAGAAGTTCCGCAGTTGATTGAAGGTTTCCCGTAGAATACGACTTTCCGGGAAGCTGATGAAATTTAACAAACCATTGGGGCAACCTGCAGGCGCAGCTCATAGCTGCGCTTCCTCAAATTCTCCAAGACCTTGCGGTCTGCCGAGCACTGGGAAACGGAAAAACGGTTGGTTCCCGGCTTGGGCTTCAACTCTGCAGCAGTTGTGAAGATCGGCCAGCTATTCTCCAGGTGCTTGATGTAGTTCTTGACCGTGTTGACGCTGCCCAGCCAGAGCTGCTCCTTGAGCTTGTTGAAAGACACCAGCCCCGCCGGATTGCTCATCAGATAAAAGGCCAACTCCTTCAGCGGCCGTACGTCCTCGATGCGGTGGCGCGTGGCAATGTCGCGGTAGAGCACGTCGTCGTAGAGGGTGCGCGCCAGCGGCAACTCAGGGTGCTTGAACAGCTCGGGAACGCCGCCCAGGCGCATGTATTCGGCCAGGGCGCCCTGCAAGCGGCCGCTTCCACCGTCGTGAGCCGCGTCAGGTCGGGCAGTGCGTAGCCGCGAAAGCGCAGAAACTCGACGAAGGAGAAGGGGAACAGCTCCACCGGCGCGTAGCGGCCGCTCAGCCGCGAGCCCAGCTCGCGGCTGAGCAGTGAGGCGTTGGAGCCGGTGCGGGACGCCCAACGGTTTTCAGTCACGCTGCAATCATACACTCAAACGATTTCATTGCTAATGAAATCATGGCGGATACGCCTTCAGTCCGGCGCGGCAGCCTGATACGACTGGCGCAAGGCGCGTTCCGTTGTTAACTTGTCGTAGCCGCGTTTTCCCGGCCAGGTGTGCAGCACGTCCGACTCGACGTTGTGGTTGTCGGGCCGGTCGCTCCAGTTCCCCAGGTATATGGAGCCGAGTTGGTCGTACAGCAGGCGGATGACGCAATCCTGAACGAGGCGCTTGCGTTGACCGACGGTGGTCATACTGTCTCCTTCGCCGCAAGATTGTTCTGAAGTTCAGTCACAAACTCAGAAGCTCCCTTTTTAAATATCTGGCCGTTATTGTTCTGATACCATCCCGAATAGAGCAAGAACACCTTCTTTTTTGCGCGCGTGAGGCCCACATAGAATAATCGGCGCGCCTCTGCTTTCTCCTCACTGGAGTCGCTTCTCCAATTAGGTAGACGTCCCTGTTCCAGGCCCATCATGATCACGACTTCAAACTCGCGGCCCTTTGCCTGATGAAGAGTGATCAAATTCAGATGCTCCTCGCTTCCTCTCTGTCCGGCGAAGTCAGGCAGTGTGATACCGGACAGAGCGCCCTGGCTGTCACAAGCCTGTTGCAATTTACACAGCGCCTCGAAATCATCCTGATACTCACAGTTCTTAAAGAACACAAACTGCAGACACTCTTCATGAAGGCCAGAAATCCATTCCTGCAAGGATATCGGAGGCCGCTCATCGGTTTGTCTGTGTCGCCACAAGAAACTCACCAGCTTGCTGCGACTTTCTGTTGGAAGGCCTGGAGCATCGCCAGCAAACTCGCTCCAAATACGAAGTAAGTCTGATAAACGAGGATCTCCTCTTTTCCAACCCTCTACGCACCAAATGGCGCAGTCCTCCAACCAACGCGTGAGGCGTGTTTTGGGATAAGGCGCATTCCGATCAATGCGAATGAATTTGAGATGTGCGTTTTGGGCAGCCGTAGCAATAATGTCACCGTCGTTTTTGTCCACATACAAGACCGCTATATCACCGAGCTTGCAACCCGCTGCGGTCAGTTCTGTTATTATCTTCTCACAGATCAAACGAGCTTGCTCTGAAAGACCTTCGGGTATGCACCGGAAACAGATTTCTCCCTGGTGGGCACCGTCTTGCGGTCTGGTTATCCCAGACTGACCAATGACTTGCTGCGAAGCTTCAACAATGCGTGGGCCGGACCGATAATTGAGATGTAGTTCGAATTTTGCAACAGCGCTCCTCTGAGCCAGGTCCAACAGTAGATCGGGCCTGGCGCCGTTGAACCCGTAGATAGACTGATTGGGATCACCCACTGCCAACAGGCGTATGCCTGCTTTGAAGCACAAGATTTCGACCAAGCGGTGTAGCGGTAGACCCAAGTCCTGATACTCGTCAACCACCAGAACAGGATAGCGAGCCTTGAGCAGCTTTTGCGCCCACATGTTTTCCTGCACAATCTTCAATCCCAGCAGGGTCATGTCGTCAAAGTCAAGCAAGCCACTTTTACGTAACTCTTCCTCGTAAGCTTCGACCAGGTTGCCTAACCCATTCTGCTGCCACTCAGGAGATCCTCTGTCAAGGCATGTGCGACGGTGACGATCCATCTCAACGCTGGAAGAGCTGGATTGACACCTGCTCCGAGCTTGCTCGAAACAAGTTGACCGGTCCTGTTCGCTTGCAATTTTGAGAGGGTCTGGCAGTAGGAGCCCTGCCAGTCTCGCATATGGCTTAACGATATTAACAAGGCAGAAGCTGTGCACTGTCCCAACAAAAAGGCGCCGATCACGACGAATGCCGAGTTTGTCAAGGCGACGTTCGATCTCCCGGACGCACTCGTTACTAAAGGTGATACATGCAATGCCGCGCGGCGGGCGCACATCTTCCTGCAGCATCCGCGCCAGCTTGAGCGTCAGGGTTCGGGTCTTACCCGTGCCGGGCCCGGCAAGTACGACGCAATTCCCTGTAGCGTCGTAGACCTGCTTCTGTTCCAAGTTTAGTTTTTCTGCTTCTTCTGAGAGCAGAGACCTATTGGCACTTAGCTGCGACATATTCAATAGCTTCACGGATATACGATGGACAGTGAACGGCTTTCACTCTGCTTGCCAGCCGTTGGGCAAATCGTCCCTTTCCGATTTCTTCGATGTCTTTCAGAAAACGTTCTTGATCTAGAGCACAGGGATCCTGTCTCCAGGTTTGTACGCGTGCCTTGGCCTCACGGTTCTCAGTCAATTCCTCCAGTACCGAACAAACCAGCTCAGAGGCTATGTCGAACAGATCAATTTCGAGTGTATGCTGATTGACAAATATCCCGCATGCTTTACCCATAGTCTCCCAGCCGTTTTCCAAGCCATCGCTGGCTTGCTGACCTTCTAGGCTGATGTGTTTAAGCAATCTCATTACACGGGATTTGCCAAGCGGTTCGCCACCATCTGCTCTCGGATCTCTATCCGTAATAACAGCAAACGGTATGTCAAAGCCTTGCTTGCCAAGCAGCTTTACGTATGGTATGAAATTGGTGCCCGATACCGAGCATACAGTTATGCCATACTCATCCAGCGGATATCCATGCAGACTGGCAAACGCCGGCACCAAGTACTCCTCAGCGGTTCCCTCTACCAGAATGACGCCGCGAGCGAAGAGGAGCTCGCCGCGATTGACGTCCAGGTAGCGTTCGAGGTCTGCAACTTCGTTTGCATCAAGTTTTAGAGCGCCAGCAGACAATCCGACAGTATGAGTATACTCGACACCATCCTCGTCCTTTTGCTTCTCTGCTTTGAGCAACACGATGGACGACAAGGGCGCCACACTGAGGATATGAGGCGAGTGTGTGGTAAGTAGGAGGGTTTGGGGCCGCCGTTCACCGCGTTTGTTGTCCGCCAGATGGGCACGAGGACTGAGAAAGTCACGATAGACCAGTCGTTGAAGATGCGGATGGAGGTGGGCTTCAGGCTCCTCGATGGCCAGGAATGTGTGGCTCCTTTCGTTGATTGCGACGAGCTGGTTAATTTGGATGGACAAGAGCGTGATGTAGAGCAGATTAGCAGACCCCAGACTGGCATCTCCTACTGTCCTCTTACCGCCGTCAATCAATAGCCGAATAGACTGCAAAAGCTTTTCGGGATCCGTGGCGGAAAAGCCCAGAGCTGTTTGCAACGCCTGGCGCTCACCGACGAAATCTTTGATGGTCTTGTAAACCTCTTTTTCGAGCGCTCGGAGAGGTTTTTGTTGAGGGTCGTCTTTATGCGGTATATCTAGCACAGCCCCGGTGGCCTCACGAACTTTCTCCGACACGGTCGTAAGATGATGGCGGTCTATCGCCTCAGTCGCCCGGTTGAGCAGGGGACGTAACGGAGAGCGTGTCCAGGCTGCCAGATCGCCCTCCGCATCGCGCAAAGCAGGCATCAGATCTAGTGGAATGCGTCGTCGCAACTCGTAGCCTATTCGGTTTTCCTCGCGGTCGCCACCGAAGACAAGAAACTCATAGTCGACTTCTGACGAAGGATCGTATTCTGGATTATTCACCTTCGGTCGAAACAGATAGGTCAAACACGTGCCACCAGGGGCTCAACCTCTACGATATGCTCGGCCAATATGGCTAACAAATCTTCGTCATCCTCAAAGTCCGTCAGATCAACCGATACCCGAATGACAGTATCCTTGGTCAAGTGCCCTTTCAATCCATCCCAGAAGTCCGTCTTTCTTAACTGGCGGACGCTGTCAGGAAGGGAGGGATCGAGCACCAGACGCAATGCGTGCAGGAGGTTTGTCTTGCCGACCTTGTTCTCGCCAACAATGACAAGTTGTTCGCCTGTTTTCACATCGAGATGTTTGAAGTTTCGGAAGTTTTCGACGCATATCCGACAAATCCTCACGGGAAGCAACCTCCTTTTATGACAGCCGGACCCGCCCTGTCAACAACTCCTGCATTATCCCCTGTTTGATTGCTTGCACCTTGGCTCGCTGCCGCTCCCGCGTCACAATGGCCGCGTCTATATTCCGGCAGCACCCGGTGATGGCGCGCTGTTCTGGGAGGAGTGGGATAACAACCAGTAAACTGTTGAGGAGCTGTGTGTTGAGCAAAGGCATGGTCTGCCCAACCTACCACGCTTTGGACCCCCTCCTTGAATACTCATGTATGAAAGTAATAGCTGATAGACAAATCAAGTAAAATTTATACAACATAAAGAACTTACAATATAGGGGTATACCAAAAAACGCACTTTGTTCACACCAGAGCAGGTGAGTGAATTGCAGGTTGCCTATGATCAATGCAGGGAAGGCAACACCAAGATTCGTTTCCTGACTGTCCGCCTTTACGGCACAGGAAAGACGCCATCTGAAATTATGTCGAGCGTCGGTTGTAGTCGCAGCAGCCTGATGAACTGGAGTCGCAGTTACCAGCGATTTGGCATCGCCGGGCTGGTTGACAAACGGGCTGGCGGCAACTCGGCGAAACTACGTCCTGACCAAGTGGAGCATCTGGCGGCTCAACTCAAACGGTGCATGCCTGAACAACTGTTAGGAGACGAAGCCATATCTGCGCAGTTCTAGACCGTGAAAGACCTGGCTCGCTTGGTCGAACGAGATTATGCTGTCGTCTATGATAGTCCGACCTCCTACAGAACGCTCCGGAAACGGTGTGGCTTGAGCCGCCAGCGACCAGCCAAGCAGTGCAAGTCACGCAGCAAACTTAAGGTGCTGAGCTTTGAGGAAACGCTTGAAAAAACTGACGGACACGGCCCAAGAGGTGTCCAGATTGTGCGGCATCAACGCGGTCAGACGCTGATTGTCAAAGTCGACCCCAGCCGCAAGTCGGTTCACTTCTAGGGTGCGCTCAATCTTCGCAGCGGTCAAATGCCGCAAAGGCCGCCTCTATCGCCTGGGCGACCCGGCTGGCGGCCTCGGGGGAAACCTGACGGGTGCACAGCCACCCTTCCATGGCAAAGGTCTGCGGATGTGGGGGCGGCGCGCAACACCCTTCCCCATAGACCGGTTCGATGACAACCCCATAAGTCAGCGCATCCACAACGGCGGCGAGGTCGAGGCCCACTTCGCCGACGAGCCAACATGGGTGGGCAACCCCAACCCGATGCCTTTGGCTGCGCTGACAGCGATGTGCACGCCGGTGAAGCTGCCCGGGCTGGTCGTCACCGCCAACGCAGTGGGTCGGTCGGCTTTACGTCGACGCTCGCCATCAGATGGAGAAGCAGGTTGAGGCGAGCAAGTTTGCCCCCTTGCAAGTTCAATCGTTTCGTTGCGCCACCACAAACAGATTTAAATTCCCCTCCTTGCCGTCGGCCCGAAAGCGCTCTATGATATGCAGCCCACAGGCGGCCAGGAGTTCCTCGAGCTCTGTCAGGTCGAGGTGGTGGACGTAACGCACGGCGTGCACGCCCTGGTTCCAGGGCAGGAGCGCGTCGCCGGGTTCGACGTCCGCCTCGCTCAGCCCGACTTCGCTCCAGGGCAACGTGCGTTCAAGAAAGCGTGAGGCGCTGAGAAACTGCCAGGTCGAAAGCGTCAGCAGCCCTCGAGGCGCCAGCAGGCTCGCCATCTCCTGCACCAGCCGTTGGCGCAGGGCGCGGCCCGGAAAGTGATGCAACACCGCCAAAGAAACAACAGCGTCGTAGGGGGCCTCCGTCGCAGCCTTCACCCATTCGGGCTGGGCCAGATCGGCGGGTGCAAAGCGGCAGGAAAGCCCTTCCAACCTGCACGTTTGCTCCATCGCCAGCGCCAGCAGGCGTTGGTCGGCGTCGAGACCGGTGTATCGGCCCACGACGCCTGCCTCGGCCAGGGCGCGCGCAAAACGTCCGTTGCCGCAACCCACGTCGAGCACCCGCGCGGGCGACGGCAACCGCTCGCTCAGCAGGTGCGCCAGCCGACGCATGCCTTCCGGAATCCCCTGACGGGTGCGATCAAACTCCTCGGCGACGGTCGCATAAAACCGGCGGTTCAGCTCGAGCAGTTGCTGCTGGACTTCCGAACGCATGGCCAAAGAATTCAACGCAGAGCCGCAAAAAAGAACAAAAATGCGTGGCGTCGTCCAGGCATGATGGCTGCCTAGAAAGGCAGCCGCCACACAAAGTTCACAACGTTCGTGGGCGGGACGAAGAAAAGCCGATCGACGCCCATCGCCAGAAAGAGCAGGGCAAGATAGAGCAGGCTATATTTGTACAGACGCCACACTGCTGCGTTGGTCGGTTTGCGCCAGATGTCGACCGCCTGTCCCAGAAAAATTCCGTTGAGGATCAGCGCCAACACAAGGTAGACCGGCCCCAACAATTGCAGAAAGACCGGCAGCACGCTGATCAAAAAAAGCAGGATCGAATAGAGCAGGATTTGACGATGCGTCTCCCGTTCGCCGGCGATGACGGGCAGCATGGGGACTCCGGCCGCCCGATATTCCTTCTGTCGCATCAGCGCCAACGCCCAAAAGTGCGGCGGCGTCCAATAGAAGACGATCATCACCATCAACAGGGGAAGCAGCGAAATCTCATTGGCGACCGCCGCCCAGCCCACCAGCGGCGGCACTGCGCCCGCAAGGCCGCCGACCACGATGTTCTGCGTGCTCGAACGCTTCAACAAAAGCGTATACACAAAGACGTAAAAGAGCAATCCAAACAGTGCAATCAACGCAGAGAGGAGATTGACCTTCCACCAAAGCACCCAAAAGCTTAACGCGCCGAGCAAGACGCCAAAAATCAACACCTGCGCCGGCTTCATGCGCCCGCTGGGCAGCGGGCGACGTCGCGTGCGCACCATCACATGGTCGATGTCGCGGTCGACGAACTGATTGAGCGCATTGGCGCCCCCTGCTGCGAGAAATCCCCCCACCATCGTCCAGAGGATCAGCCAGCCGTCGGGCGCCGTTGGCCCGGCCAGAAACATCGGCACAAAGGTGGTGACCAGCAACAACAGAATAATGCGCGGCTTGGTCAGCATGATATAGTCGCCGATCGCCAATCGCACCAGCGCCTGCTCGCGCGTCAATTCGGGCTCGGATGGAGCGCTTTCTTTAACAGTTGTGCTCTTAATCATGCAGGCAAATTCACTTTGTATGATGATTTTTTGATGTTGGACGCATGCAAAACGGCGATGACTTCACTGTTCGCCGACCTCACGCAGCTTTTGACGGAGCTGCAGAGGCGGACGCCTCGACGACGCCGTCGTCTGCTTTCGTCACCTGTTCGGCGACGCGATGCTCATTGACGTCACGCGCGTGTGCGGAAAGCGGGAAGACGTCGGCCGAGCGCTCCCCCAGCCTTGCCTGGCGCTCCTTGAAGCGCACGAACATCACATAGCCGAAACCGGCGATGACGGCGAATGAAAACCATTGCACGGCGTAGCTCATGTGGGTGGTGGCGTCGAGCGCCATCGGCTCTTCGCGCACCGGCAGTCGGTCGATCGGGCGCGCAGGCTCGGGCAGTTGTTGAATCCACACCGGCTCCAGCGAATAGGGCATCTGCGCCTGAATGGCCGCAATGTCAATCCGATACCATTCTCGCTGAGCGCTGTCCGCTGCGACAGAGATTTGTCCGTTCGGCGCCGCCTGCGAGGGGCGGATCAGGCCGATCATCGGCGCGCCCGCCGGCTCCTCCAGTTCGGGCCAGAAGCGCGGATCGGCGCGGTCGGCGGGAACCCAGCCGCGCGCCACCAGCACGGCGCGGTTGCCGTCCATGACAAACGGGGTGACCAGCACGACGCCCGCCGCATCCCGGTAGACCTGGCCTCTCAATACGATTTGATGGTCATAGTCAAAATAGCCGTCGGCCGTAACGCGGCGATATTCCATTTCCTTCAGATCGGCGGGCAGCGGCTCCCGGCTCAAGTTGAACGGTTCCTGCGCCCAACGTTGCGCAAGCAGCGCATTGTAGGCTCGCTTCTGCTCATAGCGATCGAGCTGCCAGAAACCCAGCCGCACAAACAAAGCCATCACGGCGATTACGATGAGCGTGAAGACAATCCATTTCTTGCTGAAAAGCTTGAGAAGAACCATACCTTATCCCTTGATCGGCAACGAAGGCTGCGCTGTGCGGCGCGCAACCGCTTGCGTTGCACGTCGACGCGCAGCCTGCCACAAGCCAAATGCGATGACCACCGCCGCCAGTGTCGCTCCCGCCCACAGCAGCCACGGGGCGGAGGCAGCCGGCTCGACCGCCATAGTGAACGCAACGACGCCGACGCCCTCGGCCCCGCGCGCTTCCACCTCGATGCGCCACAAGCCGTCGCCTGGAAATTTGTGGTCGAGTTCGTAGAAGCCGGTCGCGACTGCGCTCACCGGCTGCGCCGGCAAAGTCAACGTCTGCTCTGGCTGCGTCTCCGAGGTCAGCCGGATCATCACCTGAGCGTCGGCGACCGGAAAGACCTGACCGGCGGCGTCCACTCGAGTGACGGCGACGGTGATGTGCGCAACTTCACCGGCGCGCCAGGGATCGGGCGTGGTCCACGCAAAAAGGCGGTAGGGGCCGGCGGGGGCGTCGACGACTTGCGGCGTCCCGCCGCCATGCGCAGCCGCCGGCGTCACGCTAACTGCGATCATCAACCAGACTGAGGCAAGCATGAGGACAATTCGATGCACCTGTCCCAGGCCACCATCCAGGCGCCTCATCCCGCCACCTCCACTTTCTCTATCCGGTGTTCGGAAAGAGGCTTTTGTGCACTCCCGGCCGCCTCGGTTTCTTTCTGTTTGCGCTTGCGCTCCTTCAACGACATCACGCCGAGCATGATGACGGCGACGTTGATCATCATTTCGCTGCTCCACACCCACATCACAGCGCCGCCGATCATCTGGTCCTGAAGCGCGGACATCCCATAAAGCCTTGGGACGGTGTTGTAGTGGGCGTAGATCACCTCAGGAGAATTGGCGATGGCGAAGCCGGCGATGGCGTTGGGCGGAACAAAGGCGAGCACGAAAAGAATCCGTCCCCAGTAAGGCATGCTCTTATGAAGCCGCGGCGCGCCGTTGACAACCGGCCACCAGAAGAGCATGGCGGTCAGGAAGAAGGTGAGATGCTCCAGGTTGTGCACCCAATCCACGCGCAGCGCCAGATCGTAAAGAAACGGATCGTGCCAGGCAAGGTACGTGAAGGTGAAGACAAGCCAGCAGATGCCCGGCGCGCTGATCGCCTTCAGCCCGGCGCGCAACCACGTGTCGCCTGCGATGCCGGCGGTCACAAAGCGGCGCACGGAAAGGGGCAGCCCCCAAAGGGCCACCGGATACGGGTTGCCCAGCCAGATCAACGGGGCAGAGACCATCACCAGAATCTTGTGCTGCACCATGTGCATGGTCAGCAGCTGCGTGCTCAGCCAGTCGATCGGCGACATCAGCGCCAGTGCGACTGAACCCAGTCCCAGGTAATACAGGACCAGCCGCCACTTGCTGGCGACCTTCTGCGTCTTGCTCTGGCGTCGCAGGCGCACCCATCCGAGCGCATAGAGCGAGCCGAAGAGCGCCAGCGGGATCAGCACCTCCCACCGCAGCTCCCAGGGCCCCAAAAGCGCTCTCACCAGTGGATGCATCATTCAACCTCGCAACAGACAGAAAATGCGCAATGTATGTTCAGGCCAACGCCCTTCATACATTGCGCATTATACACCTGTCTCTGTGCAAAAAACGTTATCAATGCGACAAATGCACTGCGTTGCCGATCAGGTAGAGCGCCGGGTAGAAGAAAATCCACACGACGTCGACGTAGTGCCAGTAGATGGCGCAAGACTCCACGCCCCAGTGTCGTTGCGGCGAGAAGTGTCCCTTGCGCGCCAGGTTCCAGACGATGAAGATGAAGACGATGCCCGAGACCACATGGAGGGCGTGCATGCCGGTCATGGCGAAGACTACGGCGCCGTATTTGTCGCCCCACGGAGTCAGGTGCCCCTGATAGATGGCCGGAATCAACCCCCACTCGAAGATCACGACGCCGCCCAGGAAGACCAGGCCGAAGAAGGCCGTGAGCAAGATGAAGATTGAGAAAAGTTGCCGATTGCCCTTCTCCATGGCGGTCTCCGCCAGACGCATAGAGACCGAACTCAACAACAGCACGGAAGTGACGATCAAGCCGATGGCCTGGTCAAGCTCTGGCCGGGTGTTGCCCCAGAGGTAGAAGCGGGTGGCCAACAGCCCGCCGAACAGAAACGCCTCTGAGATGAAGAAGAGCCAGAGCCCCAGGCGATTCCTGCGCAGCTGGACGGCGTAATCGTCGTGAGCCTCGTGATGGGCGGCGACAGCGTGGACGCCGGTCGTAATCGCAGCCATAGATCAATGCTCCTCTTCCGTCTTCCAGAGACGACTGACATGCATGAAGAAGTAGACGACCAGGATCGCCTTCAGCGCTGCAACCAGCAAGAGGAGCGCAGCGCCGACGTGCCAGAGCCCCATGTAGTATTCGATGACCGTCAGCACCGCCAGTATGATCCCGATCAGAACTACAAAGCCATACCCTTGTTTCGACATAGCGCTGTTTCCTTCTCAAATCGTCTTATACACAACGGTGAATCAGTCGTCCCCTGCGCCCGCCATCGCTACATAGGTGGAGCCGGCCAGACCGTAGTCGTATGGCTCGCCCACGACCGTGATCGGCCGCGCGTAGCTGTGCTCCGGAACCGGCGAAGGAATCTGCCATTCCGGCGAGCGCGAGCGCCACGGATTGTTGCCCGCCAATGCACCGACTTCGGCGCTGGTGAAGAGGTTGTAGATCATCAGCAAGATGGAGAAGGCGATGACAAAACCGGCGATCGTGATCAACATGTGCACCGGCTCCACGCCGAGCGCCGGATCGTAGTCGGCGATGCGACGGCGCATGCCCATCGTGCCGGCCGTCATCTGCGCCAGGCTCATCACCCAGAAGCCGGGCGTCATCAGCCAGAAGTGAATCTTGCCGAGCGTCTCGTTGTACATGCGCCCTGTGATCTTGGGATACCAGTAGTAGATGGCGGCGAAGAACGGGAAGACGAAGCCGCCGAAGATCGTGGCGTGGAAGTGGCCGACCACGAAATACGAGTCATGCAGGAAAAGGTCGGTCGCCGCCGTCGCCAGGATGGGGCCGCTCAGGCCGCCGATCAGGAAGACCGAAATGGCGCCGAGCGTGAAGAGCATCGGGGTCGGGAAGGTCAGGCGACCACCCCAGAGCGTGCCCAGCCAACTGAAGAACTTGACGCCGGTCGGCACGGCCACCAGCAGCGTCGAAATCATGAAGACCACGCGCAGGTATTCGCCGTAGCCGGAGGTGAACATATGGTGCCCCCAGACCAGGAAACCGACCAACGCAATCGCCAGGCTGGAGAGCGCAATCCAGCGGTAGCCAAAGAGCGGCTTGCGGGCGAAGACCGGCAACAGCTCGCTGATGATGCCCAGGCCGGGAAGCACGAAGACATACACCGCCGGATGCGAGTAGAACCAGAAAAGATGCTGGAAGAGCAGCGGCTGGCCGCCGATATTCTCGCCCAACGCATTGTAGAGCGGATTGAAGAACGGCATGCCCAGCGTGCGCTCGAAAGAGAGCATCAGGAAGGCCAAACCGATCAGCTGCGTGGCGGTGAGCTGAATGATGCTCGTCGCCAGGATGGCCCAGCAGAAGATCGGCATGCGGAAAAGCGTCATGCCCTTGGGGCGCATCGTCAGCATCGTGACGATCAGGTTCAACGAACCCAGGATCGATGATAGACCGATGCCGAAGATGGCCCAAAAGACCATTTGATAGCCGACCGGCCCGCGCAGGCTCAGCGGCGGGTAGGCCGTCCAGCCCGAGTCCCAGCCGAACAACATGCTGATCATCAGCGTGATGATGGCCGGCACGTTGATCCAGTAGGCGAAAGCGTTGAGGCGAGGGAACGCCATGTCCTCGGCGCCGATCATGAGCGGCACCAGATAGTTGGCCATGCCGCCGACGCCGAGCAAAATCGAAGCCAGCGCCACCCAGGCGTGCATGCTCAGAAACGTGTTATAGGTGCCCGGCTGCAGGAAGGAGATGCCGGAGTCGGCCAGCTCCGCCCGAAAGACCAGTGCAAAGCTGCCGCCGATGATCAACAGCAGGAAGCCGGTGACGCCGTATTGAATGCCGATCACCTTGTGGTTGTAATCGACGCTGAAATAGCGCGTCCAGGCCGGTTTGCCGACCGGCGGGCCGTGGTGAAAAGGTGTCTCAACGCCACGCGTCCATTTGAGCCAGTCGGTCATGGAGCCGACGGCCAACATGAACCCGATCGTGGCAAAAACGATGCCGCCGACCCATCCCGCTTCCTGATCCCAGGCCGACATGCCCAGCGCAAGTCGCGAGATCATCACGACGGCCATCCCGATCACAAGACCGACGAAGTAGCCAATGATGCCTCGAACCAATCCCAAAGAAGTGAGTTGCATAGGTTGATTCCCCCTGTCTGCGGATGTTCAACAAAAACTAGCGGCTGGCCGTCTGGATATTCTGTTCCACCAGCTTCTGATTCATCCAGGCGATATATTCATCTTCGGGCACGACGCGCACCTTCGCCACCATGCTCCAGTGCGAGAGGCCGCACAACTCGGCGCAGACGATCTGGAATTCACCGACTTTGGTTGGCGTGATGTGTATGCGCGTGGTCATGCCCGGGACCAGATCCTGCTTTGGACCCCACTCCACCACCCAGAAGGAGTGAATGACGTCGGTCGCCCGCAGCGAAATCAAGGCCGGCTTGTTGACCGGCAGCACCATCTCCTGACTGACGACGCCATTGGGATAGTTGAACGTCCAAGACCACTGAAAACCAACCGCTTCCACCTGCACCTCGTCGCCTCCTCGGGTGGCGTCGCGCAGGGTCTGAAAACCGATAAAGGAGAAAATCACGACGAGGATCAGAGGAATGACCGTCCATGCCACTTCCAGTGTTGTATTGCCTTCAAAGTGTTCGCCTTCAGAGTCGTCGCCTTTGCGCTTGCGGAAGACAATCAGCGCATACAACATAAAGACAACAACGAGTGCGAAGAGAAACGCAATCAACCAGACGTGCAACTGGAACAGCCATCGAATCGGCTCGGCCTGCACCGAATGCTGCGCCTTGACCGGCAGAATCGCCAGCAGGAAAAAGCCCAACGCAATCGTGGCGATCACCACTAATGCCCCAACAATCACAAAATGCTTACGGTCGGTGGAAGATTGCGGCAATTTCAGCATACGTTCCCTCTTGTAATCCTCAACGCGATTCGAGCGCTTCGCAGGCGTATCAACACACTCTGCAGATGCGCGCACAAGGTTTGCGTAAGGCAGTCCTATTATTCTGCCGGTCTCCTCAAATTGTCAAGTGATCAGGCTCCCGATCAACATCCACCAGAACAGGGCGAACGTCGCCAACAGAGGAAGGAGGGTCCAGAACAGCTCCCAACTACGTCGAATCTCAAATGCAGCCAGCGCTTGCATAACAGGCGCACGACTCGACGAGCGAAACCAGCGCATCGTCGTCCAGAACAGATTCAACTGGATGAGCAGGAACAGCGCCAGGGTGATGACCGCCAGCCACCACAAGACAGGTTGAAGCGCCGGCGTTGCAAACGCTATTTTGGGCAAGGACGCTGCCAACGCCGGCGCATAACTTGCCGCGAGCCATGCGATTGTGACCAACAGTAATGATAAGGTGACGACAAAGCTGATCAATTGACGCATGTTCGAGTCAGTCGAGCGATCAAACGCCCAAGATGTGCAATTAAAAAGCGTGTCGATTTTAACAAAGCTGAACAGACGTGTCAAAGCCACTCGCTCGCCGCCGACGGAATCGATGGAACGCATTTGCTCTATTTTTGACCTTGACGCCACGGACAATCAGCGTTAAAATGAGGCCGTAAATTAGATTGGTTCTAAATATAAATTCGACTGAATCTAAATTTAAAGCAGACAACGCCATGACGACAACGTCGGACTCTACGAAAAAAACAACGAGCGCTCCTGCGGAAAAATATCGCCGCTACCTGCAGATGCTGAAAAAGGCGGGACTGCGCCTCACGCCGCAACGCATGGCAATTTGCGCGTATTTGGCCCACACCGAGCGACACCCATCGGCTTACCAGGTGTATGAGGAATTAGCGGCGACCCACCCGGGCATCAGCCGCGCCACGGTCTACAACACGCTCAACACGCTGCGGGAGCTGGGGGCGATTGTGGAGTTGAGCTTCGGTTCAGACCACACGCACTACGAAACCAACACCCAGCCTCACGTCAACCTGATCTGTCTGCGTTGCCATAAGATCATCGACTATTATGGCGACCCCGGCGTGGATGCGTTGATGGAGCGGGTGCGCCAGGAGACCGGCTTTCAGAGCGTCGCCGTCAAGCTAGACCTGGTTGGCTTTTGCGCAGAATGTCGCCTGCAGCGTCTCGACGAGATTCGCGCCATGCTCAAAACTGCAGCGCAAGATAAATTCCCACAAACAAGGAACTCGAAAGAGGAAATTGTATGACTACTTCAACTGTCGAAACCTCGGCGTCCTATCCGGTCGCGGTCTCGAGCGCGAAGCCTGAATGGCGCACGTGGACTTTCTGGAAGGAAAACTATGAGTTCATCCTGGCGTTCATCACGTTAGTCGCACTGTTGACGGGCTGGCTGGGCGGAGAAGTGATCCACTGGCTGCCCGAATGGAGCATCGCCATTTTGGCGCTGATTGCGTTTGTCGCCGGCGGCTACTCCGGTTTTCTGGGCGTCTGGGAGCAGGCGCGACGGGGGAAATTCGATATCGACTTTTTGATGCTGGCCGCCGCGCTCGGCGCTGCCTTAATCGGCGAATGGACCGAGGGCGCGCTGTTGCTCTTTCTCTTCACGCTGAGCGGCGCGCTGGAGACCTACGCCATGGGGCGGACGCGCAAAGCCATCGAGGCGCTCGGAAAGCTGCGTCCAGAGACTGCGCTTGTGCGGCGCGGCGATGCGGAGTTCGTCGCGCCGGTCGAACAGCTGGAGATCGGGGATGTCGTCGTGGTCAAACCCGGCGAACGTCTGCCGATCGACGGCGTTGTCATCCGCGGTTCGAGCAGCGTCGATCAAAGCGCCATCACCGGCGAGAGCATTCCTGTGACCAAACGACCCGGCGATCAGGTCTTTGCAGGTTCGATCAACGGCGGCGGCGCCCTGGAAGTGGAAGTGACCAAACTGGCCGCCGAAAGCACGCTGAGCCGCATTATCAAACTCGTGCAGGAGGCGCGCGAGGACGCTACGCCGACCCAGAAGTTTATCGACCGTTTCAGCCAGCCCTACACCTACGCAGTCATCGGCGCTACGGCGCTGGCCATTGCACTCCCTGTCCTTTTTATCAACGAGCCGTTCGACGCGACGCTCTATCGCGCCATGACCCTGCTGGTTGTCGCCAGCCCCTGCGCGTTGATCATCAGCACGCCGGCCAGCGCACTGAGCGCCATCGCAGCCGCCGCGCGCAACGGCGTACTCTTCAAAGGCGGCGCCTATCTGGAGCTGCTCGCCAACACCGACGCCATGGCTTTTGACAAGACCGGAACCCTGACCACGGGGAAACCGGTCGTGACCAACGTTCATCCGCTCACCGGTCACACCGTCGAAAATCTGCTGCGCATGGCCGCCAGCGCCGAGACGTTGAGCGAGCATCACGTCGGCAAAGCCATCGTGGAAAAGGCGTTGTCGATGGGGCTTGAACTGGAGAAGCCGATCGACTTCAAGGCGATTCCCGGCGAAGGCGTCTGGGCGTGCTTCGCCCGCGCCGACCATGTAGAGACGATCTACATCGGCAACGATCGCCTGTTCATGAACCAGCATATGGATCTTTCGCCGGCGATTCGGATGATCGGCGCCGCCCTGCAACGACAAGGCAAGACGGTGATGCTGGTGGTGCGGCGCAGCACGGTCGCCGACACGTTAGGAAAGGACCGCGACTGGGAGGTGATGGGTTACATCGCCGTCGCCGACGAACTGCGACCGGAAGCGGCCGAGGCCATCCGCCAGTTGCGCCGCAGCGGCGTCAAGCGCATCGTCATGATGACCGGCGACAACCGCGCCGCCGCCCAATACATCGCCCAACAGGCGGGCATCGACGAGGTGCACGCAGAGTTGCTGCCGGAGCAAAAGCTCGAGCTTGTCAAACGGCTGCGCGAGGAAAACACCGTGGCGATGGTTGGCGACGGCGTAAACGATGCGCCGGCGCTGGCGACAGCCCACGTCGGCGTCGCCATGGGGGCGGGCGGCACCGACGTGGCGCTCGAAACTGCAGACGTGGTGTTGATGTCGAGCGATCTTTTGAAGTTGCCTTTCGCCTTGCAACTGAGCCGTCGCGCCGCTCGCATCATTCGGCAAAACGTCATCTTCTCAATCGGCGTGATCGTGATGCTGGTGACGGCGACCATTGTGCTGCCGATGTTTGTTGCAGACTTCGTGCTGCCGTTGCCGCTCGGCGTCGTAGGTCATGAAGGCAGCACGCTCATCGTGGTCGCCAACGGTCTGCGCCTGCTGCGCATGCGCGCTTCCTGATTTATCTGCCGGGAAGCTTTACGGAACTGGACAAATGATTCCGGCGCCTCGTGGACGCAGCCCCCGTAGCTGCGCCTGCTCGAATCCTCTGAAGTCCTGAGGGTTTGCCGCGTAGGTGCGGTTGAGAGCCGCACCTACGCCGATCGCCGAATGATTTTGTCGAAAACCATGAGGCTTCCTGGCCAGTGGATGCTCAGAAAGCCCCGTTTCTCAGAAACCCCAGCACTTCCTCATCGCCGGGTGTGAGGCTCACCGATTCGCCAGCCGATAGACGAAGACGCCATCCTCGGCGCTGTTCACCCAGAGCAACGAAGGGTTCGATTCGGTCAGCAGCAGCCCCGACAGATGCAATTCATCGAAGGAGGTTCCGGTCACTTTCTTCCACGCCGCGTCGGCGCCTGGCTTGGTGTACAGGCCGCGAAGCGTGGCGAGATAGAGCGCGCCGTCGTTGGAATAGGTGATGGCGTTCAGCGCCGGTGCGCGGAGGGCGGTGAACTCACGTAGGCCGCGGTTGTACAACGTCCAGTTGACGCCGTAGTCCGACGTCGTCCACACGCCCTGGGCGGTCACCACCCAGATTAGACCGGCCTGCATCTGATGGGCGACGATCGCGCGCGGCGCTTCGAGCGCCGTGGCGGGATCGACCAGGTTCACCCAGGTCTCTCCTTCATCGTCGGAGAAAGCGACGACGCCGTTGCCGCTTCTGTCCACGCCGATGGCGTACAGCTGGCGCCAGTGCGGGATCGATGCAGTCTCGTCATCTTCCTCGGTCAGCGCCGCAGCCGCCATCCCGATCACGCGATGCGTAAGCCATAGCTGCCCCGCCGCATTGTCCGGCTTTTCCTGCCAGCTTCGGCCGCCATCCATGCTCAGGTACAACATGTGGCAGTCCGCTGCAAAGAGACGCATCGGGTCTGTGGGGTCGATCAGCAACGGACGTAGATTGATGGCCATCGGCAGCTCGCGCCAGGTGACGCCGCCGTCGGTGGAGCGGAAGAAGGGCTGGTTCGCTGCACGAGGGTTGCGGCAGTCGACGCCTGCGCCGCTATACAACACGTCAGGATCGGCGCTGCTCATCAAAAAGTCCTCCACCGGCGCAGCGGTGGTCACCAGCGACCACAGGCGTCCGTCGTGATCGGAGCGGTAGAGGTAACCGTTCTCGGTGAAGGCGTAAATAGTCGGGCTGAGTCGATCGCCGATCACCTTTTTGATGATGTGGGGATAGATCGTGGCCTGATCCTTCAGGAACGTCAGCGCCGGTGGCGTGGGTCGAGGAGGACGCGGCACCGTTCCCGGCGGCGTCGGCACTGTTCCTGGCGGCGTTGGCACCGTTCCCGGCGGTGGACTGGTGAAAGCGAGGAATCCTGTAGCGTCACTCGACCCGTCGGCCAGCCATCCATCCAACGAGCCGGCGGATGCACCCAGGGCGACGGAAAAGGCCGCCGACGGAATCACCACCAGCGCCAACAGCAGCGCAGGCAGCAACACGAATGTTCGCAACAAAAAACGCATGGAAAACCTCCTATACAGTTCGAGAAATGCGCAGGCGCGTCCCTGCAGCGATCGATAGCGGATCCGGCGCCGTCATCCGCAGAATCGATGGGATGTTCGCTATAGATGACGCAAAATGCCGGGGAAAGTAACGCATGGCTTGGCGCGTCCGCATCGATGCGACAAATTGTTTGACAAACATCCTATAAGCCTCTACCATTTTCTTTGATCGATAAAAGCTGGACAGAAGGGGCGTATCAACGAAGGCCTGAAACCAATGGCGATTTTAGAAATTGTGACAGTGAACGATCCGGACCACGAGGTGCTGTTCAAAAATGCGCAGCGCGTGCGCGACTTTGGACCTCGTTTGCACAAACTGCTGGATGACATGATCGAGACCATGCGCGCTGCGCCCGGCGTCGGGCTGGCGGCGCCCCAGGTCGGCGTCAGTCTGCGCGTCGCCGTGATCGAGTATCCAGAAGATGAAGACGATCCTGAAAACACCAAGCGTCTTTACGAGATCGTCAATCCGGAGATTATCAAGAAGCGCGGCGCTGAAGTCGGCCAGGAAGGGTGCCTCAGCATTCCGGGGCTGGCCGCAGATGTGGAGCGGGCGACGCAGGTGGTCGTCCGGGCGCAGGATCGATTTGGGAAAGAGATTCGCATTAAAGCCTATGGCTGGCTGGCCCGCATTTTTCAACACGAGATCGATCATCTTGCCGGGACGCTCATGACCGATCGGGCGCTGCAAGTGTACAGGCTGGTGAAGAATGCAGACGGCGAGATCGACGCCGTTCCTCTGGAGCAGATTCCAGATTTTAAGTCTCTTCTCAATCCGGTTGGAAAGTAGGTGCGGACCCCAGCCGCACGTTCTCGATGGGATCGGGTAGGCCCTCACCCTCTGGCCCCCTCTCCCAATGCTGGGAGAGGGGGGAAGGAAGCCCCGTAGGTGCGGCTCGCAGCCGCACGTTCTTGATTGCCCACAAAACCTTGGGGAATGTGAGGAAGCGCAGCTACGAGCTGCGCCTACGCGAAGGCTCCGGTTTCATCGTAGGTGCGGACCCCAGCCGCACGTTCTCGATGGGATCGGGTAGGCCCCTCACCCCCTAGCCCCCTCTCCCAATGCTGGGAGAGGGGGAGAAGGAAGCCCCGTAGGTGCGGCTCGCAGCCGCACGTTCTTGATTGCCCACAAGGTCTTGGGGGATTGAAAGATGCGCAGCTACGAGCTGCGCCTACGGGGCGCCGGAATCATTTGTAAAATTCCGTTCATCTCGCCGGACGGCCGCATTCCACGAGCAAATTTTCATCTCACGGCGGAACTCCTAAGAGATTGAAAAGAGGCGGGAAATTTCCCCGCCTCTTTTCATGCCATGTTGAATTGTCCAAACGGCGCTTCCGACGCCGTCGTATGAGCCGCTGCTACGGGGCGGCGGGCGCCTCGACGACCGGCAGATCGGCTGGCGCGTTCTCCACCAGCTGGGCGAAAATCCAGGCGCCGTTGTCCAGTCGATACCACGAGCCGTCTGCATTGCGCCCCACCAGCAGAATCTCTTGTCCTTCGACGGCGCCCCCGACGATGGGGAACTCGGTGGAAGGCCCCTGTCGCAGATTGGCCGCCGTAATCACTCGCGCCGGGGCGGCTGTCGGCGCCGTTGGCGCAGGCGTCGGCGTCGGAAGGAGCGCCAGCAGATTCACCGCGCCGGACGCACTCTCGCTCGACGGCGCAGCAGGAGGCTGAGTTGCGTCCTGTTGCCCGGCTTGCGCTGCGGCGGCGGATGCGGCGTCCGCCCCTCCGACCGGCGCTGTAGAGGGGACGGAGGATTGCGGTTGTGCGTCCGGATTCGTCGCCCCGCTGCTCTCGGCGGGATTGTTTTCCACAACCGGCTGCGGCGCAATGAGGTTGGTGGGAAGCGCCGGCGGCGTCATTTGGGTGGCGGTGGGTGCAGGCTGTGCAATCCGCTCCTCTTGCCACGCTGCGATTTGTTGTTGGACCCCTGTGAAAGCGTCGACGATGGCGCCCCCGAACTGGGTGGCCGCCCACCATAGCGCAGCGACCAGGGCGACGACGGCAAGCACAGCCGCCACCGGCGCCAGGTTGATGCGCCGCGGAGGCTCCAGCTCATCTTCTTCATCGTGAAGGGCGACGTCCTTGGGGCGATAGTCCACCGGGCGTTCCGGCGGCAAGGTGGAGCCGGCGCTGGTGTCGGCCAACACCGCCGCCAACGATTCGTCTGCGATCGCGCGACGACGCTCGATCATTTCGTTCGGATCCAGGCCGAGATACGTCGAATAATTGCGCAGAAAGCCGCGACCGACCACCTCGCCCGGCAGCAAGTCCCATTCATCCGACTCGAGGGCGGCCAGATATTTCTGTCGGATACGCGTCGCCACCTCCACTTCGGCGAGCGTGACGCCCATCGCCTCGCGGCGCTCGCGCAAAATCGCTCCGATCGAGAGGGCGGCGGGTTGAACGCCGCTGCGAACACCCTTGCTGCGATCTGGCTTCATCGTTCCATCTACGGTTGCAGGTCTTCGTGCATTGTGCGTCAGCATATCCGCTGGATCATCGGCTGCGTACTCGATCGCATTCACATCCGTGCGCGTGGACATAAGCTTCCTTCCACTTGTGGCGGGTCAGGCGTCGTTGGGTTTGATGGCCCTGAAACGACCGACTCAGGGCAAGTCTAGCCTGCCGCCTATCCTTTGTCAATTCACCCGGTGCACAAGGTTGCACACAGGCGAGGATATAACGCCGGATGGGTTGCGATGGTTCCTCCCTTTCACGGATGAGACAGAAGATGATCGACGGCTTCCGTCAATTCTCCCAGCGTCGCCGCCATCAGGACATTGGTGCAGAAGGGCGCATACTGGAGCATGTCGCTGTCGCCTGTTCCCCACAGCATGGGCGGCTCCGGATTGATCCAGATCATGCGCCGCGCGCGCCGCGCCAGCATCTGGAAGATGTCCAGGGCAGGATCGTTGTAGTTGTTGCGGCCGTCGCCCACCATGATGAAGGTGGTGCGTTGATCGACCGTGTCCAGATAATGGCTGGCGAACTGTTTCAAGGCAAAGCCGAGATCGGTGCTGTAGTAGCCGGGCGGCATGCGTTGGAGCACGCCGGCGATCGCCTCGTTGGCCTCTTTGGCGGCGAAGTCGGGCGAGATGTACTCCAGATGGTCGATGAAGGCGAAGGCGTGCGTCTTGGTGATCAGGTCTTGAAGGGCATAGACCAGGCTCAGCATGAGCTCTGAGCAGTGGCGCATCGAGGTGCTGATGTCGCAGATCACGACCAGCTTGGGCTTGAGGCGATGATCGCGATGTTTGATTTCCATCGGCACGCCGGCGTTTTTCAAGTTGGCGCGCAGGGTGGCCTTGGCGTCGAGCTGGCCGGTTTTGGCGCGCTTCTGACGCAGGGCGATGCGGCTGCGCAGTCGATTGGCTAACCGACGCACTTCGCGACGCAGCAGATCCATCTCGCGGTCGGAGAGAGCGCGGAACGGACGGTCCATCAGCTCGTCGAGGTTCGCCTCGTCCGGCTCCGCCTCGCTCATGTTCTCGGCGATCTTCTGGCCCGCAAAGCGGCTGATCTGTTCTTCGAGCGCCTTCTGATTGGCCTGAATGAGCTGCCGCATCTGTTCGAGTCGCTGCTTGTTCATGCCCATCTTGGCGAGCAACTCCATAATCTCGCGCAGCGCCTCCTGCACTTCTTTGAAGCGCAGGGCGCGCATCATGCGCTGGGCATACCAGTCTCGGTAGCGCATGTCCTGGGCGCGGTTCAAGCCGGTGATCTGCGCCAGCTGGTCAAGCTCCTGCTGGCTGAGCTGCTCCCCGCGCAGCAGTTTTTCCAACATCTGGCGCAACTGCTCGCCGAACTGCCGCAGCAACTGCGCCAACATCTGCGCCTCTTCCGGCGTCATCTCCTGCGTCACGTCAAAGGTGGGGGTGTGGGGATCGGCGCTGTCGAAGAAGAGCGGGAAGAGTTCATCGAAGACCGGCAGGCAGCCGGCGTCTTTGACCAGCGTGGCGCGCAGGCTGAGACGAAATTGCTCGCGATCCTGGACGCCGATCTTATCCACAGCCTGGAACGCATCGGCGCTTTCCGCCAGGCTGATGCGCACTCCACTCGCCCGCAGCGCAGAGATGAAGCGAATTATTCTTTCGTCCATCGGCTCCTCCGTAGCTCCACTAGTTTCGCCAGCGCATAGGACGGTCGTCGTCCTCCAGGCTGGGGCCTTTCTCCGTCACCTCGAGGCGTCGTTTCACCTTCTGGAGATCGCTTTCATGTTTGAGCAGCACGCTGAGCGTGTTTTCGAGCACCTCGCGATCGAGCCGTTTGGCGTTGAGCGCCACCAACGACCGCGCCCAGTCGAGCGTCTCGGAGATGCTGGGCGACTTGCGCAGGTCGAGGTTGCGCAGCCGATGCACGAGCTCGACCGCCTGCTGCGCCAGCTTGGGCGCCAGCTCCGGCACCTTCAAGTTCACGACAGCCAGCTCCTGCTCCACCGACGGATAGCCGATGAAGAGGTAGAGGCAGCGGCGCTTGAGCGCCTCGCTCAGCTCGCGCGTGTTGTTGCTGGTGAGCAAGACGATCGGATGGTGCACGGCGGAAAGCGTGCCCAGCTCCGGCACCGTAACCTGAAAATCGCTGAGCACTTCCAGGAGAAACGCCTCGAATTCGGCGTCGGCGCGGTCGATCTCGTCGATCAGCAGCACCGTCGGCTTCTCGCTGAGAATGGCGCGCAGCAGTGGCCGCTGCAGCAGGAACCGCATCGAGAAGAAGACGTCCTCCTCCTCGGCTAGCCGGTCGGCGGCCTGCGCCAGCGTCGCAGCGCCGGCCAGCGTGTCTTGCAGCTTGTCGCGCAACAACTGTGTATAGAGGAGCTGCTTGGCGTACTCCCATTCATAGAGGGCTTTGGTCTCGTCCAACCCCTCATAGCATTGGAGACGAATCAACTCGCGGCCGGTGGCGCCGGCGATGCTCTTCGCCAGCTCCGTCTTGCCGACGCCCGCCGGCCCTTCGCAAAGCAGCGGCTTGCCGAGCTGGGTGGTCAAAAATACGGTGGTGGCGATCTCATCGCTGGCGATGTACTGCTGACGACCGAGCGCCTCTTTGACCTGGCTTGGGGATGAAAATATGTCGTTCACAGGAACTCCTCTGGGACGCAACCCAAATGTCCGCATGCGGACAGACCATAGCGATGCACTATTCAGTGTACATGAAACGGAGAATGCTGTAAATGAAGTTTCGTACAATTGGGGTGGGCCGCTCGGCGCATCCGTTCCGTTGGGGGCGCCAGCGTTCGCCGCGCCGATGCATACCCCGATTGCCTGAAGGGTGCAGAGCTGGGCGACAGGTTAGAGCGTGTTATGAATTTTGAGTCATAAAAGGAATAAAGCGTTGCGCCATCAAAATCGCAAAGGTCACGAAATGTAGTCCAGCCAGTGTTTTGTCCAGGCACTCGTCATCCTGCACCAGCCGCCGGCAGCGAGCCATCCAGGCGAAGTTGCGTTCGACGACCCAGCGCCGAGGCAGCAAGATAAAACCACGCTTGGCGGTGAGGAGTTTGACGACTTCAAGGCGCAACCCGTACCCCGCTGCCTGTTCCTCTGTATAGCCCGGGTCAACAAAGGTCACCTTGACGGCGTCTCCGGTGGCGGCCTGCACCTGTTTGGCCAGCGCCGCCACCTGCGCCCAATCCTGCTCGTTGGCAGGCGTGACGAGCCACCTAAAGTGCATAACGACTTCTAGACGTCAAGACGACGTAGAGTCGCCCCGCGACGCAGCGCATTTTTCACTCGGATGACCTCTGATCCTTCTCTACCCTTTCAAGGCGGCCGGCTCGCCCAGCAACTGACAAACGCGCTGCAGGAAGGCGGCGGCCGGCGCGCCGTCGATAATGCGGTGGTCGACGGTCAAACTTAGGTTCATCATCCATCGCCAGAGGAGGCCTTGCGCGCTGCGCGCCAACTGTTCATAGAGCCGGCCAACGCCCAGGATTGCGGACTCCGGCGGATTCAAGATCGGCGTGAAGATGTCGACGCCGTACATGCCCAGGTTGGTCACGGTGAAGACGCCGCCGCTCATTTCGGCTTCCGTCAGTTGACCGCGGCGCGCCCGCTCACTCAACTTCCGAATCTCGGCGCTCAACGCAGGAAGCGAAAGCGCATCGGCGTTGCGCACGACGGGAACGACCAGCCCATCCTCCAGCGCCACGGCCACGCCGATGTGAATCTCTGTCAGGCGCTCGACGGCGTCTTCCGCCCAACACACCGTCATGGAAGGATGTTGCCGCAGCGCCAGCGCCACAGCGCGCACGATCAGATCGGTGTAAGTGACGTCAAGAGCAGGTTTCCACGTTTCTCGCGCCTCCACCAAGGCAGTGACGTCCGCCTGCATGGTCATGGTGAGTTGGGCCGTGCTGTGAAGACTTTCCATCATGCGACGAGCGATGGCGCGGCGCATTGGGGTGAGCGGTTGGCGCACGACCTGCGGCGCAGCGGTTGGCGTCTGCACCGTGCGCGCTTCGATCGCCGCCTGCACATCTTGCTCCACAATGCGCCCTCCCGGCCCGCTGCCTCGCAAGGTCGAGAGATCGACGTCGTGTTCACGCGCCATGCGTTTCGCAATCGGCGTGGCCCGCACCTCTTGAGGTGGAGAGACGGTGAGCGGCTGTGCAGGGGGTGTTGCGTCGCTTCGCAACTGAGCAACGCGTCGGACATCCTCTTCGGTGATGCGCTCCCCGTTGGCAGGGATCACGTGCGCCAGCTCGACCCCTAACTCTCGAGCCAGCCGACGCGCCGCCGGCGATGCAGGGAATGTTGAGGCTGCAGGCGCCGCTGTCTGCGCTGCCTCTGTCGACGGGGCGGCGCTCGGCGCTTCCTCAATGCGTGCAGCCTCATCGGACAACAGCAGGATCGCCAGCCTCTGCCCCTGGCGTATCACCGCGTCGCGCGGGGCGAGAATTTGTAGAAGACTCCCGTCGACCGGCGACTCCACCTCGGTGCTCACCTTATCGAACTGCACTTCTAACAAAGGCTCGCCCTTGCGAACCGGCGCGCCTTCACGCTTGAACCAGGCGACCACGATGCCTTCCTCGGCCTTGCTCCCGATGGGAGGAAGCGTCAACTCGTAGGGCATCGGCTCACCCCATCATGCTGCGCACGGTCGCGGCAATTCGCTCGGCGCTCGGCAACACAAACTGTTCGAGCGGGCGACTGTACGGAATGGGCACGTCGGGCACCGCCAGGCGACGGATCGGTGCATCGAGATAGTCGAGCGCCTCCTCGGCGACGATCGCAGCGATCTCTCCTGTCATGCCGAAACTGTGATAATCCTCATCCACGACCAGCAAGCGATGGGTCTTCTTGACCGAATTCACCACCGCCTCCTTGTCGAGCGGCACCAGCGTGCGCAGGTCGATCACCTCCGCCTCGACACCCTCTTTCGCCAGCTCTTCAGCGGCGTCCAGAGCGCGATGCACCATCATCGCCAGGCTGACGATGGTCACATCTTTGCCCGTGCGTTTGACGTCGGCCTGGCCAAAAGGAATTGTATAGGGCGCTTCAGGCACCGGCGTCACCGAACGAGGGTGATATTTCATCCAGCCCAGGCCCATCAAACCTTTGTGGAAGAAATACATGACAGGGTTGTCGTCGCGGATCGCCGAGATCATCAGCCCTTTGGCGTCGTAGGCGGTGGAGGGCACGACGATTTTCAACCCAGGCACATGGGCGAACAGACCATACAGACACTGGGAGTGTTGCGCAGCGTCGTTGTACCCGCCGCCGATGGCGGTTGTGAGCACGACAGGGTAGCGCGCATGGCCGCCGGACATGTAGGTGTTCTTGGCCAGATGGTTGTAGATTTGATCCATGCAGACGCCGAAGAAATCCACGAACATCAGCTCGACGATCGGGCGCATTCCTTCAGCCGCGGCTCCGGTGGCGGCCCCGATGAACGCCGTCTCGGAAATCGGCGTGTCCATCACCCGCTCGGGGCCATATTTGTCGTACAACCCTTGCGTGGCGCCAAAGATGCCGCCATAGACGCCGACGTCCTCGCCCATCACAAAAACGCGTTCGTCGCGCTCCATCTCCTGATCGATCGCCTCGGCGATCGCCTTGGCCATCGTCAATTCTCGTTCGTTTGTCATCGTTGCATCTCCCTGTCGTTTCAAGATACAAACACATCTTCGAGCGCGCTTTCCGGCGCAGGATAGGGACTCTGACGCGCAAATGCGAAGGCGGCGTCGACGTCCGCCTTCGCGGCCTCACGCGCAGCATCCAGGTCGGACTGAGTCGCAAAGCCCTGTTCCAACAGTTGCTTTCCGAATCGCAGGATCGGATCGTTGGCGCGCAAGGTCGGCACCTCGTCCTTGGGACGATACAGCTCCGGATCGCCCTGAAAGTGGCCGTAGAGGCGGTCGGTCTTCACCTCGATCAGGCTGGGGCCTTCGCCCCGTCGGGCGCGCTGCACCGCCTCTCCGACGACCTCGTAGACGGCCAACACGTCGTTTTCGTCTACGCGCACACCGGGAATGCCGTAGCCCGCTGCGCGCTGGCTGTTGTCGGGAATGGCGGTGGACTGGCGTTTGGAGACCGAGATCGCCCACGAGTTGTCCTCGATGATGAAGATCACCGGCAGCTTCCAGAGCGCAGCCAGATTCAGCGCTTCATGGAACGATCCTTGATTCGCCGCGCCTTCGCCGGCGAAGGCGACCGCCACCCAGTCCTTGCCCATCTTTTTGGCGGCGAGCGCGGCGCCGCAGGCGGGTGGGAAGCTGGCGCCGACGATGCCGCTGCAGCTGAACTTGTGTTCGACGTCGAAGAGATGCATGTGGCCGCCCTTCCCCTTGCCGAGGCCGGTCGCTTTGCCAAAGATCTCGGCGGCCAGCTTGTTTAGCTCGATGCCTTTGGCAATGGCAAAGTGATGCGGCCGATGCGTGCCGACAACGGTGTCCTCCTTGCGCAAATGCATGCACGCGCCGACGGCGACCGGCTCCTGTCCGGCGGCGAGATGCATCTCGCCCGGCACAGGTCCAGAGCCAATGTCAAACGCAGGCGTCTTTCCTTCCATGTAGGCGGCTGCCATCTCATCTTCAAAATGACGGATGGTCCACATCTGCCGATACATGGTCAGCAGTTGCTCTTTGGTCAGGTTCATTTTCATCCTCCACTTCTGAACATAGGGCCCATTTCACGAAGATCGCGATGCCTTCCCGTCGGTGGGGAGGGATTCACGGATAAAGGCGCCCACAGCAGCCGCATAGCTCAACGTCCGTCGAATCTCGATGACGCGCGGCCCAGAGGCGGTCACGCACAGTTCGATCGGCTCACCCGCCTTCAGCGTGACCTTGCGTTCGCCGTCGAGTGCAATGAGGGCGGGAGCGCAGTCCACCACGACGATGCGCTCTCCCAGCCGCACGCGGCGGTGCGCCGCCACCTTCACCGCATGGATCACGCCGGGCGCAACCGGCGCCAAGACTTCGCAGCCGCCCTCGCCCATCTCAACGTACAGGCCTTCGTCCGCGGCGAGCGGCGTCGCCTCCAAATAGCCGCCGATAGCCGAGAGGCCGATGTTCCAGGGTTCGGCGCGGGTGAACAAAGCCATTTTCACCTCGTCGAGGCGCCACACTGCGCGCGAGGCAATGAACCGTTCTCGATAAACGACGGCGTCGACCAGAGCGATCTCTTCGAGCGTTCCTCCGCGCCACAGATCGATGCGCTTGGTGGAAGTCGTCGCTACTTCCAGAGGAACCACACCCATGGCCGTCAGCCCGGCGGCAAGGCCGGCAAGCGTGCCTTCGACCATGACCGGAAACGCGTTGTTGGTGCCGGTGGAGATCGGCATCAGGGGGATGGCGCCGCACGCCTTTGCGACGGCGCGGTTGGTGCCATCGCCGCCAAGCGTGATCAGCGTGCGCGCGCCGGCTTCGACCATGCGGGCGGCGGCCTCGACGGAGTCGCCTTCCTCAAAGCGAGGCGACATTTCGACAAATCGCACCTCCAGATTGAGGCGCAGGGCGTCGAGCGCCTTCCGACCGATGCCGTAGGCGTCCGGCATGATCCAGGCCTTCCTCACGCCCACCGCCTCCAGCCCCATGAGGACGCGGCGCACGATGTTGACCTTCTCGTTATTGTCGAAGACCGATGCGTGCGCCACCAGACGGCGAATGTCACGACCGGCCGCTGGATTGGCAATGATGCCAACGACCGTCATGTCTTTAAACTTTCTTTATCAGGCCCGGCGCCGGGCAGCATCGCTGCGCTCAACGATGACCGGGCGGTTCAATTGCGTAGTGCGGATGCGGGAATTTTTTCATTGTAATGATGGCAAAAGGGGATTGTCAAATCTGGAAAGAGATATAAAAACGGGATGGCGCCTGAATCTATTACTGCCGCCCACGAAGCAACCTTTGAAGCGCATCGACCTGATTAACCTTGACTACACCTAATAAGAGACCTAATAGGAGGGACCTAACATGAGGAATCTAACATAAGGGCAGTCACTGCGGCTTTTCGTATAAATGATGAAAGAATGCGACCAGAGTTTCTCCTGCTTGAATACAAACATCTTCTTTCAGTTGAATTTCTCCATTGGTCTGTATAAACGGAAATGTTCGATTTCCAATCTGTACGGAAGAGAGAATTTGTCCAGAAATGAACGGCACTCTCAACGTGCGCACAATCAGGTGGCCGTAGAGCAGACGAAGCGAAGCATGTTCCGGAGTCAATTCAAACTCACCCCAACCGCTGTCCAACGACCAAAAACAACGAAAACATCCGTCTTGTAAACGCACAGGCTGAAAACCTATGGAATGATGAACCATGTCAAACTGAAAGCCCGAAAAGGCGTTCAGCAAGGCGTAAGCCGCCATCGAGCGTGCATAGTTGCTGCCGCATTCAAATTCGTTCCAGGGGTTGCGGCGTTCGCCATCATATCGCTTACGAATCGCCTCTACGCAGACGATGCCTTCCTCGACCAGCCCATTCATGATCATGTGAGACGCTGCTGCATACTCAAACCCATTCATGGTTTCCTGGGAGTATGGAGCGGGGATGGTGGGTTTTGTCACGCCGGGCGGCCATGCGCAGATCACCAGGCCGCCTTCATCGTTCAGAGCGTAGATGCGGCAGGGGTTATAAACTTCTCCCATCACAGGGATGAAGTTGTATTTGTAAATTGCTGCATTTGCCTTGCGCACCTGTTCGGGATCGAACACTTCGCCCAAGCCATAGAGGCTGGCATGCCACTGCCCCAGAACCTGATCGATGCTTGAGCCTTCGCCAATCTGGTATTTGATTTCCTGATGTTCTTCATCCCAGTACGCTTCCAGCGTAGATCCGCCCATCAAAACACTGTCGTCCTTTGCAAACGCCTCTATGATGCGGCGATCATGTAAATCGATTCGTTGAATATAATATTCACCGTTGAACAGGTGAGTGTCCGCCCATTTCTTCCCCTTTGCAAAAATTTCTTTATATTCGGTTGCGGCTGCTTCATCGCCAAGATACTCAGCCATTTCGGCTCCGGCCTTCAACGCAGCCAGATACATGCCGGTCAGCCAGGAGTTGGGGCCGAACAACTCCATGTCAAGCGTATGATGCTGCCTCCCCCACAACACGCCGGTTTTCTCTGGGTCCCATCGATCGATGTTGTCGGGATGCCAGGCGAACTCAAGCGATTTTTTCACAGATGGCCACAGACGGCGCAGCCAGTCGCTGTCGCCGCAAATCTTCCAGTCGCGATAGACCTTCAACACGCCGCCAAATTGACCATCTGCACACGGCCTGAAATTCCAAAGGCCTGCGCCTAAAGGAAGCTGAATGCGGAAAGCCATTCCGCCGTCAGGCCGCAAGTTATACCGGTAATCCGCTTCGCGCATGGAGCGCTCTAACTTGGGAAAGAGGAAAGGCAACGTCTGTTGATAATTCCAAACATGGGTGCAGCTTCCTTCACAACACCCTGCGTCGGGATGACATCCTTCCCACCCATAAAAAGTGCCATCCTCCAGGCGGAGCACCGTTGGCGACTTCAAGATCGCCATGTTTGCTGAAACGGCGTCCAGCACTGCCGGCGGCAAAGAGGAGGAAAATAGCGCTTCTTTGAAACGATGGGTTTCGTCGAACAGCCGTTTCCACTCGGTCAATGCATACTGCGCGCTGGCCTGAGAATCCTCCCAAAGCGTCGCATAGTAATTTTTCCATGTAGGGGAGATTCCTTCTGGAAGCGCCTGCTCAGGCTTCCAGTAATTCTCACAGATAGGAAAGTTCCAGGTGATCACAAAACGCACTGTCTTGCTTTCACCAGGTTGCAAACTGAAGTGAACGGCTAATAGCCCTTCATTGTTTTCTCCTGCTCGTTCAGGAGGATAGATGCGGTTTTGGAAGCGTCCGCCTGCAGTCAAGTCTTTCCAATACACTTCCAAACTGTCAAACCACACACCGCGAAACCAGTACTGTTGCCAGCTGACAGTTGTGTCTGATGAAAGATGGGCGTCTGTAGCCAGCGTCAGATCGCCGTAGGAGGGGGCGCCGGGCTGAACCCCGTCTGAAGTCATATGCAGCGCACATCCCCAGGGGTGAAGACCAACTGTATTCAGATTATTGGCCGGTAAAGGATTGCGTAAAACACCAACCACTGTGTAGTCGAGCGGTTCATCGGTCGAATTTGTAATCGCATACTCAAAAAAAGCGGCGGGTAAACTTGAATCCCGATCGTTCAAGGGAATCAAAGGGCTAAAGGCGCGTAGCGACACTGCCCCCGGGAAGCTGTGATCGAGAAATGTTAATGTGGCGAACGGAAACTCACCTTTGAACTCAACCTCGTTGAAATGGGGGAGACCTGTCATATACTCTCGTCTTGGGCCCCATCCAAAACTTTGAAAACGAGGAGCGTGTAGCTCACCCTGATAAGGAGGCGCTAGATTGCCATGAAGGATACGTGCATCGAGCACTTTTCCGCGTGATTCGGCTCTGACGGCGAAGTGTGAAAAACCGTTCACACTCCCTTTGTTAGGTCGATTGAAAATTTCCCAGTCGATCAGGCGACCGTTGCCGGCCAGTCCGATGCAGCCGGCGCCAATGCCTCCTAGCGGAAAACTTATCTGGGTGGTTTTAGCGCCCTTATAGATGAAATTTTGCATGGAGAGCCTCGTCTGCTTGCTGGTATAAAAAGTTTTGTTTCACATTCGATGCGTCGGTTGAGGCGCCGACGGATGAAAACATTCGAAGCGAGTAAATTTGTATGCAAATTCTGGGAAGGGAGACAGTTCCGCAAAAACGTGGCGCACAACGTTTTCCAATAAAACAGGAGACGATTGTACGCGAGCGTTGAACACGAACGTCAACCGAGAGGCGTTTTGCCCCGTCGATTTCGAATCCCATCGAACCGGACCTCCAGATTCGGTGAGGCTCGCCTTGTAGCTTTCATTGTTTTCCGTGCGAAAATAGATTTTCAAATGGGCTATTGGCGCGTTATAGGCGCTCAGAGCGTTATCCATCATATGCAGGAAATGGGTGGCCCAGTTGCATGGAGAAAACTTCTGATTCGACGTAAGTTCGCCAACTGCATTCAGCCACCCCAGAGCGGCTTCCCCTGCTGCATATGTTGCATAGTCGACATCGAGTCTTTTGGCGGCGCCGGTGGTTGAAGTGAGCGCAAAATCCAGCCACGCGTCCACGCCTTCACCGGTTACGGCGGAAAGAGGAAAAATTTTATCGACGCCGTATCTTTCGGCCAGAACTTGGAATGATTCTCTTGTTTCTGCAGCCGCCGGAACGTCCTGTTTTGTCAAAACGAGCACTTCAGCTTCATGGAGCTGCTGACGAAACAGATAGTGAACTTCGCCGGAGAAACGTTCGATGTTGCGCAAAGGGTCATACGCTACCGTGAGGGGAGCGATGTGATAGGTCGAAGCGCGTTGCGCAAGCAATGGGCGAATTACGGTGGAGAGGATATCCGTACAACTTCCAACAGCCTCGGCAAATATAACGTCGGGGCTCACCTGACAGACCATCTCATCTAGCGCCTTCAGGAGGTCTGGGTATCGACAACAAAAACATCCTCCCCCCACTTCGGCGACGGCAAGCGGGGCTTGCCTGAGCAAAGCTGTGTCGACCAATTCACTCCCTTGATCGTTTGTGATGAGCCCAACACAGAACCCGCGCGATATCAATTTTTGAGCGGATGTCAACGCTAAGGTTGTCTTCCCAGCACCTAAAAATCCACCGAGTAAAATCAAATGAGGCGCCATGTTAAGATGAGCTTTTGATTTCAAAAAATGAGGAAGGGCATCCGCCTGTGTTCTCAGGAGACGTCAAGCCTTACTCTCGTGAGGACAATATCAGCCATCCTCTTTTACATTCACCCTTTTAGACCGGTGACCGCTATCCCTCGAATCACAAAGCGCTGAGCCATTAAGAAAAAGAGAAGCACAGGTAAAATCGAAATCATGACCGCTGCAAGCACATGAGCGCGGTTGCCCGTTCCCATGTAACCGCTCAACATCACAATTGCAATTGGAAAGGTGTAGTTGTCCCAACTTCGTAAGTAGAGGATTGGCCCTAAAAAGTTATTCCACGAACCCAGGAACGTAAAGATTGCCAGCGCCGACAAGGCTGGGCCTACAAGCGGCAAGGCAATCTGCCAGTACATTCTCCAATAGCCGGCTCCGTCAATTTTGGCGGCGTCGAACAATTCAGAGGGAATCCCCATAAATGCTTGCCGCAGCAGAAAAACGCCGAAAGCGCTTGTTGTGGCGGGCAAAATCAAAGCCCAGTGACTATCCAAGAGGCCGAGCATTCGGATTAGAATAAACGTGGGGATCATGATAACCGTCGCCGGAACCATGAGCGACGAGAGAAAAAGAAAGAAAATAAGATCGCGTCCCGGATAGCGAAGGCGTGCAAATGAGAAAGCCGCCATCGAGCAAGTGAGCAACTGCGCCAAAGTTGTAATCAGCGCAATTTTTAGGCTATTCCAGAAGAAAAGCAGAAAATTGATCTGCGGTGAATTGATCACAGCGAGATAATTCTGCCAATGGAAAGATGTAGGCCAGAAATCCGGCGGCAATTTGAAAGATTCCGAAGGATTGCGAAGCGATGTGGCGAGAATCCAGCTGATCGGTGCGAATTCAATAATCGCCATCACGATTAAAAAGGTCCATATGACGGTCTCCCCCAGAAAAACTCGGAACGTCTGAAAAAATCTCGAAATTCTGGAAAGATGGGGTGAAGCATCCTGGAGCATCGACATGGGAAACTCACTTTCCAGGCGTCAATCGTAATGCACCCAACGACGAGAGAGACGAAACTGAAGCAATGTTAAAACGACCAGTATCGCAAACAGCGTCAATGAAACTGCGGCGGCGTACCCCATCTCAAATCGTTTAAAGCCAATTTCATAGACATAAAGCACAATCAATCGGGTTGCATCTCCAGGGCCTCCGCCGGTTAGCACCCAAACGTTGTCGAAGACTTGGGCTGCTCCAATAATCGAGATAATGATTGCGAAGAAAGCCGTCGGAGAAATTAAGGGCAAAGTGATATAACGTACTCGTTGCAGTTGACTGGCCCCGTCGATTGCAGCGGCTTCGTATAAGACTTCCGGAATCGCCTGCAAGCCCGCCAAATAGATGACCATGAGAAAACCACACGCGCGCCACACATCGAACATGACAACCGAAACCATCGCCCACGAGGAACTGCTCAGCCAGGGCACCGGCGGCAATCCCACCTGTTGCAACAAATAGTTGACCACACCTCGATCCTGAGTCAGCAGAAAATTCCAGACCAAAGCCAGGGAAGCGGTCGTCGTAAGCACGGGGAAGAACAACGCTGTACGGAGTAGATATTTGATAATCGAAGGCATGGCGCGGTTGACGCCCATCGCCAGCAACAGTCCGAGTAGGTTGTTGAAAAATGTGGCGAACACTACGAACCGGAAAGTGTTCCAATACACCTGTTGCAGACGCCCATCCCTGGATAATTGACTTAGATTTTCAAAGCCGTTCCATGAAGGCGGAGAAAGCACGTCATATCGCATGAAAACAAGAACAAATGAGGCCAGAATGGGCACGACAAGAAAAATAAACAATGAGATGAACGCCGGAGCAATGAAAAGATAGCCGGCTACAATCTCTTGCACTCGATTCGTCGACCACCTGGAGATAGTATGGTTTTTCTTCGATACAGAAGCGTCGCACCGATGATCTGCTGTAGTCGCCAAGTTCCTTCCCCCTTTTGGAGAATTTGCATTCTCTCCAAATGCGAAGCAGCCCTATGCTCTGGCGCATGCATCGTTGCTACTCTTGCAGCAAAAAATTCGATGCAGTGCGCCAGAGCATCAAGACAAGTCGAGCCCTACTGGTTGCATCCGCACGCCATAGCAAGAGTGCCAAGACCTGCGCTGGCGAAGGAAGCTCTTCCTGCCTGCAATTTCTCCATCTCTGCTGTCACCTCTGCGTGCGCTGCGATGAGAGCCTCCTCCACGCTCTTTTCACCGTTCCAAATTGTCTGATAGTGACGATTCAGAATCGGGTCAATGATGTTGAAGTTCTTAGGGGAGGGCACCGTCTTGGCAAAATCTAGCGACTCATAGAAGATTGCGGTGTTCGGCGGTCCATATTCGGCGAAGATAGGCATTTCGGCCACCGATCGAAGGGCAGGGATATTGCCGCCAGCCTTCGTCATATCAATCGACGCATCCTTGTTGGATAGAAACTTCACGACGGTCCATGCCTCATCCGGGGTTTTCGTGGAGGTGGAGATTCCCCAACCATCGGTCCCCACCACAGTTTTGAACGGCCCAGAGCGATGGGGCTGATATTGCAGATCGTAGGTGGTGAAGCCTTCGTTGAGAGAGCCAGAGATGCACCATCGCCCACAGGTGCGCATCACAAGGTGGCCAGCGTGAAATTGCGCCCACTCCTCCCATCCCTGTGGATTGGGCGAAACTCTATATTTCAGGATCAGATCCGCCAAAAATTGCAGCGTTTCAGCCACCTTGGGATCCATCAGGTTCGATGCAGTCCATGAATCATTCAACGGAGACGTATCATTGTTGAAATACCAGGCCGCCATGCCGAACATGCCAGAGCCCCAGAAGGAGTAGGCATAACGATCATCCGCCCCTCCTGTGACCCTTGCAACCTTCAGGCAGACCTCCAGAAAATCTTCCCATGTCCAATCTTTAGACGGAGGATCAATGCCTTCCTCCTCAAAAATTTTCGTGTTGTAGTACAACACCATGTTGTTCCAGGAGAAAGGATACTCCATCTGCTTCCCATCCACCTGCAGCATCTCTCGCAGCACGGGGTGGATGTCGGTTTCCAAAATCTCTTTTTCGGCGGGATCCGCCAGGAAGTAATCATCGAGCGGCATCAAAATCTTTTTATCAGTTAGCAGCCCCAGTCCTTCAACCGCGATCATGATCACATCCAATTGCTCTCCACCGGCGATTTGAGTGACGATGCGATCCGAGTAGCCCGCCCAACCGCCTTCGCTGATATTGGTTTGGGTGATCATCAAATCGATGTCCGGCAACTGCTCAACTGCGCGCTTCATGGCCGGCTCCCATTGGCTGATCGGCATCTGAGTGGTGGCGATAATCCGCACTTTTGCCTTTGATGGAGCGGGCTCTTCAGCGGTGGGCAGTGCTCCTGGGGCGCACGCCGCAAGCAATGCCCCGGCTGAAGCCATAGCAGTCCAACGCAACAACTCCCGACGACTCATTGCAACTCCAAAAATTGACTCCCCGCGAGTAGACATGGTGGCGTCCTCCTTTGAAAAAGCTATTGAGAAGTGAAATACAAAACGCACCGAAAATCCGCCGACTATTTCTTGTTCCCCTGCGTGGAGGCCCGGACAACCAACTCACAGGGGATCAACGAGCGCACAGGGATTGCCGGCTCTCCTTCCATTTGCGCCATCAGCATTTCAAACGCAATGAGCCCCATTTCCTCGCGCGGGTAATGGACTGAGGTCAGGGGAGGCGTAGCAAACTCAGCGTTCGTTTGATCATCAAAGCCGATCAGCGCGATATCTTCAGGCACCCGCAGGCCGGCTTCTTTGATTGCTTCCAGGGCGCCTAGCGCAGCTCGATCGCTTACAGCAAACACCGCCGTAGGGGGTTCCGGCAGCTTCAACAATTCCTTCATCTCTCGATATCCCTTTTGAGGATAGCCGCTCGATATTGAAGGTTGCCGATACTCCGGAGGGATCGGGACGCCTAACTCCTCCGCCGCCCGCAACGCACCCCACCGACGATCCACCAGGGTTCTATATTTGTGCGGGCCTTCAATCAAGGCAATTCGCCGATGTCCTAGCTCAACGAGATGTTTGTATGCACAATATCCACCCCACTCGTTATCCGGAACAACAGAGTTTACAGGCAGACCCGGAATGTAAGTGTCAACCAGAACCAGGGGGATATTGCTTTCAACTAATTTCTCCGCGAGGGCGTCGTTCTCCGGACATCCCCCTAAAATAATCACGCCCTGGGGTTGTTGCTCTCGGACCGACTGGGGCAATTCACCCTTTTGCACGGTGGCGAGAAGCATCCCCAAACCATGTTGGCGCGCCTGCGCTTCAAGCGTGCGAATAATGGCGCCATATACGGTCTCAGGAAACGCCGACAACGACAGCTCTTCCATGATTAAGGCAAAAAGCTTTGAACGCGCGCCATTGCCGGCGCGCAAACGTGGAACATACCCCAACCTGGCGGCTGCTTCAGCGATTCGCTCTCGCGTAGCGGAAGCCACTCTCTCAGGGGATTGGAAAGCAAGGGAAACGGTGGATATCGAAACCCCTGCCTCCTCCGCCACATCGCGAATTGTGATTCGCGATGTCCGTTCGGATGCACTCATGGAATTGATTGCCTTGTTTTGCAGGAAAAATCGATGAAGGTTAATTCACGGTCATCACTATATCATTGATTTCTATCTTTGTCAATCGAATTTTCGATGATTTTTTGTTAAAATTTCGACAATTTCGTCGAATTTTTCGAGTACAATGCCAATTTGTCACCGATTCACTTCACGAGTTCTTTTTTGAACTCATCTTATTCCGTTTGCACTCTCAAACCACCCGCTGCGGTATAATTCACCGTATGAATCTCGATCACATTCGCAACTTTTCCATCATCGCCCACATCGACCACGGCAAGAGCACGCTGGCCGATCAGCTCATCCGCATGACCGACACGGTGACGGAGCGGGAGATGCGCGAGCAGCTCCTCGACTCCATGGAGCTGGAGCGCGAAAAAGGCGTCACCATCAAGGCCAGCGCCGTGCGCATGATCTACAAACATCGGGGCGAAGAGTACGAAATTAACCTGATCGACACGCCCGGCCACGTCGATTTCAGCTACGAGGTGCATCGCGCGCTGCAAGCCTGCGAAGGCGCCGTGCTCGTCGTCGACGCCTCGCAGGGCATTCAGGCGCAAACGATGGCGCATCTCTTCGCTGCGCTGGAGCAGAACCTCACGATCGTGCCCGTCATCAACAAGATTGACCTGCCGGCGGCCATGCCCGACGAGGTGGCGCAAGAGATCGAGGACCTGCTCGGCGTGCCCGCAGAGGACATCCCGCGCATCAGCGCCAAGGCGGGCGTCAACGTCGAAGAAGTGCTGGAGCGCGTGATTGCCGAAGTGCCGCCGCCGAAGGGCGACCTCGACGCGCCGGTGCGGGCGCTCGTCTTCGACTGCCACTACGACTCCTACAAGGGCGTGATCGCCTACGTGCGCATGGTGGACGGCGTGATCACGGGGCTGCCGAAGCTGCTGGCGATGAACACCGGCAAAACCATGGAGCCGCTGGAGATCGGCGTGCTCGTGCCGCAGATGCTGCCCGTAAACGAGCTGCACGCCGGTCAGGTGGGGTACATCGCCACCGGCCTGAAAAGCGTGCAGGACCTCGACGTCGGCGACACCATCACGTTGGCGGCGCGACCGGCGACGGAGAAACTGCCCGGCTATCGCCCGCTCAAGCCCATGGTCTTCGCCGGCCTCTATCCGACCAACCCGGACGACTACAACGAGCTGCGCGACGCGTTGGAAAAGCTTCAACTCAACGACGCCGCGCTGACCTATGAGCCGGAAACAAGTCAGGCGCTCGGCTTTGGCTTTCGACTGGGCTTTCTGGGCCTCTTTCACATGGAGATCGTGCAGGAGCGGCTCGAACGCGAGTATGACATGGACGTGATCTTCACCGCGCCATCGGTGGAGTATCGCGTGGTCAAAACGAACGGCGAGGTGATCGCTATCGACAGTCCGGCCGCGCTCCCCGATCCCACCGAGATCGAGCATATCGAGGAGCCGTGGTGCGAGCTGCGCATCTTCACTCCCGCCGAATACATCGGCCCGGTGCTGGACCTGGTGACGAAACGCCGCGGCGAGCTGAAAACGCAGAACTGGCTCGACAGCAAACGCGTCGAGATCGTCTGCCTGATTCCTCTATCGGAGATCATCGTCGATTTCTACAACGAGCTGAAAGCGCGCACCAAAGGCTACGCCAGCATGGATTACACGCTCGACCAGTATCGCCCGTCTGACATGGTCAAGCTCGACATTCTGGTCAACCACCAGCCCGTGGACGCGCTCAGCATCATCGTGCATCGCGATCAGGCCTATCACAAGGGCCAGCGGCTGGTCAGCAAGATGAAGGAGATCATCCCGCGGCAGATGTTCGAGGTGCCCATTCAGGCCGCCATCGGCAATAAAATTATCAGCCGCGCCAACGTCAAGGCGTTGCGCAAGGACGTGCTCGCCAAATGTTACGGCGGCGACGTCACGCGCAAGCGCAAGCTGTTGGAAAAGCAGAAGGCGGGCAAAAAACGCATGAAGATGGTCGGCTCGGTCGAGATTCCCCAGGAAGCCTTCATGTCGGTGCTCAGCCTTGAAGAGGAATAGCGAGGCCGACTGCGAGAGTGTCAGATTCTCCTCTTCTTTGGGCACTTTGCTTGCTCCTTGATCGACGTTCTGCAGGGAAAGACTGATGCATGAAGCGCCCGCCAGGAAGTCGTTGGGGCAGAACTTCCTGACCGACCGCCGCTATCTGGCGCCGATCCTGGAGGCGGCGGAGCTTACGCCAACGGACAACGTGCTGGAGATCGGCCCTGGCAGAGGCGTTTTGACGGAGGCGTTGGCCTCGCGCGTGGGGTGCCTCGTCGCCGTCGAGCTGGATGATCGCCTGATCGAACCGCTGCGTCAACGCTTCGCAGGACAACCTCATGTGCATATTGTGCACGGCGATATCTTGGAGCACGCGCCGGACCGACTTGTCGCCGCCGCGTGCCTGGTCAGGACGGAAGGTTCGGAATCCGACGCCGCTGAAGGCTTTCAACCGGAAGAAGCGCCTTCTCCATCCTATCCGCGCCCCATTCCATTCTCCTACAAGGTGGTGGCCAATCTGCCCTACTACATCACGAGCGCAGCGCTGCGCCATCTGCTCGAAGCGGAGCGGCCGCCTTCGCTTGCCGTGCTGATGGTGCAGTGGGAGGTCGCACAGCGCATCTGCGCCGGTCCAGGGGAGATGTCGCTGCTGGCGGTGAGTGTGCAATACTATGCAGAGCCGCGCATTGTGCAGCGCGTGCCGGCGAGAGCCTTTTCACCGAAGCCCAAGGTGGACAGCGCCGTTCTGCAGTTGCGCGTGCGCAGCCGGCCGGCGGTTGCCGTCGCGCCGGATCGCTTCTTTCGCGTGGTGCGCGCCGGCTTCAGTCAGAAACGCAAACAGCTGGTCAACACGCTGGCTGCAGGTCTGCGCCTCGACAAAAAGGAGGCGCAGACCTGGTTAGAGGAGGCGGGCGTCAATCCGACGCGCCGCGCAGAAACACTTTCTTTGAAGGAATGGGAGGCGTTGTGTCAACAGGCGCCGCTCTGATGAAATGAAAAATGAATCCGGCAATTTCGTAGGCGTTGCGTCTGCTCCCGTAAGTCATCGCCTCCGACGTGACGCACCGATCACGCACAGCCCCCGCTGTCGGAAGCCGAAGCTGTGCAGATGCCAGAGCATCTGGGTGAAGGTCACCCGAGCGCCAGGGCTTAGGTCGCGTCCTGACAACCGATGCGTTGGCTAAAGCTCGATGCGTTGGCTAAAGCTCGTCCGCAGCGGGCGAAGGCTGCGCTTTCCTTCCAATAACCCAAGAAACGAGGCGCTCCTTCAGCCATTCGCGAAGCGAAAACGCCGAACGAGGGGTTTCAGAGGACTCTTCGACGCATGCATAGAGGTTGCGATCGCACAAGTGGAGTCGCACCATCTCGGCCTCGAAGATGCGTTCTCCTTCATACGGCGACATCATAGAATCCCTCCCGAATCTCAAATCCCTCCTGGATTGTGTCAGTGTAGTCTCCCCAATACCCAATAGTAGACGTCTTCTCTTGACAGCGTCGGCAATGATGAAAATCCCGCCGGGCTCGCAAAGCGCTCTCCTGCTTTGCGCCCTTGCGCTGGATCTATTTTGAACCCAGGTTCATGTGGAATGTTTGCTGAAATCTTCCAGGAAGCTTTGGAGCTTCTAAGAAACCGCCCTAGAGGTCAGCGCTGAACGTCAGGCTTCGCCCTCGATAAAATTAAAGACGTCCTAGAAAGACGTTGGCGGGCGATTGATTTGATTCTGCGTCGAATTGGAGGTTATCCTACACAGGAATGAATCTCCTGTCAATCTCAAAAAATCATCCATTCTCTGGGAACGAGGTGTTCGATGCAGATACTTGTGCTTGGAAGCGGCCTGATGGGGCCGGCTGCAGCCTACAATGCCCTCGCCGATCCGCGCGTGACGCAGGTGACGCTGGCGGACAAAGACCCGGCGCAACTGGACGCGGCCCGCGCCAGGTTGACGTCGCTCCTGCTCAACCCCGCACAACTGGAGACCGTGGTCATCGATCTGGCCGACCTGCACGCCGCCGCCAACCTGATCGCCCGGCATGATGCAGTCGTGGCTGCCTTGCCAGGCGCAGTGATCCCGCTGGGCGTGCGCGCCGCAGTGGCCGCGCGCACGCCATGGGTGGACCTTTCCTGGCCGCCGCAAGAGGAGCTGCCGCGAGGTCGAAGCGTGGCATCAAGGCTTTATGCCGTGGCTGCTCGAGCTAGAGGTGTTCAAAAATATCAGGCTGGGCACACAGAAGACGATCCGCTGGCCTGGCTTCGCCGCCAAGGCGACGGTGTTGCGCGATCTCGGGCTGCTTAGCCAGCAGCCGATCGATGTGGACGGCGTGGAGGTGGCGCCCAAGGCCGTGGTCGACGCCGTGCTCTATCCCTACGTCAAGATGCGCGAACACGATCGCGACCTGACCATCTTTCGCGTTGAGGTGAGCGGCGTCAAAGATGGCTTCCCCCATCGACGGCGCATCGACATGGTGGATCGCTACGACGAAACGCTGGGCTTCACCTCGATGGCGCGCGTCACGGCGTTCACCGGCGCCATCGTCGCGCGCATGGCGGCCGGTGGAGATTTCGGCGCAGCCAAGGGATGGATCACGCCCGAAAAGTTGCTCACCGGCGAGCGATTCCATCGACTCGTCCAGGAACTTGCCGGCGCAGGCGTCGCGTTCACGGAGACTGTTGAGGAGACGATGCGGTTGGTCTGAAGCAGGAAAAGTCGGAGAGCGCGCCTAGGAGGTGGGTTGGGGCGCAGCGTCGGCAAGCACGGCGAGGAGCTGAGGGCCGTAGTTGGCCGCCTTCCAGGCGGTCAGCTCCGGAAGCGCCGCCAGTGCGTCCAGCGTGGCAGGGTTGTGCGTCGCAATGGCCAAAAGCGCACTGTTGGGAAGCACAACGTCGGCGTCGACGCCGCGCTGCTGGGCCAGTTCGGTGCGCCAGCGACGCAAGGCGTCATAGCGCGCCTGCACAGCCTTGTCAAGCATCGGTTCAGGCCGGTCTTCCTCGTCAGGGGGCGTCGGCGTCGGCTGTTGTTGACCGGCGCGGATGGCCTGGAGCATCTCCTCGCCAAAGCGCTTGACCTGCAAGGCCGAAAGCCTCGACGTTTCCGCCAGCGCATCGAGGGTGAGAGGCTGCAATTTGGCCAGTTCCACCAGCGCGGCGTCGTTGACGATCTTAAAAGGCGGACGATCGAGCGCGCGCGCCTTCTGCTCGCGCCAGCGCCACAGCGCTTCGAGCACGCCCAGATGCTCTGGAGGGACGTCGCGCACAGCGCGCATCTGCCAAAACGAGCGTTCATCGCGCATGCGCGCAGCCGGATCGCTGTCCGTCAGCGACGCAAAGGCGTCCAACGCCTCCTCCCACCGTCCTCTGCGTTGAAGCTCCTCCGCCAGCCGGTCGCGCAAGGGCAACAGATAGTGGGTGTCCATCTGGGCGTAGGCGATCTGTTCCGGCGTCAGCGGACGTTTCCCCCAGTCGGTGCGCTGCATGCGCTTATTGCTGACGATGCCGAAATGTTTTTCCAAGATTGCGGCCAGCCCGACCTGCTTCCACCCTAAAATGCGCGCCGCCAGCTGCGTGTCGAAGACGCGGCCGAACCTGAACCCATAGCTGCGATACAGCATCAAGATGTCGTTGTCGGCTGCATGCATCACGACTTCGATCGAAGGATCGGCGAACAGCTCGCCCAGCGGCGAAAGATCGCTTAACCGCAAGGGATCGACCAGAAAATCGAGGATTTCTTCATGGCTCGTTGCATACGTCGAAATCTGAATCAGGCAGACCTTGCCCTGATAGCTGTAGAGGCTGTTGCTTTCCGTATCGAGCGCAAAGCGCGGTTGGCTGCGCAGGTGCTCGACCAGGCGACGCAGCGAGTTTGCAGTATAGATGAGCGGTTGAATTGGCTTTGAATTATCTGACATTCGAGCGTAAAATCCTTCAAGACCCTGCGCTCTGCTGAGACAGAGCGCAAGTCATCTTACTGCGCGTCCTGAAGCCTGTCAAACAGAGGTTGTGATTCTGCTATCCATTCCGCAAGCAGCGCATTGACGCAAGGAGAGACCCTGTGCAACTTCATCCTTTTCATGAAGGTGGCCCGCCTGAAAGTGGCGCAACGACGCAGCGCGGCTTTCTCCGCTCCATCTCGTTTGAACTGCTGGGGCTGTTCCTCTTTGTGGCGATCTTTCATCTGTTCTCTGCAATCGGCCCTGCGCTGGATGAAACCGGCTTGCTGCTGCTGAGCCTGGTCATGGCCGTGGTCCCTGCTTTGCTGTGGCTGGCGGTCTTCTATCGGATCGACCGCGCAGAGCCGGAGCCGAAACGGCTGGTGCTGGGCGTCTATCTGATGGGACTGCTGCTGATGGCCGCCCTCTATCAGCCGCTTTTCGGCGTCGTTTTTGCAGTAGAAAGCTGGCTGCGCGCCTACGGGTGGTCGCATCTGGTGGGAGGCGTCCTGGTGACCGGCATGGCGAGCATGGCCATCGTCTACGCCGCCGTGCGCATCGTGGTCTTCGGCAATCCAGAATTTGATGAACGTCTTGACGGGATCATCTACGCTGTAGCAGCCGGGTTGGGCGTCGCAACGGTTCATAATTTTGTCTATGTCTTCCAGCATGGCGGGGTTGACTTGGACGTCGGCTCCATTCGCATCGTGGTCAACGCGTTGGGCTACGGCAGCATCGCCGGCGTGCTCGGTTACTTCATCGGCCAGGCGCGCTTTGAAAAGACGCCGCTCTTCTATCTGCCGGCGGGCGTCGTCCTCTCGGCTGCGTTGCTTGGCCTCTATTTTTTTCTGGTCGAACAGACGGGTTCGACCGGCCTGCGCGCCGAGTTCTGGCGACAGCTACTCTTGGGGCTTTTGCTTACGTTGTTGGTGATGGGCGCGGTGAGCTGGCTGGTGCGTCGCGCCGACGAGGAGACGGCGCGCGTGGCGCAACTTGCAGCCACCGGCGACCGCTGGGAGCCAAAACCTGTAGAAACAGCGTCGGACCGAGGAGAATAGTCGCATGCTCTGGATCGATCGCCTGATCAAACCCAGCCCCACCAACGCGCCCCCTTCGCCGGGGGAGTTCGTGCGCAACGACCTCGCCGTGGCGGCGACCGTGCTGTTTGCGTTCATCCTTGCGCTGGGGGTGCGCAATCAGGTTTACAACGCTGCGCAATACGCAACGCTCAACGACGGCAGGCTGCGCATCGCCTATCCCGAGCGCTGGGTGCTGCGCGAACAAAGCGAGGTTGGCTTCACCGCACTCCATCTCGCCAGCCCGAGCGCCTACGACACGCGCGTCGAGGTCAGCAGCCGCCCGCTGCGCGAGGGGGAGACGTTGGAACGGGCGCGCTTCGAGCGCAGCCTGCAGCTTGCCTCCGAGTTGACGGCTTACCGCGAGCTGGAATCCGTCGCCATGCAGGCGATCGACGGCGCGCCGGCCATCGTCACCACGTATGGATTCGTCGCCGACCCTATGCGCGAGCTCGGCGCAATCGACCTGCCGGTGGTGGTGGAGGCGCAGGACATTCAGTTCGTCCACGACGGATGGGTGTATGTGATCTCGTTGCGCGCTGACGCAGCGCACTGGGAATCCGCCGCCCGCTCCTTCGCAGTGGTGAGGAATAGCATCCGCCTGCGAACGCCAGACCGCACTGCGAGCGCGCCCGATGCAGCCGGAGGCTTTGAGGGCGCCGCCCGCCCCTGAGGAGGAGATGGATGATGCAGTCGCCTCACGTTCAATCGGCGCACAAGTTCCGGATCGATCCAACGTTGCGAAGCTTGCTGCTGTTGGCCGCAGCGTTGTGCCTGGCGGGCGCAGTTTTTTCAGCCGAGGCGGCGCTGGGCGTCGAGCGAGAAGCGTTGCGCCGCGCCCTGCGCGCCACCGTGCTCGTCCTGACGCCGAACGACGCCGGCGAGATCGATCGCACCGGCAGCGGCACAGTCCTCGACCCCGACAAGGGCTATATCCTGACCAACTTCCATGTGATGGCCGACCCGGAGACCGGCGCGTGGGTGAACCGCGAAGGAACCGCCGCCATCGGCGTCATTACTGAAGACATTCGCAGCGCGCCGGTCTTGCGCTACAAAGCGCGCATGGTGGACTATGACGTCAGATACGATTTGGCCCTCCTGCAAATCGTCGGCCACCTCGATGATGACAACGCAGGGTTGCCCGCCAACCTCGGATTGACGACCGTGCCGCGCGGGGACAGCGACGACCTGTTGCCCGGCGACCGTCTGGCCGTGATCGGATACCCAGGGCTGGGCGGCGTCACCGTCACTTACACCGAAGGCGTCGTCTCCGGCTTTTTAGACGAGGACAACGACGGCGAATTCGAGTGGATCAAGACCGACGCCGAAGTCAATCCGGGCAACTCCGGCGGTCTGGCCATCGACAGCGCGGGCAACTTCATCGGCGTGCCCACCTCCGGCTATTCGCGCGCCGACGTCGCCGGCAAGATCAGCCTGGTGCGCCCCGCCTCCATTGCGTTGCGTTTTTATGACAACGCCGTCCTGGGGCAGGGCGGTCGATCAGGCGCCAGATCGCCGGGCGCTGCGCTGTCCAGCAGCCGAGAAGCCACCATCGCCGCCGTCGAGTTCGGGGCCGCGGTCAACCGGCAGAGCAAGGTGACGCAGCCGCTCACGGTCTTTCCCAGCGGCTCCACCGACATTTATGTGAGCTTCGAGTTCAACGGCTTTCGCAACGGACAGCGCTTCTCCTATGTCTGGAAGCTGGACGGCGAAACCGTCTACTCCGACGCCTTCGCCTGGCAGGAAGGCGCCAGTGGAACAAGTTGGCTGCACCTGTACAGCACCGAGGGGCTGCCCGATGGCGTGTACACTGTGGAGATGCGGCTTGATGGCGTTTTGCTGCATGCAGCCTCGGTTACGGTCGGCGCGCGCTCGACCGGCGCAGCCGACGCCTCGTTTGGAGCCATCACCTTCGCCGCCGGCGTCACCGACGACCTGGAGCCGATCCAGCCCGGCGACTCTTTCGTTGACGTCAAGACCGTGTACGCCATCTTCTCGGTCGGAAACATGCGCAAAGGCGCGCTCTGGCGCACGCGCTGGCTCTACGAGGGAGACGAAGTATTGTCTGAAAAGGACGTCTGGAGCGCAAGCGACGTGCGCAAAACCTGGGTGAGCCTGACGCATCCGGATGGATTGCCTGTGGGTCGCTATTCGCTGGAGCTTTACATCGGCGAGCGGCTGGCGCAGCACGGGGACTTCACGATCGCCGCTCGCACTCCGGAGCGCAGCGGTCGGACCGTCAGCGTTGTCGGCGTCGTGCGCGACATCAACAACAGCCGACTGCCGGTGGTCGGCGCGCTGGTCGTGTTGCTCAAGCCTGGCGTCCGCGCACAGGAGTGGATCGACAGCGATTTCGACGCCGGGTTGATCCACGCCACCGGAACCAGCGGGCGCAGAGGCGCCTATCAACTGAACGCCCGAGTGACGCCGGGTGCGAGCCATGCGCTGGTCGTGGTGCATGAGGACTATCAGCCGCTGATCGTCGACGGCTATACTTTCCCGGAGGACGCAAGCGACCCTTATCAACTGGACGTCGCATTGCGGCGTTAGCCGCCTCTTTGCTCGATCTGCTCTGTCTGGCGCCACGTTCGACTGCGCAACCCCCTTCTATCGGGTGCAAATGGCGCTTCGCACCCTTGCCGCGCAAACAACTCGACAAACGACCGATCTCGCCGACGCCGTCCTCGGCGTATGCTGTCTTTGCAACAGTTTCAACCTCTCCGATCGATTCCAGGATGCGCATAATGCCTACACTTGTTCATCTCTTGAGACGCCTGCGCCTGCTCAGCCTGCTGGTGGTGGGCCTCAGCGCTTCCGTTGCGCTGGCGCAGACCGCTCCGCCGCCGGACGGCGCCACCCTTTACCTGCCGGCGGTGATGGGTCCGCCGCCTGCCAAAGTGCTGATCGCAGCCGCTTACATTGACAGCGCCGTCAGCTACGAGCCGGATGAGGCGATCTTGCTGTGGAACGTCGGCGGAAGCGCACAGCCGTTGGCGGGATGGTCGCTGCGTGCAGGAGGTCGGGAAGCTTCGTTTGCCTCGACGAGCGCGCTGCTGCTCCGGGCGGGCGAACGCCTCTGGTGCACGGCCAATACGAACAGCTTTCGTCTCTCTTTCGGCGAGGAAGCAAGATGCGCCTGGAGCTCCGCAGACAACGAGGCGGAGCTGTTGAGCGCAGGGCTGACGCTCAACAACAACGGCGGCGTGCTTGCACTCCTCGATGAGCGGCGACGCGTGGTTGACGCCATGCTGTATGGAGCCTCCACGCAGGCAGCGGACGGATGGCTCGGCCCGCCAGTGCAGCTTTACACGCGTGGGCTTGCCACCGCCGGCGGGCAGGTGTGGCGTCGCAAGGCGGACCCGCTGAGCGGACTGCCGATCGACAACGACGTTGCCTCGGATTGGGCGAGCGATCTGGCGGATCTGGCCTGGGGAAGACGCGTGCATCAGCCGGGTTGGGGCGGCTGGAGCCGCGAGGACGGACTGTGGCCGTGGCGCGGCGCAGAAAACGCCTCCTGGGAAGTCGCCGTCGGGCCGGAGGGGCTGTATGCGCCCATGTTGCGCTTTCTGGAGTCGGCCACCCGTTCGCTCGACCTCAGCCTCTATACGCTGGAGCATCCCTCGCTTGCCGTCGCCTTGGCGGCGGCCGCACAGCGCGGCGTGCGTGTGCGCATCATGCTCGACGGCGCGCCGCCGGGGGGCGTCACCAACCTGCAAAAATGGTGCGTCCGCCAGATCGCCGAGGCCGGCGGCGAGGTCTACTACATGGCGGTCGCCGACGATGCGCCGAGAGGCTACAAGCGTCGTTATCGCTATCTGCACGCCAAATATGGGATCGCCGATGAGCGCAGAGCGTTCGTCGGCACCGAAAATTTGACGCTGAACGCCATGCCGGAGCCGACGGAAGCGCCGGTCGGCGGTCGTCGCGGCTTCTATCTCTTCACCGATGCAACCGGCGTCGTCGCAGCGCTGCGCACGCTCTTTGACCTGGACTGGCGACCGACGACTTTCGCCGATCTACGCCCCTATGAAGCCTCGCACCCGAAATACGGCGCGCCGCCGTCGGATTTTGCGCCTCCTCCAGCTCCGCTCTTTCCCGTCTCAGAGGCGCCCTTTGGCGATCCGCTCCAGGTGTCCGGTCTCATGCCTTTTCTCGTCGTCAGCGCGCCGGAAAACGCCCTGCGCCCCGACGCCGGCGTCCAGGCGTTGCTTCACCGCGCCGGCGTCGGCGATGAAATCGTCTTTGTCCAGATGTATGAACACAAATTCTTCGGCGAATCCTCCAGCAACCCGATCGCCGATCCCAACCCTCGCCTTGAAGCGGCGATCGGCGCCGCGCGTCGCGGCGCACGCGTGCGACTGCTCCTTGACAGTTTTTTCGATGATCCGGATGGGCTGCGCAACAACCGGGCGACCGTCGCCTACGTGCGCGCCATTGCAGAGGCCGAAGGCCTCGATCTCGATGCACGGGTCGGCAACCCGACCGCTGGCGGCATTCACGCCAAGCTCGTTCTCGTGCGCACAGGCGGAGAGTGGTGGTCGGCGGTCGGCAGCTTGAACGGCGGAGAGACGAGCCACAAACTGAACCGCGAGGTTGTCTTGATGGTCGAACACCCTGAAATTTACGCTCGACTGTACAGCGTCTTTGAACGGGACTGGGGACGCAGCGATGCAGAGGAATAGAGATTGCGCGTCGCTCTTTCGACCTTCAGAGGAGGCTGCTCTCTTTCAGGAAGCTCCTGATTTTTACCAAAATCATCTGGCAATGGGGGCTGTGGCTCGGAGCTGCGGCGTCTCGGCAAATCACAGGGTTTTGGGTGAAGCGGGGGGCGCGGCGACGAGCAGCGCCTGGCATCGGAACGGGGAGGAGGCCCTCACCCCCTGGCCCCTCTCCCAATGCTGGGAGAGGGGGAGGAGGGCGCATCGTAGGGGCGGCTCGCAGCCGCCCACCCTCGGCAATCACAAGGTTGGGGGGAGACCGGCAAAACGCAATGCAAACGGCGCCTCCGGATTGCCGGAATCATTTGCTAAACTCCATCGAGCCTCCTGGAAGGCGGCGGCGAACGCCCCAACGGACCTGGAAAAAAAGTCAGTCCAGATAGTCGTAGGCGATCAAGGTTAAAAACTCGATAAACTCTTCACTTAGACAGAGCGTATCCAGAATCTCAACGGCGTCCTTGTAACGGCCTGCAGCGATTCCCCCCAGCTTCGCCAGCTCTTCATCGCGCATTTGGGCGTACAATTCCCGCGTCACCGGTCGCCCGTCCGCCAGCGTTGCGCCGTGATGAATCCACTGCCAGATCTGCGAGCGGGAGATCTCGGCGGTGGCGGCGTCCTCCATCAGGTTGTTGATCGCCGCCGCGCCGTTGCCTTGCAGCCAGGCGTTCAGATATTGCAAGGCGACGCTGACGTTGAGGCGCAGCCCTTCCTCCGTAATTGAACCGCCCGGCACCGCAATGTTGGTGAGCTCCTGGTCTGTGACGTGCACATCCTCGCGCAGGCGGTCTTTCTGGTGCGGCTTGTCTCCCAAATAGCTGTTGGCTACTTCCATCACAGTCGGCACCAGGTCGGGATGCGCCACCCAGGTGCCGTCGCAGCCGTCGCCGAACTCGCGCAGCTTGTCCTCGCGCACCTTCTTGAGTGCATTTTCGGTCACCACCGGATCGCGGCGGTTGGGGATGAAGGCCGCCATGCCGCCGATGGCGTGGGCGTCATGCTTGTGGCAGGTGCGAATCAGCAGCTCGGTGTAGGCGCGCATGAAGGGAACGGTCATCGTCACCTGCGCGCGGTCGGGCAGGATCAGGCGCTCGTTTTTGGCGAACTTCTTGATCACGCTGAAGATATAGTCCCACCGGCCGGCGTTGAGGCCGGCGCCGTGTTCGCGGATTTCATAGAGAATCTCCTCCATCTCCAGCGCGGCCAGGATGGTTTCGATCAGCACGGTGGCGCGGATCGAGCCGCGCGGAATTCCAAGCGCATCCTGCGCCGCATTGAAGACGTCGTTCCATAGCCGCGCCTCGAGATGGCTCTCCAGCTTGGGCAAATAGAAATAGGGGCCGCTGCCCCGGTTCAACAGCTCTTTGGCGTTGCGGAACATATAGAGGCCGAAATCGAAGAGGCTGGCCGAGATCGGCTCGCCGTCGACGTGGACATGCTTTTCCACCAGATGCCAGCCGCGCGGGCGCACGACCAGCGTCGCCATTTCAGCGTTCAGCGCGTACCGTTTGCCGTCCGGGCTCTCGAACGAGATGGTGCGGCGAATGGCGTCGCTGCAGTTGATCTGGCCGTGGATCACATTGCTCCACGTCGGCGAGAGCGCGTCCTCGAAGTCGGCCATGAAAACTTTGGCGCCGGAATTGAGGGCGTTGATCATCATCTTGCGTTCGCTGGGGCCGGTGATTTCAACGCGGCGGTCGTTGAGGTCCTCTGGGGCCGGGGCCACCCGCCACGCAGCGGTGCGGATCGGCGCAGTCTCCGGCAGAAACCCGGGCATCTCCCCTGCGTCGAAGCGTTTCTGGCGCTCCTTGCGCGCCGCAAGCAGCTCGAGGCGCCGGGGGTTGAACCGGCGATGCAGCGCAGCGACAAATTCGAGCGCCTCCGGAGTCAGCACCTCGGTGACTGCTGGAAACATTGCGCCGACGATGTGCACGCCGGCTGGCGTCGTCTGGGTCATGGCTCACTCCTGTCTGTTATGCAACGGGTCATCGTCTCTGGGCGAACTTACGATATGGCGCATGTAGTTTATTCGTCCGATGTTTTGTCTCAATTCAGAGCGTGTGTAATTGAGCATGGGTCACAGAGAGCGGCTACGAAGCGCAGAAGCTTTGCTCTGTTCTAGCTGTTTGACCAATTCAGTGACGTGTTCTGAGTAAACATGTTTGCTCTGAGACAGCGTCAGCGGAACGCCGAACTGCACTGCGACGCTCATGGCGTCGGCGGCGGAGGGAAGCACATCGAGGAGGACGACGCCCAACCGGTTTTCGATCTCGCGCAGCGAGAGCAACATGACGCCCTGTCGATTGACGGCGATGACGCGCGTGGTCAACGTGTTGCTCAGGGCGGCGAGCTGTTCGAGGCGATGCGCGGCGGCGACGACGCTCGTCAGCTCCGGCTCAATCACAAGAAACACCTGTTCGCTGCTTTTGAGAACCAGCTCCGCAGCCTCGTCGAGCAGTGGCGGCAAATCGACGATCACATAATCGCACATCGTCACCAACCGTCCCAGCAGCGCGCCGCCGAGGCCAGGCGCAAAGGGGCCAAATTCGCCCGCCGACTGCGGCCCGCACAACACGCGCACGCCTGTCTCCGTCTTCACCAGCAGCCGATTCACCATTTGCTCTGTAATCGCCGTCGGCTCCAGCGTGCGCAGTGCAGCCAGCGACGCAGTCGGTTTCAGATTGAAATGCACGGCGACCGTGCCAAAATCCGGACGGAATTCCAGCAGAATGACGTTTTTCTTTTCTTGCGCAAGGCGAGCGGCAAGGTTGACCGCCAGCGTGGTGACGCCGACGCCGCCCTTGGCGCCCAGCACGCTGAGCACGCGCCCGGTTTTGCCGACCGCGCTTTGGCGCAGGATGCGATGGCGCTCCAGCAACATTTCGACGCGCGTCAACAGCTCGCGCGGGTCGATCGGCTTGGTGAGATACTCATCGGCGCCGGCGCGCAGCCCTATGATCTTTTCCTGCACCTGTCCGAGGCCGCTGAGCATGATGACCGGCAGCGTTTCCGTTTCGGGATGCCTGCGCAATTCCGTGCACACATCAAAGCCGTTGATCACCGGCATCATGATGTCCAGGATCACCAGGTCAGGCTTCTCTGAACGGATCAGATCGAGCGCCTCCTGACCGTTGACGGCGACAATGACTTCATGATGCTCCAGCTTGAGGGTGTTGGCGATCAGCTTCTGCAACATCGGATCGTCATCTGCGAGAAGAATCTTTGCCGGCATGCTTCCCATTCTCCGCTCTAATGGTGTGCGCGCTGTCGAATTGCGCCCCAGGACGATGTTTTTGGTTCAATACTCCAGGCGCGCAAAGTACGTCTGTTCGGCCGCCGTCCTTGCCTGTTGAAGCGTGTAAATTCCCCGCTCCTCCAACAACGGGATCATGCGCAGGAAAATTTCTCCGGCCAGAATGGCGTCGCCAAGCGCCGTATGTCGGCCCAGCACCTGCACTCCCAGCCGTCTGGCGATGTCTTCCAGGCCATGACGCTCCTCTTCGGGATGGATGACAGCGGATAACAACAGTGTATCCAGAACCGGGTTGACAAAGCAAACTCCGCTTTCGGCTTCTTTTTCTTTGAACATGCGCAGGTCGAAGGCCAGGTTATGCCCCACCAGCACGGTGTCTTCGACAAATTTGTGCAAGCGGGGCAATACGACCTCGATGGTGGGCTGGCCTTTGACCATCGCATCCGTGATGCCATGGATGGCCGTAGCGGTGGCCGGAATCGGCCGTCGGGGATCGACAAGTTGCTCGAAGACTTCCTGGCGCAGAAGGCGTCCGTTGACGATGCGCAGCGCGCCGATCGAGACAATTTCGTCCAGGCCCGGCGTCAGGCCGGTGGTTTCGGCGTCGAGCACGGTGTAGGTGAGCGAGCGCAATGGCCGCCGATCGAGCTCAGGATGCTGGCCTGGTTGATGGAAGAGGTCGAAATCGTAGTACTCCGGTCGGCTTTCGACGGCTGGAGCCATGAAGGGCTTTGCAGGGGCCGATGCAGCAGGCCCTGCGTCGGCGGCGCGCGGCAAGAGCAGGCGAAAGTAGGCGCTTTCACCCGAGGGGCGCACCTGAAACCAAACTTCGCCGCCATGACGTTCGGCGACCTCGCGCAGCGTAACGACGCCGTCCCGGTCGTCGGCGACGAACGCTCCCTCCTTCCAGCGCTGCCATCGCTCCATGGCGACGCCGCGGCACGGCCATTCGATGTCGATGGCGGCGAAACTTTCCACGCCCTGCAAAGAAAGCGTCAAAGAGCGCACGCCAAAATCTTGCGAAAGCGTATGCGCCAGATGGGAGAGCCCCTGCATCAGCGTGTAGTTGTCGGTTTTGAGGCGCAGGGCGTCATCCACTGCGCCGGGGAGGACCTCGACGCCCAGGCGCTCCGCAAGGCGACGCTGCACGGCCCACAGCAGATCTGGGGCGGCGATCTCTTCGAGCATCCACTGCGCGCGCAGGTCGCTGGCATGGCCGCGCAGAACCTCGTCGATCTGCTCGCTCAATTGCTGGGCCTCGTCCAGGATCACCTGTTGGAAACGCTGACGTTGCGCAGGCGTCATGTCGGGATAGCTCTCCATCGCCTCGATTGCGGCGCGGATGGCGCCGAGCGAGGCGCGCTGCCGCTCGGTCAGCGTCTGCAGAAGCGCGTCGCGACGCAGGCTGCGCTCGATCCCCTCGCCGACGTCCTGCAAGGTCAAAATGTAGCCGCGCAGGCTCCCATCGGCCTCCAAGAGGGGCGCCAGCCGGGTGCGCAACAGACGACCGTTGGCTGCGGCTGTGACAAAGCTGGTCATCACGGTCTGTTCATCCGGGTTGCGACGCTGGAGCAGGGAGTGCACCTGTTCCAGCGCGTGGACGATGGCGTTGCGGTCGATGACGCCGAAGACCGAACGTCCTAACCCCACGAAAGGCTGCGCAGCGTCGCCTGGGCTTCCATCCAGCAAGCGCCGCGCGCTGCGATTATACAATAGGATTTGTCCATCCAGGTTGCAAACCAGCACGCCTTCCGTCAGCTCGGCCAGCAGCGTCGCCAGCATGGCCCGCTCCTGTTCGACGTCGGCGCGCGCCTGTCGGGCAGCTTCGACGCGTTCTTTCTGCAGCTGATCGAGGCGCTCCGCAAATTGATTGAGCAACGCCGCCATCTCTTGGATATCGGGGGGGCCGCCGGGCTGCACCCGATGTTCCGGGTGCACGGTGAGCATCAGACGTCCGGCGTCGATCAGCCGACGCACGTCCCATACGAAGGCGCGCACGAAGCGCTGCACTGTCGCTGCGGCGATGATCAGCGCCGCCAGGACGACGGCGACGCCAAGCCACCAAAGTGCGCCGTTCTGTTGCGCCGCCTGCGCCAGCAGCCAGCCTGCTCCCAGCCCTGTTGCCAGCGCAGTCAGGGCGACGACGCCGACCAGCTTGCTAATCTGTGAACGTTTCATGTTTTTTGTCGATTTCCGTCTGACGAGAGGCCTCTAGCTGTCGGCGCACTTCGTCGAGCAGGTTGCGCGTGGAAAACGGCTTGGTGATGTAAGCGTTGGCGCCGAGCGCCATCCCCTTGGTCACTTCCACCTCACGCCCCTTCGCAGTCAACATGATGACAGGCAATTCATGCGCGCCGGCGTGCTGCCGAACGCGCTGAAGAACGTCAAAACCGTTGAGACCGGGCAACATGACATCCAGCAGAATGAGGTCGGGGCGGAAATCGGCGATCTGTTCGAGCGCCTCCTCGCCGTTGCGCGCCACGGCGACCTCGTAGCCGGCCTGTTGCATGAGAAACTCTAGCGAAATCACGATATTGGCTTCATCGTCTACAATCAACACTTTTGCGGACATGCTTTTCCTCTCCACGCTATCGATGATCGGAAGGGGACAACGGCAATGTAAACGAAAACGTCGCTCCCTTTCCGGGTTCGCTCTCGACCCAGAGCTTGCCGCCAAAATGGGCGATGATCTGCGCGCTGATGGGAAGGCCCAACCCCGTGCCTTGGGGCTTGCCCATCCGGCGGTCGCCGCCTTGACGGAATTTATCGAAAATCACCTTCTGGTCTTCTGGGCGGATGCCGACGCCGTTGTCGGCGACGTGAACGATCAGCCAGTCGTCCCTGCGCTCCGTCGAGATGCAGACTTCTCCTCTGCCTTCGGGCGAAAATTTGATGGCATTGGAGAGCAGGTTGAGCATCACCTGCATCAGCCGATCCTGATCCACCCAAACGAAGAGTGGTGGGCCTGCGTCGATGCGGGTGAGGATGCGCACGCCTTTTTCCTCGGCCATGCCGCTCGACGCCCGCACCGCCTCGGTGATGAGGGCGTGGAGATCGACCTCCGTGGTGTTCCATTCCGCTGCGCCCGCCTCCAGTTTGGCCAGGTCAAGCACCTGATTGATCAGGCGAGAGAGGCGCTCGCTCTCCTTGAGAATGATGCCGACGAACTGGGTGCGGCGCTCCTCGTCGAGCGTCGGGTTGTCATAGAGAATCTCCGAAAAGGCGCGAATCGAAGTCAGCGGCGTGCGCAGCTCGTGGGTGACGGTGGAAATGAAGTCATCCTTGAGCCGGTCCAACTCCTGCAGGCGTTCGTTGGCGGCGCGCAGCTCGGCGGTGGCGGCCTCCAGCTCGCGGCTCTTCTCCTCCAGCTGACGCGTGCGATTTTCCAGTTGTCGGCTGTAGGCGCGCACCTGCGACGTCTCGTCCAACAGTTTGAGCACCTCGTCCATCGACAGCCGCTCCTCCTGCACAACCGAGGCGATGGCGACGCGCGCCGACGCTGCGCCCATCACCCCGGCGAGCAGGCGTTCGGCGAATTGCACCAGCTCGGCGTCCGCCTGGTGCATCTGCGTCCAATCCAGGCTGTGACGACGGGCGTAATCGTTCAGCTCTCGCTCCGTGCGCGCTTGCCCTAGAAAGCGCTCCAACAGCGAACGCAGCGCCTGCACGGTCGCCGTGCCGCGCCACAAAAAGATAGCTTCGCTCTCGGCGGAGTAATCGAAGACGTTGACGAAGCGAGAGGCCTGCCCTTGCTCGATCACGCTGGGACGGGTGAGCAATGAGACGATCACGTAGGCGCCGATGTTGGCGAGCAGGCTCCAAAAGAGCGAATGCGAAACAGGGTCCAGCCCCGTCAGATTGAAGAGATTGTGCGGTCGCAGCCAGGAGATTCCCCACGGCCCATAGAGCAGAAAATCGTCGGGCGCGCCGCCGAAGCTGTGCGTGGCGGCCAGCGGCAACGTGTATCCCCACACCAGGAAACCTGCGACCAGGCCGCTGAGCGCGCCGAGCCGCGTGCCGCCCTTCCAGTAAATTCCGCCTAGAAACGCCGGCGCAAACTGCGCTACAGCGGCGAAAGAGATCAACCCGATCGAAACGAGCGAGGCGGCGGTGTCGGTCACGCGGAAATAGACGTAGCCGAGCACCATGATCACGACGATGGCGATGCGACGGATCGACAGCAACGTCCCGCCGTAGTCCCCGCGCTCCGAGGGGCGCACGATGCGCAATTTCAGCAGCAGCGGCATCATCAGATCGTTGGAGACCATCGTGCTCAACGCCACCGTGTCCACAATCACCATGCTGGTCGCCGCCGAGAGGCCGCCGATGAAGACAAAGAGCGCCAGCAGCTCATTGCCGGCGGCCATCGGGAGGCCGAGCACGAAGAGATCGGCGTCCATGGGCTGATGGCGGAAGACGATCAGGCCGGCCAGCGCAATCGGGAAGACGAAGAGGTTGATGACAAGCAGATAAAGAGGAAAGAGCCAGCTCGCCTTGCGGATGTGATTTTCATCCATGTTCTCAAGCACCGCCATTTGGAACTGGCGGGGCAAGAAAAGAATGGCCAGCATTGAAAGAAAGGTCAACCACGCCCACTGATTGTAATCGATCGTCTCTGCGCCGAACGTCGCCAGCCTCGCCGCGTCGGGATCGGCCATAGCTTGCGTGAACAGATCGACGGGGCCGTTGAAGAGCGCAAAGGTGACAAAAAAGCCGACCGCCAGAAAGGCAAGCAGCTTGACGATCGACTCGAAGGCGATGGCCGCCACCAATCCTTCGTGGTGCTCCGTCACGTCGAGATGGCGGGTGCCGAAGAGAATGGCGAAGGCTGCCATGCCGAACGTCACCCATAGGGCGGTGTCGAGCCCGCTGATGGTGAAACGGTCGGAGGGATCGAAGCGAAGCTCCGGATAGCCCCACAGCAACGTGAAGCTGGCGGAGACGGCGTTCAGTTGCAACGAAATGTACGGGATGACGCCGACGACGGCGATCACCGTCACCAGGCCGCCCAGCGTGCTGCTCTTGCCGTAGCGCGAGGCGATGAAGTCGGCGATGGTGGTGATGCGGTTCATGCGGCTGATGCGCACCATTTTGCGCAACACAAACCACCACAGCACCGCGATCAGGGTGGGGCCGATGTAAATGGGCAGGAAACCCAGGCCGCTGCTGGAGGCGCGCCCGACGCTGCCGTAATAGGTCCACGCCGTGCAATAGACGCCCATTGAGAGCGCGTACACATAAGGATTGTTGATGATGCTGCGGCCGCGATCCGCCCGCCGGTCGCCGTAATAAGCGATGGCGAACAAAAGCCCCAGATAGAGCAAAGAGACAAGGAGAATCAGGCCGCCAAACATCGTCGCCTATCTGCGTCGCTCGTGAATCAACCAGACGGCGCCGATCACGCCCAGCCATGCGCTGAACAGATAGAGCACGCTGACCGGCGCGCCAAACAGCAGCGCGGCGTCATTGAACAACTCCATCAGCGGATAGCTAAACAGCAGGCAGCCGACCACAAATAAGACAACCAACCAGGATTCACGCGCACCGCTGCGCATTTCGCCCCTCCCAGGAAACCGTTTCCTCTGTCCATCCTCTTCCAGAAAGTTTGCCGGGAATTCACAATCCTTCTGACGCCCCGTAAGCGCCGCTCATCGCTGCGCCTCCTCGATTCATGCAAATCACCCTTCGGCGGCGGGGCCGAAGCCGGCGCCGACCAGCAGCCCGGCTCCCCAGCCGTAGAGCCAACCCGCCGCCGCCGAGGCCAGCAATACGCTCCATGACTGCGCGCCCCACGCCATCATCCCGCCCAAAAGGACGCCGGCCAGCAGCCCCCCTGCTCCAAAGATCAGGCTTCCCCGTCGGGCGCCTCCCCACCAAGCCGCCAGCGCGCCTGCGACCGTCCACACGCCGACCACCCAAAGGATGGCCGGCCTCATGGCCGTGTAAAGCGCGTCGAGCATTGCGGGCAAAAAATGCTCCGCCACAAAGGGGAGCACGGCCATGTGAAAACTGAAACCGGCCAGCAGCCCAATCACGCCGCCAAAAAAGATTCGATGGATCCGATTCAAGTTCATGGAAGTTCTCTGACGCCGCCTCAAGATCGAATTCTACCGTAGACCGCCTCCACGCAATTGATCGGCGACGGCCTCCTGCATCTCGCGCACCATGACGAAGGCGTCCTTCAACAGCCGCTGTTCGCGCGAGGTCAGGTCCTTGAGCCGGATGCGATTGTCCGGCTTCTGGCCGGCGCGGATGGCGTCGAGCTGGGCGCGCAGGCGAATATGTAAAAAGAACTGAAATGCGCCGCTCAGATTGTCGGCGCCCTCGCCGCTGAGCGTCCCACCTTGCACGGCTGCGGTCAGCCGCTCCATCGTCGAGCGTTCGCGCGAGCCGGCGGCCAGCGCCAGCGCGCGCGCCATGCCCACCACCGGCGCCACGCCGCCTTTCTTCAGGTCGATGTAGCCGCCTTCGCTGCGCAGGCGGTTGAGAAAGCCAAGCGGCGGGGCAAAGGCGTTGGCCGCCTGCGCCAGATAGGCTAGAAAGATGCCGTTGCGCTGCGCCGACATCATGCGCTGCTCCAGCGGCTCGAGCGAAAGCTCGCCATAAACCGGCCGAAAGTCGAAGAAGATGCCCGCCTCCACCAACGCTTGCGGCTCCGGACGGTCGATCCAGTCGGAGAAGAGCGCCAGCCATTCGTCCAGCGGCTTGCACCAGTTCGTCGCCATGTAGCCGCCGGGGCAGGGCGGAAAGCCCGCCTGAATCAGCCGCTGCACGACGAACTCCGCCAGCGCATGAAAATAGGCGTCGGCGGCCTCCGAAGGTTCGGCGTAGACCAGGGCGTTGTCCTGGTCGGTCAGCACCATCTGCTCGCACCGCCCTTCGGAGCCGAAGACGATCCAGGCGTAGGGCGTCGGCGCCGCGCCGAGTGCAGCCTCGCCCTGCTGCAGCAGGCGGGCGATCAGCGTGTCGTTGAGCGTCGAGACGATCCGCCCGATCTGGGGAGCAGCCAACCCGCCGCGATAGAGCGTCTCCACGACGCTGTTGACCTCGCTGCTGTAACGCGCCAGCTCCTTTGGGTCGTGCAGCGCGTTCAACTGGCGCTGCAGAAAAATCGGATTTTGCGATTGAAAGCGCAGCAAGTCGGTCGAGGAGATCAACCCGACGATTTTCCCCTCCTCCACCAACGCCAGATGGTGAATGCGCTCCTCCAACATGCGCATCATGGCGCCGTGCACGGGCGTGTCGGGGTCGATTGCAATCAATGGCCGACTCATCACCTCGCGCACCGGCGTCTCCGGGCCGCGCCCCGCCGCCAGCACGCGATTGCGCAGGTCGCGGTCGGTGAGGATGCCGGGCGGCTCGTCGGCGACCAGCACCGAGCCGACGTTGGCTTTCGCCATCACCCTCGCCGCTTCCTGCACGGTGGCGTCCGGCGCTACAAAGATCGGCTCATGCACGACGAGATATTTTGAAGGCATGCCTAACCCCTGCGCGTTCAACGACTGCTCGGCTGCGGCGGCGCTGCGCAGCCGCTCGCTCAACCCGCGCAGAAAATATTGCGCAAAGGGAGGACGCTCCAGCAAGATTCGGAACAGCGACTCCGGGATGCGGTAGATGACGCACGGCTCTGCGGCGACGGCGTCGGTCAAGGGCGGCTCCTGGCTGAGCATCGAAGGGAAGCCAAACATCTCGCCCGCTTCCAAGACATGGCGGACGCGGCCGTTGGCGCGCAGCTCGACCGAGCCGCTGCGCACGATGTTCAGATAAGCGCTCGGCGCGCCGCCCTGCTTCAGAATGAGAGCGCCCGCCTCATATTCGACGCGTTGCATCGCCTGCCGAACCATCTCCAGGTCTTCAGGCGGCAACTGGTCAAAAGGGGGAATCTGTTCGATGAAGGCCAGAGCTTCCATCTATCCAGTCCTGTACATGCAGCGCGAGGGGGCGGATCAGACCCCCTCGTGCTAAAGTTTTCACCCTCGTTCGCCACCCTCATTCGCCAACAGCTTGCTCGCGTTCAAGGGTACACGAAAATCGAGCTTCTGGACAACTCTGCTTTGAGCGCCCTCAATGTGCGCCTTCGACGACCTGTGCGCCGCGCGGGATGCGCACCGATTCGACCAACTCCTGAATCTCCTGCGGCGGCGGCGCCGTCATGCGCGAGACGACAAACGCCACGACGAAGTTCAGAATCATCCCGATCGTGCCGATCCCTTCGGCGCTGATGCCCATGAAGTCATTGAGGAGCGGCGCCGGCGTGCCGAAGATGACATTGGACTTCATCATCAAAATCATGGCCAACGTGAAGACAAGGCCGACGCTCATGCCCCAGATGGCGCCCGCCGTGTTGGCGCGCTTGTCAAAAATGCCCAACAGGATCGCCGGGAAATTGCTCGCCGCCGCCAGGCCGAAGGCCATCGCCACCACCTGGCTGACGAAGCCGGGCGGGTTGATGCCGAAGTAACCGGCGAACAGGATGGCGATCAGGATCATAGTGCGGCCGGCGATCATGCGCTGTCGCTCGGTCGCCGTCGGGCGCAGGATGCGATAGTAGATGTCGTGCGAGACTGCGCTCGACATCGCCAGCAGGAGGCCGGAAGCCGTCGAGAGCGCCGCCGCCAGGCCACCCGCCGCCACCAGCGCAATCACGATCGGCGCCAGCTGTGCAATTTCGGGATTCGCCAACACGATGATGTCGTTGTCAAAAAAGACTTCGTTGGGGCCATCGGTGGGCGCTTTGAAGTTGCGCCCTTGGAAGGCGGCGCCGGGGCGAAGCTCGATCTTGCCGTCGCCGTTCTTATCGTAGAAGGCGAGCAGACCCGTGCGCTGCCAGCTCGTCGCCCACGTCACCGGCGTGCCGTCCGGGTAGACCAACTCGTAGATGTTCTGTTTTTCGCCTTCGATCACGTTGGCGACCGTGGCGTTTTGCAGCGTGTCGATCAGGTTGTAGCGGGCGAAGGCGGCGATGGCGGGCGCAGTCGTGTAGAGCAGCGCAATGAAAAGCAGCGCCCATCCCGCCGAATAGCGCGCGGCGCGCACCGTCGGCGTGGTGTAGAAGCGGGTGATCACGTGCGGCAGGCCGGCGGTGCCGACCATCAGCGCGATCGTGATGGCGAGCACATCGAGCTGCGTTTTGCTTTGGAAGGGCTGCGTGTATTCCTTGAAGCCCAGGTCAATCTGCACTGCGTTGAGCCGCGGCACGATGTCGCTGAAGGTGAATGAAAGCTGCGGGATCGGGTTGCCGGTGAGCACGACGCCGATCGCCACTGCAGGGATCAGATACGCCACGATCAACACGGCGTATTGCGCCACCTGCGTCCACGTGATGCCTTTCATGCCGCCCAACATGGCGAAGAAAGCCACGATCGCCATGCCGACGACGACGCCCCACTCGATGGGCAGGCCCACGAAGCGGCTGAAGACGATGCCCACCCCGCGCATCTGACCGGCCACATAGGTCAGCGAGACGACGATGGTGGCGATGGCGGCGATCAGACGCGCAGTCTGCGAATAGTAGCGATCGCCGACGAAATCGGGCACGGTGTATTTGCCGAACTTGCGCAGATAGGGCGCCAGCAGCAGCGCCAGCAACACGTAGCCGCCCGTCCAGCCGAGCAGATAGATGGCGCCGTCGAAGCCCATCGTCGAGATCAGACCGGCCATCGAGATGAAGGAGGCTGCGGACATCCAGTCGGCGGCGGTGGCGGCGCCGTTGGCGACGGCCGGCACTCCCTGACCGGCGACGTAAAAGCCCTTGGTGTCGCGCACGCGGTTGGTGTAACCGATCCAGATGTAAAACGCAAAGGTGATGGCGACGACGATATATGTCCAGAGTTGCACATCGCTCATGGTTGGATTCTCCTGTAAGCTCGTAGACGTCTAAGGCTATTCATGCACGTCGAATTCTTTGTCGATGCGATCCATGAGCCAACAGTAGACGAAAATCAGGATCACAAAGACAAAGATGGCTCCCTGCTGGGCGAACCAGAAGCTCATCGGCAACTGACCGATGCGCACACCGTAGAGCATATTGGCCAGAATCAGGCCAAGCAGGTACGAGACGACGAACCAGATCGCCAGCAGAACGCCGATCAGGCGCAGATTGCGCTTCCAATAGGCGCTTGCTTTTTCCGGCGACCATTCCTGTCTGCCTCCTCCTCTCCGGCCACCGCCCTGGGCGCCCTTGCCGCTCGACTTTTTGGGGGGCGTCGCCACTTTGGTCATAATGCTTCCTCCTTGATGAATTCAATGAACTAATGAGAGAACACAATAACGAGAGAACACAATGAAGAGATGAAAGACAACTACGCCCGATCGTTCCCCTCCGGCTCTCCAGTTTCTCCGGCTCAATCCTCCAACGTGCTGAGATCGCCGGGGTCCTGCCCCAGTTCTTGCGCCTTGAGCAGCCGACGCACGATCTTGCCGCTGCGCGTTTTGGGCAGCTTTTCGGTGAACGCCACCTGGCCAGGCGCTGCGATCGGCCCCAGCTCGCGGCGCACGTGCTCGATGATGCTCTGGCGCACTTCCTCGCTCGGCTCCACGCCGAGGCGCAGCACCACGAACGCCTTGATCGCCTCGCCCTTGATCGGATCGGGCACGCCGATCACTGCCGACTCCGCCACCGCCGGATGCGTGATCAGCGCCGACTCCACGTCCGCAGTGCCGATGCGGTGACCGGCCACATTGAGCACATCGTCGCTGCGCCCCAACACCGAGATATAGCCGTCCTCGTCCCAGCTCGCCACGTCGCCCGCCGCATAGCAGTTGGGGATTTCATTCCAATACTGCTCGTAGCGGGCGTGATTCCCCCATACGGTGCGCATCATGTTCGGGAAGGGGCGTCGGAGCGCCAGCAGCCCGCCCTTGCCTTTGGGCACAGGGTTGCCTTCGATGTCCACGACGGCGGCGTCCACCCCGGGCAACGGCAGACCGGCGGCGCCCGGCTTCGCCGCCTTGACGATCGGCGTGGCGATGGCCGGCGCGCCCAGTTCCGTCTGCCACCAGTTGTCGGCGACAAAGCCGCGTCCACCCTCATCGAGCAGGTGCTTGTGCGCCCAGCGCATCGCCTCCGGGTTGAGCGGCTCGCCGGCGACAGCGATCAGGCGCAGCGTGGAGAGGTCGTATTTCTCGACATGCTCCGGGCCGAACTTCATGAACATGCGCACCGCCGTCGGCGCCGTGAACATCACGTTGACGCCGTACTTCTCCACGCACTCCCAGAAGACGCCCGGATGCGGCCAGTCCGGCGCGCCTTCGCGAAAGACCGAGGTGACGCCCTCCAGCAGCGGCGCATAGACGATGTAGGAGTGCCCCACCACCCAGCCGATGTCTGAGGTCGCCCAGAAGATGTCGTTGTCCTTGACGTCGTAGAAGTTGCGCAGATGATAGGTCGTCCCCACCATGTAGCCGCCGTGCACGTGGACGACGCCCTTCGGTTTGCCGGTTGAACCGGAGGTGTAGAGGATGTAGAGAGGATGTTCGGCGTCGACGGGGACCGGCTCCACGTCGGCTTTGCTTTGCGCAAGCAACTCGTCGAAGTCGACTTCATGCGGCCGCAGCTCCGCTTTGATCCCGCGCTGAAACCAGATGACATGGCGCAGCGGCAGGTCTTCGGTGGCCTGTTCGACGATGCTGCGCAGATCGACGCCTTTGCCGCGGCGCATGCCGAGGTCGCCCGCGATCACCACTTTGGCGCCGGCGTCGAGGATGCGGTCGCGCAGCGCCCCCACGCCCATGCCTGCGTAGACGACGGAATGGATGGCTCCCAGCCGCGCACAGGCGAGCATCGAAATCACGCCCTCGATGGTCAAGGGCATGTAGATGATGACGCGATCGCCCTTTTCGACGCCGAGGCTGCGCAGGCCGCTCGCCAGTTTGGAGACCATGCGCCGCAACTCGTAGTAGGTGAGCTTGCGTTCGTCGCCGCCTTCGCCGATCCACAGCAGCGCCACCTTGTTGCGATTCGCACCGTCGGCGTGACGGTCGAGCGCATTGAGCGTGATGTTGGTCTCCCCATCGACGAACCAACGATGATTCGGATACTGCCACTCCATCACTTTGCTCCAGGGGCGAAGCCATATGAAGCGAGAGGCCCATTCTGCCCAGAAGCCCTCCGGATCGTTCAGGCTGCGCGCATGCTCCGCCTCCAGATCCTTGAGGTTGGCCTGCGCTTTGAGCCATGCCGGCGCTTCAAAGCGTTCATCTCGAGTCAAAATTTGTTCGAGCACGAAAGCACCTCCGAAAAATGGGTAAAAGAAACCTGCGCCGCGCCGAAAGCGCAGCCAACGCCGTCGATTGGATTGTGTTTGGGAAGAAATAATGTTTTAGCTACGAACTATGCAAATAAACCCGTTATCGCCGGACGCCTTCCAGGAAGCCTGGAGCTTCCTGGAAGGTTGTTGAGCGTCATCCTTCTAGCGTGCTCGTGTCGCCCAGCGGTTGACCGGTCACCTGGGCTTTGAGCAGACGGCGCATGATCTTGCCGCTGCGCGTCTTGGGGAGGCTAGAGACGAACTCGATCTTGGCCGGCACGGCGATCGGGCCGACTTCGTGGCGCACGTGCTCTTTCAACTCCCGCTCCAGGGCCTCGCCGCCGTCGACGCCTGCGTTGAGGATGCAGAAGGCGTAGATGGCGTTGCCCTTGAGCTCGTCCGGCACGCCGATCACGGCCGCTTCCGCCACAGCCGGATGCGCCACCAGCGCGCTCTCGATCTCGGCCGTGCCCAGGCGATACCCGGAAACTTTGATCACATCGTCCATGCGGCCGATGATCCAGAAATAGCCGTCCTCATCGCGACGCGCGCTGTCGCCCGTGAAGTACCAGCCCTGCTCGGCGAATTCAGACCAGTAGGTCATGCGGTAGCGGTCGGGGTCGCCCCAGACCGTGCGCGCCATGCCCGGCCAGGGGTGCTTGATCACCAGGTAGCCGTCTTCGTTGGGCGCGGCCGACGTGCCGTCGGCGCGCACGACGTCCGCCTGAATACCGGCGAAGGGCAGCGTGCCCGAACCGGGCTTGAGCGGCACGACCGGCGTCGGCGTAATCATAAAGCCGCCTGTCTCCGTCTGCCACCAGGTGTCCATGATCGGGCAGCGCTCCCGGCCGATGTGTTTGTAATACCAGCGCCATGCCTCTGGGTTGATCGGCTCGCCGACCGAACCGAGCAGGCGCAAGCTGCTCATGTCGTGGCGCTGCGTCCATTCGGGACCAAAGCGCATAAAGCTGCGGATCGCCGTCGGCGCCGTGTATAGGATCGTGATGTTGTACTTTTCGATCAGCTCCCACCAGCGATCGGGCAGAGGGTAGGCGGGCGCGCCCTCGTACATGAAGCTGGTGGCCCCCAGGATCAGCGGCGCATAGACAATGTAGCTGTGACCGGTGATCCAGCCCGGATCCGCGGCGCACCAATAGCGGTCTTCTTCTTTGATATCGAAGACATATTTGAGCGTCGTGGCGATGTGCACCTGATAGCCGCCGCAGGTGTGCATCAGCCCCTTGGGCTTGCCGGTCGTGCCGGAGGTGTACAGGATGAAGAGCGGGTCTTCGGCGTCCATCACCTCGGTTTCGCAATAGGGGCTGGCGATCGGCAGCGACATCAGCTCGTGCCACCAGAAATCGCGGCCGGGCGTCATTTTTACATCCTGACCGGTGCGCTTGTAAACGATGACCTTCTGCACAACCGGGCTGCGGTTGACCGCTTCGTCGGTGATGTCCTTCAAGTTGACGGTCTTGCCGCGCAGCCAGGCGCCGTCGCAGGTGATGACCAGCTTGCTGCGCGCGTCGGAGATGCGGTCGGCCAGCGCCTGCTCGGAGAAGCCGCCGTAGACCACGCTGTGAATGGCGCCGATCTTGGCCGTCGCCAGCATGGCGATGGGCAGCTCCGGCACGCGGCCCATGTAGATGGTCACCGTGTCGCCGCGCTTGACGCCCATCGCCTTGAGCACATTGGCGAAGCGGTTGACTTCTTTCCACAGCTTGAAATAGCTATAGGTGCGCTGCTCGCCGTTCTCGCCTTCCCAGATCAGCGCCAGTTTGTTCTTGCGCCAGCTCTTGACGTGGCGATCGAGCGCGTTGTGGACGATGTTCGTCTTGCCGCCGACGAACCATTTGAAAAAGGGCGGGTTGCTGGCGTCGAGCACTTGGGTGTACGGCTCATACCAGTCGATCATCTCTTTGGCGCGTGCATCCCAGAAGGGAATGGGGTCCTCGCACGCCTTCTGACGGATTTCCAGATAATTCGGCACATTGGCGTTGGCGATCACCTCTTCTGATGGATAGTAGATCTCTTTGCTGGTAGAGATCGCTTCCACAGCTTCAACCATGGGACGGTTTCCTCCTTTGCAATACCGATGTGGCGTTTCAATCGTGAGATCTGCAAACGATGGCGTTGCGCTGTAGTGCTGACAAGAAAATTGTCAGGGCTGCAGCGAATCTATTTAAACCGGAAATCGTCTGGAAAGCAAACGGGAAGCCGTTGACCGTCGGACGCCCCCGGGAAGCGAACCCAATCGACCGATCCGTCCCTCGCAGGGAGAGCGCCTCAGTTGACATGATTACACCAACTTCATAGAATAGAATACAAATTCGCTCTAAATCTTCAACGCCCATCGCGATAGTTTTTCTTGGATAGAACGATAGGTGCGCCTACCCGTTTGTGTAGGGAGTGCGCCGTTATTTCAACGCCGCCCGATCTCGTGGTTGATAACAATCCGTCCGGCGTAATTGCGAAAACCTCTGCGCTTCCCTCCCATCGCATCCTTTCGGTGGCGGAGGAGGAGCTGGCGCGCATCGTGCTCGACATTCACGACGGGCCGGTGCAATATCTTTTCTCGGCGCTTTCGCTGTTAACCGGCGTTCAAAATGACCTGGCGGAGCGAGGCGCGCCGCCGGACATCACCGCGCGTCTGGCGCAGGTGGGAATGTTGCTGGAGTCTTCGCTCTACGAAATCAAATATTTTCTTGGCACCTTCCGGCCCCCTGAATTTCGTCAGCGTTCGCTCTCGTCGATCGTGGAGGGTCTGGTCATCCAGCATGAAGAATGGACGGGCGCCACCGTGCATCTGGAAATGGACGCCGCGCCGGAGGACGCGCCGCTGGCCGTCAAAATCGCTCTCTATCGAGTGTTGCAGGAGGCGCTTTCCAACGCCAATCGTCATGCGGGCGTCGCCGAGCACTATGTGCGTCTGTGGGGAGAGCCGGGAAAGGTCTGTCTGGAGGTGGCGGACAACGGGCGCGGTTTCGAGCCTCCTGACCTGGAAAACCCGATCGAAAGCAGCCACGCCGACCACATCGGCCTGTTGGGAATGCGCGACCGCGTTGCGCTGCTCAACGGCGTCTTTCGCATCGAGAGCAGCCCAGGCCAAGGCGCAAAAATCCTTGTCACGATTCCGCTGGATCCCCCCGAGAAGTCGTTCTCCGTCGCGGACGAGCCATGAACCGTTCATCCTGTGATCGTCGCATTCGCGTTGTGTTGGCGGACGACCACGCGCTTGTCACCGAGGGGTTGCGCTCGTTGATCGATCGCCAACCGGATATGGAAGTCGTCCAGATCGTGCAAAACGGTCGGGAGCTGCTGGACTTTCTGGAGCGCGCCGCTTCGGCGGTCGACGTCGCCGTCGTCGATGCACAGATGCCCTCCAACGGGTTGGACGCGCTGGCGGAAATTCGGCGACGGGAGCTGCCCGTGCGCGTGCTCATCCTGACGGCCTTCGGCGATGGCGAAAGCATGCAAAAGGCGTTGCATTATGGCGCCGAAGGATTTGCGCTGAAGACCGAGTCTCCCACGCAGACGATTGAAGCGATCCGACAGGTGGCGCAAGGACGGCTGGTCTTTCCTCGCGCGGCGCAGCGCTGGATGATGAGCGGTGGCAGGCGTCCTGGCGAGGCCTCTGCGCTGTCTCAGCGCGAGCTGGAAGTGCTGGAGAAGCTGGCCCAAGGCTCCACCAATGCCGAGATCGCCGCCGCCCTTTCCGTCAGCGAAAACACGGTGCGCTTTCACCTGAAAAACATCTATGAGAAACTTGGCGTCGCCAACCGCACGGAGGCGGTGGCCTGGTTTCTCAGAAGGGGAGCTGCTCGCTAGAGAACGGAGTTCTGTCCGCTGGCCGGTTGTTTCTGGCCCAGGAAACTCCAGCAATCCGGATTGGGTAATTCATTCTCGATTCTGTTCAGTCCGTCTTCGCTGCTTTGCTCGGGTCATCGTCTGGATGAATTCCACGCGCTGAGAGCGCAATAGACGCGGCAAGACTTGCCTGACCATTTCATCCCCGCTTCGAGACCGGCGCCCAAGGACTCTCTTTTCCCATCCATCTACATCATGGTTCCATCCAGAGGCGGGCAATCTCCGCAGCCAGGTCTCTGGATTTTGGCCTGCCGTCGTCCCAATCGCCCTTCTCAGGCTTTCAAACGTTGAATTCTCGGTGAGAGATGCATCATAATGCCGCAATAAGCGGGTCAGCCTTTTAAGCGAAATGGAATCCGCCAAAGCGGGATGCAAGAAGATGGCCGGATTGACTCCAATAATCGAAGAGTAATACTGCTTCACGCACGACGACAAGGCGGCTTCACCTTCTTGGAAGTGACGCCACGCAGTTTCAGTCTCGCCCAACTCAAGGTAACACCGGGCCGTACTGACGTTGGTCTTCAGACACAGTTCTCAACCAGGCAATAACTTCTTTATTGTCCACCCTGCGGATTACCCCGCCAATGCGCTTGTATTCTTCTGTGTTCAGCCTTGCATTGCCATTCTCGGAGAACCGAAGCATCCGAGGCATCCAAGAGTGAGTAGGCTATATCGTACAGTCCTACTTCCCAAGACTTCAATCTTGACCTAATCCTGCATCGCTTGAGAGCTTTCTGCTCAAGTTGGCGCGCACGCTCACGACTGATTCCAAACTTCTCGCCTAGACTTTGCAATGTCTGTGGCTGTTCACCATCTAAGCCAAAGCGATGTTTGATGATTTCGTACAGTCGTTCGCCATCCGAGTCCGCGACTATGCGCTCTTTGAGAAGGGCAATGTACGATTCTACGATTTGTTGAGCGTGCTGTCGGCGAAGAATCTCAATTTGCTGAGGACTGAAGCCCAGGTCTTGCAGAAGGGTACTTAGGCGTGTATCCCTGCCGTATACAGCTGTCAATAGCTTGTTGAGACCTTCGACTTGTGTCCTCAGACTCATTGTTCTGACTATATTTTTTTCTACTCGAAACAGCGGAATATCTACCGCCCAACCATCGATTAAACGGATTCCGGATTTAGCTCCTTTAGACGGATTCCGTAAATGTTTATATTCCACATTGCCTTTGCGGAATTTTTCCGTATAATACACAGGCTCAAAGCTGCACTGTAAGAATCTCTTCACACTATAAGGCAGAGCTGGGGCTCGGTCAATACAGAATTTTTCGGAGCCTTCTCTGAAAGGATTTCGTCCATGTCGTCTGGGAAACTGCTAGACCGCGTGCGCGAGGTCGTCCGCCGGAAGCACTATTCCCTCCGGACCGAAGAGGCCTATGTGCACTGGGTCCAACGCTTTATCCTCTATCACCATAAGCGCCATCCCGGCGAAATGGGCGCCGCAGAGGTGGAGGCCTTCCTGACGCATCTGGCAGTGGACGAGAGCGTTTCCGCCTCCACGCAGAATCAGGCTTTCAGCGCCATCCTTTTTCTGTATCGGGATGTGTTGAATCAACCGCTCGGACCGATTCAGGCGGCCCGCGGCCGCCGCGATAAACGCATTCCTTCTGTCCTCACCCGCGAGGAGGTGAGGCAAGTGTTAATCCACATGACCGGCGTTCATCAGTTGATCGCCAAGCTCCTTTACGGCAGCGGGCTGCGTCTCCTAGAGGCGCTGCGCCTGCGCGTGAAGGACATCGACTTCGAGCGCCGCGCCATCGTTGTGCGCGACGCCAAAGGCAACGAAGATCGCGTCACAATGCTGCCCGAGTCTCTGAGCGAGCCTTTGCGGGCCCATCTGCAGTGGGTGAAATGTCTGCATGAGCAGGACCTGGCGCGCGGCCACGGAGCCGTCTATTTGCCCGATGCACTGGATCGCAAGTATCCTAACGCCGCCCGCGAGTGGATCTGGCAATACGTCTTCCCCTCCGACCGTCTTTCGGTGGACCCAAGAACAGGCGTCGTGCGCCGTCACCACATCGACGAAAGCGGCGTGCAAAAGGCGGTTCGCCAGGCGGCGCGGGCCGCCGGCCTCCCCAAACGCGTCAGCCCGCACACTTTCCGTCATTCCTTCGCCACCCATCTGCTCGAAAATGGCTACGACATTCGCATCGTTCAGGAGCTGCTGGGTCACAAAAACGTCAAGACCACGATGATCTATACGCATGTTCTTCAACGCAACGGGCTGGCGGTGCGAAGTCCGCTGGATTGAAGGCCTTGGCTCCGCAGACCGTTTGCGCAAAATTCGAGGATCCTCAAAGTGAGCCACGGGAGTTGACCGCATGACGAGCACCTCAACCCTCCTCTCCGACTACACGCCCACCGACCGCCTCGACGAGGCGTGGACGCTGCCGGCGCGCTGGTACACCGATCCTGCGTTGCTGGCGCTGGAAAAGGAGCGCATCTTTTACCGCACCTGGCAGTGGGTCGGCTCCACTGCGTTGGTGCAGCGACCGGGGGATTTTTTCACCTACGACCTCTACGGCGAGCCGCTCGTGATCACGCGCGGCCAGGATGGCGCCCTGCGCGGCTTTCACAACGTCTGTTTGCATCGCGCCGGGCCGGTGGCGGTGGGCAAGGGCAACCGCAAGTCGCTGCAATGCCGCTATCACGGCTGGACATATGCGCTCGATGGACGACTGCTCAATGCGCCGGAGTTCGAGGGCGTGCGCAACTGGTCGCCTGAGGACTATTGCTTGAAGGCGGTGCGCGTGACCGAGTGGGGGCCGTTCGTCTTCGTCAACCTCGACGACGAAGCGCCTTCCCTCCTGGAGTTTTTGGGCGACATTCCGACGGAAGTGGCGCGCGCCGGCTTCGACATCGCCTCGATGCAGCCGGTCGAGCGCCGCGACTACTACGTCGACTGCAACTGGAAGGTGTACGTCGACAACTACCTGGAAGGCTACCACATCCCGATTGCGCATCCAGGCCTCTATCGTGAAATCGACTACGAGCAATACCGCGTCGAAACCTTCCGCTACTATTCATCGCAACATGCGCCGATCCGTCCGGTGCCGCCTTCTGGACAGATCCCCGGCCGCGACCGCCGCTATCTGCGCAGCGACGGCGAGCAACAGGCGCTTTACTACTGGGTCTTCCCCAACCTGATGCTCAACTTCTATCCGGACAACATGCAGATCAACATCATCGTTCCGCTGGACGTGGAGCGCACCCTCACCATCTTCGAGTGGTGGTTCAAGCACCCCGGCAGCGGCGAAGGCTGGGAATCGATGCAGCAGTCGATCGCCTTCAGCGATGAAATTCAGCGCGAGGACATGGAGATCTGCAACGCGGTGCAACGCAACCTGCACTCGCGCGCCTACAACCAGGGGCGCTTCTCGGTGAAACGGGAGAATGGCGTCCATCATTTTCAGCGGCTGGTGGCGGAGTATCTGCTTCAAGCAGGATAAAAAGCATCGCCGCTCCTCGTGTGCGTCCGGTCGAAGGCCGAACCTGCGTCAAGCAGCGCCTCCGGCGGGGCGCAGCGGCTCACGCAGGTCACGCCTCCGGCGTGACAGCGACTCCAACTCTATTGCAGTTCTGTTTAGAAAGGATTAAAGAGAAAGTATGCCATTTTCAGGATTCAGCACAGGGCTGGGTGGGTTGTCCCGGCTGTCGGATGCGGTCACCCGTTCGATCAGCGCCGAAAACCCGGACGGGCGCAAGGGCGGCGGCGGTCGCGCCATGGAGGGAACCGGCGCCGTCGCCGCGCGGGAGCTGGGACAGGGCTGGAAGATTTCCCCCTGCATCAACATCTCCGGCAACGCCACGGTGACGCTCGCCGCCATCGACGGACCAGGCGTGATTCAGCACATCTGGCTGACGGTGCATCCTTCGGCCTGGCGACGCCTGCTCTTCCGCTTCTACTGGGACGACGAACCGACGCCCTCGGTGGAGACGCCTCTGGGCGACTTTTTCGCCAACGGCTGGTGCGAACGCTGCAACATCACCTCGCTGGCGGTGGCGGTCAACCCGGCCGGCGGCTTCAACAGCTACTGGGAAATGCCCTTTCGCAAGCGGGCGCGCATCACGGTCGAAAACCTCTCTCCCGACCCGGTCAACGGCTTCTATTACCAGATCACCTACGCCCTGACCGAAGTGCCGGAGGAGTGCGCCTACTTTCACGCTCAGTGGCGGCGCAGCAACCCGCTGCCCTACGCCACCGTGCACACCCTGCTCGACGGCGTGCAGGGACGCGGCCACTACGTCGGCACCTACATCGCCTGGGGCGTCCACAACAACGGCTGGTGGGGCGAAGGGGAGATCAAGTTCTATCTGGACGGCGATGAGGAGTGGCCGACCATCTGCGGCACAGGCACCGAGGATTACTTCGGCGGCGCCTGGAACTTTGAGTTCCCGCCCGGGCAGTACGGCGTCTTCAGCGGGCCATACAGCGGCCTGCCCCAGGTGATCAAGCCCGACGGCCTCTACCGCAGCCAGCAGCGCTTCGGCATGTATCGCTGGCACATCCTGGACCCCATTCGCTTTCAGCAGGACCTGCGCGTGACGATCCAGGCCTTGGGCTGGCGCTCTCCGCTCGAGGGCAAGCCGCGCTATCTGCCCCTGCAGGATGACATCGCCTCGACCGCCTTCTGGTACCAGACGGAGCCGCACGCTTCCTTCCCGCCGGCGCCGACGTTGAATGAATGTGAAGTGATTTAGGGACAATTTTCGGAAAGGAAGCCAATCATGACGTCGACTCCTTCACAACCCTCTGCGCGCAGCGCGCTGGGCCGCGTCGGTCTGCCCGCGCCGGTGCGCGAGCTGGCCCAACAGCGCTGGGACGCCATCGTAGTAGGAGGTGGTCACAACGGCCTCGCCTGCGCCGCCTATCTGGCGCGCGCCGGCAAGCGCGTGCTTGTGTTGGAGGCGCGCGACCGGCTCGGCGGCGCGTGCACGCTCGAAGAGACCTGGCCGGGGTACCGCGTCTCGCCGTGCGCCTATTTGTGCGGCCTGCTGCATCCGATCGTCATCGACGAGCTGCGCATGGTCGATTACGGCTTTCACTGGACGCCGGCCACCGCCGGCATGTTCGTTCCTTTCGACGACGGCGAAAGCATCCAGCTTTGGGATGACGACGAGCGCTGCGAGGAGGAAATTCGCCGCCTCTCCCCGCGCGATGTGGCGGGCTGGCGCGCCATGACCGACGTCATGCGCCGCGCGCGCAACGCCCTGCGCCCGCCCACGGAAGACGACATCTGGCTCTGCCGACGTCCGTCCCGAGAGATGATCGAGGACCGTCTGAAGAACGACCCGGAGGCGCGCAACCTGGTGCTGCACTGGTCGATGGTGGAGTACGTCGAGGAGTATCTTCACGATGAACGGCTGCAAACCGCCTATCTCGGCCAAGGGGTGATCGGCACCAACGCCAGCCCGCACGATCCCGGCACCGCCTCCATCAACTTCCATCACTCGTCGGGGCGGCTGTTCGGCACGGTGGGCACGTGGGGCTACGTGCGCGGAGGTATGGGCATGGTCTCGTTCATCCTGGCCGACATCGCGCGCGACCTCGGCGCCACGATTGCAGCGGGAACGCCGGTGGCGCGCATCTTGCCCGGCGAGGGTGTGGAGCTTGTCGGCGGCGAACGCATCCACGCGCCGGTGGTCATCTCCAACGCCGACCCGCGCACCACCCTGCGCCTGCTGGGCGACGCTGCGGACAGCCGCTGGCGGGCGCAGGTCGAGGCGATCCCGCAGGAAGGCTGCACGGTGAAGGTGACGTTGGCGCTGCGCGAGCTGCCCATCTTCACGGCGCGGCCGGACTCGCAGGAGCTGCATCGAGGGCAAATTAACACGCCCTTGACAAAACAAGAGTGGAAAGAGTATCATCCCCTCGCCAAGGCTGGTCACTTGCCGCCGCGTTTGTGGACCGAACTCTACATCCAGACAACGTACGATCCCAGCATTGCACCCGCAGGCCGCCATCTGATGAGCGTTTTTGCGCAATATGTGCCGCACACCTTTGCAGACGGGGACTGGGAAAGTCGTCGGGAGGAGGTCGGCAAGCTGGCCGTCGCTTCGATCGCGCGCTATGTCAGCAATTTTCCCGACGCCATCGAACACATGGAGGTGCTGGGCCCGCCGCACATCGAAGAAAAAGTGGGGCTGGTCGGCGGCCACATCTTCCAGGGCGAAATTCTGCCAGACTACATGTGGGACAAACGGCTGGCCTATCGCACGCCGATGGACGGCCTCTTCCTCTGCGGCGTGGCGACGCATCCCGGCGGCAGCGTGATCGGCATCAACGGCCGCAACGCGGCGCTGGAAGTGTTGGAGTCCGGATTGATTTAAGAACAAGCAAGGAGGAACCTGATGAAGTCACGCACGATGCACCTTTCCCTGTGGATGCTCATCCTGCTGGCGCTAAGCGCGTGCCAGATGCCGGTCGCTGCACCGACGGCGGCGACGCCTGTCAGCGAAGAAGCGCCCGCCGCCGATTTGCTCTCCATTGTGCAACAGCGCGGCAAGCTGATCGTCTCCACCGACCCTGCCTATCCGCCGCAGTCGGAGCTGGTTGCAGGCGTTGCACCGCCGGCCGACACCAAATGCACCGGCGACGAGCGGCCCGCCAATCAGTTCAGCGGCTTCGACATCGACGTGGCGGTCGCCATCGCCGAGAAGCTGGGCGTGGAAGCCTGCTTCGTTACGCCGGACTGGACCTTGATCACCGCCGGCGGTTGGGCCGGTCGCTGGGACTTGAGCATTGGCTCCATGACGATCACACCGGAGCGTATGCGCAACCTGTACTTCACGCAGCCCTATTACACGACGCCGGCGGCCTTTTTCGTGCATCAGGACAACACGACCTTCACGCAGCCCTCCGACCTCTCCGGCAAGCGCATCGGCGTCTGCACGGGCTGCACCTACGAGTCCTATCTGGACGGCACGCTGAGCATCCCCGGCGAGACCATTGAATTTGTAGTGAGCGACGCCCAGATCGTCGGCTATGACACCGACGTGCCTGCGCTGGAAGACCTGGCGCTGGGCGACGGCGTGCGCCTCGACGCCGTGTTGACCGCGCAGCCGACCGGTTTAACCTACATCGAAAACGGCGGCCCGCTCAAGCAGCTTGGCGATCCCGTCTATTTTGAGTACCTAGCAGGCGCCATCGACAAATCCGCTCCTCACGACACGACCGCCTTCCGCGAGGCTGTCACCAAAGCCATCCAGGAACTGCATGCCGAAGGCGTGCTGCTGGCGCTGTCGGAGCAGTACTACGGGGTGGACTTGACCACGGCGGCGGCGGAGTTTGACCTGGACCGCCTGGAGCAGTAGCAGGAACGGTGCGGGGGAGGAGACTGGCCGGCGGCGTTGCGCAGCACTGAGCTGACCGTCAGTCTCCTCTTCTGCTGGAAGAAAGGAAGACGTCATGACAGCACGGGCGGGCGAAGAACCTGCTTCCCGTAGACACTATGATCTGACGCGCAAGCAGGATCAGGAGGCCTTCGCCGCACATCTTCTGGCGCAGGAGCGACGCCGACGCAGGCTGCAACGCATCCGCGTCTTTGCGGTGTGGATCGCGCTCTTCGCCATCCTTTGGTTTGTCTTTTCCTTCCTCAACATCGACTTTGGCTATACGGTCAACAACGCCGAATTTGTCCTGTTGGGCATCGGCGTCACCCTTGGCGTGTCACTGGTTTCCATAACCATTGCGTCGATCATCGCCCTCTTCGGCGCACTGGGGCGCCTTTCCACCAATTCGTTTTTTCACGGCCTCTCCACCTTTTACGTCTCCATCTTTCGCGGCACGCCTCTGCTGGTGCAGATCTTCATCATCTACCTGGGCCTGCCGCAGATCGGACAGCAGATCGCCGCGCGTGGGTATCCCTGGTTGGGTGCGCTCTTCATCTTGACTGCGATTCAGTCCGGCGTGCTGGCGCTCAGCCTCAACTACGGCGCCTACATGACCGAAATCTTCCGCGCCGGCATCCAGTCGGTCAGCCAGGGACAGTGGCAGGCTGCCGCAGCGCTAGGGATGAGCCGCTGGCAGACGCTGCGCTTGATCGTCCTGCCGCAGGCGATCAAGATCATCATTCCGGCGGTCGGCAACCAGTTCATCGCTATGCAAAAGGACTCGTCGCTGGTGTCGGTGATGGGCGTGTGGGAGATCACCTACCGCGCCAACCGCTTTGCGCGGCGAGACAGCAAGTACATGGAGATGTTTTTGCTGGCGGCCGCCATCTATTGGGTGCTCACGATCGTCTCGGAGTGGCTCCTGGCGCGGCTGGAAGGGCGCATGGCGCGGTCTGATCGGAGATAATGGCATTCGCGCCTGGAAAAATAGGAAGGCCGGTGCCGAAGAGCGCCTTTCCCGTGGACAGCCGATGCAAAAGATTACACGGAAAACTCTGGAAAGAGCGCAGATAAGGCTGTATAGCTGATTACCGTCAAGCAGCCTTATGTGCAGAAGCCACCACTTCGGTCGTTAATCTCGTCGCAATTATCGTCGGACGCCGCGATCGTACACGGTGAAGCTAATCGTCCAACATCTCGCTGCAGCCGACTGCTTTCTTGGCGGCTTCGCCGCCTCGGTCACAGCAGCCGAGCTTGGTGTTGTTAGAGTGTCACAATGGAAATAGCTAACCTCCTGCTATCTGTTGTTGCAGTTGTAATTGCCGCTCTCTCTTTGTGGCACAGCTGGTCGCTTCAGAAAAAGCAGAACGAACTGGCTGCGAAACAACTCGAATTGGCTAATGCGCAATTGTCCAGTCAGACGAAAGCGGATATCATCTGTCAACTGCAGAAAGTTGGAAACACGAAGCGCGTAGTGGTTACAAATGCAGGTCAGGCAGTTGCTAAAGATATAACGCTAGAGATCGAAATTCCTGAGGGGAGATCAAGCCCGCTTTGTGATAATTTCGACAAGGTCTTTCCTGTCAAGAGCCTGCCACCAGGACACAGTGTATCCATACCTGCTGCATGAACCCTTGATACGGGAACGTCATTTAATTGCAAATGCAGCTGGAAAAACGAAGATGAAACAATTGGTGAGAAGTTTGTGCCGCTTACCCTCTAACTACCGATGAGTTGCGTCTGTCAAATCCCGGCGCCTTAAGAATCGTTGTGTGGCTCGTTCTTTCTTCCGACCAGCCAGGCTAACATGCGGATGAAGCTGCCCCCTGCTGCGCTTGGGCTGGCGCGACTCTCGCCGGAGTGGGCCACTAAAATGAGAATAGGCAAGAAGCTTTCTCGCTCAGGATCGAGGAGAGTCGATGAATGCCAGAAGTCAAAGTCATCTTTGACAACGAGAGTCAGTACAAACGCATTGCAGCTTACATCCTCCCTGGCGAAACGCTATATGCAGTCTATGACTGCAAAGGTGGAGGCACGGGATTTGTAGGGATCACAGACCGACGCATTATCTTCTATGACCAAGGTATACTTTTCAAGAAGAAGGCGATGGTTTCCATTCCGTACAACCAAGTCATTGGCGTTGCAGCGGCTGACGAGGGAATCATCTTTCAGAGCAGCCAGATCACTCTTATTACGGGGGCAGGTAGTTTTTCCTTCGAGTTCCGGGGAGTAGACAAAGCGCAGTGGGCCTATCGTTTCATCCTGAATCAGATGCTCAACCAGAGCAGGTCTTAAGCGCGGGGGCAGCGCCTTGCTCACAAGTGCTGGCCTGCCTAAACCAGCGCATGAACCGATACGCTCCTCTCGTCCGCATGCAGCTGATGTTCAATATTCTCGCTATTGGGCGTTGTCTATCCCCCCATTTTCGTCGGCCAAGCCCCAACGATTGAAACCATTTCAGTATCCTCGCTGTTGGATCGTTGCCTAGACCGTCCTGCCGCCGGTTCCGGCGCTCTGCGTCGAGGGTTTCAGTATCCTCGCTGTTGGATCGTTGCCTAGACCCGCTGCGCTGCACAAGCAGCGTATCGCGCAGCGCTTGTTTCAGTATCCTCGCTGTTGGATCGTTGCCTAGACCGCAAAAAGTGCAAGACGGCTACGAAATCGTGACCGTTTCAGTATCCTCGCTGTTGGATCGTTGCCTAGACCGTGCTGTCGTTGGAGTTGTGCAAAGCGTGCTGAATGTTTCAGTATCCTCGCTGTTGGATCGTTGCCTAGACCAAGAGGAGTGTCTGTAAAAAATATGTAAAGCACCGCAGTTTCAGTATCCTCGCTGTTGGATCGTTGCCTAGACCGGGAAGAGACGACGGACCTACCATCAACACGTGGCCGTTTCAGTATCCTCGCTGTTGGATCGTTGCCTAGACCGATGTCGGAATAGATCTGACGTACAACTGGACCACCGTTTCAGTATCCTCGCTGTTGGATCGTTGCCTAGACCTGGATCTAGCCGAACCCGTGCCATGTCACAGTCTACGTTTCAGTATCCTCGCTGTTGGATCGTTGCCTAGACCTTGGTGAGCGGGTTGGTCTCCGGTTGATTCCCGCCGTTTCAGTATCCTCGCTGTTGGATCGTTGCCTAGACCTCCGACCGGCCGGCATCAGAACACGATGGAAATTCGTTTCAGTATCCTCGCTGTTGGATCGTTGCCTAGACCAAGCCCGGCCTGGCTTCGCTACGCTCCGCTCGGCCGTTTCAGTATCCTCGCTGTTGGATCGTTGCCTAGACCTACTTCTCGACTTCGGCTGGGATGACGTCGTGCGGTTTCAGTATCCTCGCTGTTGGATCGTTGCCTAGACCGGCCAGGGCAGCGGCACGCAAACGCTCAGCCAGAACGTTTCAGTATCCTCGCTGTTGGATCGTTGCCTAGACCTCTTGCTCGACTTCGGGTGGGACGACGTTGCTCGAGTTTCAGTATCCTCGCTGTTGGATCGTTGCCTAGACCGAGTCGACCACGTCCGCTCCGCTCCGGGTTTTTTTGTTTCAGTATCCTCGCTGTTGGATCGTTGCCTAGACCGGCTTGGCCACGCCACAACACCATTGCGCCTGATGCGGTTTCAGTATCCTCGCTGTTGGATCGTTGCCTAGACCCTGTGTCGTAGGCCGAACGTTTGTTCGATGGCGTGTTTCAGTATCCTCGCTGTTGGATCGTTGCCTAGACCATATGGCGCCGCATCGTCGCTGCCGGCGACCACGAGTTTCAGTATCCTCGCTGTTGGATCGTTGCCTAGACCTGGGACGATGTCGCCAGGGGTTTTTTCCGACCGTCGTTTCAGTATCCTCGCTGTTGGATCGTTGCCTAGACCCCGTACGAAATTCAACTCAACGTCGGTACCACGTCGTTTCAGTATCCTCGCTGTTGGATCGTTGCCTAGACCTTATTCGTATCTACGACAAAGCAAAAGAGGAGAAAAGTTTCAGTATCCTCGCTGTTGGATCGTTGCCTAGACCGGGGTGGCTGGTTGGTCGTTTTGTAGTGTCCCCGCTGTTTCAGTATCCTCGCTGTTGGATCGTTGCCTAGACCCAGCAGCTCTTCGTGGTCGTCTGTGGCTGTTCGAAGTTTCAGTATCCTCGCTGTTGGATCGTTGCCTAGACCTAGGCAAGCGTTTGCCCGGCGCACAATTTTTTAAGTTTCAGTATCCTCGCTGTTGGATCGTTGCCTAGACCCACCCGAAGGATACAGAAATCGCAATCCATATCAAGTTTCAGTATCCTCGCTGTTGGATCGTTGCCTAGACCTGGTACAGTGCGGGAGCGCCAACGCCGCACCGTTCGTTTCAGTATCCTCGCTGTTGGATCGTTGCCTAGACCCGTATGCCGGCGGCCGTGCAGGAGGCATACAATGCGTTTCAGTATCCTCGCTGTTGGATCGTTGCCTAGACCGGAACGATACATGCATTCGTTCTCGGTCGCAACACGGTTTCAGTATCCTCGCTGTTGGATCGTTGCCTAGACCGCTTGTGCCGCAGTGTGAACGTTTGTTCTGCGGCGTGGTTTCAGTATCCTCGCTGTTGGATCGTTGCCTAGACCCGCTACAAACACAACGTCCACTGCCGATATCGCATAACGTTTCAGTATCCTCGCTGTTGGATCGTTGCCTAGACCGAACGTTGTTGGCGTGTCAGCGACGGCTGGTTTCAGTTTCAGTATCCTCGCTGTTGGATCGTTGCCTAGACCCATAGGCAAACGCCTCCCCGGCGCACAGCTTTTTAAGTTTCAGTATCCTCGCTGTTGGATCGTTGCCTAGACCATATTTCGCCACGAGAGGTGTTGGCGGACCAGCGAGTTTCAGTATCCTCGCTGTTGGATCGTTGCCTAGACCTGGGACGATGTCGCTCGTGGTTTTTTTCGACCGTCGTTTCAGTATCCTCGCTGTTGGATCGTTGCCTAGACCTCGACTTCGCCGTGCGCACGTCCAAGTGTATCTCGTTTCAGTATCCTCGCTGTTGGATCGTTGCCTAGACCAGTCGATACGGCCCTCCTGGCCGCCGCCGAGGCCGGTTTCAGTATCCTCGCTGTTGGATCGTTGCCTAGACCCCACTGCTGGACAGCCTTCCACAGCCCTGGCCCGTAGTTTCAGTATCCTCGCTGTTGGATCGTTGCCTAGACCCTGTGGTTGTTCGAGCGGCCAGACGGCGTCTGCGTCGTTTCAGTATCCTCGCTGTTGGATCGTTGCCTAGACCAGGCAGGTTGGTTGTACGTTCGATATCGTTGTTGAGTTTCAGTATCCTCGCTGTTGGATCGTTGCCTAGACCCGAACGTTGTTGGCGTGTCAATGACGGTTGGTTCCAGTTTCAGTATCCTCGCTGTTGGATCGTTGCCTAGACCACAAAACTCGCCGGCATGCCTTCGGGCGCTTCACGGTTTCAGTATCCTCGCTGTTGGATCGTTGCCTAGACCGCCAACTTGCATTTGTGTCCCCGTGTTACCTTCCGTTTCAGTATCCTCGCTGTTGGATCGTTGCCTAGACCCCGTACGCAATTCAACTCAACGTTGGTACTGGTTCGTTTCAGTATCCTCGCTGTTGGATCGTTGCCTAGACCCAATCAACATGACCGGAGTGGCAACGTCCAGTCTGGTTTCAGTATCCTCGCTGTTGGATCGTTGCCTAGACCCTATATCAGTTACCGTACGGACCGTCGCTCTGGCGTTTCAGTATCCTCGCTGTTGGATCGTTGCCTAGACCCGACGCTGGCATGCGCTGCCAGAGGCCGACCACATGTTTCAGTATCCTCGCTGTTGGATCGTTGCCTAGACCAGAGTTTACGACAAAGCCAAGGAGCAACAACAGGAGTTTCAGTATCCTCGCTGTTGGATCGTTGCCTAGACCCTTTTTGGAGACAGCGCACGGCGTAAGGCTGTCAAGGTTTCAGTATCCTCGCTGTTGGATCGTTGCCTAGACCCACGCATCCGGTGCGATGGTGCTGTGGCGTGGTCAGTTTCAGTATCCTCGCTGTTGGATCGTTGCCTAGACCCAGCCGTCGAAGATGTACCGCCGAGTACCCATAGGTTTCAGTATCCTCGCTGTTGGATCGTTGCCTAGACCGCATACAATGCCGGCGCTCGAGGCACGTCGATGTCGTTTCAGTATCCTCGCTGTTGGATCGTTGCCTAGACCCTCAGGCGGTCGTAAACTTGTCAGGATTTACGACAGTTTCAGTATCCTCGCTGTTGGATCGTTGCCTAGACCCAGTGCGGATTCACGATAGTGAATCCGCACTGCATGTTTCAGTATCCTCGCTGTTGGATCGTTGCCTAGACCGCAGTTCAACCGCCAGGCGACGTCCCGGCCGACAGTTTCAGTATCCTCGCTGTTGGATCGTTGCCTAGACC
>NZ_CAKZMJ010000007.1:0-45000 GCF_937128415.1 uncultured Caldilinea sp.
TTGTCACCCTGCCTCTACGTCATCAGGCAGGGTGACAAATTTTGGAGATACGCAGTCCGGCGACTTGGTCGGCGTCAACGCTTGCAAACTTCCAAGAAGCTGGACGGAATTTCGCAAAAGATTCTGGCAACCCGTAGGCGCAGCTCGTAGCTGCGCTTCCCTGAGTTTCCCAAGGTTTTGCGGGCCATTGAAAGCTTCCCCCCTCTCCCAGCCTTGGGAGAGGGGGTAGGGGGTGAGGGCCTGCAATTGCGGGCCTGCCGAGGACGTGCGGCTGGGAGCCGCACCTACGAAAACCATCATTGCGCCGTAGGCGCTGCGCGTAGCGGCGCTTCCCCGATCAGCCAAATCCTCGGGGCTCCTTCTCCCCCTCTCCCAGCCTTGGGAGAGGGGGTCAGGGGGTGAGGGCCTGCACTTGCGGGCCTGCCGAGGACGTGCGGCTGGGAGCCGCACCTACGAAAACCATCATCACTCCGTAGGCGCTGCTCGTAGCGGCGCATCCCCGGTTAGCCCAATCCTCGGCGCTCCTTCTCCCCCTCTCCCAGCCTTGGGAGAGGGGGTCAGGGGGTGAGGGCCTGCACGGGCCTGCCGAGGACGTGCGGCTGGGAGCCGCACCTACGAAAAATCATCATGATTCCGTAGGCGCCGCTCGTAGCGGCGCTTCCCCGGTTAGCCCAATTCCCGGCGCTCCCTTCTCCCCCTCTCCCAGCCTTGGGAGAGGGGGTCAGGGGGTGAGGGCCTGCCATCATCGCCCCTGACCGTAGCCTGACCTGACGCCCAGCAGAGCGAAGAGAACCAATCGATCTCCATCGGCCGCCTCCTCCTGCCAGGCGTCGGATTCTAACCGGTGTATGGATCGATGATCCTTCAAGCTCGTAAAATTTTTCACAAACCTGGTCATCTGGCTATTCAACGAAGCCGCAAAGTTTGCTACACTTAAAAACACAAAACTCCCGCAGCGCGCGGGAGTGATTGGGCGTGCGCAGCTCCTGGTCAATCCTCCAGGAAAAGCGCCGCCGGAAGGAGGACTCGGCAACGACGCCGGTCGTACTCTGCGCATATCCCACCGATTTCGCTGTGTACACGGCGTCTGCGTTGGTTTCATCCATCGAGGACGCCGTTTTTGTATGGGTCGGCCTGGGTTCATCTCCGCCGGGAAAGGAGGAAAGCGCCATGCAATGGGAGCCGATTCGCAAGACCCCACAGATGTTGCGGGTTCCGCCCAATCTTGTCAACTATGAAGAGACCTATCGCACTTTCACCTGGGAGACCATCGAGCGCATGCTGGATGGGCTGCCCGACGGACAGGGGCTGAACATCGCCCATGAAGCGGTGGATCGCCACGCCCGCGGCGCAAGACGCAACCATCTGGCGCTGCGCTGGCTGGGCAAGGATGGCGACGTGCGCGATTTCACCTACGCCGATCTGGCCGAGCAGAGCAACCGCTTCGCCAACGTCTTGCGCAGGCTGGGCGTAGGCAAAGGGGAGCGCGTCTTCGTGTTGGCGGGCCGCATCCCCGAACTCTACATCACTGTGCTGGGGACGCTCAAAAACGTCAGCGTGCTCTGTCCGCTCTTCTCCGCCTTCGGGCCGGAGCCGGTCGAACAGCGGCTGAAGATCGGCGAGGGGAAAGTGCTGGTGACCACCGAGCGCCTCTTCCGGCAACGCAAGATCGCCGAGATGTGGGAGCGGCTGCCGTCGCTGGAGTTCGTGCTGCTGACCGACGCCGAAAGCCACGTCAACGAGGATGTGCTGTCGCTGCCGCGGCTGATGGAGGAAGCCTCGCCGGAATTCACGATCCCGCCCACCGATCCGGAGGACATGGCGCTTCTGCACTTCACCAGTGGCACGACCGGGCGGCCCAAAGGCGCCATCCACGTCCACAAGGCGGTCTATATGCACTACATGACCGCGCTCTACGCCCTCGACCTGCACCCGGAGGACATCTACTGGTGCACCGCCGACCCCGGCTGGGTGACGGGCGTCTCCTATGGCATCAGCGCGCCGCTCTGCCACGGCGTGACCATGATCGTCGATGAGGCCGAATTCGACGCCGAACGCTGGTATCGCATCCTCGAGGGGCAGAAGGTCACCGTCTGGTACACGGCGCCGACCGCCATCCGCCGCCTGATGCGCATGGACATCGAACCGCTCGAGCAGTACGACCTCAGCAACCTGCGCTTCATCGCCAGCGTGGGCGAGCCGCTCAACCCAGAGGCTGTGGCGTGGGGCATGAAGAAGCTCCATCTACCCATCCACGACAACTGGTGGCAGACCGAGACCGGCGGCATCATGATCGCCAACTTCGCCGCCATGGACATCCGCCCCGGCTCGATGGGCAAGCCGCTGCCCGGCGTAGAGGCCGCCATCGTCGAAAAGTTGGAGGACGGCCACGTGCGCGTCGTGACCGAGCCGAACGTCGAAGGGCATCTGGCGCTCAAACCCGGCTGGCCTTCGATGTTCCGCGGCTATCTACACGACGAGGAGCGCTACGCCAAGTGCTTCATCGACGGCTGGTACATCTCCGGCGACCTGGCCGAGCTGGACGAGGACGGCTACTTCTGGTTCATCGGCCGCGCCGACGACATCATCAAGACCGCCGGCCATATGGTCGGGCCGTTCGAGGTCGAAAGCGCGCTGATGGAGCATCCCGCCGTCGCCGAGGCGGGCGTCATCGGCGTGCCCGACCCCGTGATCGGGGAGGTGGTGAAGGCCTTCGTTTCGCTCAAGCCGCCTTACAAACCCAGCGAGGAGCTACGCCTGGAGCTGCTGGGCTGGGGGCGCACGAGGCTCGGCTCGGCCGTCGCGCCCAAGATGATCGAGTTTCAGGACAACCTGCCCAAGACGCGCAGCGGCAAGATCATGCGCCGTCTGCTCAAAGCGCGCGAGCTCGGGCTGCCCGAGGGCGACCTTTCGACGCTGGAGAAGGCGGCGGAGGAAGAAGAGAAGGCAGTGCAATAACGCACCGGCGACGAGAAAGGAGGGAAGCGCCATGACGACCGTTGCACTTCAGACCAAAGCGCGCGATAAGCCGGCGCTGGAGCGAGAGCATGCGCTGCACCTATTGCAGGAAATGGTGCGCATCCGCCGGCTGGAGGAAAAGTGTTACGAGCTGTACACCAAGGGCAAAATTCGCGGCTTCATGCACCTCTACGACGGTGAGGAGGCCGTAGCGGTGGGCGTCATGCAGGCGCTGACGCCGGAGGACGCCGTGATCGCCACCTACCGCGAGCACGGCCAGGCATTGGCGCGCGGCATTTCGGCCGGCGCCATTCTGGCGGAGATGTATGGCAAGCAAGAAGGATGCGCACGCGGGCGCGGCGGCTCCATGCATCTCTTCGACAAGGCGACGCGCTTTTACGGGGGCAACGGCATCGTCGGCGGCCATCTGCCGATGGCGGTCGGCATCGCCCTGGCCGACAAGCTGCGCGGCCTTAACCGCGTGACCTGCTGCTTTTTCGGCGACGGCGCCGTGGCCGAGGGCGAGTTCCATGAGTCGCTCAACCTGGCGGCGCTGTGGAAGCTTCCCGTGCTCTTCATCTGCGAGAACAACTACTACTGCATGGGCACGGCGTTGGAGCTGCACCAGTCGGAGCCGGACATCGCCAAAAAGGCCGCCTCCTATCGCATCGACGCCCGCGCTGTGGACGGCATGGACGTGCTGGCGGTTGAAGCCGCCGCGCGCGAGGCGGTGGCGCGCATCAAGGCGGGCGAAGAACCGCAGTTCCTGGAGTGCCGCACTTATCGCTTCCGCGCGCACTCGATGTTCGACGCCGAGCTTTACCGCGACAAGAGCGAGGTGCAGGAGTGGCGCAAGCGCGACCCGATCACGACCTTCCAGGCGCTTCTGAAGCAGGAGGGCTTGCTCTCCGACGAAGACATCGAGGAGATCGAGGCGCAGGTGCAGGCGGAGATCGACGAGGCGGTGGCCTTCGCCGAAGCCGGCACTTGGGAGCCGGTCGAAGAGCTGGAGCGCTTCGTGTATGCGGAGAATATCCCGCCGGATGAGCTCTATCGCCTGCCCCCGCCGGAGCCGCCCGCCGCAGAGACGCGCGAGATCACCTATCGCGAGGCCGTGCGCGAGGCAATGCGCTCCGCCATTCAGCGCGACGAACGCGTCTTCCTGATGGGCGCCGACGTCGGCCGCTACGGCGGCTGCTTCGCCGTGAGCAAGGGGCTGCTCCAGGAGTTCGGCGAGGAGCGCATCATCGGGACGCCGCTTTCGGAGTCCGCCTACACCGGCGCAGGCATCGGCGCGGCCATGAACGGCATGTTGCCGATCGTGGAGATCATGACCTGCAACTTCAGCCTGCTGGCGCTCGACCAGATTCTCAACAACGCCGCCACCATCCTGCACATGTCGGGCGGACTTTTCCACGTGCCGCTCGTCATCCGCATGGGCACGGGCGGGGGCAAGCGGCTCGCTGCACAGCATTCGCACACCTTCGACGGCTGGTACGCTCACATTCCCGGCCTGAAGGTGCTGGCGCCGGCCACGGTCGAGGACGCCCGCGGCATGTTGGAGAGCGCGCTGGCCGATCCCAACCCGGTGCTCATCTTCGAGAACACGCTGCTCTACAACAACAAAGCGGAGCTGCCGGTCAACGCCGGCCCGGTCCCCATCGACAAGGCGGCGGTGCGCCGCGAAGGCAAGGACCTCACCATCATCGCCTACGGCATGGCGTTGATTAAATCGCTGGAGGCTGCAGAGAAGCTGGCGGCGGAAGGCATCGACTGCGAGGTGATCGATCTGCGCACGCTGCGACCGCTCGACGATGAGACCATCATGGCCTCGGTGCGCAAGACGCATCGCGCCCTGATCGTCGATGAGGATTGGCGCAGCGGCAGCCTCGCTGCGGAGATCAGCGCCCGCATCATGGAGCAGGCTTTCTATGACCTCGATCAGCCGGTCGAGCGGCTGTGTGGCGCCGAAGTGCCGATGCCCTACGCGCCGCAGCTAGAGGACGCCTCGATTCCGCAGGTCGAGAGCATCGTGGCTGCTGTGAAAGGGATGGTGAACCATGGCTGAATTTCTGATGCCCAGTCTGGGCGCCGATATGCAGTCGGGCAAGCTGCTGGAGTGGCTGGTCAAGCCGGGCGACGTCGTTAAACGCGGACAGGTGATCGCAGTCGTCGGCACCGAGAAGGGCGACATCGAGGTGGAGGTCTTCGAGGAGGGCGTGGTGCGTGCGTTGCTGGCCGCGCCGGGCGCAGAAATGCCGGTCGGCGCGCCGATCGCCGTCATCGAGGCGGTTGGGGAGGCGGGAAAGGTCGCTGCGCCTGCGGCCATGCCCGCCGCCGAAGCAAAGATGGCCGCCGCGCCCACCCCTGCCGTCAAAGCCGCCGAGCCTGTCGCGCGCGCCGCCAACGGCCATCGCATCCGCGTCTCGCCGCTGGCGCGCAAGCTGGCCGCAGAGCTGGGCGTCGATCTCAGCCAGGTGCAAGGAACCGGCCCACAGGGCGCCATCGACAAGGCGGACGTCGAGCGCGCAGCTGCGGCGCTCAAGGCGCAGAGGGAGGCGCAGCAAGCGGCGCCGGCCCAAGTTGCGGAGGCGCCCCCTTCCCCCGCAAAGCCGGTGGACAAGAGCAGCGCCGAGTTTCAGGCCGGCATGCGTCGCGCCATTGCGCTGGCGATGGCGCGGTCGAACCGCGACATCCCGCATTACTATCTGGAGACACGCATCAACATGGCAAAGGCGCTGGCGTGGCTGGAGGCGGAGAACCTCAAGCGGCCGATTCAGAATCGTCTGTTGCCCGCCGTGCTGCTGATCAAAGCCGTCGCCAAAGCGCTCACGCACGTTCCGCAGCTCAACGGCTATTGGGTGGACGACGCCTTACAGGTCGCCGAGGCGATTCACATCGGCTTCGCCATCGCCCTGCGCCAGGGCGGGTTGGTCACGCCCGCCATCCATCACGCCGACCTCAAGAGCGCAGACGAGCTGATGGAGACCCTGCGCGACTTGATCATGCGCACGCGCGCGGGGCGTCTGCGCAGCTCGGAGCTGACCGACGCCACCATCACCGTGACGAGTTTGGGCGACATGGGGGTCGAGAAAGTCTTCGGCGTCATCTACCCGCCGCAGGTGGCTCTGGTCGGCTTTGGCAAGGTGACGGAGGAGGTGTGGGTCGAAAACGGCATGATCGGCGTGCGTCCGGTTGTGCACGCCACGTTGGCCGGTGACCATCGCGCCACCGACGGTCGCACCGGCGCCGAATTTTTGGATGTGTTGAACCGGCTGTTGCAGGAGCCGGAGGCGCTTTTCAACGCATAAATTTGCGTAGGTGCGGCTCCCAGCCGCAGGCCCTCACCCCCTGCCCCCTCTCCCAATGATGGGAGAGGGGGAGAAGGGAGCGCCGAGGATTTGGCGAACCTGGGAAGCGCTGCTACGAGCAGCGCCTACGGAATCATGATGATTTTTCGTAGGTGCGGCTCCCAGCCGCACGTCCTCGACGGGCCCGTGCAGGCCCTCACCCCCTGGCCCTCTCTCCCAATGGTGGGAGAGGGGGAGAAGGGAGCGCCGAGGATTTGGCGAACCTGGGAAGCGCTGCTACGAGCAGCGCCTACGGAATCATGATGATTTTCGTAGGTGCGGCTCCCAGCCGCACGTCCTCGACGGGCCCGTGCAGGCCCTCACCCCCTGGTCCCCTCTCCCAGCCTTAGGAGAGGGGGAGAAGGGGGGCCGAGGATTTGGCGAACCGGGGAAGCGCAGCTACGAGCAGCGCCTACGGAATCATGATGATTTTTCGTAGGTGCGGCTCCCAGCCGCACGTCCTCGGCAGGCCCATGCGCCTTGGGAAAAAACGAGGAAGCGCCGCTACGAGCAGCGCCTACGCAAGTGGCATCGGTTTGTGGTTAAGTGCGACTCGCAGCCGCATAGCCCCGACAGATCATAAAACTGTGCAGCGCCAGGGAAACAGGAGGCGATCATGGTTGCAACGCGAACGTTCAATAAGGAAGAACTACGCCAGCTCATCTTGAACCAGTTGCGCGGCCTTGCGCCGGAAGCCGATCTGAATGACTTGCGTCCTTATGATGACATCCGTGAAACCCTTGAAATCGATTCGTTCGACTTTCTCAATTTCTTGATCGGGTTGGCGAAAGAGACCGGCGTAGAGATTCCCGAAAAAGACTATGGCAAGGTCAGCACACTCGAAGGATTGATCAACTATCTGCTGGCGCACATGTGAGAAGCCTGACGCAACAACGCGTCTTTGCGTAAGGCGCATTTGCACGGGCTTGCGTCGCCGCGTCGGCAAAATGATCTCAGGAGGCCAGATATGGGCGCATACGAGTTGGATGGCAGCCCGTACGCCTTGGAGCGCGCTGCACTCCAGGAGCTTCTGGATGTTCTGCGCGCTCACGGCTACACGACGGTTGGGCCGCAGATCGAGCATGGCGCAATTGTCTACGACGAACTCCATCGCATCGAGGAGCTTCCCATCGGCTGGACCGATGTCCAGGAGGGCGGCTCCTACCGGCTGGAGCGACGCAACGATGACGCCCTCTTCGGCTACAACGTCGGCCCGCACAGTTGGAAGCGCTTCCTCAGCCCGCCGCTGCGACTGCTCTGGCGCGCGCGCAAGACGGAGGATGGCTTCGAGTTCGTCGTCGATGAGGAGCCGCCGCCCCGCTACGCTTTCATCGGCGTGCGCGCCTGCGAGCTGCACGCCATTCAGCAGCTGGACGCCATCTATATGGCCGGAGCTGCCACAGACAAAGATTACCAGCGACGACGCGAAGCGCTCTTCATCGTGGCGGTCAACTGCGGCAAAGCCGGGAACACCTGTTTCTGTGCATCGTTGGGAACCGGTCCCGGCGTCGGGCCGGGATATGACATTGCGCTGACCGAGCTGCTCGACGGCGAGCATCGCTTTGTCGCGGTCGCGGGGAGCGTGCGCGGGGCTGAAATTCTGGAGACAATTCCTCACCGGTCGGCGACGGATGCAGACATCGCACTCGCCGAAGCGACGATTGCGCAGGCCGCCCGCCGCATGGGGCGCAGCCTGGAGACTGCCGGCTTGAAAGAGCTGCTCTATCGCAACATCGACCATCCCCGTTGGGAGGCGGTGGCGCAGCGCTGCCTCACCTGCGGCGCATGCACGATGGTCTGCCCAACCTGCTTCTGCTTCAGCATCGAGGATGCAACCGATCTCTCCGGTCAGGTCGCCGAGCGCTGGCGTCGCTTCGATTCGTGCTTCACGCTGGCCTTTTCGTTCATCTCCAGCGGCAGCGTGCGCACCTCCGCCAAAGCGCGCTATCGCCAATGGCTCATGCACAAGCTGGCCGCCTGGCAGGATCAATTCGGCGCCATCGGCTGCGTCGGCTGTGGACGGTGCATCACCTGGTGTCCGGTCGGCATCGACATCACGGCGGAGGCTGCGGCCCTGCGCGCAGAGGAGAGCGGCCAGCTCCAACCCGAGCCAGCTGCAGTGTAGAGGAGGTGAACAGAATGACAGCGCAAAGAATGGCATTCCCAGAAGCTATGCGAGGTTCTGCAGTCTCGCCGCAGGCTGCGCAGGCGCCCATCTTGAGCCTGGACGCCTTTCGACCCTATCGCTGCCGCGTGGCCGGACGCCAGCAGGAGAACGACGACACCTTCACCGTGGAGCTGACGCCGGTGGGCGCCCGACGCCACGCCGCATTTGCGCCGGGGCAGTTCAACATGCTCTACATCTTCGGCGTGGGTGAAATCCCGATCTCGATCAGCGGCGACCCCGCCGAGCCGGATCGCCTGCTCCACACCACGCGCGCCGTCGGCGTCGTGACGCGCGCCATGGCGAAGCTGCGCGAGGGCGACGTGATCGGCGTGCGCGGCCCCTTCGGCACGCACTGGCCGCTGGAGGCGCTTCAAGGCAAAGACATTGTCATTGTCGCCGGCGGCATTGGGCTGGCGCCGTTGCGGCCGGCGCTCTACTATCTGGTGGCGCACCGCAAAGACTACGAACGCGTCGTCCTGCTCTACGGCGCGCGCACGCCGGAGGATCTGCTCTATCGCAGCGAGCTGGAGCGCTGGCGCGCCCGCTTCGACCTGGAAGTCTACGTCACCGTCGATCGGGCGACGGGCGACTGGCGCGGCAACGTCGGCGTCGTAACCACCTTGATCCCGCGCGCGCCGTTTGAGCCGCGCAACGCAGCCGCGTTGATCTGCGGCCCGGAGATCATGATGCGCTACGCCGTGCAGGCGTTGCAAAAGCGCGGCGTCGATGCAACCCAGACCTGGCTTTCCCTGGAGCGCAACATGAAGTGCGGCGTGGCCATGTGCGGCCATTGCCAGTTGGGTCCGCACATCGTATGTCGGGATGGGCCTGTGTTTCGCATGGATCAGATCGAACATTTCTTTGGACGAGGGGAGGTCTGAGATGGCGACCCAACGCAAACCACGCCTGGCTGTCTGGAAATTCGCCTCCTGCGACGGGTGCCAGCTCAGCCTGCTCGACTGTGAGGAGGAGCTGCTCGCCGTCGTAGAGCAGGTGGAGATCGCTTATTTCCTGGAGGCGTCGCGCGCCGTGGTGGAAGGACCCTACGACCTCTCGTTGGTCGAAGGCTCGATCACCACGCCGGCGGACATCGAACGCATTCGCGAGATCCGCGAAGCGTCGCGCTTCCTGGTGGCTATCGGCGCCTGTGCGACTGCGGGCGGCATTCAGGCGCTGCGCAACTTTGGCGACGTTCGCGAGTTTGCCGCCGCCGTCTACGCCCATCCGGAGTACATCGAAACGCTGAAGCGCTCTGCGCCGATCGCCGAACACGTCTTTGTAGACTTTGAGCTGCGCGGCTGCCCGATCAACAAACATCAGCTGCTCGAGGTGATCGCTGCTTACCTGCACGGCCGCAAGCCCAATATTCCGACTTACAGCGTCTGTATCGAGTGCAAATTGCGCGGAACTCCGTGCGTCATGGTGGCGGCGGGCGTCGCCTGTCTCGGACCGGTGACGCAGGCGGGCTGTCATGCGCTCTGCCCTGCCTACGGACGCGGCTGTTTCGGCTGTTACGGCCCGATGGAGACGCCCAACACCGCTTCGCTAATGACATGGTGGCGCGAACAACTGGGGGCGTCGCCGCAGACCATCGTACGGGCGTTGCGCACCTATAACGCGGGCAATGAGGTATTCCGCAAAGAGAGTGAAGCTTATGAACACGCTCACGACTAAGACGGTGCGCGTCGAGGCGCTGGCGCGCGTGGAGGGAGAAGGCGCCTTTTACGTCAAAGTCAGAGAAGGCAAAGTCGAAGATGCACAGCTTCGCATCTACGAGCCCCCGCGCTTCTTCGAGGCGTTCCTGCGCGGGCGCTCCTACGCCGAAGCGCCCGACATCACGGCGCGCATCTGCGGCATCTGCCCGGTCGCCTACCAGATGAGCGCCGTGCACGCCATGGAGGCGATCTTCGGCGTCCGAGTCGAAGGGCCGCTGCGCGAGCTGCGGCGCTTGCTCTATTGCGGCGAGTGGATCGAGAGCCACGCCTTGCACATGTTCATGCTCCATGCGCCCGACTTTCTGGGCTACGCCGACGCCATTCAGATGGCGGCCGACCATCCTGACCTGGTGCTGCAGGCGCTGCGCATCAAAAAAGTGGGCAACGATATCGTTGCGCTGCTGGGCGGACGCGAGATTCATCCGATCAACGTGCGCGTGGGCGGCTTCTATCACATCCCCAAACGACGAGAATGGAGCCGGATCGTCGAAGAGTTGAAATGGGCGCGTGACGCCATGGCAGAGCTAGTGAAATGGACAGGTCTGTTGCCCTTCCCGGAATTTGAACAGCCGTATGAGTTCGTGGCGCTGCGCCACCCTGAGGAATATCCCTTCAACGAGGGCCGCCTCGTCTCCAACCGAGGATTGGACATCCCCATCTCCGCATTCGAGGAGTTCATGGTGGAGGAGCATCTTCCGCACAGCACGTCGCTGCACGCCCACATCAAGGATCGGGGAGCGTATTTCGTCGGGCCGCTGGCGCGCTACAACTTGAACTTCGATCGCCTGTCGCCGCCGGTGCAGGAGGCCGCTCGCGCCGCCGGCCTGGGGCCAACGTGCAACAACCCCTTCCAGAGCATCATCGTGCGCGGGGTGGAGACGCTCTACGCCATCGACGAGGCGCTGCGCATCTTGGAAGATTACCCGGAGCCGGACGCCCCCTATGTGCAGTATGAGGTGCGCGGCGGCGTCGGCCACGGCTGCACAGAGGCTCCGCGCGGCATCCTCTACCATCGCTACGTGCTCGACGACAACGGCGTGATCGTCTCCGCCCGCATCACGCCGCCGACTGCGCAGAACCAGGCCACCATCGAGGCCGATCTGCGCGCCTTCGTTGAACCGCGCGTGCACTTGCCGCTCAACGAGTTGACCTGGCAGTGCGAGCAGGCCATCCGCAACTACGACCCTTGCATCTCCTGCTCGACGCATTTTTTGCGGCTGAACATCGAACGCGTCTAGGGCAAAAGCTGGGAGTTGCGGGAAAACTGTCTTGTGGGGGGCGTCCTTTCAGATTTTTGTTGCGACCGTATTTTGTCCACAAGGGCAAACGGCGGGTCAAGGCGCCGAAAATGCATTTTACAGACCCGGCGCTGCTTTGCTATCTGGCTGGGTTGTGCGCGGCGGAGCGCGCAGCGATGGAGGCCGATGGCTGCTGGCTGCACTGTGAACGTCTGGCTGCTCGCCAGCAATCCACCGGGTTCGGTCAGGCGCAACGCTCAAGGTTGTGAAGTTGTGAAAAACGAGGCTTCTATCCCAAAGACGCTTGTGCTCGGCATTGGCAACGCTTGGCGGGGGGATGACGCCGTGGGGTTGCTGGTCGCCCAGGCACTGCGAGCATATGACCTGCCGGACGTCACGGTGATGGAAGCCTCAACCGTCGATCCCGCTCTCATCCCTCTCTGGCAAGACTTCGACCGACTCATCCTGATCGACGCAGTGATCAGCGACGCTGCGCCGGGAGCCGTTCATTGGTTTGATCTCAGCCAAACGCCGTTGCCGACCCTGGTTTCGAGCTGCTCGACGCATTCGTTGGACCTGGCGACGCTCATTGAGCTGGCGCGCACGCTGCATCAGCTGCCGCCGGAAGTCTGGCTCTTCGGGATCGAAGGCCGCAATCTGACCTCTGGCCGGCCGGTGAGCGCAGCGGTGATGATGGGCCTTGAGCGTTGCATCGAGATGATCGTGGAACGCCTCCGCCTGGCGCCACAACGTCAGGCTCATTGAAGGTCATGCAGCAAAGCCTACACCGCACCTTATCTTTCGCTTGAGAAGCACATCGCGTCCAAGGAAATAGCCTTTGTCCAGGCGCACAGTGCGTTCCAGGCCCACTTCGTATGGCTTGTATTCGCTGTGCACATCCCATCCCCGGAGCCTGCGACCCTTTTCCAGGTGCAGTGAGTCGAATACACCGGCGCCGCAGGCATGGGTGAGCCAGACGCCAGGCATAGTCCCCAGCTCTCACACTTCGCTCTGGCCGCTACTCCGAAAAAGGTCACTGCAATAACAATAAAGCCGCGGAAGCGATGCGCATACGGATTGATCGCGGCAGAGAAAGGGGTGAAGGGGAAGCAGGCGCAAAGGGTGCGCCTCCATTAGCAATGCGCGGCGGTTGATTTAGAAAGCAGCGCATTGTGGTATACTTGGTTTCATTCACAAGACATTCTTCCCATCATCTGTGCGAGAGGCTTCCGCCTCATCGTAAAGCAGCAAAGGATTTTGTCTATGAGCACCATTGACGTGGCATCTGTGCGTCGGTTGGTTGACCAACACAGCGACGCCATCATCCGCTTCCTGCGCGAGCTGTGCGCCATCCCCTCGTTCGATTCTCAGATCGGACCGGTCGGCGAGCGAGCGCAGGCGGAGATGCGCAAACTCGGCTTCGACGCCGTCTGGTTCGATTCGATGGGCAACACGCTGGGGCGCATCGGCGACGGGCCGCGCATTCTGTTATACGATAGCCACATCGATACGGTGGGCATCGGCAATCGCGACGACTGGGATTGGGATCCGTTCATCGGCAAGGTCGAGAAAGGGCGCTTTTACGCCCGCGGGGCGTGCGATGAAAAGGGCAGCACGCCGCCGATGATCTACGGCCTCGCCATCGCCAGGGAGTTGGGGCTGCTCGACGGATGGACCGTCTATTACTTCGGCAACATGGAGGAATGGTGCGATGGCATCGCCCCGCACGCGCTGGTCGAGCATGAGGGCATCCGCCCTCACTACGTCGTCATCGGCGAACCGACCAAAATGCAAATTTATCGGGGGCACAAAGGCCGCGTCGAAATCGAAGTCACGGTGCGCGGGCGCAGCGCGCACGCCGCCAGCAACCACCTCGGCGACAACGCCATCTACAAGGCGTTGCCCATCATCGATGGCGTCAGCAAAATGGAGCCGCAGCTCGGCGACGATCCTTTCCTCGGGAACGGCAAAATCACGGTGACCGACATGAAGGTGTCGACTCCCTCGATCAACGCTGTGCCCGATCTGGTGCGCCTCTACATCGACCGTCGCCTCACCTTCGGCGAAAGCGCAGAGCAGGCGATTGCACAGGTGCGCGCCCTTGTCCCGGAGCGCCAACTCCAAAGCGGCGAGGTCACGGTGGAAATGATGAAATACGCCGAGCCAAGTTACACCGGTTTTGTCTTTCCGGTAGATAAATATTTTCCCGCCTGGGCGTTGGATGAAAATCACCCGCTTGTCCAGGCCGGCCACGAGGCGGCGCGCCTGATCGGCCTGCCGGATCATCCCTCCGGCAAATGGAACTTCAGCACCAACGGCACCTACTGGATGGGCAAGGCAGGCATCCCGTCGATCGGCTTCGGCCCCGGCGAGGAAGAGACGGCGCACACCGTGATGGACAGCGTGCTTCTCTCCGACGTCGTCAAGGCGGCTGAGTTTTATGCAGTGCTGCCGGCGTTGATTCGCTAACGAGAGCATTTCCTTCACAAGCAACGGAGCTTTACTCATGTCCTCGGACAATCGCGGGCCCCTCGCTGTGGTCGCCATCGGCGGCAACTCGTTGATCACCGACAACAGACACGCCGACGTTCCGCATCAATGGGACGCCGTGCGCCAGACCTCCCACTACATCGCCGACATGGTGGAAGCGGGCTGGTCCATCGCCATCACCCATGGCAATGGGCCACAGGTGGGATTTATCTTGCGGCGCAACGAGCTGGCGGCGCATGAAGTTCACCCCACGCCCCTCGACCTGATTGTGGCGGACACCCAGGGCAGCATCGGCTTCATGTTGCAGCAGACGCTCAACAACGAGTTCTTTCAGCGCAACATCGATCGCCAGTGCATCACCCTGGTCACCCAAGTGGAAGTGGATCCCAACGATCCGGCTTTCGCCAATCCCTCCAAGCCGATCGGCGGCTTCATGGACGAGGCGCAGGCGCGCAACTTTGAACGTCAGGGCTGGCGGGTGATCGAAGACGCGGGCCGCGGATGGCGTCGCGTGGTCGCCTCGCCGGAGCCGCTCGCCATCGTCGAAGAAAAAGCGATCGCGCAGGCGGTGCGCATGGGTTGGATCGTCGTGGCGGTGGGCGGGGGCGGCATCCCGGTCGTGCGCAACGCCAAAGGCGAGCTGCGCTCCGTCTACGCCGTGATCGACAAAGACCGCGCCAGCAGCCTGCTCGCCTCGCAGATCGACGCCGATCTGCTCTTGATCAGCACGGCCGTCGAAAAGGTGGCGCTGAACTATGGCAAACCCAACCAGGTCTTCCTGGATGAAATGACCATCGCCGAGGCGGAGCAATATATCGCCGAAGGCCATTTCGCCCCCGGCAGCATGTTGCCGAAGATCGAGGCGTGCATCCGCTTTTTGCAGAACAGCCGCAAGCCGAACGCTTACACCCTCATCACCAATCCAGAAAATCTGGCGCGCGCGCTGCGCGGCGAGACGGGCACGCGTATCGTGCGCTAGGAGAATAAACGTCTGTAGGGGCGCCGCTTTGCACCAGCCCGTCGAGCTTTTCATCGGCGGCGTCGCCGAATTTCCTCCTTTTGCACCATTCCCCCGAGGGACGCCCCTGCCAACGGATGCAGACGCATCCCTCAAAAGCGAATTGACAAACTGCAAAATGCCTCGTTACAATGGAAGTATGACCCGCTCATGTAAACATTCACTTTGGTTCGGCAGGTTGCGTTTTCTGGAGGCGAAAAAGAGGAACGGCACTTACTGCCAGGTATCTTCGCTTTCTGCTACAGTGGAAGGTGTCGGGGAAACCGACGGTGATAGTTGTACAAGGGAAGATCTATGTCTGACAAATTAGATCGCTTTACAAAGCGAGCGCGCCGCGTGCTGACGCTGGCGCAGGAAGAAGCGCTCCGGCTGAATCACAATTACATAGGCACCGAGCACCTTCTCCTCGGTTTGGTGCGAGAAGAGAACGGCGTGGCGGTGAAGGTGTTGCGCGAGCTCGGCGTGGAGCCGGTCCAAATTATCCGTGCGGTCGAACGCACGGTCGGAAGGGGCGAGCGACCGCCTTTCGGCAAGCCGACCCTGGCCCCGCGCACCAAGCGCGTCATCGAGCTGGCGGTGGATGAAGCCCGCCTGATGGGTCATCACTACATCGGCACCGAACATCTGCTGCTTGGCCTGGTGCGCGAAGGCGAGGGGATCGCAGTCAATGTGTTGCGCGGGCTGGGCATCAACCTGGACCGCGTGCGCACGCAGACGGCGCGCAACATCCTGCAGAGCCAGGCGCAGACCAAAGATAAACAAAAGAAAGAGTCCAAGACGCCGCTGATGGATCAGCTCGGCTACGACATGACGGCCGCGGCCGAGGAAGGCAAACTCGACCCCGTCATCGGACGCGAAGCCGAAATCGAACGCGTGATCCAGATCCTGAGCCGGCGCACCAAAAACAACCCCGCCCTCATTGGCGAGCCGGGCGTGGGCAAGACCGCCATCGTCGAAGGGCTGGCGCAGCGCATCGTGGAGGGCAATGTGCCCGAACCGCTGCTCAACAAACGCCTGCTGATGCTCGACGTCGGCAGCCTGGTCGCCGGCACCATGTACCGCGGCCAGTTCGAGGAGCGCCTCAAGAAGGTGATCGAAGAGGTGATCAACTCACAGTCGATCCTCTTCATCGATGAGGTGCACATGCTGGTCGGCGCAGGCGCGGCGGGCAGCAGCGTGGACGCCGCCAACATCTTGAAGCCGGCGCTCAGCCGTGGCGAGCTGCAGGTGATCGGCGCCACCACGCTCGACGAATATCGCAAATATATCGAGAGCGACGCAGCGCTCGAACGACGCTTCCAGCCGATTTTGGTGGAGGAGCCTTCGATTGAGCAGACGATCGAAATCCTGCGCGGCGTTCGACCTCGCTATGAGGAGCACCACAAACTCATCATCACGGACGAAGCGTTGCACGCCGCCGCGCATCTGGCCGCGCGCTATGTGCCCGATCGCTTCATGCCGGATAAAGCAATCGACCTGATCGACGAAGCCGGCAGCCGCGTGCGCATGTACAAGGCACCCTACGCCGCCAATCTGCGCGAGACTTTCATGAGTCTCAAGAAGCTGCAGAAGGAAAAAGAGCAGGCGCTTGACATGCAGCGCTTCGACGACGCCATCGACCTCCGCTATCGCGAAGTCGAGCTGGAGGCGCGGCTGAGCGAGCTGCGCGAAGGCTGGAACGAAGCCGCCAATCAGCCGAAAGTGACGGCGGAGGACATCGCCGAAGTAGTCTCGATGTGGACAGGCGTCCCGGTCAGCCGCATCGCCGGCGAGGAGCGCGAGCGTCTGCTGGAGATGGAGCGCGTGATGCATCAGCGCATCATCGGCCAGGATGAGCCGATCCGGGCGATTGCCAAGGCCGTGCGCCGCGCGCGCGCCGGCTTGAAAGACCCCAAACGTCCGATTGGCAGCTTCATGTTCCTGGGCCCCACGGGCATCGGCAAGACGCTGCTCGCCAAGACGCTGGCGGAGTTCCTCTTCGGCAGCGAAGAGGCGCTGATCAAGCTCGACATGAGCGAATTCATGGAGCGCCACAACGTCAGCCGTCTGGTCGGCGCACCGCCAGGATACGTCGGCTACGAAGAAGGCGGCCAGCTCACCGAAGCTGTGCGTCGCCGCCCCTACAGCGTAGTGCTGCTCGACGAGATCGAAAAGGCGCATCCTGAGGCGTTCAACATGTTGCTCCAAATCATGGAGGACGGTTACCTCACCGACGCCAAGGGACGCCGCGTCGACTTCCGCAATACGCTGATCCTGATGACCAGCAACATCGGCGCCAAACTGATCCAGGGCGCCAAGGGGCTTGGCTTCGTCATCTCGCAGGACGAAGACGAAGAGCGCCGCGAGAGCGAATACGAGAAGATGAAAGCCAAGGTGATGGACGCGCTCAAGAAGACCTTCCGGCCAGAGTTCATCAACCGTCTGGACGGCATCATGGTCTTCCGCAGCCTCACCAAGGAGGAGATCGCCCAGATTGTTGAGCTGGAGTTGCGCCCGCTGCGCATGCAGATGGCCGAGCACGAAATGGAGCTGATCCTGACCGAAGCTGCGCGCCGCGCCATCGCCGACGCAGGCTACGATCCGGAGTACGGCGCCCGACCGCTGCGCCGCGTCATTCAGAACCAAATTCAGGACCCGCTCAGCGAGGGCATGCTGGCCGAAAAATTCGTGCCGGGCGACACCATCACCGTGGACTACCGCGAGGTGGTGGGCGAAGACGGCGTAGCGACCAAGCAGTTCGTCTTCGAGGTCACAGCGCACAAGGACGTGACGAAATCTTCGGAGGAGACCGACGAATTCGAGGCGTTGCTTCAATAGGGTTGATGCTCCCATCCCCGAGGCGACAACCCCCGACGTCATCTGAGAGGTGACGTCGGGGGTTTTTCATTGCAGCCGATATTGTTCGCTATAATGAAGAAACGACGGCCTGAAGAAAAAGGAGGTGAGCGCACACATGGCTTCTCAACAGGGAGCGCAACCGGTCGAACAACTGCTGAAATCTTCATCGAAGCGATCGATTGCGGCGTGAAATTTGAGGATTATGCAACCCATGGCGTGCGCGAAGACTGGATCATCGACCCAGATGCAGAAAGATTAATGCAGCCACGCTGCGCCGGTTGCTGCAAACGCCCAACCCAACGACCCTATCATCAAGCCAACCCTAAAAGCGCAAAGGATTGATCTTATGGCGGAGCGAATCGGTTTTATCGGCCTCGGCATCATGGGCAGAGGCATGGCGGCGAACCTGCTCAAGGCGGGGTTTCCGCTCACGGTGTGGAATCGCACCACCACGCGCATGCAAGAGCTGGTGGCGGAAGGCGCACACGCCGGCGCCAGTCCGGCCGACGTGGCGGAGCGCAGCGACATCGTCGTCATCTGCGTCAGCGACACGCCGGACGTCCAGGAAGTGATCTTGGGAGAGCGCGGGGTGATCCACGGCGCGCGACCGGGCAGCCTGGTGATCGACTGCAGCACGATCAGCCCCAAGGCGACGCGCGAAATCGCCGACAAACTGGCCGAACGAGGCGTCTTCATGCTCGACGCTCCCGTCAGCGGAGGCAGCGAGGGCGCAGCCAAAGGCACGCTCAGCATCATGGTCGGCGGCGAAGCCGAACAGTTCGCACGCGCGCTGCCCGTGTTTCAGGCCATGGGCAAGACCATCACCCACGTCGGCGGACACGGCGCCGGTCAAACCGTCAAACTGGTCAATCAGGTGCTGGTCGTCGGCAACTGCATCGCCATGTGCGAAGCGCTGATGTTCGCACAGGCGGGCGGCGTCGACCTCCGGAAGACCTACGACGCCATCAGCCAGGGCGCAGCCGGGAGCTGGATGTTCACCCACCGCGCGCCGCAGATCATTGCGCGCGACTGGCGGCCGGGCTTCACCATTGACCTCCAGCAGAAAGACCTGCGCCTGGTGTTGGAGGCCGCCGACGAACTGGGCGCGCCGGTGCTGATCACCAGCCTGGTCTTTCAGTTATATCGCACCCTCCAGGCGCGCGGTCTCGGCAACGAAGGCAATCATGCGCTGATCAAGGCGCTCGAACATCTGGCCGGCTTTCAGATCGAGCCTGCCTCCTGACAGGCCGCAGGGGATGCGATCCTCCCCCTTTCCGGGGAGCTTCACAAGCTGCGCTTGCTCGAATTCCCCAAGACCTTGCGTTCATCGAGAACGTGCGGCTTGCAGCCGCAGCGACGGTGAATCCAGAGAATCTCCGGCCCCCTCTCCCGATGCTGGGAGAGGGGGCCAGGGGGTGAGGGCCCGCGGCTGCGAGCCGCAGGCACAATCCACTCTATCAATTCCCGGGTTCAACTGTGCAACTTCTATCGGTAAATTGCATGGGCTTCCTGGCCCCCTGCTATAAGAACACACCGCACTGCGCAACCTCTATCTAAAGTGAAAATCCACGGTCCTGTATTCCATACAAACTTACTGTTTGGTCTGACGAAAACCGGGTACAATAAAACTTGTGTACAGAAATTATCGTATTAAAAAAGAAAAAATGAAGCGTTGTTCGAGCCTTTCTTACCAGGAAGCTAGATGACACTATGAAGCGATTTTTTGTGGTCTTGATGGTTGTTGCGGTGATCGGCGCAGGCGGATGGTATGTCTACGATCGTTATGTAGCGCCGGTTCAGGCGCAAAGCAACGCGCCGACCTACGAAACCATCGTCGTGCAGCGCGGCTCCATCGCCAGCACGGTGAGCGCCACCGGCAGCATCGAGCCAAACGATCAAGTCTCCCTCGTCTTTCGCAACATCGGCACGGTCAGCGAAGTGCTGGTCGAGGTCGGCCAGAGCGTGCAGCGCGGCCAGCTTCTGGCGCAACTAGACGTCACCGAGCTGACGCTTGCGCTTGCCAATGCGAAGGTCGCCCAGGAGATCGCAGCGGCGCAGTTGGCCAAACTGGAGGCGCCTCCCGATCCGATGGATGTGGCGGCGGCGCAGGCGGCGGTCGAAGTGGCGCAGGCGGGCGTCGCCAGCGCCGAAGCTGCGCTGGCCAGCGCCCAGGCCAACTACCGCAACCTTTTTGCAGGGCCGAGCGAGGCGCAGCAGGTGATCAACGAGGCGCAGCTGCGCCAGGCCGAGATTGCGCTCAAGCAGGCGCAACAGGCGTACAACAAGATCAAGGACCAACCGGACGCCGGCATGTACCCGCAGGCGCAGCAGCTAGAGCAGGCGACGGCCAACTATGAGCTGGCCAAAGCCCAGGTCGCCAAGACCAACGAGCCGGTGAGCGAGGCGCAGCGCGCCCAGGCGCTGAATCAGATCGCGCAGGCGCAGTCCGCGCTGCGACAGGCGCAGGCGCAGGTGGTCAACGCCCGCAACAACCTCAACAAGCTGCTCGAAGGCCCCAAGGAAGAAGACCTGACAATTGCGCGCGCCCAGCTCAAGCAGGCGCAGCTCAACGTGCTGCAGGCGGAGAACGCCCTCGCCAATGCCCGCCTGGTCGCGCCTATTGACGGCGTCGTCAGCCAGGTGAACATCAAGGCAGGCGAGATCGCCAACAACGCCAGGCCGGCGGTCGTGTTGACCGATCTGAGCCAATTCAAGATGAAGGTGCTGGTCGATGAAATCGACGTGCGTCAGGTCGCCGTTGGTCAACCGGTGCGCCTGAGCGTTGACGCCTTGCCCGGCGCCGAAATCACCGGCAAAGTCACCGAAATTTCGCCGACGGCCTCGAACGTCGGCGGCGTTGTCGCCTACGAGGTGACCGTCGTGCCCGACCCGACGGACGAGCCGCTGCGCGTGGGCATGAGCGCCACCGCCATCATCACCACGGCGAACGTGGACAACGTCGTGTTGGCGCCCAACCGTTTCATCACCATCGATCGCAACACCGGCGTCGCCTATGTGTTCAAGATGGTGAACGGCGAACCGGTGCGACAGCAGGTGGAGCTGGGCCTGCGCAACGAGCGCGAAAGCCAGATTCTGGCCGGTCTGCAGGAGGGCGATCAGATCGCTCTCGTGACGCAGACCAGCGAAGAACGGCTGCGCGGCGCACTCTTCGGCGGCAACTAGCGGCAGACCCTGAAGGAAAGAGAGGCGAAACGAACGCCATGATGCCAAAAAATGGGCGAACGAACGGTCAGATTCCGGTCATTGCCTTGCGCGACATCACCAAAGTATATCAGATGGGCGACGTCGAGGTGCACGCCTTGCGCGGGATCGACCTCGAAGTCTATCCCGGCGAAATGATCGCCATCATGGGGCCGAGCGGCAGCGGCAAGTCGACGCTGATGAACATCATCGGCTGCCTCGATGTGCCGACTTCTGGAACCTATGAGCTCGACGGTAAAGACGTCAGTCGTCTGAAGGACGACCAGCTGGCCGCCATTCGCAACCACAAGATCGGCTTTGTTTTTCAAAATTTCAACCTGCTGCCGCGCACGACCGCAGTCGCCAACGTGGAGCTGCCCCTCATCTATGCAGGGATGGGCGGCCGGCAGCGCCGCAAGCGCGCGGAGGATGCGCTGCGGCTGGTTGGCCTGGGCGACCGCCTCGACCACAAGCCGAACGAACTTTCCGGCGGCCAGCAGCAGCGCGTGGCCATCGCACGCGCCCTGGTCAACGAGCCTTCCATGATCCTGGCCGACGAACCGACCGGCAACCTGGACACGAAGACCAGCATTGAGATCATGGAGCTCTTTCAACGCCTCAACCAGGAACGCGGCATCACGATCGTCTTCGTCACCCACAACCCGGAGACCGCCGAATACTGCAACCGGGTTGTGCGCATCCGAGACGGGCTGATCGAGTCGGATGAAACCCGACAGGCGACGGCCGGCATTCATGCAGCCAAGACACATGCAGTCTCGTCGAACGGGCATGAGGCGGTGATGGTGAAGGAGCGCGAACGATGAAAGTGCTGGAAGCATTGCGCATCGCCATGCGCGCCCTGGCGGCCAACAAATTGCGCAGCGTGCTCACCATGCTCGGCATCATCATCGGCGTCGGCGCCGTGATTGCGCTGATGTCGATCGGCCGCGGGGTGGAGAAATATGTTACGGATCAGTTCGCCGGTTTGGGCAGCAACCTGCTCTTTATTGCGCCGGGGCAAATCACCGAAGGGCCGCCCTCGCTGCGCGCCAATCCGGTGCGGTCGCTGACCCTGGGCGATATGCTCGCCATCGCCGACCGCAGCCGCGTGCCGCACGTTGCGGCGGTGGCGGCGGACTTTCAGACGCGCGTGCAGGTCTCGCGCGCCGGCAAGACGGTCACCGTGCAGGCCAATGCCACGACGCCCGAATATCCGCTCGTGCGCAACTGGAACACCACGATCGGCTCTTACTTCTCGACGCTCGACAGCGACGAACGTCAGCGCGTGGTCGTGCTCGGGTCGGAGACCTACCAACAGCTCTTTCCCAACAACGAATACCCGATCGACCAAACCGTGCAGATCAACGGCATGAACTTCCGCGTGATCGGCGTCATGGAGAGCAAGGGCGGCGGGCCCGGCGGCAATCTCGACCGTTCGGTCTTCTTGCCGCTGACCACAGGCCAGGATCGCCTCTTCAAGCAGAAGACGCCCAACGGCGAGTATCGGGTCACGGTGATTTACGCCTCGATCGACGACAGCGCCAATATTCCCGCTGCGCAGGAAGCGATCACCGAGCTGATGCGCGAGCGCCGCGGCATCAAATATCTCGATCAGGACGATTTCACCATCATCAGCCAAAACGACCTGATCTCCGTGTTCGGCGACATTCTGGGCGCGCTGACGATCTTCCTGGGCGCCATCGCCGCCATCAGCTTGCTGGTCGGCGGCATCGGCATCATGAACATCATGCTGGTGAGCGTCACCGAGCGCACGCGCGAGATCGGGCTGCGCAAGGCGGTCGGCGCCAAACGCGGCGACGTGCTCATCCAGTTTCTCATTGAGGCGATGACGCTGGCCGCCATCGGCGGCATGATCGGCGTCGCCCTGGGCTGGGGACTGGCGCAGATCGTCAGCACCTTCTTCGGCGAATTTCAGGCTGTCGTGGGCGCCGACGCCGTAGTCACCTCGTTGGTCGTGGCGACGGCGGTCGGGCTGTTTTTCGGCATCTTTCCGGCGTTTCGGGCCAGCCGCCTCAACCCCATCGATGCGCTGCGCTATGAATAAACAGAGATCGCCTCTCTTCACGCGTTCATCCGTTCGGCAATATGGCCTGTGGATTGTGCTGCTGGGCACCTTTCTGATCCTCGCAGCTTGTAGCAGCCCAACGCTGGCAACACCGACGCCCATTCCCGCCGATGTCGTGCGCCCGGTTCAACCTACGCCGGTCTATACGGCGCGCGCCGACATTTTCACCCTGAACACACCGCAAGGGACGCCTATTTTCATCACGCCGACGCCGACGCCCGCGCTGGAGGCGCTGAGCGCCGTTCGTCGGGGGCCGGCGGGCTGGACGGCTCTCCTGGCCATCGAGCAGCCGCCTTCGGCCATCGGAATTGCGACGGGCGGCGCCGCCATCTATGACCGGCCCGGCGGCCGCATTCTGAAGCAAGCTCCTCCCACCGGCGTCTTGAATGTGACCGGAATTTCGGCGGATGGTCGCTGGCTTTCTGTGTACGATGAGAATGCAGTCTTCGGGTGGACGCCCGCCGGTCAGCTGTCGCTCTTCGGCGCCGATGATTTAACCGTCGTCGACCAAGCGGTGGACCCCGGCGTCGTCGCCACTCTGATCGCCGATGTAATGGAGCCTGTCAACGTCCTGGATGAGCTGATGGCGACGCTCAACGCCACGCCGCAGCCGTAAGACCGGCCCAACGACGCGTCGAAACGGCAGACGCGCTTCCCGTCGGTTAGCGACGAAGAACGTCTGACCCTGAGGTGGACTTGCCGAAACGCGAGATTCGTCGTTCATCGAGCAGCGCGTTCACAGCAGGCGCCTCCCGCGCCAGAAATCGCAAAAATGCGCGGGTGACGGCGGAAAAGGGCTGGGCGCGGTTCCACACCAGCTTCAGCGTTCGTTGCAACGGTTTGCCCTCTACAGGCAACGCGCGCAAGAGTCCCATTTCCAGTTCGCTGCGCACAGCGTATTCGGGCAAGATGGCGATGTCTCTCCCTTTGGCGACCGCGCGTTTGATCGACTCTACGTTGTCAAATTCGGCCACCACCTGCACCTGCACGCCGGCGCGCTGCAGCTCGCCGTCCAACCAGATGCGTGTCTGGCTGTTGCGCTGACGCATCACCATGCCTCTGCCGGCCAGCTCTGCGAGCCGCACGGAGCTGCGCTCCCACCAGGGATGTTTCGGCCCCACGATGACGAATTGCTCATTGACCTCAAGCTCGAGCGCAGCGACGTCATCCAGATCAAGCTTCTCCAGCTCTCCTTCGACAAAGCCGAGGTCCATCTCGCCCCGGCGCAGCCCCGCCACGATGTGCGGCGTGATGCTGGTCTGCACCGTCACGGTCAAATGGGGATGCGTCTGGCGAAAGGCCTGCACCCAGTCCGGCAACAGGTAGACGCCAACCCCTGGCGTGGCGGCCACGCGCACCTGTCCGCTTGCCAGATGGCGAACATCCGTGACCGCACTTTCCGCCTCGGCCACCAGTCGGAGAATTTCCTGCGTGTAGCGGTGCAGCGTCTCCCCGGCCTCCGTCAGGGTGACCCCGCGTCGCCCGCGCTCGAAGAGTTTGGCGCCGAGCGCGGCTTCCAAATCCTGAATATGTTGGCTGACGGCCGGCTGCGTCATCAGCAGCCGCTCCGCCGCAGCGCTAAAGCTTCCCGTCTGCACGACGACGGCGAAAATCTCGAGTTTATACAAACTAATCATAAGTTTTAACTTATATCAATGATAAGCAAATCGCCAGCGTTGCGCAAATAGAAACGGGGTACAGTAGGAGAAACAAAATCAATTATGGCAATGAGGAGAACAGGATGAGTTTCTTCACGAGATTGTTCAGTGGGATGGGCGCTCCAGGGCATCAGCTCGTGCAGCCGGCGGAATACAAAGCTCGCTATATGGACGCCAAGACGCCGCACACCCTGGTGGATGTGCGGACGCCGGAGGAGTTCGCCGCCGGCTATATTCCGGGGGCCATCAACATTAGCCTGCAAGAGCTGCAGCAAAAGATGAACCGCATCCCAAAAGATCAGCCGGTGATCGTCTACTGCCGCAGCGGCAATCGCAGCGCCTTTGCCGCCAACATGTTGATGCAAGCGGGCTACACCGAGGTGTACGACTTGGGCGGCATTATCGACTGGGTGCGGCAGGGCTTGCCGGTGACGAGGTAAGAAATTCCGCTCGTTTCAAGGAGGAAAACAGATGCTGCTTCGATATTTCTACGATGAAAAACTGGCGCAGGCCAGCTATCTGGTGGGATGCGTCGCCACAGGCGAGGCGATGGTGGTCGATCCGGCGCGCAATATTTTGCCCTATTTGCGCGCCGCCGAGAAGGAAGGGCTGCGCATCACCCATGTGACCGAGACGCACATCCACGCCGACTTTGTGAGCGGCAGCCGCGAGCTGGCTGCAGTCACCGGCGCCACGATCTATCTGAGCGACATGGGGGACGCCAACTGGAAATACGCCTTTGCAGATGAGCCGAACGTGATCCTGGTGCGCGAAGGCGACAGTTGGATGGTGGGCAACATCAAGGTGGAAGTGCTGCACACGCCCGGCCACACGCCGGAGCACATTTCGTTCATGATCACGGACACGGCCGGCGCCGACAAACCCATGGGCGTCTTCACCGGCGATTTTCTCTTCGTAGGCGACGTCGGTCGACCTGACCTGCTGGAGGAAGCGGCGGGCTACAAGGGCACCAAAGAAGTTGGCGCGCGACAGCAGTTTCACACTGTGCAGCGCTTCAAAGCCCTGCCGGATTATCTGCAGATCTGGCCCGGGCACGGCGCCGGCAGCGCGTGCGGCAAGGCGCTGGGCGCCATCCCTTCGACGACGCTGGGCTACGAGAAACTCTTCAACCCCGCCTTCCAGTTTGAAGACGAGGACGCCTTCGTCGCCTGGCTCCTCGAGGGGCAACCGGAGCCGCCCAAGTACTTTGCACAGATGAAGAAGATCAACAAGCTGGGGCCGCCCCTCACCACTTCGCTGCCGACGCCCGTCAACTATGACCGCGCCACGTTGGACGCCATCATCGAGGACGGCGGCCAGGTCTTCGACCTGCGCAACCGGGGCCAGTTTGCTGCGGCGCACGTCCCGGGAACGGTCAACGTGCCGGCGGACAACAACAGCTTCGTGACCTACATGGGTTGGCTGGTGGACTATGAGCGGCCGGTCTACATTCTGTTGCCCTCGGTGGATTCTGAGCGGCAAATTTTGACCGACCTGCGCTCGATCGGCGTCGATTATGTGCCCGGCTACTTCACCCCCGATGTGCTCGCCCATCGCACGCAGGCGTTGCCGGTCATCACGGCGCGCGAGCTGGCGAAACGGCTGCCGCAGAACAATATCCTCATTCTGGATGTACGCAACAAGGCCGAGTACGCCGAAAGACACATCGTGGGCGCGCGCCACATTCCGCTAGGCTACCTTCCCGACCAGTTGGAGACTCTGCCTAGAGACCGCACGATCGTGACGCATTGCGCCACCGGCTATCGCTCGCAGATCGCCGCCAGCCTGCTCGAGGCCGCCGGCTTTGAGAATGTGATTGCGTTGAACGAAGGCACAGAGTGCTGGTCGAAGTTCCTGCCCACCGAGAGCGGCGTGAGGATGGAGACGGTGACGGCGTAGCCGAGAAACCGAACGGTCGGCGAACCGACGACAGAGATTCGAGCATTTTGGTTGAAATCAGGGTGGTCTTGTTGTGATCGAGCAAATTGTCATTGACGTGTTGTTAGGTTTTGCCATTGGCCTCTCGCTGGGATTATTGGGCGGCGGCGGCTCGATTCTGACCGTGCCTGCGCTTGTCTACGTCGTCGGGCAGTCGCCGCAGGCGGCGGTGACCGCTTCGCTCGTGATCGTAGGCGCCAACAGCATGATGGGCGCCTTCATGCACCGTTCCCAGGGCACGCTCAACTGGCGGGTGGCACTGCTCTTCGGCGGCGTCGGCATGGCGACGGCCTATCTCGCCGCTGGCTGGTCGAAACTGCTTCCGCCGGCGGTGTTGATGGCGCTCTTTGCACTCTTGATGCTGGTGGTCGGGCTGTTCATGATCCTCAAGCCGCAGCCGACGGAGGGCGAAAACGGCCGGCGCGGCTGGCTCGCCACCGTCGCCAGCGGCGCGGCGGTCGGCCTGCTGACCGGCTTCCTGGGCGTGGGCGGCGGTTTTCTGATCGTTCCGGCGCTGGTGATGCTGGTCGGTCTGCCGATGCGTCAGGCGGTGGGGACGTCGCTGGTGGTGATTGCCATGAACAGCCTTGCCGGCTTTTTAGGGCATCTGCACGCTGCGGCGATCGACCTGCAGGTGGTGACGATTTTCGTCACTGCAGGGTTGACGGGAGCGCTGGTTGGCGCCCGTCTGGCGCATATCCTGCATCCCGACCATCTGCGCAAAGGCTTTGCGCTTTTCGTGATTGCGCTCGCCATCTTTCTGTTGATCGACAACGCCTGGAAGATGGGCGTCATTTAAAGAAAAGAGGAGGGAAAGAATATGCCGTTGTATGAATATGTCTGCGCCAACTGCGGCGCCCTGTTCGAGCAGTGGGTGCGCAGCGCCTCTGTGAAAGAAGAGATTGTCTGCCCCCATTGTCAGAGCGCCAGGGTGGATAAGAAATTCTCCACCTTTGGCGTCAAAGGCGGCGGCGTCGGGGGCGGCCTCGCCACAGGCGACAACTGCTCCACCGGCGGCGGCTGAGGCGTCCGCTGGAAAAGCTGACCGTGCGTCAGCAAAAGTCGAGGGGCGACGAATCGCCCAACAGCGCTTGCACACGCTCCTGGAGCTTTGTTCCGGGAAAAACGCTCGCCTGTTCGAGCAGATGCTGACGCCCGCGGTGGAGAAACGAAGCCCCGCGGGCGTCGCCGACAGCCTGCAACACCTTCCCTCCGATGACGTACACCACGAGCGGATCGTCCACGCCGCCGACGAGATGATCTCCCAAGATCAGCAACATCTCTTCCAGAAAACGCATCGCCTCGCGCAGCCTGGCGTTGCGATATTTGAGATCGACCAGATGCGCCAACGGCGCCAGCGTCATGAGCCTGCCCGGCAACGCCTGCCGCAGCGCAAGGCTGCGTTCTAGCGCCGCTTCGGCTTCCTCAGGTTTCCCTAGCTCGATCAGCGCTGCGCCCAGCGCAGTCAACGCCTGCGCTTCCGCCGCTTTCTGCTCTGCGGTGCGCGCCCGTTCTGCGACGCTGCGCAACGTCGTGACAGCGCCCTCTGGATCCTCCTTCCCAAAGGCGAGCCAGGCCAGCGCCGCCTCCGCTCGATATTCGCTTCCCAACGACTGGGCGCGACGCGCCAGCCACAGGGAGCGGTTCAGCGCCTGTTCGCAGCGGGCGTCGTCGCCGAACAGTGCATAGAGCAGCCCGACGTCCGCGCGCGCCTTGGCTTCGATGCTGGAGGCGCCGAGCGCAGCGGCCAGGTCGGCGGCTTCTACAAAACATCGCAGCGCGCCGGCATAATCGCCTTGCCAGCGCCGAACTTCGCCCAGGCTGCTGAGGCGCAACGCGATGAAATAGCGGTCTTCCGCCGCGCGGGCAATTTCAAGCGCCTCGCACTGAAGCGTCTCCGAACGGGCGTACTCTTCCTCGTCGCAGGCCAGGTTGCCCAAATTGGCCAACAACACGCCGATGCCGCGGCGATAGTTCGTGCGTCGCGCGATGGCCAGCGCCTGCTCAAAGTACTCTCTCGCCTGGCGACGTTCATGCCGATCCAGATGGTTCAGCCCCAGGCTGTTGAGGGCATTGACCTCGCCGATCTGATAGCCGATCGCCCGCGCCAGGTGCACGGAGCGCAACAACGCCCGATCCGACTCGGCGTAGTCCCCGCGTTCCGCATGCGCGGCAGCGAGGATGTTCAACGTCATCGATTCAAACCGCGGCTCACCCAGGACGTGGGCCACCTCCAATGCAGCGGAGGCGTAGCGGATGCAGGCGTCCCAGTCATGCGTGCGCGTGGCGACCATGGCGAGGTCGTTGAGCGTCAGCCCCTCGCGGCGACGATTGCCCAATTTGCGATAAATAGCCAACGCTTCATGCAGCAGAGGGCTGCCGTCCTGGCCTAAATAGGCGCGCACCGGCGCCTGGGCGGCCAGAATTTCGGCGATCAACGGCTCGTCTTTCGCTGCGTGGGCGAGGGGCAACGCATTTTCAAGATATTGCTCCGCCTCGTGGGCGTCGCCCATGACGTTGGCGGCGATCCCCAACTGCAGCAGCGCAGCGGCGGCCAGCCCTGGATCGTCCATCCGCCGCGCGCGCTCCAGCGCGGCGCGGCTGGCCGCAACGGCGTCGTCGTAGCGCGCCAGCGTGATGCACGCACGCGCCTGTTCGATCTGCAATGCAGCGCGCAGTCGCTCGCTTTGAACCGCATCGATGGCCTCTCTGAACCGCTGCGCCGCTTCCTGATGCAACCCCCGGATCTCGTAAAAACGCGCCAGCCCGTCCAAGGCGCGCGCCAGCAGCGCCTCTTCGCCATGTTCGACCGCCCAACGCCATGCGGCGCGAATATTGTCCAGATCGGCGGCGATGGCGGCTGCGCTGAACTGAGGCGTCGTCCCAACCAGAGCCTTTGCATGCGCAGCCAGCTGCTGGAGGTAGAAATGCGCATGGCGGACGTGCGCCTCTTCCACCGCCAATAGAAGCCCTTCATCGGCAAGACGAACCGCCTGATCGCCGGCGAACTGGCGCAGCAGTTCGTGCATCACAAAACGCCCTGACTTCACAACCTGGAGCAGCGACTGACGCACCAATGCCGTCAGCGTCGTCAACGGCGCCCCTGTGATCGCCAGCGCCGCCTCGCGACCGAATTCCCCTCGGAAGACCGACAACTGGACGAGCATGCGCTGCTCCGCAGGTTGAAGAAGACGCCACGAATAGTCGAAGGCGGCGCGCACGCTGCGCTGACGCGCAGGCGCATCGCTCCTATCGGTGGCGAGAAAATCCAGGTTGGAGCGAATCGCCCGGGCGATCTCCTCGCAGGTGTACATCTCCACCCAGCCTGCCGCCAGCTCGAGGGCGAGAGGCATCCCATTGACCAGACGACAGATGGCGACGATGGCGGATGCGTTGGAGGCGTCCGCCGCAAAATGCGGGTCGATGCGCTGCGCGCATTCGAGAAACAACTGCGCGGCGCTCCACTGTCGCAGCGCTTCAGGCGACGGAGCGGGTTCTTCTTCCGGCCACGCCAGCCCGGAGAGCGACAACACATGCTCCGCCTGCAGATTCAGCCGCGCGCGTGAGGTGACCAGCACCTTGAGCTGTGGGGCTTTGGCGAGCAAGTCGCTCAACAGAGGCGCCGACGACAACAGGTGTTCAAAGTTATCCAGGATGAGCAAAGCCTCGCGCGGGGCGAGGAAGTCGATCAACTGCTGCCACGGCTCCGGCGTCGGTTGGATGTTCAGCCCCATCTCGCGTCCAACAGCGGTCACCAACGCATCCGGCTCGTCCACGCCCGCCAGCGAAACAAACCATACACCGTCGGCGAAGGCTCCGCGCATCTCTGTAGCTGCAGCCAGAGAAAGCTGCGTTTTGCCGACGCCGCCTGGTCCGGTCAGCGTGATGAGCCGTCGCGCCGCATCGAGCAGCCATTGTCGAAGCTGCGTCAGTTCGTCTTCGCGACCGATCAAATTCGTCGAGAGCGGGGGAAGATTGTGAAGTGGGGCGGCGACGCGGCGCGGTGCAGGGGCGATTGCGGTTGCCGTCAGCGTCCCATCGCGAATCTGCACAGCCAGCGCCTCCGTCTCCGGAGAAGGGGGCGCGCCCAGCTCCCTCTCCAACAGTCGCCAACAGGCTTCGTAGGCAGCCAGAGCGGCGCTGCGTTGTCCTGCCAATGCCAGCGCGCGCATGGCGCGACGGTGCGCCTCTTTGCGCAGTGGGTCGAGCTCGATCTGCCGTTGGGCGTAGCGGTGAGCGACCTGAAACGCACCGCCGGCCTCATGCCATGCGGCGAGCGCGTCGAGCATCTCCATGCAGCGAGCGTGAAACCATTCGCGCTGCATGAGAAGCCATTCTTCGAGCGCAGGGCTGTCATCGACAAAAAGCCCCTGCAAGAACTCGCCCCGATAGAGCGCAACCGCTTCGGCGTAGCGCATCATGCAGGCGGCGCAATGGTCCGGTCTGGCGTGTTCATGATGGCCGCAGGTGTGCAGCAGATGGGTGAACGCCGCAGCGTCCGTCCAGACGCCGGCGTCTTCAAAACGCACCGTGTTCTGATCGGCAATCAACGCCGAGCCGGCAGGCCCCAACACACGGCGCAACTGAAACAGCGCCTGGCGCAGATTGCGTCGCGCGGCGTCCTCCGGCTCCTCCGGCCACAACAGCCCGGCCAGCGCCGCGCGAGAGTGAGGACGGTTCGCCGCCAGCGCCAGGTAGGCGAGCAGCGCCTCGTTTTTCACAGAGCGAAACCCCTGCAACGGCCGATCGGCGAGCCGCGCCTCGAATCCGCCAAAAAGATGAAGCGTAAGCATTGTCATCGATCCATCATGCGTCAAATGCAGTCAGCCAAATTTCACCAATTTGTCCGTGGAGACTCAGAAACCCGATCCTCCATAATGATACAGTCTTGTCGAAAGCAGCGATCAAAACAGCAGGCCCAGACACAAGCGGCGGGCCGAGGGAGAGGGCTAAGCACGCCCATCGCCTCCGCTTCCAAAGGCGGCGGACGACGCATGCGCTAACGCGTTGCTAACGGACATCGTGCATCATTGCTGGCGGACATTCGCTTCATCGATTATACAGCTTTGCGCATTGCGGCCAGATCATCATTTCGACGGAAAGGGACGACCATGAATAACGCAATAGAAAACCCCCAACCTCCCGCTTATCTCAGCGCCGCCTATGCAGAACGCGCTTACCGGCGCAACTATCGCACCGTGATGGTGCGCTTCTGGCGAGAGAACGAAACTGCGCCCTGGCGCGCGACGACGATCGATTGCAATGGCGGCGCGCCGACGCATTACGCCAGCGTGAGCGAACTGTTCGCCAGTTTGTGGACAATGCTGAACAGCGCGTGAAATAAATGGATTGCGCACCTTTCCGAATTTGACAGCTTCGCCAAAGCACGATATGCTTCACTACGCTAGAATGTAAGTCAGTCAGCGAGTGAAAGTCAGCCGCTCAGACCTTACGTTTGAGCGGCTTATTGTTTTGCCGTTGGAAACGACCACATTTCATAGCACTATCAACATTTTTGTTTTTGGAAGAAAGGAAGTCTCCAAATGGCAACTCGCGAAAAAGGCACCGTCAAGTGGTTCAGCGACCAAAAAGGCTACGGCTTTATCACGCCGGACTCCGGCCGCAAAGATGTCTTCGTGCATCAGACGGCGATCATCTCCAACGGGTTCCGCACCCTGGCCGAAGGCGATAAGGTCGAGTTCTCGATCGAGAACGGCCCCAAAGGCCCCTCCGCCGCCAACGTGCAGAAGATTTGATCTAGCGTCTCGCTATATCGAACCCACTGAGCGCCCCTAAACAGCGCTCTGGAAAGAAGGACCGGTGAAACCCCGGTCCTTCTTTTATTGGCCTGGGAGTATAGCGGCAAGATCGCGAGGCCCTCACCCCCCGGCCCCCTCTCCCAATGCTGGGAGAGGGGGAGGACGGAGCGCCGGGGATTTGGTGAACCGAGGCAGCGCCGCTACGAGCAGCGCCTACGAAGTGAGGATGGTTTTTCGTAGGTGCGGCTCCCAGCCGCACATCCTCAGCAGGCCCATGCGCCGGTGGGGAAGGCCCTCACCCCCCGGCCCCCTCTCCCAATGCTGGGAGAGGGGGAGGACGGAGCGCCGGGGATTTGGTGAACCGAGGCGGCGCCGCTACGAGCGGCGCCTACGGAGTGAGGATGGTTTTTCGTAGGTGCGGCTCCCAGCCGCACGTCCTCGACAGGCCCGGAAACCGGTGAGAGAGCAAGCCCTCACCCCCTGCCCCCTCTCCCGGCATCGGGAGTGGATAAACCGACATGCAATGCTCCCGCGTCACGCCTCCGGCGTGACATCTCGATCCGTCCAACGCCGCATTCCGATCCACCCGCTGCCCGGCCAGAGGCCCTACCTACGACAACCCAATCATGGCGCGCAGTGAGCCAACCATGGTATACTTACCTGCAACTTTTCCATGCACCTGCACAAACTTTCACACAACAATTCTGGAGGCGTTATGACTCAAGGTCCCTATGTGCTTGGCGTCGATTTCGGCACGGAGAGCGTGCGCGTCGGCATCTTTGACCTGAACGGCCGCCCGCTCACCTTTGCTTCGGAGCCATATCCGCTCTACCATCCCCATCCCGGGTGGGCGGAGCAGAAGCCGGATGAATGGTGGCAGGCTTTTGTCGCCGCCACGCGACGCGCGCTGGCCCAGAGCAATGCGCCCGGCGACGCCATCGTCGGCCTCGGCGCAGATTGCACGAGCTGCACCGTCGTGCTGATGGACGAAGCCTTTACGCCGCTGCGGCCCGCCATCATCTGGATGGACGTGCGCGCGGCGGATCAGGCCAACCGCATCGCGCAAATCGACGACCCTGCGCGCAAGTACAACGGCTTCGGCAACGTCTCCGCCGAATGGATGCCCTGCAAGGCGCTCTGGCTCAAAGAAAATGAGCCGGAGACGTGGGCCAGGGCGCGCTACGTAGGCGAATTTATCGACTGGTTGACGCATCGGCTCACCGGCGAGTGGGTGGGCAGCATCAACAATGTGAGCATTCGCTGGTACTATGACCGCAACGCCGGCGGCTGGCCGGTCAGCTTTTATGAAAAGATCGGGCTGGGCGACGTGATCGAACGCTTTCCCCAGCGCATTCTCGACATGGGCCAGGTGGCCGGCGCGCTGCGCGCCGACGTCGCCGCCGAACTGGGGCTGAAGCCCGGCATCCCGGTGGCGGAAGGCGGCGCCGACGCCTATGTGGCGATGCTCGGCCTGGACGTGGTGGCGCCGGGCAAAGCGGCCTTTATCACCGGCTCGTCTCACCTGATCCTCGGACAGAGCGCCACGCAGTTTCACGCCAAAGGCATCTTCGGCGCTTACACCGACGCCGTCATGCCCGGCCAGTACACGGTGGAGGGCGGCCAGGTTTCGACCGGTTCGGTGGTGAAGTGGTTCCGCGACAATTTCTGTGGCAAGGAGGCGACGCTCGCCGCTCAGCGCGGAGTGGACGTCTACACCGTGCTGAACGAGCTGGCGGCGCAAGTTCCCATCGGCTCGGACGGCCTGATTGTGCTCGACTACTGGCAGGGCAACCGCACGCCCTACGTCGATCCAGAGGCGCGCGGGGTCATGCGCGGCTTCTCGCTGCGACACACCACCGGCCATGTCTTTCGCGCCATCCTGGAAGGCATCTGCTACGGCACAGAGCACATCCTGCGCACTATGCACGCCAACGGCTTCGAGGTGAAGGAAGTGGTGGCGGCCGGCGGCCCGACCAAAAGCAGGCTGTGGATGCAGATGCACGCCGACGTCAGCAACACGCCGATCACGTTGACCGAAGTCGCCGACGCGCCCACGCTGGGATCGGCGATCCTCGGCGCCGTCGCAGCCAATCTCTTCCCCGGCGTGCCTGATGCAACGCGGCAGATGGTGCATGTACGCGACCGCATCGAGCCCAACGCCGATGCGCACGAAGAATATCGCTTCTATGTCGATCAGTACATCGCCACCTACGGGCGCATCCAGGATTTGATCCAGGAGACCACGCGACACGTGGCGAGGCGCGCGCGATGATTCACATCAGCCCTTCCATCCTCGCCGCCGACACCGCCCACCTGGCCGCAGCCGTGCGCGCCGCCGAAGCAGGCGGCGCAGACTCGCTGCACGTCGACGTCATGGATGGGCACTACGTGGCCAATTACGCCTTCAGCCCCAAGACGTTGGCCGATCTGCGCCGGGTGACGAGGCTGCCGTTGCACGCACATCTGGAGGTCAGCAACCCGGATGACGTCCTCTCTCTCTTCGCGGCGGCGGAGATGATCATCGTCCAGGAGGATACGACACCCGACCTGGCGGCGACCGTTGCAGCGGTGCGCAGGTTGGGCTGTCAGGTCGGCGTAGGCGTCAACCGCAGCCGCAGCGTCGAGGCGTTGGCGTCCGTTCTGCCCCAGGTCGATCTGCTGCTGGTGATGGCGGTGGAGCCGGGCTTCGGCGGGCAGCCCTTCGATGCAAGCGTGCTTGACAAGGTGCGCTGGCTGCACGCACAGCGCCGCGCGCAGAGGCTGCATTTCGCCATCGGCGTGGACGGCGGCGTCAACCTGACGACCATCGGCGAGTGCGTCGCCGCCGGCGCAGACTTCTTTGCGGTGGGCAGCGCTGCGTTTGCGGGGGATATCGCAGCCTCGGTGCAGGCGCTGCGCAACGCTGCAACGACGTCGATGGCCCTCCGTCGCTGAAGAATCGGACGGAGCCGGCGGCGCAGTCGAGCACCCGCTGATCGTCCTCTCCCATTTGGCGAGTGCGTTGCTTCGGTGGTATGGTACATTTGTGCTTCTCAAATAATCAACGCGGTGCATCCGAAGGAACCCGTTTGAGGGGGAAGGAGAAACAAGCTATGGCTCGACTGCTCTCCCATCGCTACGTTCATTTTGCCGCCTTGGCGCTGGTCGCCGCCCTGCTGCTGGCGACTGCACCGGCTGCGCCTGCGACCGCCACCCCCGCCCTTCAGCAAGGCGTGGGTCCCGCCGCCCCCAGCCCATCTGGTTTTCTCGTCTTCGGCGGCACGGTGATTGCGTCTCCTCGGCTCAACGTGCGCGATGCACCGAGCGTCAACGGACGCATCCTGGGCAAGCTCGATACAGGCGCGCGCGTGGCCGTGGTCGGACGCAGCGGCGGCTGGTATCTGATCCGCTACCCTGCTGCGCCGGTGGGCCTGGCGTGGGTGAACGCCGGCTTCGTGCAGCTCGATGGGCAGCCGGCGCCTCAGCCCCCGGCGCCGCCGCCGACGCCTCGCCCTGCAACGCAGCCTGCACAGCCTGCTCGACCGGCGCCGCCGCCTCCCCCAACGCCTGCATACCCGGCTGAATCCATTCAGGTGGAAGCGCCCGACCTGGTCGACTTCAACAGCGGCGTCTTCCGCTGGCAGTGGTACGGCGATCAGGGGCGCCTGCGCGGCCTGGATTGGTACTTTGACCTGCTGCTCTTTTTCAAGGGCGAGACCTTGCCCTATCGCGTCTTCGTGGCCGAACCCGGGCAGGTGACCCGCGACGGCCCTTTCTTCGTCTGGCAGGCCGAACCCTTCCGCGTGCAGTGCGACGCTATCGCCGTCGCGCGCATCGCCTATCGCGTCAACGGCCAGTTCGCCGGATGGGTCTCCGACGCCAGTGCGCCGATCGACGTCGGCCCGCCCTGTCCGCGGTCTCCGGCGCCTCCTGGCGGCGGCTCCTCCGGCGGAGGTGGCGGGGGAGATGGTGGAGGTGGTGAAGATGACCGCTGCCCCGTCCCAGATGAATTGGTTGACCCTTGGCTATGCGATCGCCCAGACTTCGCCAATTGCCCGCCGTGTCAAGGAGGTTGAGAGGGGTGTGCGGCTTGCAGCCGCACCTACGAGAAACCATCATGATTCCGTAGGCGCCGCTCGGAGCGGCGGATTGCAGCGTTTGAGACAAGGGAGATGGATGGAAAAATGTCGGATCATGCCCAGGATTTGCTCAACAAACCCTATGTGATCGAATACTACTACAAGGCGAAGTGGGGGCACGCCGAAGAGTTTATTGAACTCTTCAAGAAGAACCACCTGCCCGTGCTGTTGAAGCAGGTGGAGCGTGGACGCTTCCTCTCCGTCACCTGCACGCGGCCGCGCTATCACACGACCGAGGATGGGCGCTGGGACTACCGCGTCACCATCGTCTTTAAGAACGTGCTGGCTGCGCACGAACCGCCGGAGGGTGAGGCGGCGATCAAACGCGAGCTGTACCCCGACCAGGAGACTTTCCAACGCGAGGAGCGCCGCCGCTTCGAGATTCTGCTGGCCCACTGGGATCTGCCGGTGGTGGATGATCCGATCATCGGTGGGTGAATTTCTTTCCGCCGCGCACAACAGATGCGCGCATCGTCGCACCTGGACGCGCCGGCAGGTCTTAGCTGCGGGCGCAGTCCTTGCCTGGAGCCTTGCAGGGGGCTGTAGACAGGAGGCGCCCTCTCCTCAACAACCGAAGCCTGCGCCGCCGACTACAACCGCTTCGCCCGAAAGTCCAACGCCCACCGCCGCGCCTCCGGTTCCAGAGGAAAGGACGCTGCGGCGCAAGCTGGCGCAGATGGTGCTCGTCGGCTTCCGCGGGCTGAGGCTCGATTCCGCCAACCCGATTGTGGCCGATGTGCGCGAACGCGGCCTCGGCGGCGTGATTTTGTTCAGCTACGACGCGGCGCTGCAAAGCCCCCTGCGCAACGTCGAATCCCCACAGCAGGTCGCCGCACTCACCGCCGAACTGCAGGCGATGGCCGAAACGCCGTTGATCGTCGCCGTCGATCAGGAGGGCGGCCTCGTCGCCCGCCTCGATGAACGCCATGGCTTCCCGTCGACGCTCTCCGCCCAGGCCCTGGGAGAGCGCAACGATCCGGCGTTCACCTACGCCGTCGCCGAGCAGATGGCGCGCACGCTCAGATCGGTCGGCGTCAACCATAACTTTGCGCCGGTCGTCGATCTCAACCTCAACCCCGACAACCCCATCATCGGCGCGCTGGGGCGCAGTTTTTCGGCGGATCCGGATGTGGTGACTGCCCAGGCGGCCGCCTTTATCCGCGGCCACCGGGCGCACGGCGTCACGACCACGCTCAAACATTTCCCCGGCCACGGCAGCAGCCGCGACGACTCGCATCTGGGTTTCGTCGACGTGACCGACGCGTGGCGAGCTGTAGAGCTGGAGCCATATCGTCGCCTGATTGCAGAGGGGCTGGTGGACTCGATCATGACGGCGCATGTCTTCAACGCTCGGCTCGATCCCGACCACGTGGCGACGCTCTCCCCCGCCATCCTCACCGGCCTTTTACGCGAGGAGATGGGCTTCGACGGCGTGATCGTTTCCGACGATATGCAGATGGGCGCCATCGCCCATGTCTACGGCTTCGAGGAGGCGGTCGTGCAGAGCGTAATAGCCGGCGTGGATGTGATCGCCATCGGCAACAACCTGACCTACGACCCTGACGTCGCCGGCCGCGTGATCGACGTCCTGACGACTGCGGTGCAGGACGGCAGGCTCAGCCTTGAGCGCATCGACGCGTCCATTCGGCGCATCGACGCGCTCAAGGCAAAGTGGAAAAGGTAGAGGGAATCATCGTTGCCGCTGACCATCCAGCCAGAGCAACACGATCAGCGCAATCTCCACGATTTTGTCGATATAGGCGATCAGCGAGCGCGTTCCGATAAAAACCCATGCGATCACGGTCACTGCCGTGTAGGCGATGAGCGCCCAGCGGATCCAGGTGCGATAGGGCGTCAGCGCTGCGATGGGGGCAAGCAACAGCACCAGCAGCCCCAGATAGCCCAGTCCATTGAGCACGAAGAGCAGGCCGCCGGAATCCAAAAAGCCGGCGCCCAGCCAGATATGGATCACCGCGGTAATGACGGTCAGAACGATGATTCCCCACTGAATTTGGGTGAAACTGAGACGAGATGATGCATTCATGAGTTTCTCCTCCTTTGCTCGATCTTTCCGCTTCACACTTGCACTATCTACTTTATATCATGCGCCTTCCCAATGCAATCACTTCAAAAGAGCGCGGCGACCGGGCAAAGTCTTGCAGCAGAGGCGCCGAGCGCGCGGGGGTTTCGATCATTTTTCGCAAGCTGCAGCGCCCGTTTACACTATATCTATACGTAAGGACAAAATCTATACGTAAGGACAAAGCAATCATTGATTCCGTTCAGGAGCGCGCAGAATGCACCATCAATTGCAACAAGAGACCTTGATCACAAGTTCGGCGGTCAAACACCGGCATGGGGCCGAGCTGTGGCGGGGAACGTGGGTGATTTTCACCAAACATATGCACAAATTTCTGCACAACGGCCAGGAAGTGGGGGGCACCCTGGCGGCGCCCATCCTGCTTGCTGCGACCTTTGGGCTGGGCATGGAAAGGCTGGTGACGACGGAGGCCATCGCCGGGCTCAATTATCTGTCGTTCATTGCGCCGGGCATCATTGCGTTCACGGCGCTGAGCGGCGCCATCAACGCGGGCATGCCACTGCTGGAGGAAAAAATCAAAGGCGTCATGAAAGAATACATGGTGGCGCCGATCCCACGGCTGAGCATTTTGCTGGCGGCGACGGCCAGCGGCCTGGTCAAGACGGTGACGCAGTCGATTTTGATCGTGCTGGTGACCCTGCTCTTCGGCGCGCGGCTGGCGGCCTCGCCGGGCAGCGCGCTGGGCGCTGCGCTCGTGTTGACAGCCTTTGTGGTGACCATGGTCGGTTTCGCCAACGCGATGGCGCTGCGCAGCCGCTCGATCGGCGGCTACCACACCATCCTGTTCCTCCTCAACTTGCCGCTGCTCTTTTTCAGCTCAGCGCTCTATCCGCTCGACGCCATGCCGGTCTGGATGCGGGTCGTTGCGGTGGTCAACCCCACGACCTACGCCGTGGAGGGAATGCGCAGGTGGCTCTTCGGCGGCGACGCGCTGGATCCGCTCCTGTGTCTGGCCGTGCTGGTCGCCACCGCTGTCCTGAGCATCTGGTTCAGCGCACGTACATTTCAACGCGCCATGGAGTGACGAAACGTGGAAGAGACGATTAAGCTGGAGCAATTCCTTAAACTGGCCCGCATCACGCCCACAGGAGGGCAGGCGAAACTGCTGATCCAGAGCGGTCAAGTGCGCGTGAACGGCGAGGTCGAAACGCGGCGCGGCCGCAAATTGCGCCCTGGCGACCGCGTCGAAGTTGGCGGAGAAGTGTTGATCGTGATGAGCGAAGAGGAGTGAAAATGCCCATCCGTCTGGAGGTGTTTGCATGGAACGGCCTGACCTGAGCGGTGCGTCGCCTGAAGTGATTGCCTACATCGAGGCGCTGGAAGCCCGGCTCGCCGAATTCGAGGCGGCGGAAACAAGCGGCGAGCGCCGTGAGACCTCGTTCGAGCCGGATGAAGCGCCGACCACCGTCAACGTGATCACGGTCAGCGCCGGCGGCTTCGCCAAACGCACCCCGCGCCATCTTTACAGCCGTCAACGCCGCGGCGGCATGGGCGTCTTTGACCTGGAGGCGCCGGCCAACGATGCGCCCGCCTTCCTGGCAGTGGCGGATGCAAGCGATTCGCTGCTGTTGTTGACCAATCAGGGGCGGGTCTTCCGCGTCGCCGTCGCCGACATCCCCGAGCGAGAGGTGCGCAGCAAGGGAGAATCGTTGCTGGCGCGTTTCCCCATGCGCCCGGACGAACGGCTGGCCGTTGTGCTGCCGGATCGGAGCGCAGAGAGCGCCTTTCTGGTGCTCGTCACCGAGCGCGGCCAGGTGCGGAGAATCGCCCGTCAGTACATGGGCGCCAGCCTGCAGCCGGGCGTCGTGCTGCTCGACCCGCGCGAGGGCGGCGCGCCAGCCGCCGCCTGCTGGAGCAGCGGCGCCGATGATCTCTTCCTTGTCACGCGCGCGGGGCTGGCGATTCGCTTCGCCGAGCGCCTGGCGCCGATGCGCGGCTGCCTGGGCATCCGCGTGGAGCCGGGAGATCGTGTGGTTTCGGTCGTCGCCACAAAGCCGGAGGGAGGCGTCTTTCTGCTGAGTGAGGACGGCAAAGGCACAATCCGCCTGATGAGCGGCTTCACCGCAAACAAATCGCCCGGCGCCGGTGGCAAGGTTGCCATGAAAGCCGGCGCCGTCGTCGGCGCAGCAGCCGTTGAAGAGGACAGCGACGTCTTCATCATCTCGAGGCTGGGGAAGATTATTCGCTTCCGCGCCGGCGAGACGCCCGCCAAAGAAGGCGTCGTGCAAGGCGTCCACTGCATGGCGCTGCGCGCAGATGAATGCGTCGCCCTGGTCAGCGCGCCTGCGCCAACGGGTTGACGGGCGAAGACCTTCGACGCGCCCCGACGGCAATCCTATGACAGATTCCGTCTGGCGACTGCAAGCTTATTGTCAGAAACACACTTTGTTTTTGGCGGAACCTCTGTTATACTTGTGGAGTTAATTGATCTGCTGGTTTGCAGGCGACTGCGATGGCGATTGATTTTCATCGCAAGCGCCATGAGGGCTGTTTAGCCCAGGAGGGAAAGGAAACGGGTTATGCCGGATGCACAGGCAGTTCAATATGAGTCGTTGGAAAAGTTCCGCCGCAATGTGAGCAAAGCGCAAATCGCCGACCTGATGGCGAAGATGACGGGCGGCAAAGTCGATCTGCTGAGCTACGACGAGGTGGCGAAACGGATCAAATCGCGACAGCAGATCGAGATGGGCACACAGATGATCCCGTTGGATAAAATCGTGGGCAGCGTTGGGCGCTACCGGGATTTCACGCGCACCTTCCTGCCGCGCGCGGGCGTCAGCCCGGAGCGATGGGCGCGCGTCGACGCCGTGATGAACTCGCTGGAAGGCTTTCCACCCATTGAAGTGTACAAGATCGGCGACGTCTACTTTGTCCGCGACGGCAACCACCGCGTCAGCGTAGCCCGCGCCAACGGGCTGACGCACATCGAGGCCTATGTGACCGAAATCCCGACCGATGTGCCTCTCCACATGGAAGACTTCGAGCGCGATCAATGGATCATCAAGATCGAGCGCGCAGAGTTCCTTAAAGAAACGAAGCTCGATGAAATTCGCCCTGGTCACGGCATTGAGTTTACGGAGCCGGGGCGTTATCAGATTTTGCTGCGCCACATTCAGGTGCATCAATACCTGCGCAACCTCGACCTGGCGCGCGAAGGCAGCGACCATCGTCTCTCCTGGGAGGAGGCGGTGGCGAGCTGGTACGACAACGTCTACCTGCCGGTCGTCGAGGCGATCCGTCGGCACAGGTTGTTGGAGAGCTTCCCTTCTCGCACCGAGGCCGACCTCTATCTGTGGATCGCGCATCATCGAGAGCAGCTTGCGCAACGGTACGGCCTGGCGCCTTTATCGCCGGACGCAGCGGTTTCCACCTTTGCCGAGGTGCACAGCGAGCGTCCGCTGGAACAGGCGGTGCGCACCTTGAAGTTTGGGTTGCACAAGGCGCTTGGCGACCTTGATAAACCGCTGGGGATGTCGGACGAGGAATTCGCCGAAGCGCGCGCTCGCTACGAAGCCGGCGAACGGACGCTGGCGGAGGCGGAGCAGCAACAGGCGAAGCAAGTCTCCGGCGCCGACAAGACTGACGTCGCAGGCGCCGATGCGTCGGCGGCGGACGATGTCGATGTCGCCCGCTCGAACGCAGTGCGCGTGACGGCCTGAAGAAATCGCCCGAATTGAACGTTGAGGGATGCAATCCGCTCGATTGCGTCCCTCAGAAGCCACGCGTTTCCTCTGGGCGTCGGTTGACGAAACCGCGCACGTTCTTTATGCTTATAAGGTGGGCCCATTTATGCCGACGGAACACGCAACCCCAAACCCCATAGACGACAACGCAAAGCCTTTGATGCACGCGCTGCTCGCCGAGTTTCCGGTGGTGATTGAAATTCCTGTCGCCTGGGGTGAGATGGATGCGTTTCAGCACGTCAACAATATCGTGTACTTTCGCTATTTCGAGAGTGGGCGCATCGCTTACTTCGAGCGCGCCGGCCTCATGGAGGCAATGGCGGAAAGCGGCGTCGGCCCCATTCTGGCTTCGGCGTCGTGCAAATTCAAATTTCCACTCACTTACCCGGATCGCGTATTGGTCGGCACGCGCGTCGGCGAGATCGGCTCCGATCGCTTCACGATGCACTTCCGGATCGTGAGCGCTCGTCACGACAGAGTGGCCGCCGAAGGCGATGGGGTGATCGTGAGTTACAATTATCGGACGAAGCAAAAGGCGGAGTTGCCTGCCGAAATGCGCAACCGCATCGAGGCGCTGGAAATGTCTAACCTACAGAATGGAGGTTCATGAGCTCATCAAGTTCATCCCACTCCCATCATAATCCTTTGTCGAGCGACTATCGGGGGCGAGATCGCATCATTCGCGACGAAGCCGGCCTGGTGGTGACGGCGCCGCCGGAGGAGCGCGCCATTCTGGTCGGCGTCGAGCTTCAGAACCATCCCTCCTTGCTCTCCTTGGAAGATTCCCTGGATGAGCTGGCCTTGCTGGCGAAAACGGCCGGCGTACGCGTCGTCGGTCGATTGACGCAGCGGCTGGAGGCGCCCAACCCGGCCACGCTGATCGGCGCGGGCAAACTCGAAGAATTGCGCGCCGCCGTTGCGGAGCTGGGTGCCAACATGGTGATCTTCGACGAAGAACTCTCTCCTCGCCAGCAGCGCGAGCTGGAGAAGGCGCTCGGCGAAGAGATCAAAATCATCGATCGCACGGCGCTGATCCTGGACATTTTCGCCCGCCACGCCCGCACGCGCGAGGGCGCCGTGCAGGTGGAGCTGGCGCAGTATGAATATCGCCTGCCGCGGCTGACGCGCGCCTGGACGCACCTGGCGCGGCAGGCGGGCGGCCGCGCCGGCGGCGCGACCGGCGGCGTGGGCGTGCGCGGCCCCGGCGAGACGCAGCTGGAGGTGGATCGCCGCGAGATCAATCGCCGCATCGCCTTTTTGAAGCAGGAGCTGGCCGAAATCCGCAAGCATCGCGAACAATATCGCAGCCAGCGCCGACAATCTGCCCTGCCGTTAATTGCGTTGGTCGGGTACACCAACGCCGGCAAGAGCACGCTGCTCAACGCCATCGCCGACGCCGACGTGGTGGCCGAGGATCAGCTCTTTGCCACGCTCGATCCAACGACGCGACGCGTGCGGCTGCCAAGCGACCGCCTGGCGCTCTTCTCCGACACGGTCGGTTTTATCCAGAAATTGCCGCCGACGCTGGTGGCCGCTTTTCGCTCTACGCTGGAGGAAGTCAACGAGGCGGACCTTCTGGTGCACGTCGTCGACGTCTCGCATCCCAACATGGAAGAGCAGATCGCCGCCGTGGAGGAAATCCTTGAGGACCTGGGCGCCGCCGACAAGCCGATCGTGGCGGCGCTCAACAAGGTGGACCGCCTCGACCTTTCCAACCCCGAGCACGCCCGCCGCATCGAGCAGGCGCTGGCGGAAAATCCCAACGCCGTGCCGATCAGCGCCCTCACCGGTCAAGGGCTTGATCGCCTCCTCCAGGCCATCGACGACGCCCTCAGCCACCGCATGATCGCCGTCGACATGGTGATTCCCTACGAGCGCGGAGATTTGGTGGCGTTGATGCATGAACACGGAGTGGTCGAGTCTGAGAGCCATGATGAGCATGGCACCCACATCGTCGGCCGTCTGCCCGTCGAGTTGATCGGCCGTCTCGCCCCCTACTGGACGGCGAAGCAGGTTGTGGACAAAAGCCCGGCTTAGAGGAAATTTCCCCTTTTTCTGGCTTCACACCGCTTCAGGAAGCCGCCTTTCGGTGTGTGACAAGGCCAATGATCTCTTCTGCGCTCGTTTCGATCGGCTTATCGGTCGTGTCCACCACGTGAAATCCATATTTGTAGAAGAAGTGATTGGCGGCGCGCAGCTCTTCAACGACTGAAGCGCGGTCGACGTATCCCTCTTCAGGGATGCCCGAGCGCGAGGCTCTGTAGCGGCGATGGGCGATCAACTGCGCCGGTTCGATGGTCAGGCCGATCACTTTGTGCGGGGGAATTTGCAGGAGCTCCGGCGGCGGTGGAACGCCGGGCACAAAGGGCACATTGGCCGTCTTCCAGCCCATGATGGAGAGATACATGCTGAGCGGCGTCTTGCCGACGCGGGAGACGCCGACCAGCACGATCTCCGCCTGCGGCAGGTCTTCGATGCGTTTGCCGTCGTCGTGCGCCACGGTGAACTCGATCGCCTCGACGCGCTCAAAATAGGCGCGGCGCATCTGATGATACAGTCCAGGCTGTTGCAGCGGCTCCATGTCGAGCGCGCGACTCAGATGCTCTTCCAATGGTCCGGCCAGATCGAAGGTGACGATGCCGGCGTGCGCGGCTTTCGTCACAAGTAGATGACGGAATTTGC
>NZ_CAKZMJ010000007.1:47500-124607 GCF_937128415.1 uncultured Caldilinea sp.
CGTTCCGCAGTCATGCCTTCCCTCCCCGAGCAGCTTCCAACCGCCCCGTGCGCGCCACCTGGTAGAGACGATCGATCAACTCTTCGAGCGAGACGTCCGCCTTCCTGAATTCACCGGCGACCCGCCCGCGGTCGAGCACGACGATGCGGTCGACGACCGGATAGACGTGAAAGATGTTGTGGTCGATGAAGATGCCCGCCTTGCCCGCCTTGGGGATGTTGGCGATGAAGTCGAGCACCTTGCGCGTCTCCGAGAGCGAAAGCGCCATCGTCGGCTCGTCGAGGATGATCAGCTCCGCCTCGAAATAGAGCGCTCGCGTGATGGCGATGCCCTGCCGCTCGCCGCCCGACATGGTGCGCACCGGCGTGTCCGGGTTGACCGCCTTGGAGGTGAAGCCCATGTGCTCGGTCATCAGCCGCTGCGTCACCGCGCGCATCTGTTTGATGTCGAGAAAGCCCAGTCGATTGGCGATCTCGCGGCCCATGAAGATGTTGCGCCACACGCTCTGGTCGTCGGCCAGCGCCTTTTCCTGGTAGACCGTCTCGACGCCGAGCGCACGCGCCTTGGGCACGGTCAGGTTCTCCACCTTTTTGCCGTGAAAATAGATTTCGCCGCCGGGATCGGGCTGATGATAGCCGGTGATGATTTTGATCAGCGTCGATTTGCCGGCGCCGTTGTCGCCCAACAGGCCCACGACTTCGCCGGGATAGACTTCAAAATTGACGTTTTCTAACGATTTCACTTCGCCGAAAGATTTGGAGATATTCACCAGCCGAACGGTTGGCTCAGTCATGCGTTGCTCCACAAGTGTTGCTTGACGGAAAGATAGACCGCGGATGGAGCGGATTCAACGGATCGCCGCAGACGATGAAAAATTCGCGCTATTTGTTGATAACGCTTTTCACGAGCAACGAACATCCGCGTCTCTCCGCAACATCCGTCCAATCCGCGGCCTATTTCCCCTCCTTACCGAATTTCCTTCTCGGCCAGCGGCGCCAGGAACTCGATGTTGCTCTTGTCCGCAAAGCCGCCGCCTGTGTCGATCACCAGGCCGGAGAAGCCGTAGACCTTGGTCAGGCAGATCTGCAGGATGGGCAGGTAGCCTTGCAGCCACGGCTGCTGGTCGATGACGAGGTCGGTCCAGCCCCCGCGGATGGCGGCGATGGTGGCCGGCGAGAGGTCAAAGCCGGCGCCGACGATGTCATCCGGCCCTTTACCCGCAGCCTTGAGGTAGGTCTCCAATGTCGCAGTCAGGCCGCCGTGGTCGGTCACGACCAAATCGACGTCCGGATTGGCCGAGACGTAGCCGGTGAAAGTGGGCGTGCCGGCGGCGGGATCGGCGTTGGTGGCGGCGTCGATCTCAAAGTAATCGACGGTCATGCCCGCCTCCTCCAGGGCGTCGATGACGCCTTTGGTGCGCTCGCCGCGGCTGGGCTGCGAGAGCAGACCCCACACCATGGCGCGGTCGCCTTCGCCGAAGCCATAGCGGCGGATGATCTCCTTGCCGAGCTTGTAGCCCGCCGTGTAGTTGACGGCGCCGACGTAGCCGAAGCCTTCGCCCTGATACTTCGCCAGCGCTGCGGGCAGCTCCGTGTTCTGGCTCGTCACGATGATGCCCTGGGCGCGCGCCTCATCGATCAGCGGCAGGAAGGCGTCGTCTCCCGGATGCCCCATGACCGCAATGCCGTCCGGCTTCGTCGCCATCGCCTCTTTGAACTGCGCAATCATCTTCTGCGGATCCCAGTCGGAGAAGACGTACTGCACAGTCGGGCCAAGGTCAGCCTCCGCCTGCCGCGCGCCGTTGTACACGTTGTTGGCGAAGACGCCGCCCGCCGGGCCGCCGGGGAAGAAGACGATGTTGACGCCCGAGCACCACTTGCCGGAAGCCGTTTCACCGGCGCCGGCCTCGCCTGCAGTGGGCGTCACCGGAATGGCGACGGTGCAGGCCGAAAGCAGCAACGAGAGGATGAGCAGAGTGGCCAGCAGTCGAATGGAACGCGTTCGAGTAGCAGCGAACATAGGTGACTCCTTTCCAGGTTAAAACTGAAACGGTCGATACGAAATGGAGCTTCGCACCCGTTGCTCGACGCTGCGTTGAGCGATCAACCATGAGCGCGAAGCGAAGTTGCAAACAGTTGGAAAATGGGAATCTTAAAACGTTTTAACGCAATTGTATGATACCATACCCTTTTGGGGCTGTCAATGTGTTGCAAACTCGATCGGTTGGACATTCTATGCCGTTTCCGCTATACTAATTAAACTAGAACCTATGTTCGATTTGGCTGCGTTTAGTCTGCTGCGTTTGACAGGACGTCGCGAGACGACGAGGGTGAAACGATGCCGCCATTTCAGGTGATCAGCGAATTCAAACCGACCGGCGACCAGCCGCAGGCGATCGCCAAGCTGGCCGAAGGCATCCGCAAGGGCATGAGACATCAAGTGCTGCTGGGCGTGACCGGCAGCGGCAAAACATACACCATGGCTAAGGTGATCGAGGCGGTGCAGAAGCCGACCCTGATCATGGCGCACAACAAGACGCTCGCCGCGCAATTGTACGCCGAGATGCGCGAGTTTCTGCCTAACAACGCGGTCGAATACTTCGTCTCCTACTACGACTATTACCAGCCGGAGGCGTACATCCCGCGCACGGACACCTACATCGAAAAAGACGCGCAGATCAACGAGGAGATCGACCGCCTGCGCCTGGCCGCCACCAGCGCGCTCTTCAGCCGTCGCGACGTGGTGATCGTAGCCTCCGTCTCTTGCATCTACGGCCTGGGCAGCCCCCAGGACTATGGACGCGTTGTGTTGCATCTACGCGTAGGCGAGATGGTGCGCCGCAACCAGGTGCTGCGTCATTTGGTCGAGATTTACTATGACCGCAACGACAACTTTCTGCAGCGCGGGCGCTTCCGCGTGCGTGGAGACGTGTTGGAGGTGCAGCCCGCCGACCGTGAAACCGCCTACCGCATCAGTTTATGGGGAGACGAAATCGAGCGCATCAGCGAGTTCGACCCCCTCACCGGCGAGCTGATCGCCGACCATCAGCAGGTGGACATCTTCCCGGCCAAGCATTTCGTCACGCCGCAGGATCGGCTCGAGGCGGCGATCGAAGAGATTCAGAAGGAGTTGGAGGAGCAGGTCGCCTTCTTCAAAGCGCAGGGCAAGCTGCTCGAAGCGCAGCGCATCCAACAGCGCACCAACTACGACATCGAGATGTTGCGCGAGGTGGGCTATTGCAACGGCATCGAGAATTACAGCCGCCCGTTGGCGGGGCGCCCGCCCGGCTCCACGCCCTGGACGCTGCTTGATTACTTCCCGCCTGATTGGCTGCTGATCGTCGACGAGAGCCACATGACCATCCCGCAGGTGCGCGGCATGTACAACGGCGACCGCGCGCGCAAGGAGGTGCTCGTCAACTTCGGTTTTCGGCTGCCCAGCGCGCTTGACAACCGACCGCTCACCTTCGAGGAGTTCGAGGAGCATCTCAACCAGGTGATCTATGTCAGCGCCACCCCTGGCCCGTATGAAAAAGAAAAGGCCGAGCAAATCGTGGAGCAGGTGATTCGCCCGACCGGCCTCGTCGATCCGGTCGTCGAGGTGCGACCGACGAAGGGCCAGATCGACGACCTGCTGCGCGAGATCAAGATGCGCGTCGCCAAGGGGCAGCGCGCGCTGGTGACGACGCTCACAAAGCGCATGGCCGAGGACCTGACCGAATATCTCGCCGAGCTGGGCGTCAAAGTGCATTACCTGCACAGCGAGATCCACACCATCGACCGCGTTGAGATTCTGCGCGACCTGCGGCTGGGCGTCTACGACGTTGTCGTCGGCATCAACCTGTTGCGCGAAGGGCTGGACCTGCCGGAGGTGTCGCTGGTGGCGATCCTCGACGCCGACAAGGAGGGCTTCCTGCGCAGCGAAAGCTCGCTCATTCAGACCATCGGCCGCGCCGCCCGCCATGTGGAGGGCAAGGCCATCCTTTACGCCGACGTCATCACCGACTCGATGCGCCGCGCCATCGACGAGACCAACCGTCGCCGCGCCATCCAGGAGGCGTACAACCGCGAGCACGGCATCACGCCGCAGAGCATCGTCAAGGGCATCCGCGATCTCACCGACCGCGTGCGCGTGATGGCGGAGAGCAAAGCGACGTACAAGGTGGAGGCCGGCGTCGAGGCGCCGACCGTCGTTGACGTCGATCCGGAGCATCTCTCGCCCGAAGACCTGGCGAAGCTGATCAAGTCGATCGAGCAGGAGATGAAGCAGGCGGCCAAAGCGCTGGAGTTCGAACGCGCGGCTGCGCTGCGCGATCAGTTGGTGGAGCTGCGCCGGATCGAGGTGGAGCGGAAGGTGATGGCGTAAGAAACGGCCGTATATTCTCGTATTCTTAGGACATCATCAGGAAACAATAGCGAAGGAAGTCAGCCGATGATCAACACCAACGGCGCAGCCGACGCCCTCATCGGGGCGGTGCGCGTCGCCGACATCACCCAGGAGATGCAGACCGCCTACCTTGACTACGCCATGAGCGTGATCGTGGCGCGGGCGCTCCCCGATGTGCGCGACGGCCTCAAGCCGGTGCACCGCCGCATTCTCTACGCCATGTGGCACGACCTCTCGCTCACGCACGACAAGCCGCACAAGAAGAGCGCGCGCATCGTCGGCGAGGTGCTGGGCAAGTACCACCCCCACGGCGACGCCGCCGTCTACGACGCCATGGTGCGCATGGCGCAGCCCTTCAGCCTGCGCTACCCGCTGATCGACGGCCAGGGCAACTTCGGCAGCATCGACGGCGACAACGCCGCAGCCATGCGCTACACCGAGGCGCGGCTGGCGCGCATCGCCGACCTGATGCTCGAAGACCTGGAAAAAGAGACGGTTGACTGGCACGACAACTTCGACAACACCCTGCGCGAGCCGGACATCCTGCCCGCCGCGCTGCCCAACCTGCTCATCAACGGCTCCAGCGGCATCGCCGTCGGCATGGCGACCAACATCCCGCCGCACAATTTGGGCGAAGTCGTCGACGCCCTGGCCTACATGATCGACCACTACGATCAGGTCGACGCCATCACCACCGAGGCGCTGATGCGCTTCATCAAGGGGCCCGACTTCCCAACCGGCGGCATCCTCTACCGTTATCGAGAGGAGAGCAAAGGCGAGGAAGAGGCCGACGCCATCGCTCAGGGCTATTCGGTCGGCAAGTCGCGGCTGATCCTGCAGGCCAAGGCGCACTTCGAGGAGATCAGCCGCGGCCGCACGCGCATCGTCGTCACCGAGCTGCCTTATCAGACCAACAAAACGGCGCTGCTGGAACGCATCGCCGACCTGGTGCGCGACGGCAAGATCGAAGGCGTCGGCGACCTGCGCGATGAGTCCGACCGCACCGGCATGCGCATCGTCATCGAGCTGACGCGCGGGGCCGACCCTAAAGCCGTGCTCGCCGACCTCTTCAAGTACACGCCGCTGCAACAGACCTTCGGCATGCAGCTCCTGGCGCTGGTCGATGGACAGCCGCGACTGCTCAGCCTCAAGCGTATGTTGCAGCTCTTTATCCAACACCGCCAGGAGATCATCCGCCGACGCTCGGAGTTCGAGCTGAAACGGGCGAAAGAGCGCGCCCACATCGTCGAAGGATTGCTGCGCGCGCTCGACATCCTCGACGAGGTGATCCAGACCATCCGCCGCAGCCAGACCGTCGAGACCGCGCGCAACAACCTGATGCACAACTTCAAGTTCACCGAGCTCCAGGCGCAGGCGATCCTTGACATGCAACTGCGCAGGCTGGCTGCGCTGGAGCGCAAGAAGCTGCAAGAGGAGTATAAAGAACTCAAGCAACGCATCGCCTACCTCGAGGACCTGTTGGCCCATCCGCACAAAGTGCTCGGCGTGATCAAAGAGGAGTTGCTGGCGATCAAGCAGGAGTTCGGCGACGCGCGGCGCACGCAGATCGTCGACCGCACCAGGGGCGCGCTGACGACGACCGACCTGCTGCCCGATCAGCGCGTGTGGGTGAGCCTCGGCAAAAACGGCGATTTGCGGCGTCAGGCCGTCAGCAAGCCCGGCGCCTCGATCGTGCGCCAGATCGGCAAGGACAGCCAGGTCGCGCTCCTCTCCGCCAGCACGCGCGACTACCTCTACGTCTTCAGCAAAGACGGCCGTTGCAGCCGCATCGGCGTGCATGAAATTCCCGAAGAGGGCGGCAAGAAGGTCTCCGATCTAACCGGCTTCACAGGCCGGGACGCCATCACCGCTGCGCTTGCGCTGCCGCGCGAACGCAACGGCGACGAAGCCGACTATCTCTTCCTGGTCACCGAGCAGGGCATGGTCAAGCGCGTCCGAACCGAGGACGTGCAGTCCAACACCGGCGGTGAGTTCACCGTGATGAACGTAGATGACGGCGATCGCCTGCTCTGGGCGTTGCGCACCCAAGGCGGACAGGAAGTGATCCTGGTCAGCGCACAGGGGCAGTCGATACGCTTCAGCGAAGAGGAGGTGCGCAGCATGGGGCTGCCTGCGGGCGGCGTCGGCGGCATGAAGCTCAAGCCAACGGATCGCATCGTCTACGCCGGCGTCGTCAATCCCGCCGGCGAGCTGCTGACCATGACGCGCGCCGGCTTCGCCAAACGTTCGCCGCTGGCCGACTACAGCGCACAGGGGCGCAACGGCGGCGGCATCGTCGCACACAAGGTCACCGACAAAACGGGCGAGGTGGCGGCTGCGTTGGTCTTGCCTCCTCAAAGCGAGGGCGACTGGCTGGTCTTCGTCACCGCACGTGGGGTCGCCAAACCGATGCTGACGGTGGAGGTCCCGGCGATGGGGCGCAGCGTGCAGGGCAAGGCGGTTGTCGAGCTGTCGTCTCAGGACGCGATCGCGGCCGCATGGCGGATTGAGGGGGTCAAGGGCGAAAAGAGTGAGGAGGAGAAAGAAGGCAGCAGGAGGCTGATGGCCGAAACGACGTCCTCCCCACCAAGCTCACAGCCTTTGCGCGTCTCAAACTCCAAACGCAGCCGGGAGGAGAGGAGGACAACCGGCGACGAAAAAGTCACCGATAGGGCGAAAGCTGCCAGCGCCGCTCAACAACCTGCGGCGGAAAAAACGCCTGCGCCTCCATCCGGTGGGCGCAAGCCAAAGACAACCGCATCTGCGCAGCCAAAGGACGCAACGGCGCCGTTGGCGTTCGAGTTTATCGAGCAGGTTCCAGAGGTGAAGCCATCCGGCGAAAAAACAGACAAACGCAAGAGTAAGCTGACCGCCGTTGTGAGCGTGCCGGAGGCGCAGGCGAAAGCGACAAAGAAACCGAAGGGGTGACGATGAGGCGTGGCGTGTGTTGCGTGCTGCGTGTTGCGTGAGGAAAGGCGCCTCGAAACGCGCAACACGGAACCACGCAACACGAAACAATGAATGTCACCGAGCCTTTGCCGCAATCTGCGTGGTCTGGATGGGACGCGCCAGGAATCGCAAGCACATCCATGCGCCGACGCTGCACAGCGCAATCACGCCGGTCATAGGGAGGGCAGTGCCGTTGGCGAGCAGGCCGACCAGAGCGCCCGCCAGTGCGCCGGCTGCAAACTGCGTGGCGCCCAACACGGCGGAGGCGCTGCCGGCCTTCCGTCCATAAGGACCCAGTGCCAGCGCCGTCGCATTCGGCATCACCATGCCGGTGCTGGCGATGACGACAAAGAGCAGCGCCACCAGGAGGGGAAAACCGCCGACGTTCAGCGATGTAACCCCCAGCAGCAAGAGCGCCGCGCCGGCTGTGACGTTCAGCGCGGCGCCCAGCAGGGCTGCGGCGCTGAAGCGACTCAGAAGCCAACGATTGAGCTGAGAAGCCGTAATCAGGCCGGCGGCGTTCGCGCCGAAGAAAAAGCCAAAGTGTTCAGGCGGCACCTCGTTCAGCTCGATAAAGACAAAAGGGGAGCCGGAAATATAGGCGAACATCGCCGCCGAGGCCAGGCCGCCGGCCAGCGCGAATCCCATGTAGCGGCGGTCGCTGAGCAAGCCGGCGTAGGCGCGCAGCGCAGAGCCTGGCCCTTCTCGCGTGCGCCGTTCTTTGGGCAAGGACTCTCCCAGCCCCCACCAAACCATCAGCAGGCAGAAAAGCCCAAACGCGGCCAGGAAGAGGAAAATGGCGCGCCACCCCAATGCGATCAGCACCTGTCCACCGAGCAATGGCGCCGTGATCGGCGCAATGCCCATCACCAGCACCAGCAGGGAGAACATGCGCGCCGCCTCGCGCTCCTCGAAGCAATCGCGCACGACCGACCGGCCGATCACCATGCCGACGGCGCCGCCCAGTGCCTGCAGAAAGCGCAGCGCCATCAGGCCGCTGGCCGAAGGCGCCAGCGCACAGCCGATGCTCGCCACGGTGTACAGCCCACAGCCAAAGAGCAGCGGGGCGCGCCGGCCCACCCGGTCGGAGATGGGGCCGTAAAACAGCTGTCCGAGCGCAAGGCCGATGAAGAAAACGGAGAGCGTCTGCTGAATCGTCGCCGTCGTCACACCAAACTCAGCGGCGATCGTCGGCAGCGCCGGCAGATACATATCGATCGAAAATGGGCCAAAGGCGGCGAGAGCGCCCAAAATCAACGCCAGACGGGTGTACGAAGGCCGCGCAGTCAGCACGGCGGATGCGGTTACCGGCTTCAATGCTAACGCCTCAACTTCCTTAGCGATACGACGGCTTGATAATGAAAGTTACGCAGTCCCCGGCAATCCCCGAGCATTTGGGCGAACCCGGCCAGCGCCGCTACGAGCGGCGCCTACGCAAACGTCCTCGGTTTCCCGGCAGTGCGGCTCGCAGGGCCCTCACCCCCCGGCCCCCTCTCCCAATGCTGGGAGAGGGGGAGAGCACGTCCTCGACAATCCCCGAGCATTTGGGCGAACCCGGCCAGCGCCGCTACGAGCGGCGCCTACGCAAACATCCTCGGTTTCCCGGTAGGTGCGGCTCGCAGGGCCCTCACCCCCCGGCCCCCTCTCCCAATGCTGGGAGAGGGGGAGAGAAGGGACGTGCGGCGCAGCCGCACGTCCCTGACAATACGCCTGTCAATAAATTTTAAGATAGCGATCCAGCTCCCAACGGGTGACGTAACGCTGATATTCGCCCCACTCGAGCATCTTCGCCTCGATAAAACGCTCATACACATGTTGTCCCAGCGCCGCCTGGATCACTTCGTCCTGTTTGAGGGCGTCGATGGCGTCGCCGAGGTCTCCCGGCAGCATCTCCAACCCGGCGCGCACGCCGTCGACATGATAGAGGTCTTCTTCGGATGGCGGCGGCGGATCGAGCTTGTTCTCAATGCCGTCGAGGCCAGCGGCCAACATGACAGCGAACGCCAGATAGGGGTTGCAGCTGGGGTCCGGGCAGCGCAGCTCGCAGCGCGTACTCTTATAGCGGCCAGGGGTGAGGCGTGGGATGCGGATCAGCGCGCTGCGGTTGGTGCGGCCCCAGGAGACGTAGATCGGCGCTTCGTAGCCGGGCACCAGACGCTTGTAGCTGTTCACCAGCGGAGCCAGGATCGGCGTCATCCCCGCGGCGTGGGCGAGTTGACCGGCGATGAAATGGAGCGCCAGTTGGCTGAGGCCGTACTCGTTGCCAGGATCATGCATAGCGGTGTCGCCGGTGTCGCGGCGCCACAGGCTCTGGTGCACATGCATGCCGTTGCCGGGAATGCCGGCAATGGGCTTGGGCATGAAGGTGCAGTGCAGGCCATTTTTCTGGGCGACGGCTTTGAGCGTCGTGCGGAAGGTGATGGTGGCGTCCGCAGCGTACAACGCCGGACCGTAGCGGAAGTCGATCTCGCTCTGTCCCGCTGCGACTTCATGATGGGAGGCCTCCACGTCGATCCCCATTGCGCTCAACGCATCGACCATCTGCCGACGCACGCTGTGGGCGAGGTCGGTGCTGACGTCGAAATAGCCCGCCTCATCGTGCGGCGTCAGCGGCAGCAACTCGCCGTTCGGATGCACCTTGAAGAGGAAGAACTCCAGCTCCGGGCCGACGTAATAGTCCAGCCCCAGCTTCGCCGCACGGTCGAGCTGACGTTTGAGCACATAGCGCGGGTCGCCTTCAAAGGGCGTGCCGTCCGGCGTGCGCACATCACAGATCACACGCGCGGTCGACAGGTCCATCTCCCAGGGAATCACGCGGAACGTGTCAAGGTCAGGCGTCAGATACATATCGCTCTCGGCGATGCGGGCAAAACCCTCGATGGAGCTGCCGTCAAACCAAACGCCCTGCGCGACAGCGTCATCCCAGTGATCCACCGGGATCGTGATCTGCTTGGAAACGCCAATAATGTCCGAGAACTGGAGGCGAATGAAACGGATGTCGTTGCGCCTGATGATCTCGTCAATGCGTTCCAGCTCTTCTGGCTTGTAATCAACGATCATGGAGATTGCCCCCGATTCAGCAATGAGAAAACTGCTTTCCTGGTTTATAAACGAACACTTGCGCCCGTGCAACTTTGCGGGCGCAAGTGTTGAACATATGCAAGGTTGCAAGGGCGTTGGACAGTTACACGCCGTAGTACATGACAAACTCGTGCGGGTGGGGTCGCAGGCGCACGGCGTCGAACTCGTTCAACCGTTTGTAGCTGATGTACGTTTCAAGTAGTTGCTCGCTGAAGACGCCGCCAGCGGTCAGGTAATCGTGGTCCGCCTCCAGTGCGTCGAGCACCTTGTCGAGCGATCCTTCCACGGTGCGCACCTTTTTGAGCGTTTCGCCCTCGAAGAGATCCATTTCCGACGGGTTGCCTGGATCGATCTGATTGCGAATGCCGTCCAGACCTGCCATCAGCATAGCCGAGAACGCCAGATAAGGGTTCGCGGCTGGGTCTGGGCAGCGGAACTCGACGCGCTTGGCCTTGGGAGAGGGCGAAGAAACCGGAATGCGACAGGCAGCCGAACGGTTGCGGGCGGAGTAGGCGATCACCACAGGCGCCTCATAGCCGGGCACCAGACGGCGATAGCTGTTGGTCGTCGGCGCGCAGAAGGCCAGCAGCGAGTTAATGTGGTGGAGAATGCCGCCGATGTACCAGAGCGCCAACTGACTCAGCCCCGCGTATTTGTCGCCGGCGAAGAGCGGCTGCCCATCCTTCCAAAGGCTCTGGTGCACATGCATGCCGGAGCCGTTGTCCTCGAACAGTGGCTTGGGCATGAAGGTTGCAGTCTTGCCGTGCCGCGCCGCCACATTTTTCACAATGTACTTATAAATCTGCATCCAGTCGGCCATCTGAACCATCGGCGCAAACTTCAGGTCGATCTCCGTCTGGCCGGCCGTGGCGACCTCATGATGATGGCGCTCGATTTTCAGCCCGGCCTTGATCATCTCATTGACCATTTCGGAGCGAATATCCTGAAATTGGTCGAAGGGCGCCACCGGGAAATAGCCACCCTTGAAGTTCACCTTGTGGCCCGGCCCCCATTCTCCAGAGGTCCAAATGGCTTCATCGCTCTCGATGCCGTAGCTGGCGAAATAGCGACCGGTTTCATAATGCACGCGGTCGAAGATGAAAAATTCCGCCTCCGGCCCGCAGTACATGGTGTCGGCGATGCCCGTCTCCTTCATGAAGGCTTCGGCGCGGCGAATCACGTTGCGCGGGTCGCGGCTGAATGGCTCCATCGTGCCTGGCTCATAGACGTTGGCGATGACGCTGATCGTCGGATGGGCGCAGACCGGGTCGATAAACGCCGTCGTTGGGTCGCAGACAAGCAGCATATCGCTGCTTTCGATCGACTTGAAGCCGCGGATCGAAGAGCCGTCAAAGCCCAGCCCCCCTTTGAAGAGGTCCTCTTCATCGTAATAGTCGACCGGCACAGAAAAGTGATGCCACTGACCAAACAGGTCGGTGAATTTCAAATCGATAAATTCAATGTGATTTTCTTCAATGGCGCGGGTGACATCCTGCGGTGTACGACAGTTCAAACTCATGACACAAACTCCTCGTGCGTTTTGATTGTGAATGGATCAACGATTGCCAGACAGCAAAACCGCCTGACTGCATTCGGGCGTGAAAAAATGCAGTCAGAGCGGCGCAGCCACACCAAACTTAGAAAATCGAAACCTCGAACATATCGTCAGAAACTATAGTGAAATGCAGGGCGGAACGCCAGAGCGAAAATTGCCGAAAGCTGGGCAATCTTCTTTGTACACTTTGCACAAAGAGCCGTAGACAATACGCCGGCTCCCGCGAACCTTGAGTCGGTGAAGCGCTGCGCAGCCGCCCGTCAGCGCGTTCCCTGGCGTCGCCGGTGAGTGCGCATAAGCTCAAAGATGGGACGGAGAATTTATCGCAAATTCTCCCGATTGCGATAAGATAAATCATTCACTCATGTTACGCAGTTCGATGTCGCGTAAAAATGCAATCTTTCAGGAAATTGGACGGATTTTCATCAAGGATTCTGGCAACCCGTAGGCGCAGCTCGCAACTGCGCTTCCTTGCATTCCCCAGGGCCTTGCGGGACATCGAGAGCGTGCGGCTGAGAGCCGCACCTACGAGGAAGCCAGAGCCTTCGCGTTTGTTAAAAAGCCTAAAGCTTCCCAAACCAAAACCTTCTATGTAAGGTGATCTATTGAACTTCAGTTCGTTCGGCAGCGGGAGAACGAAATGTCCAGATTGAATCTCTATCTCGACAATCCAGCGTTCGACGTCGTCACGGGCGCATGCCCGCACGACTGTCCCGACACCTGCAGCTGGCAGGTCGCCGTCGATCGCGCCACCGGCGCGGCCGTTGATCTTTGGGGGCATCCCGATCACCCCATTACGCAGGGCAGGCTGTGCGGCAAGGTGGATCGCTATCTGGAGCGCACCTATCACAAAGATCGCCTCACGGCTCCTCTGCGTCGCGTCGGGTCGAAGGGCAGCGGACGCTTCGAGCGCGTCTCCTGGGAGGAGGCCATCGCCGACATCGCCCGTCGTCTTCGAGCGATCATCGAGGAATACGGCCCCGAAGCAGTGTTGCCTTATTCGTACAGCGGGACGCTCGGCTTTCTCCAGGGCGAGGGGATGGCGTCGCGCTTTTTCAACCGCATGGGCGCCAGCCAGCTCGCCCGCACCATTTGCGCAGAGGCGGGCTTCCAGGGCTATCTCTACACCATCGGCGCCGCGGAAGGGATGCTGCCGGAAGATTTCGCTTTCTCGCGCCTGATTTTGATTTGGGGAAGCAACACGCTGACCAGCAACCTGCATCTCTGGCCTTTCATCCAGCAGGCGCGGAAGCGGGGCGCCCGCGTGCTCGTCATCGATCCGGCCAATACGCGCACGGCCCAGGCCAGCGACGAGTGGATCCCCATTCGCCCCGGCGCCGACGCCGCCCTGGCGCTGGCGATGATGCATGTGATTATCTCAGAGAAACTGTACGACGCCGATTATGTGGCGCGCTATACGCTCGGCTTTGAGCAGCTTGTTGAGCGCGTGCAAACGTGGACGCCGGCTCGCAGCGCCGAGATCACCGGCGTTCCCCCCGAACGCATTGCCGCGCTGGCGCACGAGTACGCAACAACCCGTCCCGCCGGCATTCGCATCAACTACGGCCTGCAGCGCCATTACGGCGGCGGCATGGCCGTGCGCACGATCACATGCCTGCCTGCGCTGGTCGGCGCCTGGCGAGAGCGCGGAGGCGGCGTACAGCTCAGCAGCAGCGGCCTCTTCCGCCACCTCGACAAAAGCGGGCTGCATCGTCCCGACCTGTTGGAAAAGGCCAAAGCGGAGCAGCAAAAAGACAACGCCGGTTCCCCGACCCGCCCTTTCCCGCGCGTGATCAACATGAACCGCCTGGGCGACGCCCTCAGCCGCGACCCGGAGCGCATCGCCCGCGCGCATTATCATCCTCGACCGATCGATCCGATTCCGACGCCGGAGGAGGCCGGTCCGCCGGTCAAGGCGCTGATCGTCTACAACTGCAACCCGGCGGCGGTTGCTCCCGATCAGGCCGCTGTGCTGGAAGGGTTGCGGCGAGAGGACCTGTTCACGGTGGTGCTTGAGCACTTCCAGACCGACACCGCTGACTACGCCGATTATCTGTTGCCGGCGACGACGCAGCTCGAACACTGGGACCTTCACCGCGCCTATGGCCATGCGTGGATTGCGCTCAATCGTCCGGCCATTGCGCCGGTGGGCGAGTCTCTGCCCAACAGCGAGATTTTCCGTCGGCTGGCCTGGGCGATGGGCTACGACGATCCATGTTTTCGCGAAAGCGACGAGGAAATCCTGCGCGCCTTTGTAGAGGCGCAGACGCACGAGCGTTTCGCCGGCCTCACCTGGGAGCGACTGCTGAACGAGGGATTCTTCCGCCTCAACCTGCCGGAGCCATATCTGCCTTTCGCCGAAGGCAACTTTCCGACGCCGAGCGGCAAATGCGAATTTTTCAGCGCGCGCATGGCCGAAGATGGTTATGACCCGCTCCCGGACTATACGCCGCCGCGCTGGCGACAACTTCACGCCGAAGAAGCGGCGTTGCAACCAGGCGAGCGCAGCGAAGCAATTGCATCCTTCGATGGCGCACTCGTCTGCATCTCGCCGCCGGCGCATTCGTTCCTCAATTCGACGTTCGCCAATTCGCCGCGTTTCCTGCAGCGCGAAGAGCAACCCTTCCTTTGGATTCATCCGCAGGAGGCAAGACCGCGCCAGATCGAGGATGGAGCACGCGTGCGCGTCTGCAATTCATATGGGGAAGTGACGCTCACCGCCAGAGTCACCGAGGCGATCGTTCCTGGAACAGTGCTTGCGCCAGGGGTGTGGTGGCCCAAATTCAGTCCGGATGGACGCAATATCAACCAGACCACGCCGCCGGATGAGGCGGATATGGGGGCAGGTGCACTTTTCTATGATGCAACGGTGTGGGTGGAGCCGCTCTCGCCGGGCCAAATGGATAAACCAATACTGTCGCTGCGTGGGGAATTTGCAAAATTGTAAATGGCGCACCCCAAAGATTTTATAAAATTCAGACGGGTCAGGGCGGCCTCAGGTCTCCCTTCCCTCGAGGAGACCTGAGGCGATCGTTTCAATCCAGCACGCAATCTCGCCTGCATGTTACGCAGTGACCGGCTTGCCCAGGCCGGCGGCGAGGCGCAGCGCTGCGGCGCGACTGGTGTCCTCCCAAGGCAGTTGAATGTCATCGCGGCCAAAGTGGCCATAGGCGGCGGTCTGCCGATAGATGGGCCGCCGCAGGTTTAGGTCACGGATGATGGCGCCCGGTCGCAGGTCGAAGTGTTCGCTGATGAGGTCGGCGATCTTTTCATCGGAAATGCGCCCCGTGCCGAAGGTCTCAACGTTGATGCTCAAAGGATGCGCCACGCCGATGGCGTAGGCAATCTGAATTTCGCAGCGCGACGCCAGCCCGGCGGCGACGATGTTCTTCGCCACCCAGCGCGCGGCGTAGGCGGCGCTGCGATCGACTTTGGTGCAATCCTTGCCGGAGAAGGCGCCGCCGCCGTGTCGCCCCATGCCGCCGTAGGTGTCGACGATAATCTTGCGGCCGGTCAACCCGGCGTCGCCCATCGGGCCGCCCACGACAAAGCGACCGGTGGGATTGGTGTAAATGATCAGGTCCTTATCGACCAGCTCGCCGGGCAGCACCGGATCGATCACATGTTCAATCAACGCATGGCGAATTTCCTGCTGGCCGATCTCCGGGTCATGTTGGGTGCTGATCAGCACCGTGTGGATGCGCTTGGGTTTGCCGTAGGAGTATTCGACCGTGACCTGCGTCTTGCCGTCCGGACGCAGCCAGGGCAGGATGCCCTGCTTGCGCACCTCGCTGAGCCGTCGCGCCAGCTTGTGCGCCAGGTAGATCGGCATCGGCATCAGCGTAGGCGTCTCGTCGCAGGCGAAGCCGAACATCATGCCCTGATCGCCGGCGCCGATCGCCTCGATCTCATCTTCGCTCATCTCGCCGGTCTTGAACTCCTGCGCCTTATCGACGCCCATGGCGATGTCGGGGCTTTGCGCTGCAATGGCGACCTGCACGCCGCAGGTGTTGCCGTCGAAGCCCTTGTTGCTGCAATCGAAGCCGATGTCGAGGATGACCTTGCGCACCAGCTCGTCGAAGTTGATCGACGCCTTGGTCGTGATTTCGCCCAGGCATAGGACGAAACCGGTTTTGACGGCCGTCTCGCAGGCCACGCGGCCATAGGGGTCTTGCGCCATCACGGCGTCCAGGACCGCATCGCTGATCTGGTCGCACATTTTATCCGGGTGGCCTTCCGTCACCGATTCGCTCGTGAACAGAAGGCGCGGTGAAGTCATAAAGGTTGTCATCTCTCTCTTCTCCACTTTAGTGTCCGGTCCCCAACGTCCATTCATTCAGATAGGCTTCCTGCTCAGACGTCAGGACGTCGATCTCGACGCCCATCGCCTTCAGCTTCAGCCGCGCGATCTCCTGGTCGATCTCCTGGGGCACGTCGTACACTTTGCGCTCCAGCTCCCGCCCGTGCTTGAGGATGTACTCGGCGGCCAGCGCCTGATTGGCGAAGCTCATGTCCATCACTGCGCTGGGATGCCCCTCCGCCGCAGCCAGGTTGACCAGACGCCCTTCGCCCGCCACATAGAGCCGGCGACCATCCTCCAGGGTGTATTCGTCCAGGAAGTCGCGCACGCGCGTGATTTTGACGCTCATCTTGCGCAGCGCCTTGAGGTTGATCTCGACGTCGAAATGGCCGCTGTTGGCGAGGATGGCGCCATCCTGCATCACCGCCATGTGATGGCCGTCGATGACGTTGATGTCGCCCGTGGCGCTGCAGAAGATATGGCCGATCTTCGCCGCCTCCAGCATCGGCATGACGCGGTAGCCGTCCATCACCGCCTCCAGCGCTTTGAGCGGGTCCACTTCGGTGACGATGACGTTGGCGCCCATGCCGCGCGCGCGCATGGCGATGCCCTTGCTGCACCAGCCGTAGCCGGCGACGACGAAGTTCTTGCCCGCCAGCAGGATGTTGGTGGCGCGGATGATGCCGTCGATGGTGCTCTGGCCGGTGCCGTAGCGGTTGTCGAAGAAATGCTTGGTCTGCGCGTCGTTGACCGCGATCACCGGGAACGCGAGCTTGCCCGCCGCAGCCATGGCGCGCAGTCGGATGACGCCCGTCGTCGTTTCCTCGGTGCCGCCGACGACGTTCTCCAGCAGCTCGCTGCGCTGTGTGTGCAGCATGGCGACCAAATCCATGCCGTCGTCCATGGTGATGTGCGGCTTGATGTCCAGCACGCTGTTGAGATGGCTGTTGTACTGTTCAGTTGTCTCACCCTTGATGGCGAAGACGGGCATCTCGTAGTAGGCGACGAGCGCAGCGGCGACGTCATCCTGCGTGCTCAGCGGGTTGGATGCGGCCAGCGCCACCTCTGCGCCGCCGGCGAGCAACACGCGCATCAGGTTGGCCGTCTCCGCCGTAACGTGCATGGCCGCCGCCATGCGCACCCCCTTGAGCGGCTGCTCGCGGCGGAAGCGTTCTTCGATCAGGTCGAGCACAGGCATCTCCCTGGCCGCCCACTGCATGCGGAAGCGTCCGCGTTCGGCCAGGCTGATGTCGGCGATGTCGTAGGATTTGGTTTGGGTGGCTACACTCATTCAGATTTCTCCGTTGATTCACTCAAGAGTTCGATACTATCCGAGAATCGTCGCCATGCCCTCGATGAAAGGGCAATGGACGGCGAAGCCAAACTGCTCATACAGCCGTCGCGCGGCGTCGTTGCGTTGGTCGACGTTGAGCACAATGGTCTCGACGCCGCCGGCCTGCAACGTTTTGACGACAGCGCGCAAAATCGAACCGCCCGCTCCGCGCCGACGCGCATCCGGACGCGTGTACATGTTGCCGATGGCGGCGATGCGGGCGCCGTAGTCCACAATATGCGTGCCGCCGACGGCGACCAGCTCGCCCACGGCGTCTTCAAGGCCGTAAAAGACGCCGGCCTCCATCTGGCGCGGCGCAAACGCATCCGGCGTGAACGGCCCGCCGCAGGCGAACAACCTCTCCACCTGTGCAGCGTCCTCAGCAGTGAGCCGCCGCAGCCGCAATCCGGTCTCCACCGGAAAAGGCTGCGACGAGGGGCCTGAAATGTCTTCTCCGCCACCCCCTCTGCATTTCTGCGCATCTACGGCGAATGGAGCCTCTCGCAGCGCCATGCGCCACATGGGCCGCCGCTCCACCCATCGATAGCGCCTGGCGATCACCGGTTCGTGCGCCTCCTGGATGCTAAGGGAAACCGTCTTCGGCAGCGTTGCGCCGTCGATGGCGGCTTCCAGCGCCGCCGGGTCGCCGTGTAGAAAGAGCACCGGCGGCGTCAACCCGCTGTAGAGCAACGCCACGCCGCGCCTGCTCCCATTTTCGTGGACGAACCACCGACAGTAGGGCGCCATCTCCGGCTGCAGATCGGCCAGGGCGTAGGCCGACCAGAGGACGTCGCTCGCCAGCAGGCTTGCGATTTGGGTGCGTCGTTCGGCGTTCATCGCGCGTCCGTCGCCGGCAAGGCGTCCACAACCTCTTGCCTGTTTGCGAAGAGCCGGTCCAGCCTCGGCTCCGGGCCGAAATTAGCAGTGTAGCGCCGGATAAACTCCTCGGGCGTGAAGCGGTGGGCAGTGGTGCCGCGATGCTCCAGCGCATAGGCGCCGCACAGCGCAGCCACGCGGCCGGCCACGTCCCAGGGCAGCCCTGCCAGCAGCGCGGCGAACAGACCGCCGCGGTAGGCGTCGCCGGCGCCGGTGGGGTCCACCGGCTGCTCGAGGTGCGCGGCCGGCACGCGCACCTCCTCGCCCTCTACGTGGATGCGGCTGCCCTCTTTGCCCAACGTCGTGATCAGCGCCTTCACCTTCGTGCGCAGCTCGTCGAGCGTCCAGCCGGTCTTGTTCAGGATCATCGCCAGCTCGTATTCGTTGCAGAGCAGATAGGTTGCGCCGGGGATGCTTTCGGCCAGCTCCTCGCCGCTCAGGCGGGCAATCTGCTGGCTGGGGTCATAGGCGTAGGGGACGCCGAGCTGGCGACATTCCTGCGCGTACCGCAGCATGGCGCCGGGATCGTTGGGGCTGATGACGACCGTCTGGGCGTTGTGCAGCCCGCGGGAGGCCAGGCTGAAGTCGCGCGCCCGCGCCATGGCGCCGGTGTAGAAGATGGCGATCTGATTGTGATCCTGGTCGCTGCCGACAAAAAAGGAGGCGGTGAACTCGTCGGGAATTTCGACGATGTGATCGGTGCGCAGGCCGTTCTCCTCCATCCAGCGCCGATAGTCGCCGAAATCCTGGCCGACGGTGGCGAAGACAATCGGGTCGGCGCCGAGCAGCTTCATCGTATAGGCGATGTTGGCGGCCACGCCCCCGCGCTCTTTGCGCATGGACTCCGCCAGAAAGCTCAGACTGATCTTGTCGAGCTGGTCGGGCAGGATATGCTCGCGATAGCGGCCGGGGTAGAACATCAGATAGTCGTAGGCGACCGAGCCTGTAATCACGAAGGACATACGATTTCCTCAATTTCCCTTCTCACCCAAATCGCTCTCCGTTGCCTGGCAGCTTCACCACCCCCTCCGGCGGCTCGTGAAAGGCCAGTTTTTCCAACAACAGCGAGGGATCGTCGCTGACGATGAATAACTGGCGATGCTGGGGGCGAATGAACCCTTCCTTGACGGCCAGATCGACCCACAGCAGGAGCGGATCGAAGTAGCCGTTGACGTTGAAAAGCCCGATCGGCTTGCGCTGGATGCCGATCTGCCCCCAGGTGATTGCCTCGAACAGCTCGTCCAGCGTGCCGTAACCGCCGGGCATGGCGATGAAGGCGTCCGCCTCGCGCGCCATCAGTGCTTTGCGCTCGTGCATGCTCTCGACGACGATCGTTTCGCCGATCTGCTCGCCCGCCACCTCGCGCGCGGTCAACACCGCGGGAATGACGCCGAGCACCTCGCCGCCCCGGTCGTAAACGGTGCGCGCCAGCACGCCCATCAGCCCGACGCTGCCTGCGCCGTAGACGAGCCGCAAGCCGCGGCTGACGATCTCTCGCCCCAGCGCCTCGGCGGCCTGGCGATAGACGGCCTTGTTCCCCATGCTCGATCCACAGTAGACGCACACGCTGCGCAGTTGATTCATCGTCGGCTCACTGTGGCGTGGTGCGCGCTGCGCGCTGGATACGCTCCCATGCGACGGACCACGCACTACGAAACACGTTACATCGATTCCTCTCGTCGCCGCGCTTCCGCCGCCTCCTTGGCGCGACGCAAACTCAAATCAAAAGGCGGATAACAGACGCCCTCTTCGGTGATGATCGCTGTGATGTAGCGATGCGGCGTCACGTCGAAGGCCGGGTTGTAAACCGGAACGCCCGCCGGCGCAATGGCGACGCCGTCGATGTGGGTCACCTCGTCGGCGCTGCGCTCTTCAATTGGGATCTCATCGCCGCTGGCCAGGTTCAAGTCGATCGTGCTGGTGGGCACTGCAGCGTAGACGGGGATGCCGTTCTCGCGCGCCACCACGGCCAGTTTATAGGTGCCGATCTTGTTGGCTACATCCCCATTGGACGCCACGCGATCGGCGCCGAAGATCACGGCGTCCACCTGACCGGTGCGCATCAGATGGCCGGCGGCGTTGTCGGCGATCAGGTGCATCGGTATCTCGGCGCGCATCAGCTCCCAGGCGGTCAGGCGGGCGCCCTGGAGCCGGGGCCGCGTCTCATCGACCCAGACATGGATGCGCTTGCCCTGTTCTGCGCACGCGTAGATGACCCCCAGCGCGGTGCCAAAGCCGACCGTCGCCAGCGCACCGGTGTTGCAATGATGGAGGAGGTTGGCGCCGTCCTTGATCAGCGCCGCGCCGTGGAAGCCCAGCCTGCGGTTGATCTCCACATCTTCGTCGGCGATGGCGTTCGCCTCGGCGAGCAGCGCCCGGCGAAGCGCCTCGACCGAGGCGACGGGCGCCCTTTCGGCCATCGCCAACATGCGGCTCGTCGCCCAGCTCAGATTGACGGCGGTGGGGCGCGCGGCGTCCAGCAGCGCCTTGGCGCGACGCAGATCGTCCAGCAGCGCCTCGCGGTCGGTCGCCTGACTGTGAAAGGCCGCCAGCGCCATGCCATAGGCCCCGGTGGCGCCGATCGCCGGCGCGCCGCGCACCACCATGTCGCGAATGGCTCCTGCGACCGCCTCGACCGTGTCAAACGCCGACACCACAAACTGCCCAGGCAACAGTCGCTGGTCGATCAGCATCACCTTCTGATCTCGCCAGAAGACCGAGCGAACATCCAGGTTCATCAACGCTTCGCCCTCATCTTTTCAGCCAAAAACAAACGCCCCCCTGACGTCGCCAGGAGGGCGCATAGGATGCTTCACCTGTTTCCCGCCTGGCGGATTCGATTCGAGCAACGCAATGAGCGCATCTGCAGCCCATCGAAACGGGCGTCGAGACAACGCATCATCGTGCAACCGAAAACCGGGACTCCAGCGGGTTGCCGGGGCGCACTTGCCCCGATTCACTTTCCTTCTGGACCTACGTCAGCAGAAGGCATTCAAAGAGGCTATCACACCCCCGCAGCGCTGTCAAAATTCTGGAAGGCTGCGTTACAATCCAAAATATGCAGAAGGAAGCAGCTTGCGATCTTTCGATCGTGATCGTCTCGTGGAACGTCTGGCCGCTTTTGCAGCGCTGCCTGGCCTCGATCGAACGCGCCACCTTGCCAGACAAGGCCGATTTACGGCGCTTTCCGATCCGCGCGCAAGGAGGCGACGCCGAAGGTGCGGCGCAGAACGTCGAGCCACAGGTGCGCGCCCTCTCCTTCGCCGCGCTGGAGGTGATCGTCGTCGACAACGCCAGCCAGGACGAGACGCCTCAGCGCGTGACGGAGCACTTCCCCTGGGTGCGCGTGCTGGCCAGTGAGAAAAATCTCGGCTTCACAGGAGGCAACAACCTCGGCTTCGCCGCCAGCCGCGGTCGCTTTGTGTATTTTCTCAATCCGGACACGGAGCTGGCGCCTGCGCCGAATCAAGAGGCTGCCTCTTCTGCATTGGAGACGTCGGCGCATTCGTTGACAACGCTCTATTGCGCAATGCTCGCCGATCCTTTCATCGGCGTCATTGGCCCCCAGCTCCGCTACGCCGACGGCGCGCTGCAACCCAGCGCCCGGCGTTTTCCGACGCCGCTCACCGGCTTCTTCGAGAGCACCTGGCTGGGCCGCGCCTGGTCGTCCAACCCATGGGCGCGCGCCATGCTCATGGCCGACCTGCCGCCGGAGCGCCGGAGCGACGTCGACTGGGTGGTGGGTGCGGCGATGCTCTGTCGCCGCGAGGCGTTGGAGGCTGTGACCACGGCGAGGGGGCCTTTCGACGAAGATTTTTTCATGTACAGTGAAGAGATGGACCTCTGTCGGCGCATCAAGGCGGCGGGCTGGCGCGTGGTGTACGAACCGGCGGCGGCGGTGCTTCACCACGAAGGCAAAAGCAGCGAACAGGTCTCGACGCAACGACACATTCGCTTCAACGCCAGCAAGGTGCACTACTGGCGCAAATGGTTCGGCCCAGGCTGGGCAGAGGCGCTGCGGCGCTACCTGCTGTTCGAGTATGCGCTGCAGATCGGAATGGAGTGGCTCAAATTGCGGCTGGGACACAAGCCGGCGCTGCGCCGCAGCCGCATCGAGGCCTATCGAGCGGTGCTCAAGAGCGGCTTGCGATCGCGGCGCTAGGGCGCAAGTTCACGCCTCGGCTGCGCCTGCCCATAGGCGACCAGGACGCCGCCGACGAAGCCGAAGAGATGCCCTTGCCATGAGATCCCCTGCTGCAGCGGCAACATGCCCCACAACATGCCGCCGTAGAGGAAGAAGGCGAGCGTAGCCATCGCCACAGCGACGACGCTGCGTTCGTAATAGCCGCGCGCCAGCAGGTAGCCCAGAAAGCCAAAGACGACGCCGCTGGCGCCGAGGTGAATTGAAGAAGCGCCGCCAAAGAGCCAGATGCCTGCGCCGCTGGCCAGCAAGGACGCCAACGTCACGATGAAAAAGTCGGTCGTTCGCCGCACCATCACAAACCAGCCGAGCACCACGAAGGGGATGGTGTTCGCCAGCAGGTGGCCGAAGCCTGCGTGCAGCCACGGCGCGATCACGATCGCCTGCAGGCCGCTCCACGTGCGCGGCTGAATGCCGAACCCGTCTAGCGCGCCGCGCAGCCACAGCCAGTCCAGCAGCTCCACGATCCAAAGCGTGGCCACGACGCCGCCCAGGATAGCAGCATGGCGCAGCAGTCGGCGACGCACTTTCTCCGTGCGCAGCAGCGCAGTTTCGCGTACATCGATTCTCGTCATCGTCCGTTGTCTTCTCCGTAAGACCGAGCAACTCTTTCCGTTGATTCCAGCTTCATGCAAAACGTTCGGCGCCATCTCGCAGAAGCTTGCGGTTTTTCGCGATCAGCCAGGACGTTTATCCTCGCCGACAAACTTCATCGAAATCCGAAAAATCGGCGAATCTTCTTCCTGCCTCCCCGGCAATTGACAAGCCGGCTTCGCTCAGGCCAGAATAAGACGCTATGGCCTACACGCTGAGCGATCCCTTTCGTTCCCTGCGCGTTGTGTTGCGACTCTGCGGCGCCGCCAGCCTCGCCACCGGCACATTTTTTCTCCTCTGGCCCCCCTCATCCCTGATCGAATGGATGGGGCTTGGCGTCGGCCCTCTCTGGCCGCTGCGCCTGGCCGGCGCAGGGTTGCTCACCTTAGGGCTTTTTTACCTCCTCGCCTCCGGCGAACGCACGATCGGCCTGTCTGCGTTGGCGACCTGCGCCCTGGGCAATGGATTGCCCGCCGTGCTGGTTGTCGTCGCCTATCTACAACGCGAGATGGCCGCTTTCTCCTGGCCTGCCCAGGCCGCCATGCTCATCCTCTTCGTCATCTGGCTGATCGGCGCCGTCGCCCCCTTGCGCTTTCTGCGCGCTCCCTATCGAGACTAAAAACAGTACGACGCGGCGCCCCAAAAAGTTGCCGGAAAAACGCTCTCCTTTCCTTCGGGCGGAGCTTCTCTTCCGCATCTCTGCGTAAGCAAAATATAATGATTGTACACTTTCTCACGTCGGGCAGAGGGAAAATGCAGTTTACTATAGATGTTTCTTCCTCCTCCTTTGTGTACAGAGGGCGATGGGCGCACCCATCGCCCTCTGTCATTGAGCTGCCGATTTTCTGTTTGCATCCCAGGTCAAGATAGCTATAATGTTGGCAACTGCAACAGACCCATCCATCCTCTTCGACGCAAAACCTGTATGAGCCAACGACAACAAGCGATCGATTTCTATCATGCCCTCTGCACCACCGGCGCCATGGCGCAGGAGACGTGGGACGTGCTGTTGCCCGGTCTTTCTGCGCGCGGGCTGGTCTTCGGCGACCGCCCGCTGACGACGGTGCTGCGCCCTCTGTTTCACACCGGCATGGATTGGCACTATCTGCGCTGGCGCAGCACTGTGACCTTAGGCGTCTTTCGCAAAATGGCGGAGGCGATGCTCGCCGACCCGGAGCTGCGCCGCCAGGTGCGTCTCACGCCGGAGGAGGAGACGCTGATTCACATTCCCACCGGCTTCGACGCGATCCTGCCCACCGCCCGCCTGGACAGCTTCTTCACCGTACGGGATGACGGAAGCTACCACCTCAATTACGTCGAACTGAACGGCGAAAGTCCGGCCAGCATGGCCTACAGCGACGTGCTGTGTGAGCTGTTTCTGGAGACGCCGCTCATGAAGGCGTTCGCCGAACGCTATTATGTCGAGCCGCTCGATGTAGGACGGCGCAGCGCGGTCGATGCCCTGTTGCGCATTTACTACCAGTGGCGCGGCAATCGCAGTAAACTGCCGGACATCGTCATCGTGGACTGGAAGGGTGTGCCGACGACAACCGAGTTTCATCTGTTCGTGCGCTACTTCGCCCGCTACGGCGTCACCGCCACCATCTGCGACCCGGGCGAGATGGAATTTCGCGGGGGCGTGCTCTACGCCGACGGTCGACCGGTGGACTATGTTTATAAACGGGTGTTGACCACCGAGCTGCTGCAGCGCTACGGGCTCAATCATCCGATCATCGATGCGCTCAAGGCAGGGGCCATCTGCATGGCGAATCCATTCACCTGCAAGCTGGTGCACAAAAAAGCCAGCTTCGCCGTGGCCTCCGACGAACGCAACGCCCATCTCTTCACGCCCGTCGAGCGCGAGGCCATCCGCCAGCACATTCCGTGGACGCGCGTGGTCGAGGAGCGCACCACGCTTTCGCCGGAGGGAGAGACGATCGACCTGCTGCCCTGGGCAAGCGAGCACAGGGAACGACTTGTGCTCAAACCGAACGACGAATATGGCGGCAAAGGCGTGCTGATCGGCTGGGAATGCGAGCAGAGCGAATGGGACGCCGCGTTGAAAGCTGCGCTGGAAGAGCCGGCCATTGTGCAGGCGCGCGCCGTGATCGCGTATGAAGATTTCCCGGCGCTTCTGCCCGACGGCTCGCTGGACATCAGCGGTCGGCTGGTCGATTCGGATCCTTTCATCTTCAACGGGGACACGATCGATGGCTGTCTGGTGCGGCTGAGCAAAGTGACGCTGCTCAATGTCACGGCGGGAGGGGGTTCGGTCGTTCCGGCCTTTATTGTAGATAAGAAAGATTGAGAGGAGCAAGGGAAAAGTGTAACAGCGCAATTGGTTGAAATCCTTCAGCTCGCTTTGCGTCTCTGCAGCGAAATTGAGCGTTTCGCCTTAGCAGGGAATTCTGTCTCCAGGATGCCATCTCCCATCTCTGTTTTTGGAGCCGAACCCTATGTATCATCCCTCTTTGAACATCGGCATTGAAGAGGAATATCAACTGATCGACCCCGAGTCGCGCGAGCTGCTCGGGTACGCCACGCAGTCGATGTCGCGCGAAAAGATGGTGGTCAACGAGCGCACGCCGACCACCGAGCTTGCAACGTTGATCCGGGAAGGCGCCGTCTCGGTGGGCACGCCCGTCTGCGCAGACATCAACGAGGCGCGCGAAAAGCTGCTGCGCGTGCGCGAGCAGATGCTGGAGCTGGGCGTAAAGGGCGGCTTCAAAGTGGCCGGCGCAGGCACCCATCCCTTCAGCCGTTGGGAAGGTCGCGAGGAGATGCTGGCGCAGTTCCGACAGATGGCCGAGGATGCGCAGATGGTGGCGCGGCGCATCCTCGCCTTCGGGCTGCGGGTGCACATCGGCGTGGAAGACCGCGATCTGGCGATCGATGTGATGAACACCATCCGCTACGTGCTCCCCCACATCCTTTGTTTGAGCACGAGCAGCCCCTTTTGGCTTGGACGCAACACCGGCCTGAAAAGCTACCGGTCGGTGCTGGTCGATTCTCTGCCGCGCACCGGCATCCCCGGCGCTTTCTCCAGCTACCATGACTATCGCACCTATGTAGACACATTGCTGCGCACGAACAGCATCCCCGACCCTCGGCGCATCCTATACGACGTCATGCCCCATTATCGCTTCCCGACGCTGGTCTTTCGCATGTGCGACATGATGCCTTCCGTGCGCGACGTGTTGGCGGTCACCGCCTTGATCCAGGCGACGGTGGCCTGGATGGTGGATCTGCGCAAGCGCAACCTTTCCTTCCGGCTGTACGAGCGCACGCTGATTGCGGAGAACAAGTGGCGCGCCGTTCGCTACGGTCTGGACGGCAACCTGATCGATTTTGGCATAGAGCAGCAGTTGCCGGCGCGTGCGTTGATTCAAGAGCTGCTTGAACGGGTGGAGCCGCTGGCGCGTCGGCTTGGCTCTTGGTATGAACTGCAGCACTGTTACACGATTTTGGAGCGCGGCAGCGCCGCCGATCAGCAACTGGCTATCTGGCGCGCAAGCGGCGAAGACCTGCGCAGCGTGGTCGATTTTTTGATTGCAGAAACGGAGAACCTGGCATGATCCGGCCATCGCTCACGATTGGAATCGAAGAGGAATATCAGATCGTCGATCCGGAGACGCGCGAGCTGCGTTCATTCATCACGCAGTTCATTGAGGGCGAGCGCGTGATCATGGTCGAGCGCGAGATCAAGCCGGAGCTGCATCAGGCCATGGTCGAGATGGGCACGCCGGTCTGCCGTACGGTCGAGCAGGCGCGCGAGGAGCTGATCAAGCAGCGGCGTTTCATCGTCGATCTGGCGGGCCAGAAAGGGCTGGCCGTCGTGGCCGCGGCGACCCATCCCTTCAGTCGCTGGCTCAGCCAGCCGGTCACGCCGCTGCCGCGCTATAAAGGCGTCCTGGAGGAGATGCAGATGCTGGCGCAGCGACTGCTCATCTTCGGCATGCACGTGCACATCGGCATCGAAGACCGCGCCTTCGCCATCGACACGATGAACGTGGTGCGCTACATGTTGCCGCACGTGTTGGCGCTGAGCACGAGCAGCCCCTTCTGGTCGGGTCGCAAGACCGGGCTGAAGAGCTATCGCTCCGCCGTCTTCGCCGACTTTCCGCGCTCCGGCACTGCGGAAATCTGCCGCACCGTCGCCGACTGGGACAATCTGGTCGGCACGCTGGTGCGCACCGGCTGCATCCCCGACGCCAGCAAAATCTGGTGGGACTGCCGGCCCCATCACAAATACCCGACGCTGGAGTTTCGCATCTGCGACATCTGCACGCGCGTCGATGAAGCGATTGCGATTGCGGGCCTCTTCCAGGCGCTGGTGCTCTGGCTCTGGAAGCTGCGCCAGCGCAACATCACCTTTCGGGTCTATCGCACCGAGCTGATCGACGAAAACCGCTGGCGCGCTGCCCGTTACGGCGTCGACGGCAAGATGATCGACTTCGGCAAGACCGAAGAGCTGCCCACGCGCGCGCTCATCCGCGAGCTGCTCGAGATGATCGGCGAAGAAATCGATGAGTTAGGCATTCGATCCTTCCTGCGACCGATCGAAGACATTCTGATCCACGGCACAAGCGCCGACCGTCAGTTGCGCGTCTTCGACGCCAGCGACGGCGATCTGAAAGCCGTCGTCGATCACCTCATCGCCGAAACGAAAGAAGGGTTGTAGCGCAAACTTATCCTATCGGGTCGCTGCATTGGAAAGTGTGGGGAAGAGAAGGACGCTATGAAACTCTACGATGACAGGGCGCTCGCCGAGCTCGCTGAACGCGTCTCCGCCTGGGAGCAGGAGGCGCTGCGCACGGCGATGGCGCGCTTCCCGGAGCGTCACCCAGAGTTCAGCACGATTTCCGGCGTGCCGATCGACCGCGTCTATACGCCGCTCCACAACGCCAACGCCGACTACGGCCAAGACTTGGGCATGCCCGGCGAATATCCCTACACGCGCGGGGTGCACGCCACCGGCCATCGCGGCCGGCTGTGGACCATGCGCATGTTCGCCGGCTTCGGCACTGCGGAAGAGACCAATCGACGTTTTCGCTATCTGCTCGAACAGGGTCAGACCGGTCTCTCCATCGCCTTCGACATGCCCACGCTCTACGGCTACGACACCGATGCGCCGGAAGCCGAGGGCGAGTTTGGGCTGTGCGGCGTGGCCTGCTCCTCGCTCGCCGACATGCAGATTCTGCTCGATGGCCTGCCGCTCGCCGACATCACCACGTCGATGACCATCAACAGTCCGGCGGCCATCCTTTGGGCGATGTATATCGCTGCGGCGGAAAAGCGGGGCGTCCCGCGCGCCAGGCTCGGCGGCACCTTGCAGAACGACATTCTTAAGGAATACATCGCCCAGAAAGAGTTCATCTTCCCCCCGCGGCCCTCGATGCGGCTGGTGACCGATACGGTTGAATTCGCGGCCAGGCAAATGCCGCTCTGGAACCCGATCTCGGTCTCCGGCTATCACATTCGGGAAGCGGGCTCCACCGCCGTGCAGGAGCTGGCCTTCACGCTGGCGGACGGCTTCGAGTATGTGCGTTGGGCGTTGGCGCGCGGCCTGGAGATCGATGAATTCGCCCCGCGCATCTCTTTCTTTTTCAACGCCCACAACGATTTCTTCGAGGAGATCGCCAAATATCGGGCGGCGCGACGCATTTGGGCGCGCGAGATGCGCGAGACTTTTGGCGCGCGCAACCCGCGCTCGTGGATGCTGCGTTTTCATGCACAGACGGCCGGCGTAACCCTGACGGCGCAGCAGCCGCTCAACAATGTGGCGCGCGTGGCGATTCAGGCGCTGGCCGCGGTGCTCGGCGGCGCGCAGAGCCTGCACACCAACTCGCTCGATGAAGCGCTGGCCCTGCCCAGCGAGGAGGCGGTGACCGTCGCCCTGCGCACCCAACAAATCATTGCGCACGAAACCGGCGTCGCCAACACGGTCGATCCTCTGGGCGGCTCCTTCTTCGTGGAGGCGCTCACCGACGAGATCGAGCGCCAGGCGCGCGCCTATTTTCGCCAGATCGAGGAGCGGGGAGGCGTGCTCTCCGCCATCGAAGACGGCTTCTTCCAACGCGAGATTGCGGAGGCCGCCGTGCGTTTTCAGCGCGAGGTCGAGAGCGGTCGCCGCGTGATCGTGGGCGTGACCGACTTTGTCAGCGGCGAACAGCCGACGCCGCCGCTGCTGAAGATGGACGTCGACGGCTATCGTCGGCAGGTGGCGCGGCTCAACGAAGTGCGGCGCAGCCGCGACAACCGCGCCGTCAGCCAACGCCTCGCCGAGCTGGCGCGCGCCGCCCGCCATGAAGACGTCAACCTGATGGCGCCGATCCTGGACGCCGTCAACGAATACGCCACTTTGCAGGAAATGATGGACGTGCTGCGTGAGGCATGGGGCGTCTATGAAGAGCCGGTGATCCTGTAGAAAACGCAGCGATCCTGTACAATAGGATGGATGGACGCTTTTCTCAGCTTTCACGCATCCGGCTTCTGGCTGGCGATGGCGCTCATTCTAGGGATCGCCGCGCTGAGCGCCAAACCCTATCTGCCTTCGGCTGCACAGCCCTTCCTGATGCCGGCGTACTGGGTCTTGACGCCCTATCTGGCGCTGATTGCGGGCGGCGTCTCTCCCCGGTTGATGGGGCTCGCTTCCATCAACTGGGCGGTGAGCCTGCGCATTGGCGTGGGGCTTGCCTTGGGATTGCTTGCCTTCGCTTTGCTGGCGCGCGCGGCGTCGACATGGACGGGCGCTTCACCAGAAAAGAGAGCCGCCCGCCCAGACCTGGGACAATGGCTGGATTCTCTGGGGCTCATCGGTCTATGTGGGGCTGAAGAGTTCTTCTGGTCTTTTCTGCGAGGAGCGCTTGACGAGCTTTTTGTCACACTTCCAATTGCACTCGATGCGCCGGGATATTGGGCGGTGTGGCTCGCCGCGTTGCTGGCTGCGCCGATGGCTGCGTTCCATCAACCTACGGCGCTCCATCGCCTGGTGAAGCTGGCCATCCTGGCGATGACCTCCATCCTCTTTTTCTACACGCGCAATTTCTGGCTCTGCTGGGCGCTGCACGCCCTAAGTTGGACGCTGATGATTCACTCTGCGAATGGCGCAATGCAGCGAGCGGAATCTACAGAAAAGAGCCGCTTAAAATGAGCGCCGGAGATTCAAACGAAACAATCCGTTACGTAACTTTTTCAACAGGTTTCCCCGTCACATCATCATGTTTTACATCCCTGTCTCCTGGCGGCGGGCGGCGACCGAAGGTTCTCCCATCAGAACCTATAAGAAGAAGCCAATCAGAATGATCGCCGCAAAGAGCGCCACGGAAATTATAAGAAGGCGGCGCAGATCGGCGAAGACGAATCCATATTCCGTTCGCCAGTCGACCTCTTCTGCAAGGCGCTGCGCCGCTGCGCCGGATGAAGCCACAGGCGCAGCCTCCGCCGCGCGCGCAGCCGCCTGCAGCAGGTTCTGCTCGCTTTGCTTGTAAAGCTGACTGTAGTTGCTCGGATTGGCGGCGCTCCTGCCCTTGACGGGGCGTCGTGTCTTGCTGGGCGTCATATTGCGTTCCTTCGATTCTCTAATTCTATTGTTGGACATCTGTTCAACCGATCGGCACGGCGTTTTCAGCGGCCGTTCATCCCTATTTTACCCCATCCGGCAAGTTCCCCAAGTCTTCGCCTGCTTTGTCTGCACATGCATCCGTCTGATATCCAACCCGCCCGTTTCAGGATGATATTCAACATCCTCTCACTCCGATCGCCGAAGGCGCTGCCAGAGTCCAGGCGAGGGTGCAACCACAAAGACGCCAAGGCGCAAAGGAGACTCAAAAGCGAGGGAAAAAACGCCAAATCCCCGCGTTTCTTGGCGTCTTTGCGCCTTTGTGGTGATATTCGCACCCGGCCGCCAGGCCGATGGCGGAAGCGAAGCAAGGGGCGGGGGAGAAAAGCGAGCGATTGGAGACGTCCGGTTGCTCAAAAAGGGCGAGCATTTTCTGCGCAACGCGCGTTATTGAATCAACGCAAGCCGGGCGCGGACAACCGCCGCCAGAGCGTGCGCCTCCGGCAGCCGCAGCGCGAAGAGTGCGCCGGCGTACACCGCCAGGCCGACGCCACCCGTTGCGACCACCGTGAGCAATGCGCCGCCTGCTCCTCCAGGCGCCCAACGCTCCAGCAGCGCAGCAAGGACAATCATGGCGCCTGCCATCGCCGCGCCGGCCAGCGAGATCAGGGCGAAGCCGGCCAGCGTCTGTGCGCCGAGTCGCCCAACGACCCGCCAGAGCAGGAACACCATGATGGCGGCGTGGCCGGCTTGCTTGGCCGTATCCGCCCAGACCAGGCCGAGAAAACCCATGCGTTGCAGCAGCGCCAATGCGACGACGGCGTAGATCAGCACGCTGAGCACGCCCACCGCGGCGGGCAGCCAGGTGTTGAAGCGCGCATAGAAGGCGAAATTGAGCGGGAAGTCGATGGCGGCGAAGAGCATCCCGATCAGATAGACGTTCAACGCGCGCACCACCTGCTCGGTGTCGATCGGCGTGAAGGCCCCGCGCTCGAAGAGAAGCCGGGTGACCGGCGTCGCCAGCACCCAAAGCGCCAACGCCGCCGGCAAAACCAACATCCACACCATGCGCAACCCGCGCGCCAACGTCTGGCGATAGGCGCGCTCGTCGCCGGCGGCGAAGTGCTGGCTCAGCCGGGGCAGCGCGGCCAGCGAGATCGCCACGCTGATCAGCCCGAGCGGCATCTGCTGTAGCGTCGTGGCGTTGGCCATCCAGGCGATGCTCTGCTCCCCTGCGCCGCTGGCCAGGCGGCGATCCAGCCCCACCTGAAAGAGGCTGACGACCAGCCCGGCTGCAATCGGCAGATAGAGCCAGAAGATGCGTCGCAGCGCAGGGTGGCGCCAGTCGACGCGCGGACGGATCAGCAGGCCGGCGCGACGGGCGTCGAAGGTCATGAGCGCCAGTTGCGCAAGGCTGCCCAGCAAAAGGCCGACCGCAAGACTGAAGACGCCGATCTGCGGCGCAAGCAGCGGCGCAGCGACGACGATGCCGAGGTTGAAGATGGCGGTGGCGAGTGCAGGCGCCGTGAAGCGTTGCTGCGCATACAGAACCGCCATCATCACGCCCGCCATCGAAAGGAGCCAGACCACCGGCGCAGTCCAGCGGATCAACTGCGTGGTGAGCTCCAACAACGCCGGCTCCGAGGCGCGAAAGCCGCCGGCCAGCAGATGGGCCAGCAGCGGCGCGGCTAGCTCCAGCGCAATGACGAGAGCGGTCAACAAGACGACGAAGAGCGCCAGCAACGCAGCAACCAAGTGCGTGAACTCGCGACGGCCGCGGCGGGCGTAGTCGCTGAGCACGGGCACAAGCGCCGCGCTCAACATGCCGCCGACCAGGAAGTCGTAGAGCAGCGTCGGCACCTGCGCAGCCACGCGGAAGGCGCTGACCTGACCGGTGGCGCCGAAGAGCGCCGCAATCACCATCTCGCGCAGGAGGCCGAGCGCCCGGCTGACCAGGCTGCCGATCGCCAGCAGGCTCGCCGAGCGCGCCAGCCCTTGCGTCGCTGCAGGAGAAGGTTCCTCTGAAGGGGAGGGTTCGTTGCCGGTGTCCACCATCACGCCATGACGGCTGCACGCGGGGTCATAAACTCGCGCGGGTCGGTGCGCAGGTCGATGGCGTGGCCGGCCTCCAGCTCCTCCAGGAAGCGCGTCGCCGACATCGCTGCGGCGCACCCCTGGCCGACGCTGGTGGCGACCTGCTTGAAGACCTTGTCCTGGATTTCACCTGCAGCAAAGACGCCCGGCACATTGGTGCGCATCTTGCGGTCGGTGATCAGGTAGCCGTCTTCGTCCAGGTCCAATTTGCCGTGGAAGAGGTCGTTGTTCGGGATGTGGCCGATGAAGATGAAGACGCCGTCGGTCTTCAGCTCCCCTGCTTCGCCGGTGACGGTGTTGCGCGTCTTGACGCCGGTGACCGTCCCGTTTTCGCCGAAAATTTCGGTCACTACGGTGTTCCAGATCACCTCGATCTTCGCGTTGGCGAAGACGCGATCCTGCAGGATTTTGCTGGCGCGGAACTTGTCGCGGCGGTGCAGGATGCGCACGCGGCTGGCGTAGCGCGTCAGAAAGAGCGCCTCTTCCGCCGCGCTGTCGCCGCCGCCGACGACGATCACATCCTTGCCGCGGAAGAAGAAGCCGTCGCAGGTGGCGCAGTAGCTGACGCCCTTGCCGGTGAACTCCTTCTCGCCGGGCACTTCGAGGTAGCGCGGCCGCGCGCCCGTGCAGAGAATCAGGGCGCGGGTCTGATATTCGGCGCCGCTTTCGGTGCGCACGAGGAAGGGATGGCGGTCGAGCACAAGCTCGGTGACGTAGTCGAACTCGACGCGCGTGCCGAATTTTTCCGCCTGGGCCTTGAACTTCTCGACGAGCTCCGGCCCGCTCAGGCTCTCCGGAAAACCGGGGTAGTTCTCGATATCGTAGGTGATGCTGACCTGGCCGCCATATTCGTTGCCGGTGATCAACAGCGGCGAAAGATTGGCGCGCGCAGCGTACAGCCCGGCGGTGAAGCCTGCCGGCCCGCTGCCCACGACAATCACGTTTTCAATCTTTTGTGTATCGCCATGACCATTGGTCGTCGTCATTTTGCTCTCCTTTATCGCTTGCACTTTTCCATCGGGTCGTTGCTACATTTTCTGTAGCGCAGTATAGATGGAAGCGTATCACAGGCCAAACAGCGGCGACGGTAAGGCGCATTTCACGCTAAGGCAAATCGGAGGGAGACTCCATCCGTCCCTACACCTGACAGCGGTAGCGAGTTCGACTGACGATGAGGTCGCTCACGCGCGCCAGATAGGCCGCCATGTGCGCGGAGTCCCAGTGCGCCTGCAACGCGTCGTCGTCGACATACTTTTCGACGAGAATCACCTGCGTTTCGCTTTCGACGGGCACGTAGACCTCAAAGTTCAGGCAGCGGCCTTCTTCGAGCGCCAGGGAGCGCTGTGCGTGGGCGCGCGCCAGCTCCACAAACTCATCGCGACGGCCCGGCGCAATTTCCAGGAGAACGACCAATCCTGTAGCCATATGCACATCCTTCCATTCATGCATCTGCGATCAAAACGGCGTTGCGCCGCCGAAATAGAGTCTTTTTGCTGTGAAGCCTTGCGGTGCGCTCTTGCCGGCGAAGGTGCAAAAAAAGAGCGCCCGCGGCTGGATTTGAACCAGCGACCTAGGACTTAGGAGATCCTCGCTCTATCCTGCTGAGCTACGCGGGCAACTACTGCTGTAGGATACCATAGCATAGCCCGGCGAAGTCGTCAAAGCCTTGGGCGTCATGCAAGGCTGTTGAGGCGCAAAGTCGATCACCGCCGCACCCAGGGCAGATGGATGCGGTGCGGACCGACGACAGGTGGGGGCAGGCCTGCGCCTTGCACCCGCAGCGTAAACTGCTGCTCCGCCTCGTCTCCCTGTGCATCGACGACGCGCACCCTCACAGGGAATGCACCTGCCTCGTTCGGAACGCCGTAGAGATAGCCGGTGGCCGGGTCGATGGTCAGCCAGGCGGGCCCCTGCGTGAGCTGATAGACGAGCGTCCCCTGATCCGGGTCCGTGGCGTTGGCGTTGTAGGCGAAGGGCAGCTCCACTGCGCCGAAGGCGGTGCGCGGGCGGGAGAGAAATTGCGGCGCAGCGTTCTCATTCTGGCCCGCCACGATGATCTCGAACGACTGCGTTGCAGCGAATCCCTGCGGGTCTTCGGCGCGCACGCGCACGGCGAAGCGACCGGGCTGGGCCGGCGTCCACGTCAGCACCCCGCCGTCTGCATCGATCTGCATGCCTGACGGCGCTTGCTCAAGCGCGTAGGTCAACGGCGACAGCGCGTTGCGCTCACCCGTGGGGTCGGGGTCATAGGCCTCGGCGTTGTAGGAATAGCGCCGCCCCACCTTCGCCGTCGTAATGGGCTGTGACGTAAAGAAGGGTGCATGGTTCGTCCTATTCTCAAAGGTCAGCATGGGCAGATTTGTGAAACCGCGCAAAAATTGCGGCTCATAGTGCACGCGGAAATGCACTTGATCGCCGTCAGCGCGCAGCGGGTAGACGTTTCCCAGCGGGTCAAAGAGATCGACCGGGCCGTCGGCGCCGTGCAGCGTCGCCTTCACGTCGCGGTTCGCCTCGTTGCTCCAGATCATCAAGATGGTCTCATCGCCGTTCTTGAAAAAGTGACCTTCCACGAAGCCGGGCGTCTCGCTCACTCTGCTGTGGTGCGTTGCAGTCTGCAGATGATCGGCCAGGGCGCGCACGGCCAGAGCGCGCTCCGTCAACCTGCGCGCCGGGTTTTCCTGCGTATCGAGCAGCTGCTGATCGTAGTTGTAGCTGAAGAAGAAAACCTTCTCCGCACCGACGGCCAGGTTGCCGGCGACGGTCTTGGCGGGCGAGAGCAGGGGCACAGCCTCGCCTCCGCGGAAGTAGCTCGTCTCGTTCGCAGGCCAGTGGATGCCCCCGCGCAGGGGAGAGAGCGCCTCGGTGTTCCAGATCGTCCGCGTGATCCCATAGCGCAGCATGGCCTGGCGGTAGGTTTCGATAGAGCCGCAACAGCCGTCGGGAGAGAGCGCCTCGCCGTCCCCCTCCTCAAGATAGTGCACGCTCAACACGTCGAAGAGCGCCGGGTCTGGCGTCTGTTGCTGCGCCTCTAGCAGCGTGCGCAGCGCAGCCGAATCGCCCTGGTAGAAGTCCGCAGCCAGGATGCGCGTCTGCGGCTCCACCTCGCGCAGCGTCTGCGCCACCCCGCGCAGGAAGGTCGCGTAGAGCGCAAAGTCGCATGGACTCCACCAGCCGCAGCCGTCGATCTCGTTGCCGACGATGTTACGAAGATTCGGTCACAAATCATCACCGTGCGCCAGCGCCACCGCCGTCTCCGTGAGCAGGCTGACGCGCTCCCAGAAGGCGTTGGCCGCGTCTGGCTCAACCGGTGCGAACTCGGCTAAGGACGCAAGGGCGTTGCGCAGCGTCGCCGGGCAGGCGGGCGGACGCGAGGGCGCAATCTGGCCCGGATAACAGGCGGCGAAAAAGTGCGGCCAGTCGAAGCGCCAACCCGGATCGGCCTTGCCGCGGAAGCCTGCAATCTGTTCATGGCCGAGCACGGCGTTGGCGTCGTCGAGCGCCGGATAGCAACGCCGCAAGTGCGCGACAATCGCCTCCAACGCAGCGTACTGCGCCTCGCTGAACGGAAAGAGATTGCCATTGAAATTGACCAGCTCGACGCCGATCGACCAATCGTTCAACCCCTCCCAGAGCGTCTGGCCGTCGCGCCAGCGGCTGACGCCCGCATGCCAGCCGCGCAGCGCCGTTCCTTCCCAACAGGGCACGCATTCGTAGATGGTTCCGTCCACATCGACGACGAGATGCGCAGCCGCCTTGCGCGCAGGATCGGTGAAAATTTCGAGCGTGCGCACCCGGTCGACGGCGGTGTAATGGAGCACGAGAAAGCGAACGTCGATCGGACGGGGGTCGTAGTTCGGGGAGTCAATGCGATGCGGGGCGTCCATGCGTTTTTCCCATTAAAATTCTGAACAGGCGGATTCAATGCCACGGGCGCCGCATGGCTCCTCGACCTACAGGGAGCGCAACGAGCGCCAGCAAGGCGAGCGCAGCCAAAGTTCTGGCATGCGGGTTCATCTGCACCGATGCGGTCATGGCGGGAAGCGCGCGCAATCTCGCCAACTGTGGAACGGGGAATGGCTCGACGGCTGGCGCAGACGTCTGTGTCCGCAGCGCTGCAAGCATCGCCTCCGGCGCTTGCACGAACTCGACGAGCGTGCGATTGAACCACGCCGGCTCATCCACGAAGACCAGATGCCCACTCTCAGGGCGCACGATCAGCCCGGCGTTGGGGAAGTTCTCCAATGCGACGTAGGCGGCGGAAAGCGGGATGATGCGGTCGCGCCCGCCCCAGATGAGAAGCGTCGGCGCTTGAACGGCGCGCATCCCCTGGCGGAGACGCTGCACCTCTCTGCGGTCCAGGCCGAAGAGGCTGGCGTAGGCGCGTAAGAGGCGCAGGAACGCCGCCTGCGCTCCTGGCAAACTCGCCATCGCAAAGGCGCGATCAATGTCATCTTCCTCGACGCCGGCGGGATCGGCGACGCATTGGCGGATCGCCTGCGCCGTGCGAGCTCGGCTCGGTCTCGTCAACAGTTCTCCCACGCCGGGAAGGGTCATCAGGCGCAGCGACCACGCCACCTGGTGCGTCATGCCCGCAGGGGCGATCAACACCAGCGATGAGACCATCTCCGGCCAGCGCATGGCGAACTCCACGGCCACGGCCCCGCCTAGCGAAGAGCCAACCAGCGTCGCCCGCTCCATGCCGACCGCCTGCATTACGCCTCGCACCGCCGCAGCCAGCATTCTCAAGGGATCAGGAGGGTAGGGGGCCGGAATGGCGGAGCGACCGCAGCCGGGAAGATCCAGCGCGAGCATGCGATGCGTCCCTTGCAGATGCTCGAACTGCCTGCGCCAGACGTCGACCGCGCCGCCGATGCCGTGAATGAAGACCAGATCCGCTCCAGTTTCGCCTTCCAACCAGTAGCGAAGCCGCAGGCGTTCAATCTCGACAAAGCGATCTTCAGGCAATTTCATATCCGCCTCCGTGCAACGGGCTGCATCTCATTTCAGTGTAGCCAGATGCAGCGCCTGAATTCAAGCACGTTTGACGGACGTTTCTCCTGCAATTTGCTGCGTTATTTGATCTCGACTGCAACCGCCTGAAAGGCGTCAACGCCGTCCTCGGGGCGGAGCAACGGCAAGCGTTGGCCGCTCTCCGCATCGTACAATCCGATGCTCAGACGATACAGCCCCGGCGCCGCATCGTCTGGGATGGTCAGGCTGTAGGCGTCGTAGAAGGCGACGCCGGGCAGCCAGCGATCGCTGGGGTAAAACCCTTGCAAGGGCGGCTGGTCCCGCTGCGCAGCCAGTTGTCCATCCGGCGCAAGCAAATGGATGAAGACCGTGTAGGACTTGTCCAGCCGTTGGGAGGGCCGCCAGCGCAGCGTCACCATCTGCTCCCCTCGTCGCCAGGGCGCTGCGCCTACGTCCACTGCCAGCAGATCAAGCCCCTGAGCGAACGTCGCCAGCGGTTCGAGAGATTGCGTCTGCACCGCCTCCTGCCCCACGACCACGTAGCCGACGCTCTCCACGCCGCCGAAGGGAGCGAGCGTCTCCGGATCGTAAAAGCTCACCTCCAGCCGATAGACGCCCGGCGGCGTCTGCGGATCGAGCATGAGGCGATGGCCGTCGGGCCACATGATGCCCTCGGCCCAGGCGGAGGTGGGGGAGCCGTAGGGCCAACCCTCGCTGCGCGCCGCCTCGAAACCTTGCGCGTCCACCAGACGCACCAGCACGTTCAGGTCTCGTTCAATCGCTCCACGCTTGAGCAGATAGAGGGTGGCGACAAACGTCTCGCCTGGCGACAGCGGGCGGTTCGGCAGCTCGACGCCGCCCAGCCGGATGGCCTCGTTCCACTCCGCCACCCCGGAGAGCCAGAGCACACCCTCCCCCGGCAAGGGAACCGGCGTGAAATCGTGCGTTCGGGCGTAGTCGATGAAGACCTGTTCCAGCTCGGCGTCGTCTTCCTCGAAGTCGGTCAGCACCGCGCGCGGGGGGTGTTGCGCAAGCAGGGCCTCCAGCTCTGTTGCATCGACGAAGCCAAAGCGGGCGCGCTCGGCGGGAGAGACAAGGGGCGCCACCCGCCATGCCATCGGTCCGGTCACCAGCTCCGGATAGATGGTTGCGCCGCCCTCCAGCGCGTAGATCGGCGCTAACGTCAGAATGCGTCCACCCTCCGTGAGCCGACCGATCCCCTGGCTGCGCTGGTGAACCTTTTCCGGGCGCCATTGTGCAGGCTGCGCTAAGGTCGTCACTCCCTCCGCATACTGGACGGCGACGAACGGAACGCTCGCAAGCGCAGCTGCGCCGAGCAGGGCGCCCGTCCAGCGCTGTCGGCGAGGCCACGTCGCTGCGCTGAAGAAAACGCCGAGGAGAAACACCGGATAGAGCACATAGTAGTACTGAATCTGCGACGGCGTGGGGCTCATAGCGCTGAAAAGCGCGAGCGGCAGCAGCAGAAGCGTCATCTTCAGTGGAATCGCCATGCGCGTGCGCAGCCGAGGCAGCGCCAGAGGCAGCGTTATGAAAAAGAGCAAGGGAAGCATCAGATTGACCGGCTTTTGGCGTAGGACGTCGCCAAGGTAGGCCAGCTTCGCCAGAGGCGTCATCGATGCTGCGCTTTCCCTCGCCGCATAGTAGAGCGGATTCAAACGCAGGTTGTAGACGACATTGCCGAAGAGAAAACCCTCCGGCGCCACCCAGAGCGCCCACCAGACCGGCGCCAGGCCGATCAGGCCGCCGAGCAACAGCCAAAACAGCGCCTGCGCCCGCGCCCGCCATCCACCCTCGACGCCCCAGAACCAGAGACCTACGGCAAAGGCCGGGGCCAGAAAGGCGTAGCTCAGCCGGGTGGCCGCCGCCAGGCCAAGCAGCGCGCCGGCGACGGCCGTCCACGCGGCGGTGCGCGCGTTCATCGAAGGAGGCGACGAGCGAGAAGGCTGAACCGCCTGCAAAAATGCCGCCAGGCTCAATAGCGTCAACATCATGGGCAGGTCGTGGTTCCAGGCGCGGCCGCTGGTGTGCACAAACATCGGCGCGGCCATGAGCGTCGCCACGCCCGCCAGCGCATAGCCGAACCTGGCCCCCCTTCGGCTGTACGGCGCATAAACAAACCCCAGCCCGAAAAGCAACGCCAGGCTAAGCCAGCTGCTCGCCACAGAAACGAGCCGGGCGGTCAGCAGGAAGCGGTCGAACACGGTGAAAAGGGCGGCGTTGAGCAGCGTCTGCGCGGGCACATGAAAATACGGGAAGTCAGCGTAGGGGAGCAGCCCATAGCGCGCCATCAAGACTGCGCTGGCGACGAACTGATGCTCATCGTGGTTGAGGCCGCGACGCATGTTGAGGCCGAGCAATAACACAAAACATGCAACAAGCGTCAGCGCGACTCCGCCCCACACCGGCCATTGCGTCAAACGCGTTGGTCGTCCCTCAAAAGGACTCGCCATAGGATCTTCTTATCTTGTTTGTGAAATGACCGGCAGATACACGAGGCTGGACCGACTGCGCAGACCCGTCGCAGCTACATCGCTCTCGCCGTCCGGCGTAATGACCTGCAACCAGTAATACAGAGGCCCTTCGGACGGCGCTGCGTCGTCGATCAGCCAGTGGAGAGAAGAGGCAATCTGCACGGCGCTTTGAATCTCCCCGTTCACGCGCTCGGCGGCGCTGCGGTCGAACGTAGGGCTGCGCCAGAGCGCCAACCGCCACCCCGGCTGCAGGTTGCGCGCCGTCCATTCGACGCGCACCTGTCCCCCTTCGACGCGATAGGCGTCGAAGCTGCACAGGCCGATCGGCCCGTCGTCGGCGCCTCCGGTTGGCGTCAACGCAGCGCCGCTGGCTCTCCAGTTGGAGCGGTCCACACCGGGCGCGTCATCGGAGATGCGCTCCCAGTAGGCGGCGCCGGACGTCGCCTGCAATCGCTCGATCCCATCATAGCGGACTTCATCGACCAGCAGATAAAGCGTTTGACCGATGGAAGCGTTCACGGCTGGCGCCAGCAGGCGCAAAGTTCCGCCTCCGGTGGGAACGCCCGTCAGCAACGGTCCTGAGACGCGCCAGCCGGCCGGGGCCGTTCCGGCTCCGCACACCGCAGCAGGCGATCCGGCTACGAGGAGCAGACGTCCGCGCGGGGCCAGCGTCGTCGCAGGCGGCAGCCAGAAATTGACCTCCGGCAGGAGCCACGTCGCCGACGCATGGGCGGGAGCGTAGAGAGCGATCGCCTCATCGGTGCGGTTGGTCAGCTCGATCCACTGGACAGGGCTGGAGGCCTCGCCCAAGAGGCGCACTTTGCTGATGACGACAGGGGCCGACAGAGGGGCGTTGTTGGCGGCGTCGGGCGAACTGGCCTGCGGCGTGAAAGCGGCGCTCCCGTCTTGCAGGATGGTTCGCCCCAGGCTGTCGGCGTGCCATGGCGCATAGACCTGGACGCGCTGTGCATAGCCTGCGAAGCGATTTCCTCGCATCACGGCGGCAAGCGTCACTTCGCCCGGCCCTGCGCCAAACTGCAGTGGACGCGTGAGCTGGGTCAGCGCCACCGTTCGATAGCCGCCTGGCGCAATGGCGACGCCTGCGGGAATCCGAGAGACGTCTCCTACGCTCGCGCCATAAGCGAGAGCGGACGTCCAACGGTCGGTCAACACCCAGCCGCTCAGATCGACTGAATAAGGCATCGGGTTATACAGTTCAATGGCGCGCAGCGCCTTGCTGGTTGGGTCGAAAATAAATTCGTTCAACGCGATCGGCGCAGGGTCGTCGGCGCCGGGCGAGCCGCCCTCCGCAGTGCTGGCGCGCCAGCTCGACGGTTGATTGGGGTCGCCGCCTGCGTTCGGTTCGATCGGCGCCAGCGACTTGCCCGCGCCGTCCGCCTCGACCGGCCATCCGTTGCGGTCGCTGTACGTGACCTGCAGGATGGCGCGGCCAAAGGCGTCGTTCACCTCGATGGTCTCACCGCTGTTGCTCAATTGCCCGCTATACTTGCCGTGCGCCTCCAAGTTGTAGCGCGCGGCGAAGCGCGCCGGATTCTCCGCCAGGACGACAAACTCGCCCGGCGCCAGCTTGAAACCGACGGGGAAGCGGTATTCGATGCCGTTGGCGACCTGCACGTTGCTGAGGTCGAGCGTTGTGTTCCCTGTGTTTTTGAACTCAATGAACTCCAGCTCCGTTCCTGGAACCGCGCCCCAAGCGGGTGGATTGTACATGATCTCGGTGATTTTGAGGTCGCGCGTGGGCGGCGTCGCCGGCGGCCCCACCACAAAGTGCAGCGGCTCCGACCAGTGGCTCCAGCGGCCGGTGCTGTCCATCATGCGCACGCGCACGCGACAGGCGAATCCCGGCATGCAGACCCCCTGCGGAACCCGGAAAGGCGCAAGCTGCGTCATCACGGGCGACGTCCAGCCGCCGTCGATCTCATAGCGATTCGGCGCATCGGCGGAGTAGCCGGGCAACCCGGGCCAGACGACCTGCGCCGCGCGCCACTGCACGCCGGCGAAGGCGTCGCCCTGCGGGTCGGCAAAAGCGCTGGCCGTGAAGGTCAATGCATCGGCCGGATAGCCGGCCGGCCCCGTGTATGCGACGGAAGGTTTGGCCGGCGCGCCTCGGTCGGTGAGCAGGGTCTGATCGATCCAGGCCATGCGGCTGCGCGCCCAACTCTTCATATAGGCCATCATGCCGCGAAAGTCGCCGGTGGGGGAATATTTATAGAATTCTCCCCATCGCGCACGGTCGTCGATCACATAGCGCGAGACCAGAATCGGGTTGTAATCCCACAGCGCGCGGTCGGCGTCCACCATGCTGGGGCCGTCGGCGGGGGTGTCGATCAGCGCTGCAGCTTCATCGATGAGCAGGTCGATCTGCTCTGGGTTGAAAAGCAGATCGCGCAGCTCGCGCAGCGCGTTTTGATACTCTTTGTTGAACTCGGCGAACGGCAGCACGCGGTCTCGGAAGGGCTCGTTTCCCCGGCCGAAAAAGCGATCCGCCCAGGTGAGATCGGTGTCCCATGGCCAGATCGACCAGCGGCCATCCTGCGGGTCGCGAAAATAGTAATAGTTCTTGCCCTCGTCGACGTCGTAGTGGCGCACCGCCTCCAGCGCCGCGCGGAAGCGATAGTAATTTTCCAGGTTGAAATGGCTGCGCCACCAGCTCTCGCCTTGGGGCTGGCTGTACGCCTGCATGAAGGCCGCCAGGTCGGAGCCGTCGGCGGGTTGGTCCAACCCGTGGTTGTCGAGGTCGCCGAAGCCATCCTTCATTTTGTATAGGTTGCCGTCGGGCAGGTCGCGCGCACGCAGGAAGCGACGATCGATTTCCTCCACCGCCAGATACAGCCCCCAGAAATCCCCTTCATATTGATTGGCGGTAATCTCATTGACGCCGTCGATCACGCGGAAGTGCACAAAATGCGACGCCGGCGCCGGTACGCCCATCATCGAGAAGATGCGCAAGGCGAGCGACTCGAAGACGCCGTGCTCCCCGCGATAGCCGCGGTTGGCGTGTTGCATGCCGCTCGATAGATTGAGCTTATCCCAGGAGACCGGATAGGGATTGCCGAAGTTGTCTTTTGCAACCAGACGATGGCCCGGCAAAAAATTAAACTTCCATTTGTTCTTGCCGGTGGCGTAGCGGTACACCTGGCCGCGCGCGCGAAAACCGATGTGGTCATAGACGACGCCGTCGTAGACGAACGTGCCGCGCCAGAGATACTCGGTTCCCATGTAGCCGCTTGCGCGCGTCGAGGGTGGAATGAACTGCGCGTCGGCGACGTCGGCGGGGTTGGCGATCAGGTGATAGATGGGCAATGGACGCATCCGGTTGAACCGATAGACCTGCTTCGGATCGCCCTGATGCGGGTTGACGGCGGCGTACCACAACACAGGGCCGTCGTTGACAAAAAGGGCGAAGTTCGGCTGCGGGTCATCCGGGAAAGGCGCCGTCACGCTGCGGCCGCCGTTGTCGACCGCCTCGATGCGATAGCGAATCAGGTGGCGATGGCGCACGATCGAGGCGGGCAAGGCGAAGGTGTAGAGATCGTCGCCACTCTTCTGCATCTCGTAGGCCGTCCACTGGGTGGCGTACTCGGGGTCGGTGATGCGAATGTAGCCCCCCGGCGGCACGACCTGCACCCAGAGCGTCACGCGGCGCACGCCGTCGCCGTCGACAACGCGTGCGCGGATGGAGACCGCATCCCGCGCCGTAGGCGCCTGCGGCGTATGCTCCACGCTCAACAGGAGAGGCGGCAGATTGTCCACGACGCCCTGGTTGGCGCGACCTGGCGTCGGCGCCATCGCCCGCCAGGCTGCGCCCAACGCATTGTCTGCGCTCGGGTTCAACAGCCCGATCGAGCGCTCGACCCCATAGCCGACGATCGGCCAGGGGAAACCGACGCCGTATTCGACGCGATCGATCTCTTGGGCGCGCGCATCGCGCAGGATCACGCGATCGCCGTCGTTCGAGAGTCGCCCTCGAAACGGTCCCAGCGCACGCACGCCATAGGAGCGCTCCAGGAAGGATGGGTTGATGGCGACGACCAAGTAGCCGCCCGGTGCGATCACGGAGCCGGAGGGGAATTCGTAGTCCACGCCGCCGGCCAGCGCCCAACCGGAGAGGTCCACAGGCGCAGCGCCGCCATTGTACAGCTCAATGAACTCATTCCAGGAGCTGGCCGGCGAGGAATCGTAGTGAATCTCGTTGATGATCACCGATGAAGTCGCCGCCGGCCCCACCGGTTCGTCGTCTTCCGCCCGCAGCGGCGGCGCGCCCAGCAGCGGCTGCAGCGCTATGATCAGAATCAACGCCAGGTGCAATTGAACATATTTCTTTGTGTTTTTCGGAATTTTTGCCAGGGAATTTTCAAAATTCATTGTGTACTCTGGAGAGACTCAAAAAATGAACGCATGTCGAACTTTGGCGCGCTGACCGAACGCAGCTATTATAGCGAACAGTTTGAGTTTCGTTCGAATCAGGCTTCCAAGGTGCGTCGTTCCGCGATCGATTTTCGTGCAAATTCCAGAAAGCAATTCATCATGAACCGTTTGATTGCTCTGCTGAGGCTGTTGACGGCGGGGGCGATCCTGCTCACTTCTGCACCGGCGCATGCATCCTCTGCGCTGGGGCAAGGTTCACCTATCCCCAGCGCATCTGCGGCGCTGGAAGCAACGCAAACGCCGCTGTCCCCTCCTTTGCTTGAATCCGCTGCGCTGCAAAGCGCCGCCATCCCGTTCGCAGGCGAGGTCGTCATCGCAGAAAACGCCCTGGGCGCCCACTCGGTGGCGTCCGCCGAATTCGATCGCGACGGTCGTCTGGACATTCTCTCCGCCTCGCGCGAGGACGGACAAATTGTCTGGCATCGCAATATCGGCAACCTGAAATTTCGACCCATAGTGCTGACCGTTGCAGGCGGCGCCTATATGGCGATCCCGGCCGACCTCAATCGCGACGGCTACACCGATGCGGTGGCGGTGGCGGTGGGGGCGTTGGCGCCTTCGGCGGCTACGACCACGGAGGCGGAGGCTCCAGCCGTAAGCGACGGCGTTGTTTTCTGGCTGCGCAATAACCTCAGCGCCGGCAGAGTGCAGTTCACCCGCTTCGACATTGACGTTGGGCTGGCCTATCCGGTGGCGGTGCACGCTGCCGACGTCGACGGGGACGGCGACCTCGACGTGCTCGTGACGACGCGCGATGGTCATCAGGTGCTGCTCTATGAGAACGACGGCGCAGGCGATGCGCCCTCTTTCACGCGCCGCGTGATCGACGACAGCCTCTCCGGCGCCGTCGCCGTCGTCACCGGCGATATCGACGGCGACGGCAAGCTGGACATTCTCGCCGCCGGCGAAAACAACAACCAGATCGTCTGGTATCGCAACCTGGGCGGACGGCCCGCCGCCTTTGAGCGCCGCTTCATCCGCAATGGGCCGGCGCCTGATCCTCGTTTCGACTACGCAAAGACGGTTGCCGTGGGCGACATCGACGGCGACGGCGATCTGGACATCGTCTTTGGCTCGGAAAACGAAAATCTGGTCGGCTGGTATGAGAACCAGGGGCGAGGCGCGGCTTTCGTCGAACATGTGCTGACCACCACCGCCGACCATGTCAAGTTGGTGAAGGTGGTGGACATCGACCGGGACGGCGACCTCGACATTTTGGCCGTTTCCTCGGATGACAACACGGTGGCGATCTTCGAGAACGAGGGCGGCCGCCCGCCCCAGTTCACCCGCAAAGTGCTCACCAACGCAGCGCGGGGCGCGCGCGGGGTGCACGCCGCCGATTTTGATCGCGACGGCGACATCGACGTCGTCGTGGCGTCGCGGCTTGACCATCGCATCGCGCTGCATGTCAACACCTCGATTCATCGCTCGGCCGTGCTGGAGGGGGAGCGCGTCGTCAACACTTATCGGCAGACGCGCTCGGTGGCGGCGGCGGACATCGACGATGACGGGCGGATGGACATCGTCTCGACGGCCAACGAGATCGTGGCCTGGCATCGCAACCTGGGAGGCAGTCCTCCGAACTTCGAGTCCTTCGTGATCGACGCAAGCTTTACAGGCGGTCGCTGGGTGACGACCGGCGACATCGACGGCGACGGAGATATCGACATCGTCGCTGCGGATCGAGGCACCAACCGCATCGTCTTTTACGAAAATCAGCTTCGGCAGACCGGCGGAGTCAGTTTTATTGCGCGCATGGTCACAGACTCGGCCTTGCGCGTGCGCGACGTCAACGTGGCCGACCTCGACGGCGATGGCGATCTCGACCTGTATTCCGCCTCCGACGGCGACGACACGGTCGCCTGGTATGAAAACATCGATGGTCAGGGGCGCACGTGGGTCAAACATATCGTCAGCCAGAATGTGCGCTATCCGCGCTCGACCTACGCCGCCGATCTGGATGGCGATGGTCGGCTCGATTTGATGTCGGCGTCTGCGCGAGACAACCGCGTCACAATCTTTCGTCAGACGCGGCCCAAGCAATTCACGGAAGAGACCGTCTACGCCGACGCCAGAGGCGCGCAATTCATCCACGCCGCCGACATCGACGGCGACGGCGACATCGACCTGATCGCCTCCTCCGAGCTTGACCATACGATCGCGTGGTTTTCCAACCGGTTGCGCGTAGGCGGGGGCTTCGACCGCTACGTAGTGAGCAACACGGCCTACGGCGTTCACGCCGCCATCGCCGCCGACATGGACGGCGACGGCGACATGGACATTGTGGCCGCCGTCGAATACGCCAATCAGATCACCTGGTATGAAAACCTGGGCGGCGTCATTCCGACGTGGAAAGAACATGTGATCAGCCCGTTCGCCCAGGTGGCACACGGCGTCTTTGTCGCCGACCTCGACGGCGACGGCGACCTGGACGCACTTTCCGCCTCGCGCGAGGACGGCAAAGTCGCCTGGCACGAGAACCTGGGTGGGCAGTTCCGCCTGTCGCAGACGCCGGTCAACGCCGCGTTCGGCAATCAACGGCTGCTTTTAGACGTGGTTCTTGCGCACCGCGGTCGCGCCGAGAACCCGGCGCTGCGCCTCAACTCGCTGACGCTGCGCTTCGAGGACGAGGCTGGCCGACGACTCACCTCCGAGGAGGCGGCGGGACGGTTCGGCGCGCTGCTCATCTATCAGGACAACGGCGACGGTCGTTTCGACCCATCCTCCGACCCCCTGGTGAAGCGCGAGACGCTGTTCCTTCTCAACAACGGAGAGCTGTTCGTCAACCTGCCCGGCCCGCTCACGCCGCCGAAGGGCGAGACTCGTTATTTCGTTACGGCGGAGGAGCAGGCGGCGCAGTGTGGAAACGGCGCCGTCACCGTTTCGATTGTGGTGAACAGCCAGACCGCCCAGGACGCGCTTACGGGCGTTCCATTGCTGGGGGAATACATGCGCTCCCTGGCCGACGTCAGCGATCCCGGCCAAAATCGCCGGTTGCCGCTCGTGATCAACGAAATCATGGCGGACAATCGCACGTTTATGGAAGACCCGGACGAGCCGATGGAATACCCTGACTGGTTCGAGATCTATAATCCCAGCGGCGTCGCCATCGACATGAGCGGCATGTATCTGACCGACGATCCCGCCGACCTGCGCAAACATCGCGTCGCCGACGGCGTGGTCATCGGGCCTTACAGCTATCTGGTCTTCATCGCCGACGGCGAGCCGGAACAGGGGCCGCTGCACGTATCGTTCAGTTTGAGTCGAGACGGCGAAACGCTCGTGCTCTATGACACGGACGAACGCGGCAACCAGGTGATCGACCAGGTGCGCTTCGGGCCGATGCCGCCCGACGTCTCCTGGGGGCGATCGCCGTTCCGGTCAACCGAATGGATCTTTTTCACAACGCCGACGCCGGGGAGGTTCAACAGCAACTTCACGCCCTCTGTGTCTGTCTATCTGCCGGCCATCTCGAACGGCGCAATCTGCAATTGAAGCCTGTGAGAAGTTGAAACGTTCCGCCAGCCACCGAAACGCCGGAAAGCAGTGCGGCGATGAGCTGCGCCTCCGGGTCGCCAAAACATTTGTTAAAATTCGCCTAGCCGACGGCAAGATGGAACGCTATTGAGCATCGGATGTTCATCGTCATCGGCGTTGTTCAGATTTGACGCCTGCTGAGAAAATGGGAAGGAGTCCTATCATATGCAGTTCACCGTTCGCCCACTGGCGCCCTTCGGTCTGGCCGCAATTCTGGCGGGCGCGCTGGCGCTTTGCGTCATGACAACCGTCAGCGCGCAGCAACAGCCCGCCGACATCCACGCGCAGACAGCGCTGCGCATCAACGAGTTGATGGCCTCCAACGGCTCCACCCTCGTCGATCCCGATGACCCCGACCGCACGCCGGACTGGATCGAGCTGTACAACCCCACCGCCGGCGCGGTCTCGTTGCAAGGGTTGGCCCTCAGCGACGACCCGGCGCGCCCCACGAAACATGTCATTACGCAGAACGTGACCATCCCGCCCAACGGTTTTCTGATTCTCTACGCCGACAATGCGCCCCAACGGGGCCCGCTCCATCTCGACTTTGCCTTGTCTCGAAATGGCGAGTTCGTCGGCCTGTATCTGCTGGACGGCGCCGGCAACGCCACGGCCATCGACGAGGTGGAATTTCCGGCATTGGAGCGGGACGTCGCCTACGCGCGGGCGGTCGACGGTGTGGGAGAATGGCGCATCAGCCGTCCGACGCCGGGCAAGAGCAACACCATCAATCCACCCTGGATCTCCGAAGTGACGCGGCCCACCGTCGCGCCGGACATCCCGGCGCCGACCGAGCCGTTTACCGTCAGCGCCGTCATCACCGACGACGTCAGCGTTGCGCTGGCGGTGCTTTACTACATGACGGCTACGGCGCCCTACACCGATGCGCCGACAAACTGGACGCCGGTTCCAATGACGCCGGTGGGCGGCCATCGCTATGAAGGCGTCATCCCGGGCATGGCGGAGGGCGTGCTGGTGCGCTACTACGTCGAAGCCACCGACGATGCAGGCGACAGCACCCGCTTTCCCACGCTGCCGAGCCGCGCTTACGCCTTTCTGGCCGGCTATCGACCGCCGCAACTGTTGATCAACAAAGTGGTCTCACGCAACGATGTAGTCCCAGACCCGGACGAGCCGGGCGAGAAGCCCGACTGGATCGAGATCTACAATCCAGGCCCGACGGATGTGTTGATGGACGGCCTTTCGCTCACCAATCAACGCAGCCGTCCGCTCCTGTTCCCGCTGCCGAGCGGCATCCGCGTGCCGGCCGGAGGGCTGGTCACCCTGTTGATCGACGGCGATGTGGGGCAGAATCTCTCCAAGAGCAACGAATTCATCTGGCATGTCGGCTCCGGCAATGTGATGAACCGGCTCGAAAATGCCGGGGACTACGTTGGAATTTTTGGCGGGCAGGGGACGATTGTGATCGATGAGTTTGACTGGGATGAGCGACCGCGTTGGGGCGCCTTCGGTCGCATTCCGCTCGGCGGCGCCTGGTCCGATCGCGTCTGCGTGATCGCAATGAATGCGCCAAACGTGCTCTGCGACAAAGAAGTCTTCTTGCCCAACGTACAGCGATGAGAAGCGATCTCCCCTCTTCCAGGAAGCTCGGAGCTTCCTGGAAGAGGGGAGACAAAGGATGATCTACGAATCTTCCTGTTGGCCGCCGCGCCCCACGATCTCGCGCACGACATAGATCGGCTTGTTCTGGCTTTCGTAATAGGTGCGCGTGATCATCTCCGCCAGCAGCCCCATGGTGACAAGCTGCACGCCGATGACGACGAGCAGAACGGCCAGCAAGAGCAGCGGACGGTTGCCGATGCTGGCGCCCCAGAAAAGCTTGAGCGACGTCAGGTACAGGCCGGTCAGAACGCCCAGCGCAATCGACCCCAGCCCCAGTGCGCCGAAGACGTGGATCGGTCGCGTCGAGTACGTCCCCAAAAACCAGACGTTGATCAGATCGAGCATGACGCGAATGGTGCGGCTGATGCCGTACTTCGAGCGGCCGTACTGGCGAGAGCGGTGGTTGACCGGCACCTCCGTCACCGTGGCGCCGACCTGGCTGGCCAACGCCGGGATGAAGCGATGCAGCTCGCCGTAGAGCCGCACATGCTTGAGCACCTCGGTGCGGTAGGCTTTGAGCGAGCAGCCGTAATCGTGCAGGCGCACATCGGTCACGTTGGAGATGAGCCGATTGGCCAACATCGAAGGCAGCTTGCGGTCCAGCCAGCGGTCCTGCCGATTTTTGCGCCAGCCGCTGACGATGTCATAGCCCTCCTCGATCTTCGCCATCAGCAGCGGAATGTCCATCGGGTCGTTTTGCAGATCGGCGTCCATGGTGATCACCACCTCACCGCGCGCATGGGCGAAGCCGGCGGCAAAGGCGGCGGTCTGGCCGAAGTTGCGCCGGAAACGAATGATCGTGTAGCGAGGATCGCGCTCCGCCACTTCCTTCAACAGTTCAAAGCTGCGGTCCTTCGACCCGTCGTCCACGATGATCACCTCGGCGGGTTGGCCGTAGTTGGCGATGGCGGCGTCCAACGCCTCGACGAGATGGGGAATGCTCTCCTCTTCGTTGTAAAGCGGGATGACGATGCTGATTTTGGGTTGCAGGAGGGAGGTTGCCCTCGTTTTGGTCAGGTCTCCGGCGGCCGGCGCCTCTTTCACGGCAGGTGCATTCATCTTTATCCTTCTCCTTCGACCGGGCCAGAGACGCCTGCGTCTGCAAAGGTCGCCATTTCGTTAAGCGTGGCGACAGCCGCGTCGAGCAGCGGCAACGCCATCAGCGCGCCGGTTCCCTCGCCGAGTCGCATATCCAAATTCACCAGGGGGCGCATGTCGAGAAATTCCAGCAGGGCGCGATGGCCCGGCTCCTGGCTCTGATGGCCGGGGATCATGAATGCCTTCGCCGCCGGACAAAGCCCGGCGGCCAGGGCGGCGCCGGCGGTCGAAATGAGGCCGTCGATGATCACCGGCGTGCGCGCGGCGGCTGCCGCCAACGCCACGCCTGCGATGGCGCCGATCTCGAATCCACCCACCTTGCTCAGCACATCGATGGGGTCGCTGGGGTCGGGCATGTGCAGCCTCAACGCTCGTTCGATCACCTCGACCTTTTTCTGCCAGCCGCTGCGCCCGACGCCTGCGCCCAGGCCCGTGACTTCGATCACAGGCCGCCGAGTGAGCGCGGCGACGATGGCCGCGCTCGCCGTCGTGTTGCCGATGCCCATCTCACCCGTCAACAGCACACGTGCGCCTTGTGCAATAGCCCGCTCCGCCGCAGCGATGCCGACCTCGACGGCGGCCACCGCCTCGTTGCGCGACATGGCAGGCTCTTGGGCGAAATTATGCGTGCCCGGGCGAATTTTGGCTTTGATCAGGTTGGGATGGTCGGGCAAATCGCTCTTCACGCCTACGTCGACGACGGTGACCTCCGCGCCGAAGAGGCGGGCCAGGACGTTGACCGCCGCGCCGCCGGCCAGAAAATTCAACACCATCTGCGCCGTCACTTCCGAGGGATAGGCGCTGACGCCTTCGGCGACGACGCCGTGGTCGCTTGCGCACACGATCACCCGGCGAGGATGTAGGGCAGGGCGCATCTGCCCTGTAATGCCGGCCAGCTGGATGCTCAATTCTTCCAGACGCCCCAGCGCACCGGCGGGTTTGGTGAGGATTTGCTGTCGCCGCTGGGCGGCTTCGCTCGCTGCGGCGTCGAGGCCGCCGATGCGAGCGATCGTCTCGCCCAAGCTGCGCCCTGGCAGTTTTTCCGATGACAGTTTTTCCAGGTTCATTGTGGCGCTGCCTTTCCTATATTGCCGTCGATCACGAGACGGAGAGGAAGGTTGGATGCGTCGATTGTGCAGGCGACCACGGCGGGACGGCCCAGCGCCCGCGCACAGGCGGCCAGCGGATCGATCGGGCCGCCCTGCAAGGCGACCACTGCTGTGCAGGCGGGCAACGCCGCCGCAGCGGCGCTCTCCAGCGTCGGGCACACCAAGACGGGCTCTGCTCCTGGCCTGGCGAGCTTGCCCAGCGCAACCACTGCGCCGGCGCCGACGCCCGACGAGACAGGAAGATCGGCCTCAATCGTCGCCGCCTCCCGGTCGCCCCACAACAGATCTGCGCTGCGTCGCCGCCGCCACCTCTCCAGAGCGGCGCGGCGCTCCGCCGCCGTTGCGTGAATGCCCGAGCGGTCGCTGATGTTCCACTCGCCGGTCATCATCTCCTTGACTTCCTCGATTTCGTAAAAGAACACATCCTCCGGCGTCGTCAGCCGATGGTCGGCGGCGGCCTCTTCGCCGGCGGCCAGCGCCCAGCGGCGCGCGCCGGCCAGAACATGAGAGAAGGCGTGAAGGCCGCCGCTTTGCAGCTCGAGCAGACGACGCATGCGTTCGACCGACTGCTGCGCTTCCTTGCGCGCCTTAGCGTCGACCGCCGCCAACAGCGGGGTTGGATCGGGGGCTGTCGGCGCCGCCGTCTGCGTCTGCCGGCCGGCCCTGCACACGGCGGCAAACAGGGCGTCCGGCTTTTCATTCCAGCGCGGATTCGCCATCTCGCCCTCGTCGAAGCTGCGGTGTCCATAAGCCGCCATGAAACTATGCAGTTCTTCGGCGAACGCTCCTGCCGGCGCGCTCTTTTCCCAGTCGGCGAAGGCGCCGGCCTGCAGCCAGGCGCCGACCGCCGGATCGCCGGCGAGCCCGGCGAGCTTCACCACGCGCTGCGCCATGTCCAGCTCCACGCCTTGAACGCCGCCCAACGCGCGTGCAATCAAGGCGACGCGTTCGCTCACCGGTCGGCTGCTCAGCAGAGACAACAACTTTCGATACTCGCGTTCGAGGTTGTGACGGGCTGCAAAGTACGGCAACAGCGCATTGGCGCCGACCCGCTCGATCTCTTCCATGATCAGCAAAATCTCCGCCTGAGACCAGCGAAAGCCCATCACGCGCTGGCGCCAGGCGCTGACTTTGGCGGTGATGTCGGGCAGCTCTGCACGCAGCGCATCGAGCGTTTCTTCGATCTTCTTCGCTGCGCGGCCCAGCTTGATGGCGGCGAAGAAGCCGGACTTTTCGTTGGGGACCACCGGCCGCGCCTTCCCATCCAGAAAAAAGGCCGGGGATTCCACGCCGGCGCGTTCAGCATCCAGACGGGCCGAGATCGAGAGATTGACGAACGGCCGCCCATCGTGCACCCTCACCACGCGCGAGCGGGGGGTCGGCTCAAATCCCAGCCTGTCGAAGTACAGATACCAGGTGCGCGCCGTCACCTCGGCGAAGAGGCTGTTGGTGAACGGCGTCAATGCTCCTGGCGTCAGCGGCTCGAAGAAGGAGCGCACCCACACGTCGCCGTTCTCTGCGCCTTCATGGATAAATTTGTAATCGATCACAATGTCCTCTCAAGGGCATGAGCTGCTTGCAAAAATCCATCACGATCTTCGTAGCCGACGCCACAACTGACGGCAATTCAAGTCTTTGCAATCGGAGCGTTCGATTGCAGCCACAACGTTCGCAGCCACAACGCTTGATTGTCTCAATATCTGCAGGATGTGTCAATTTGGTTCCACAATGATTGTGCATACCCACAATGAATTGTGCATATCCACAATGCAAACACCGTCTCTGCAATTTGGCCGATCGCTCGGCTCCACGGTATCATAAAGGATGGTCTGCAACGAGGGACCCGGTGCACCGCCGGCCCCTCGTTCTTTCTGTTCGCAGGGCGGTCCTGCGGGCGTCTCCATAGAAAGAAGGAAAGGATGGTTCAATGAACGGTGCAAACGAACGTCAGTACGAGTTGGTCTACATTCTCCAGCCCCAGCTAGATGAAGCGGGGATCAACAGCTTCGACGCGCGGCTGTGCGACGTCATCACAGCCCAGGGCGGCCGTGACATCGCCACCGAACTGTGGGGAAAGCGCACGCTCGCCTATCCGATCAACCATCAGTTTGAAGGGTATTACATCTTGCATCGCTTTCAGATGCCGCCGACAGGCACGGAAGAAGTGGAGCGTCTGCTCCGCTACAGTGAAGATGTGATGCGTTTTCTGCTGATGCGCAAGGATGAGTGACGCCAGGAAAGGATAGAGACATGAGCGAGCAAACGAAACCCACGCCCGAAATGGAAGAAAGCGCCGCCCCGCTGACCGAAAATCAACCGAAACTGGTCGCTCCCTCGGCGCCGCCGCCTGCGCCGATCTTCGATGATGACGAAGATGAGATCATCGACGAAGAGCTGGAGGAAGAGGTTGAGGAGGAAGGGTTCACAGCGCCGGAGCAGTACGTCGAACGCGAAGGTTCTGGCCGCGTGCGACGCATCGGCTCTGACGTGCGCTATGAAGAGATCGACTACAAAAACATCGGGCTGCTTTCGCGCTTTTTAGATCGTCGCGGCCGCATTCTGTCGCGACGCAAGACGCGCGTCAGCGCCAAGGTGCAGCGCAAAATTGCGCGTGAAATCAAGCGGGCGCGGCAACTGGCGCTGCTGCCCTACACCGCCGATCAAACCCGCATTGTTCGCAAACGGAAATAAGTTATGGCCGAGCGCAACAAGAGAAAGCAGGCCGCCAAAGAGTCCAACGACCTGCAACGGGAGTTGACGCGCAAGGAACAGCGGCTGCGCCAGCGCGATCGCGAACGACACAAAAAGCTGTACACGTTCGTGGGCGTCGCGTTGGGCGCCGCTCTTCTTTTTATCCTGATCGGCGTGATCTATCAGTTCCTCGTGTTGCCGCGCCAACAGGTGGCGCGCGTCGGCGACGTCTCCATCACCGCCGAGCAGTTCTGGAAGCGCGTCAAATATGAGCAGAGCCAGCTCCAAAACCAATTGATTCGCTACCAGCAGCTGGAACAACAGTTCGGCAATCAAGGCTTCTTTGCGGGGCAGATCAGTCAACTCCAGGGCACGTTGGGCAGTCCCTTTGCGCTGGGGCAACAGGCGCTCAACGCCATGCTGGAGGATGCCATCATCCTGCAAGAGGCGGCGAAACGCGGCCTGGTCGTCACCGACGAGGAGGTGGAAGCCGCCCTGCGCGAGGAGATCGCCAATAGCCTGGGGCTGGTGACCGAGCCGCAGGCGACCGCCACTGCTCAGGCGCAGATCGACGCCACCGCCACCGCTGCGGCGTGGACGCCGACGCCGACGGCCACGGTGGACGCCAGCAATCCGGTCACGGCCACGGCGACGCCGATTCCCACGCCGCCAATTCCACCGACGCCCGCCATTCTCACCGACACGCTCTATGCGGAAACGCTGGACGCCTTCCAAAAGTCGTTGCAGCAAGTGGCCGGCTTCACGCTCGACGAGTACAAGCAGCTGATTCGCGCCCGCCTGTTGCGCGAGAAGCTGCAGGAGGTCATCGCCGACGAGCGCGTGGCGACGACGGAGGAAGCCGTGCACGCCCGCCACATCTTGCTGCGCATACGCGAGCCGGCGCCGACGCCCACGCCGCTGCCTGAGGGTGTGACGCCCACGCCGACGCCGGAAGGCATGCCGACGCCCACGCCGACGCCAGAACCGCGCAACGAAGAGCAAACGCTGGCGCTGGCCAACGAGCTGCGCCAACGGCTGCTCAACGGCGAAGACTTCGCCACGCTGGCCGCCGAATACAGCGACGACCCCGGCAGCGCAGCGCAGGGCGGCGATCTGGGGTGGTTCGGCAGGGGTCGCATGGTGTCGCCCTTTGAAGAAGCCGCCTTCAGCCTGCCTGTCGGGGAGATCAGCGAGCCGGTCAAAACCGACTTCGGCTATCACATCATCCAGGTGCTGGAGCGAGACTCGGCGCACCCCAAGGATGAAAATCAGCTCGCCCAGGAGCGCATCCAGGCGTTCCAGACCTGGCTGAACGAGCAGCTGGCGCGAGAAGATATTCAACGACCCGCCAATCTGGTGAGCCTGTTGCCGGCGGGTTTGTGACAGACTGATTCAAGACAATGAATTATGAAAGAGGGCGGTGATGAACCGCCCTCTTGATTTTCCCATGCTTTCGTGAGTCGACAGGAACGTCCGGCTAGAGGCTGAACCTGCGTCCATTGCCGGATTCTTTCCTGTAAATTCATCACCGTCCGGCGGACAGGTCGTCCAACATCTTCGCCAGCTCCTCTGCGGAGGTGACCGGCAGCTTGCAGGCGTAGTTCTCGCACACGTAGGCGGTCGCCTTGCCGTCCACCAGCGTGCGCCCCTGCAACAGCGGCAACATGCTCTCCTGGTCCGGCTCCTTCAGCGCCACGACGGCGTGCGGCAGGAAACGGCGCCGCACTTCCGCCAGCAACGCCTGCGTCGCCGGGTCATCTCGTCTTCCGACGATGGCGATCTCCTGCGAGGGGCTGAGATAGGCGTCCAGCACGCAGAGCAATCGGCCAAAACCGGTCGGCTGTTGCGCCATGGCGTCCTTCATCATCAACAGAATGCGCCCCGCCTCTGTGCGATATTCAGGCTTATCCAGGAAGACCGAGAGCCGCAGCAGCGCCTCGGCGGCCAACGAGTTGCCCGAGGGAAGGGCGTTGTCGACAAAATCTTTGCGCCGCGCCACCAGCGCTTCGTGGTCGACGCCGGTCTGGAAGAAACCGCCGGCAGGATCGTAAAATTGCTCGAACATGATCTGGGCGAGCCGCGTCGCCTCGCCCAGCCAGCGCAGGTCGAACGTTGTTTCATACAGCGCAATCAAAGCCCGAATGAAAGACGCGTAGTCTTCCAGATAGGCGTTGAAGCGCGCCCGCCCATCCTTGTAGGAACGGTAGAGCCGACCGTCGGGCTGGCTCATCTGCGCCAGGATGAACTCCGCCGCACGCACTGCTGCAGCCAGCGCGTCCTGCCGTCCCAGCACGACGCCGCATTCGGCCAGCGCGTGGATCATCAAGCCATTCCATTCGGTGAGAATCTTCTCATCGCGAGCGGGCTTGACGCGCGTCTCCCGGTGCGCAAAGAGGACGGCGCGACCGCGGCGCAGCGCTTCCTGCACCTCCGCCTCGCTGACCTTGAAGCGTTGCGCCACCTGCTCGACGTTGCGCACGACGCTCAAAATGTTCTTGCCCTCGAAATTGCCGCGTGCGGAGACGCCGTAATAGTCGCTGAAGACGGCGGCGGTGTGCGGATCGAGCAGAGACTCGATCTCCTGTTGAGACCAGAGGAAAAACTTGCCCTCGTGACCTTCGCTGTCGGCGTCCTGCGTGCTGTAGAAACCGCCATCCGGCGCCGTCATCTCGCGCAGCACGTAGTCGATGGTCTCCTCGACCACGCGACGGAAGAGCGGGCGCTGCGTAACCTGCCAGGCGTGCAGGTAGGTGCGCAGCAGCTGCGCGTTGTCGTAGAGCATCTTCTCGAAATGGGGAACGAGCCAGATCGCATCGACGCTGTAGCGGTGGAAGCCGCCGCCAAGCTGGTCATAGATGCCGCCGTGCGCCATCTTCTCCAGCGTCAGCTCCGCCATGTAGAGCGCGTCGAGGTTGCCGCTGCGCACGTACTGGGTCAGGGCGAAGTCGAGCGTCATCGGCTGCGGGAATTTGGGCTGGCTGCCAAAGCCGCCGTCCTCCTCGTCGAAATACTGGCGCATCCGCCCCAACGCCTCTTCCAGAATCTCCTCGCCTAGCTCGCCGCCGTCGGCGCGCAGCGAAGCCGAACGCCGCAACATCGACGCCAGGCGCTCCGCCTGCCCTTCGACCATCTCGCGGCGCTCGCGATAGGCTTCCGCCACCGCGCGCAGCACCTGCTGGAAGCTGGGCATGCCATAGCGCGGCTCCTTGGGGAAGTAGGTGCCGCCGTAGAAGGGCTTGCCCTCCGGCGTCAGCCAGACGCTCATCGGCCAGCCGCCCTGGCCGGTCATCGCCTGCACCGCGTCCATGTAGATGGCGTCGAGGTCAGGGCGCTCCTCGCGATCGACCTTGATATTGATAAACAGCTCGTTCATCAGCGCCGCCGTCTCTTCATCTTCAAAACTTTCACGCTCCATCACATGACACCAGTGACATGCGCTATAGCCGATGGAAAGAAAGATCGGTTTATCCTCGGCGCGCGCCCGCTGCAGCGCCTCCTCTCCCCAGGGATGCCAGTCCACCGGATTGTGGGCGTGCTGGAGAAGATATGGGGAGGTCTCGTGGATCAGGCGATTGGTGTGTTTATGGGTGTTCATGGCGCTCCTTTGTACAGCCTCGCATTCTTCTTCACATTTTGTTTATGGTACCATGGCTGCAGAAAGTTGCATGTAAGCAAGCATCGGAGTCGCCAAATTGATGAACATTTGGCTCATTTCTCCTTATCACGCCGGAAGCCATCGAGCGTGGGCGGAAGGCTATGCTCGCTGCTCTCGCCACACCGTCTCGTTGCTGACCATGTCCGGAAGCTTCTGGAAGTGGCGCATGCAGGGCGGCGCCATCGAGCTGACGCTGCAGGCGCAGCGCCTGTTGGAGGCCGGGCCTCCGCCCGACGTCATTCTCGCCACCGATATGCTCAACCTTCCGGCATGGCTGGGGTTGATGCGCCGGTCGCTGCCCGCCTCGATTCCGGTCGCCTTGTACATGCACGAAAATCAGCTCACCTATCCCTGGCGCCCAGGCGAAGGCCGCGACCTTTCTTTCGCCATGATCAACTGGTTGAGCCAGCTCGTCGCCGACGTGGTCTTTTTCAATAGCCGTTATCATCTCGACGCCTGGTTCGGCGAGCTGCCCAATTTGCTCAAACACTTTCCCGATTACAACCATCTGGAGCAGATCGAGGAGGTGCGGGCGCGCAGCGAGGTGCTGCCTGTCGGCGTCGAAGCGCATGCGATCGCCAAAGCGGCGGGTTGTCGTCTCAACATCGGACAGAGAGGAGAAAGGGAACATTCAACCGAGGCTGTCGCCTCTCCCACCCATGCTCCGCTGATTTTGTGGAACCAACGTTGGGAGTACGACAAACGTCCCGACCGCTTTTTCGCCCTGCTCTATCGGCTGCGCGCGGCGGGCGTCCCATTTCGGCTGGCCGTCGCCGGGGAAAACTTCCGTCAATCCCCTCAGGAATTCGCCGAAGCGGCCGAACGCCTCGCCGACGTCATTGTGCACTGGGGGTACGTCGAGTCGCGCGAAGCCTACTGGGCGCTGCTGGCCGCCAGCGACCTGGTCATCAGCACGGCGGAGCATGAGTTTTTCGGCGTCAGCGTGCTGGAGGCGATCGCAGCCGGCGCATTTCCCCTGCTGCCCAATCGCCTGAGCTACCCGGAGCTGATTCCGGCGGAGCTACACCCCGCCTGTCTGTACAACGATGAAGAAGACCTCTTCATGAAGGCGGCGACGCGCCTGCGTTCGCCGCGTCCGGCGCCGCCCTCGTTGCGCCGCTCCGTGCTGCAACGCTTTGACTGGCCTCGCGTCGCTGCAGCCTATGACGAGCGATTGGAAGCGCTGGCGCGAAAGTAGCTACAACGCAAAGGCGCAAAACTCAGGCAAAAGCGCGTCGGCGGGTTTTCATCGTTTGGGGCGCCGCCGGCGCGCAGCGCTGATATCAATTTCGGGCCTTCTCGTTTCCTGGTTGAAATGGGAGATGCGCTAAAATCATTCAGCGGCGACTCTGGCGGAGCCAATCCCAGAGCAGGCCGGCAACCCAGGATTTTTGCGAATGGACAAAATCTCTTTTCTGCTGGAATTGGCGTGACTGCCTTATGCACCCGAAACTGCGCAACCTCGATATTCGGCCCATCGTTTACGAAGGCTTTCCCTACATTCTGCTTCGCGACCCACAGCGGCTGACCGATCAACAGCTCTTTGTGCCGCAGCCGCTGGCGACTGTGCTGGCCTTCTTCGACGGTCATCATCGCCTCGATGAGGTGCCGGAAGTGCACCGTCGTTTTTATGGCATCTCGATTCCCGACGATCTGGTGCACAGGCTGGCGGAAGCGCTCGACGAGGCGTTCATGCTCGACAACGATCGCTCGGCGGCGCGCCGGGCCGAGGCGCTGGCCGAGTATCGCAGCGCGCCGTTTCGCGCCCCCGCCCTGGCCGGTGCAGGCTATCCCGACGACGCAAAGGCGCTGTGGAACCTGCTGCAGGATTATCTGGAGGCCAGCGACGTCGCAGCCGAGGCGGTCGACTGGAGCGCGCCGATCGGCCTGCTCAGCCCTCACATCGACTACCCGCGCGGGGGGCGGGTCTACGCGCATGTCTGGAAGCGCGCGGCGCAGGCTGCACGCGAGGCGGAGCTGGTCATCCTGTTGGGCGTCGATCACTACGGCGCCGATCCGTTCACCCTCACGCGCCAGAATTACGCCACGCCTTATGGCGTGTTGCCCACCGAAACCGCCATCGTCGATCGGCTCGCAGCAGTGCTCGGCGAGGAGGCGGCTTTCGCTGGCGAGCTGCGCCATCGCGGGGAGCACTCGTTGGAGCTGGTGGCGGTCTGGCTGCATCATCTGCGCGAAGGACGCCCGGCGCCCGTCGTGCCGATCCTGACAGGCTCCTTCCACCCCTTCATGCTCAACGGCGACACGCCCTCCGCCGACCCGAAGATTGGGGCTGTGCTGGAGGTGCTGCGCAGGGCCATGGCAGGCCGGCGCACGCTGATCGTCGCTTCAGGCGACCTTGCGCACGTCGGCCCGGCCTTCGGCGGCGCGCCGTTGGATGCGGCGGGGCGCCGCACGCTGCGCACCGCCGACGAAGAGTTGCTCGACGCCATGCGCCGGGGAGACGCCGCCGGTTTCTTCAGCGCCATCCGTCGCGTGCAGAACCGCAACAACGTCTGCGGCGTGGCGCCGATCTACTTGACCCTGCGCTTGCTCGGCCAGAGCCGCGGCGAACCGGCGGGCTACGCCATCTGTCCGGCGGATGAGCAGAACACTTCGGTCGTCAGCGTGGCCGGAATGGTCTTTCAAGGGGAAAAATTTTGACACAGACGCAGCGGCGTGTTATTGATGAACGATGCGCGTTCGTCCTTGTTCTGCGCGACCTAAGCAAAGAGATGAAATGAACCATGACGGAGTCTGGAGCAGAGAAGAAATTGCCCGAGCGACGAGAAGGACTGGATTTTATCCGTGAGATCGTGCTGCGCGACATCGAAAGCGGGCGCTACGGCGGCCGCGTGGTTACGCGTTTTCCGCCGGAGCCAAACGGCTATCTCCACATCGGCCACGCCAAGTCAATTGCGCTCAACTTCGGCATCGCCGAGGAGTTCGGCGGCGTCTGCCACCTCCGCTTCGACGACACCAACCCGGAGACCGAGGACATGGAGTACGTCGAAGCCATTATGCGCGATGTGCGCTGGCTGGGCTACGACTGGGGCGATAAGCTCTTTTTTGCGTCCGACTATTTCGAGCAGCTGTATCAGTACGCAGAGCGCTTGATCCTCGAAGGCAAGGCTTACGTCGACAGCCTTGACGAGGAAGGCATCCGCCAGTACCGCGGCACGGTGACAGAGCCAGGACGTCCAAGCCCGTATCGAGATCGCTCGGTGGAGGAAAACCTCGATCTCTTCCGACGCATGCGCGCAGGGGAGTTTCCCGACGGCGCACACGTGTTGCGCGCCAAGGGCGATCTCGCCTCTCCCAACATGAAGATGCGCGACCCGCTGCTCTATCGCATTCGCCACGCCAGGCACTATCGCACGGGCGACGCCTGGTGCATCTACCCGATGTATGACTACGCGCATCCCATTTCGGACGCCATCGAGGGCATTACCCACTCCATCTGCACCCTGGAATTTGAGAACAACCGCGCCATTTACGACTGGCTGTTGGACAATCTCTTTGAAGAGCCGCGGCCGCATCAATATGAGTTCGCCCGTCTCAACCTGGACTACACGGTGATGAGCAAGCGCAAGCTGCTGCAGCTGGTCGAGGAGGGCCACGTCGCCGGCTGGGACGACCCGCGCATGCCCACCATCGCCGGCCTGCGCCGCCGCGGCTACACGCCGGAAGGCATCCGCCTCTTCTGCCAGCGCATCGGGGTGGACAAAACCAACAGCCGCGTGCAGATCGAGGTGCTGGAAGACGCCATCCGCGACGACCTCAACGCCCGCGCCCCCCGCGTGATGGCGGTGCTGCGGCCGCTCAAGGTGACGCTCACCAACTTCCCCGCCGACCGCGTGGAGTGGCTGGACGCCGACTACTGGCCGCACGACATCGGCAAGGAAGGTTCGCGGCCGGTTCCCTTGACGCGCGAGCTATATATCGAACGCACCGACTTCAGCATAAACCCGCCGGAAGGCTGGACGCGGCTGACCCCTGGCGGCGAGGTGCGGCTGCGTCACGCCTATTTTATCCGCTGCGACGAAGTGGTCACCGACCCCACGAGCGGCGAGGTCGTCGAGCTGCGCTGCTCCTATGACCCGGATTCGCTGGGCAAGCCTGCGACCGCCAGTCGCAAACGCAGCACAGCCATCCAGTGGGTGTCGGCGGCGCACGCCGTCCCGGTCGAAGTGCGCCTCTATGACCGTCTTTTCACCGTGCCCAACCCGGACGAAGTCGAAGAAGGCAAGACATTCAAAGATTATCTTAACCCGAACTCGATCGAGGTGATCGAGCGCGCCCTGGTTGAGCCTTCGCTGGCGCAGGCCGAGATCGGCAGCCGCTATCAATTTCTGCGCCACGGCTATTTCATCGTGGACATCGACTCGACGGAGGAAAGGCTCGTCTTCAACCGCATCGTCGAGCTGCCCGACGCCTTCGCCGCCAGGATGGCCCCTGTGGCCAAAGGGCGCGCGGCGCGTGAGAAAACAGAGCAACCGACCGAGGTCGTCGTCGGCTCCATTTCCGAAGAGCGAGAGCGCATCCGCGCCGCCGATCCCTGGTTGGCGGAAAAATACGCTGCGTTTCAGCAGACGCTCGGGCTGACCGCCGAACAGGCCGATCCCCTCACCGGCAGCCGGGCCACGGTCGCCTTTTTTGAAGCGGCGCTCTCCACGGGCGCAGATGCCCGCGCGGTCGCCAACTGGATCAACAACGAAGTGCTGCGCCTGCTCAAGGAGCGTTCGGTCGAGGAGCTACCCTTCGGCGGCGAGGCGCTCGGCGAGCTGGTGAAGCTGGTGGAGACAGGCGTCATCACCACTGCGGCGGCCAAAACCGTCTACGCCGAAATGGCGGCGCACGGCGGCGCTCCGCAAGAGATTGTGCAGCGCCTTGGCCTCGACCAGACCCTGAGTGAGGAGGAGCTGGTTGCCATCATCCGCCAGACGCTCGGCCAGTTCCCGGAGAAAGTCGCGGAGTATCGCAACGGGAAACGCAATTTGCTCGGCATGTTCACCGGCCAAGTGATGCGCATCGTCGGCGGCAAGGCGGACCCCAGACGGGTGCAGGAGCTGCTCAAGCAGGAGCTGGAACAGTAAAGACGCAGATCAAAACGGATGCTGCGGATTTTCACGGATAGGAATACGGTATAGAGCGCTTATGACGAAATCCTCTCAGACGCCGGCGCGCGTGCGCTTTGCGCCCAGCCCGACCGGCTATCTCCATCTCGGCGGGTTGCGCACCGCCTTGTTCGATTGGCTTTACGCGCGTCACACCGGCGGGCAATTTATTTTGCGCATCGAAGACACCGACCAGAAGCGCTACAACCCAGAGAGTTTGCAGGATTTGATGGAGGGGCTGCGTTGGTTAGGGCTGCACTGGGACGAAGGTCCGGACATCGGCGGCCCCCACGCGCCCTACATCCAGAGTCAACGCCAACCCATCTATCAACAATACGCCAACTGGCTGGTGGAACATGGCAAAGCCTATCGCTGCTACACCACCGAGGAGGAGCTGGAGGAGCTGCGCGCCAGAGGGCTGCCCTACGACCGCCGGCATCGCAATCTGACGCCGGAGCAACGCGCCGCCTTCGAGGCCGAGGGCCGTCCGTTCGTCATCCGCTTTGCGGCGCCGCTCACCGGAACAACGACGGTGCACGACGCCATCCGTGGAGAAATTACGGTTGAAAACGCCACGATCGTCGATCCGGTGCTGCTCAAGAGCGACGGGCTGCCCACTTATCATCTGGCCGTCGTCGTGGACGATCACCTGATGGAGATCACCCACGTGTTGCGCGGGGAGGAGTGGATCCCCTCTGCGCCGCTGCATGTGCTGCTCTTCGAGGCCTTTGGCTGGAGTGCGCCGGTCTTCGTGCATCTGCCCGTCATCCTCGACCCCAGCGGCAAAGGCAAGATGAGCAAGCGCAAAACCGTCGTCGACGGTCGCGAGTTCTCCCCCTTTGTGCGCGATTACATCCGCGGCGGCTACCTGCCCGACGCCATGTTCAACTTCCTGGCAACCATGGGCTGGAGCTTTGACCCAGAGCGTGAAATCTTCACGCGCGAGGAAGCGATCGAGCGCTTCGACGTGGCCGACATTTCCCCGAAGGCCACGGCGTTGCCTTTCAGCAAACTCGAATGGATGAACGGCGTCTACATCCGCCAAATGGATGTCGTTGCGCTCAAAGACGCCGTCGCGCCCTTTGTCGCCGCCGACCTGGGGCTGGACGTCGAAACGTTGCGCCGGGATCCTCGCCTGCTGGCGCTGACGCCCTTGATTCAAGAGCGCATCAAGCTGCTGACCGAGGCGACGGCGCTGGTGGACTGGGCCTTCCTGCCCGCGGAGAAGATCACCTATCCCGATCCGACGCAGCTGATCGGCAAAAAGCTCACCGCTGCGCAGAGCATCGAGGCGCTGGAGGCGGCCCGCGAGCTGATCGCCACGGTCGAGCCGTTCGAGGCTGCGACGCTGGAGGCGGCCTTCCGCAGCCGCGCCGAAGCGATGGACATCAAGCTGGGCAGTTTTCTGACGCCGGTGCGCGTGGCGGTGACGGGCAAAACCGTCTCGCCGCCGCTCTTTGAGAGCATCCACATTCTTGGACGGGAAGAGACGCTGAAACGGCTGGTCAACGCCATTCAGGCGCTCACCGCCTATGCGGCGACAGCCGTGGAGAGGCCGTAGGGGTGGCTCGCAGCCGCATCCTGTCTACAGCCCTCGCACCTGACGCACTTCACGCCAACTGATCACCTGAATCTGCTCGCGCGCCAGCGTCTCTCGAAAAATGGGGTCGGCGGGCAGCCGATGCTCCCACGTGCGCTTTTCCCACTCCGGCGTGATGGCGCGCAGCTCCGGGCTGTCCATGGCCGGATGGATGAAAAGTTCATGGACGCCGTCGGGCAACCGCTTCAACTTTTCGCACACCCCATCTCGAAACGATTCATAGGTTTCGCCTGGCAGCTTTTCATAGGGATGGGCGAGCAGGCAATCGAGCACCGGCACCTTTAACGCCGCCGCCGCGCCGGCGACCTGTTGCATCCTTGCGCGCACCTCTGGGCTGAGCGCATCGCCGATGGCGTCGCCCGGCAGGAACTGCGTAGGCAGGCGAAAAGGGAAGCCGCGTTCCGCACACAGTTGAAAGACCAGCGGCAGATGGCTTTGCACGCCCATCAAGCCGTAGAGCGACCCCATGTGATTGTCCAGGTGCGAAATGCGCAAGCCCCAGCGCTCCGCATGCGCCAGTTGCGCCCGCATCTCGCGCTCGACCTCCGCCGGCTGTGTGCGCTGCTCCACGCTCAGCACATCCCTGTGAAAATAGCCCTCCGCATCCACCAACGAAGCGACTTCCCCTTGCGCCAGCGGACGCCAGCGATAGCCCGCCCACTCGCTCGTGAAAGTGAGATGCAATCCGATGCACTTGTCCGGATGCGAACGGGCGTATTCTGCGGCTTCGGGAAACCACGCACAGGGCGCCATGAGGGTGGCGGAGGTGATCCAGCCGCCCTCCAACAGATCGATGATGGCCAGGTTCATCGAATGGCACATGCCGAAATCGTCGGCGTTGAGAAGCAGATAGCGGGTCATAGCGGCTCCTTTTGTGGAATCGCATCCAGAGGCTGCGCCTCCAGCGGCCGAGGACGCTCTTCCCGGTATAAAAAGGTAATTGCAAACGCAATTAGCAGCAGTGTGAAGGGCACGGCGCTGATCAGAAAGCGGAAGGCGCCCTCTGGGTTCGGGCCGGGATTTTGTCCACTTTCATAGCCGTAGATCACCCCGACGATCCAGAAAGCAAGCGCAGAGAGGAAGGCGCTCGAACGCGTGATGAAGCCTCCTACGGCGCCGTAGATCGCCTCGCGTCGACGGCCTGTGCGCTCGGCGTCCAGGTCAATGATGCGCGCGCCGACGACGCTCGGGGTGACCAGAAAACCCGCCAGGCCAAAGCTGACCAGAAAGCCGCCCACTGCGCCGCCGATCAGCCCTTCGACGAACGCCATCGGGATCACAGAAAACGCATAGACGGCCATCGCAACCTGCCAGGCCCGCTTGGCGCCGATCCTTCGGATCAGCCACGCCCACACCGAGACCAGCGGCACAACCGGAATGAAGATCATCGCCAGCAGGATCGAGACCTGCGCCTCGGGAATTTTGAGCGCATATTTGGCGTAGAAAGGAATGATCGAACCGAGCAACCCGTTGACCGTCTGCGCAAAGGAGTTGGCGATGTTGAACACCCAAAATGGCCGGTTCTTGAGCGTCTCCCGAAACGCCTCGGCGAATTTGAGCGGGGGCTTTTCTTGGGCCTCAGGATTTTCGCGCACGCTGAGGATCAAGATCACCATCAAAATGGCGTACACCACGGCGAAGAGCAACGCCATGCGCTGAAAACCCAACGCAGCGAAGACGATGGGCGTCACGGCCGCGCCGATTAAAATGCCGATGATCTGATAGCCCTGCTGGATCGCCGAGGCGCGCGCACGCTGGGCCTCTCCGCGAAAGATTTCCGGAAAAAGCGCGCCATAGTTCGTCCACTGGATGGCGGCGGTCGTCTCGTAGAGAATCAAGGCCAGCGTGAACCAGAGGAACAGGCTCTGTCCCCGGAACGCCTCAGGCGGCGAGAAAATGATGACAAAGAAAAGTGCATAGAGGGGCAACGTCGCCACCAGCCAGGGACGCCGACGCCCCCAACGCGTGCGCGTGCTGTCCGACCAGTAGCCGAAGAGCGGATCGTTGACCGCATCCCACACCATGTAGATCGTGCGGGCGATGGTCGCCAACCCAACCGCCAGCCCCAGCGCATCGACGTAAAAATAGGTGTAATAGGTGCTGAACGCCTGTCCTGGGATCATCAAGGCCAGCATGCCCAGGGCATAGGTCCAGGGTGAATTGATCAGCTTCGTTTTCATGCGCGCTCCTTCAACAGAAAGGTTGCGGATTGTTATGTTTTGGGTGATTGCGCCGAAGTTCAGGAGACGACCGGTCGTCAGAGCATTGTACCGTCCTCTCCGCTCGGCGTGAAAACCCGGCAAGCCAAACGACGGATTTCGATGGGCGAAGCCAGGCAAAGCGCGCCCGCCTCTTCAGAGACGCAAAATCTTATCATTCACCATTTCTCCATTTGCTTTATTTTTCATAGCAAACTACACTGGCAGTCGGATAGAAAGAGGAGTTGCGCAGTTAAACTCGTGGCTGCGGCTCGCAGCCGCAGGTCTTCGGTGGACCCGAGGTGTGGCCCTCACCCCCCGGCCCCCTCTCCCAATGCTGGGAGAGAGGGAGGAGAACGTCGTAGCTGCGGCTCGCAGCCGCACGTTCTCGGTGAATCGCAAGAGTTTGGGTGAATCAGAGAAGCGCAGCTACGAGCAGCGCCTACGAGAAATACACCGGGCTCATCGTAGCTGCGGCTCCCAGCCGCAGGTCTTCGGTGGACCCGAGGTGCGGCCCTCACCCCCCGGCCCCCTCTCCCAATGCTGGGAGAGAGGGAGGAGAACGTCGTAGGTGCGGCTCGCAGCCGCACGTTCTCGGTGAATTGCAAGAGTTTGGGTGAATCAAGGAAGCGCAGCTACGAGCAGCGCCTACGAGAAATACACCGGGCTCATCGTAGCTGCGGCTCCCAGCCGCACGTCCTCGATGGATCACAAGGTCTTGGGGAGGTTCGAGAAAGCGCAGCAGGTGGACCCTCACCCTCTGCCCCCCTCTCCCAATGCTGGGAGAGGGGGAGGAGGACGCCGTGGGTGCACGCTCTCGACGGCCTGCAAGGCCTTGAGAAATCAGGGAAGCGTTGCTACGAGCGGCGCCTACGGATTGCCGGGTTTATTTGCGAAATTCCTCCAGCTTCCTGGAAGGCCTTATTCTACGAGAAAATTTCACCTGACCGTGCAACTCAAAAGAAAATTTTCGCTACATACTATGTTTTCTATAGCAAAACAAGATCGGGAGAACGGGTGTCCTGTCGCAGCTATGACCCGGCTGCTGGGGTCACGGTGGACGATGCTGATCATCCATCATTTGCGTGCGCCGAGACGCTACCGCGAGCTACAGACGCTCGTCGGCGAGGTGAATCCGGCGACGTTTACGCAGCGACTGCGGCTGTTGGAACAGCAGGGGCTGATCGTTCGACGGGCGAACCCAGAAAATTCTCGCCACGTTGAATACGCCCTGACGCCACAGGGGGCGGAACTGCTGCCTATCCTCGATGAACTGGCGGCCTGGGCGCGCAGATGGTCGCGCAAAGGGGACGCCACAATGGATGCAACGACGGATTCAGATAGAAACGGATTCGGATGCGTGCAAGGAGCGGTTGCCGGTGAACGCAACAATGCGCCGTCGCCCCCCAATGAATCCGCTGTTGAATTTGGCGCCGCCCATAGAAGAAAGGAGCTTTGATGACGAAATTTCGACTTCATCCAAAAACGCGCCCGGGCGCTGTGGCGTTGACCGTCATCGACCTGCCGCGCATGGTGGATTTCTATCAGCGGCTGTTGGGGCTGCGTTTGCATGCTCGCAGCGAGGATGTCGCCGTGCTGGGCGCCGGTGGGCCGGATTTGCTGTATTTGTACGAAAACCCCAATGCTCGGCGCTATCGCGGCGTCTGCGGTCTCTATCATTTCGCCGTGCTGCTTCCCGATCGCCGCGAGTTGGCGCGCGCCATCGCCCGGCTGCTGCAGGCGCGCTACCCCAACGCACCCACCGACCACATCATGACCAAGACGACCTACCTGGACGACCCAGAGGGCAACGGCATCGAGTTATACTGTGAGTCGCCCGAAGATGGTGAGTTCGTCGTCGACGGGCAGCGCTTTTACGCACGTCGCGCGGACGGCTCCTGGAGCGATGGCCGCGAACCTCTGGACCTGCACGCGCTCTTCCGCCACCTTCGCCCCGGAGATGACCTGGCCGCCCCCATGCCGCCGCCGACGCGCATCGGGCACGTGCACCTGCACGTCGGCGACCTGGAAGAAGCGATGCGTTTCTATTGCGACGTGCTCGGCTTCGACGACAAAGGGTTGATGCGGCTGTTTCGCATGGCGATGGTCTCGGTGGACGGCTATCACCATCACATCGGCCTCAACACCTGGCAGGGCGAAGGAGCGCCGCCGGCGCCGCCAGATGCGGCCGGCCTGCGCTGGTTTTCACTGGCCTTGCCCGATGACGCTGCCCTGGAGAGTGTACTGGAGAACGTGCGCCATCACGGGCTGACGCCGGAGCCTCATGCGTTTGGCTGGCAGGTGTGCGATCCATTCAACCATCGCATTGTGCTGACCGTCGATCCGGCGCTCGCCGCTGCGGCGTTGCAGGAAGAGTCGCAGCGGCGGACGAATTGAACGTCGTGAAGGGCGAAAAGTTCGCTGTGCGTCAACGTCGTTGCTGCAGAGAGGAGAGGCAATGGCTTACTATCTGGTGCGAGCAAAGTTAAAAGGCGAGCTGAGGGAGGAATTGCGCAGCAGGTTGGACAGACAGGAGTTCCGATCGATGCGCCCCTTTGGCGTCGCCCTCACCAAGGGACTCACCGGCGCCCGCCGCGATCCGGCGACCGGCGAGGCGGTGTGGGAGGAGGAAGATTACTGCTCCCCGCCCCTGGCGATGGAGCGCGACGCCGTGTTGGACCGCTATTTCGATGATCTGCGCGTGGAAACGGTGCGCGAAGGCGAGGGATGGCGGCGCATCGCTGGCTTGCCTTCTCTGTGGGAGTAAAGCACTGTGGGAGGAAAGATGTGTGGCCATCGTATGCAGATGGCCACACATCCGTCAGACAAAAAGCTGGGTAAGTCTATCGACTCTGCGCATCGATCACGGCGATCGTGGCGACGTTGACGATGTCGCGCACCTCGGCGCCGGTGGCGAGCACATGGATCGGTTTCGCCATGCCGACCAGGATGGGGCCGATCGCCTCGGCGCCGCCGAGCTGGCTGAGCAGCTTGTAGGAGGTGTTGGCCGAGGCCAGGTCCGGGAAGACGAGCACATTGGCGTCGCTGACCCGGCTGAAGGGATAGTGCTGTTTCATCAACGCCGGCGAGACGGCGACGTCCGCCTGCATTTCACCGTCGATCTCGAGGTCAGGCCGCTGCTGGCGCACGAGTTCGGTCGCCTGCTGCACCTTTTTCTGGCTGGGATGCGGGGTGCTGCCAAAGTTGGAGAAGCTCAGCATGGCGATGCGCGGCTTGACGCCGAAGCGTTCCGCCAGATCGGCGGCGTTGAGCGCAATGGCGGCAAGTTGCTCGGCGGTCGGATCGATGATCACGGTGGCGTCGGTGAAGAAGAACATGCGATCCTGCACGAGCATCATGTAGACGCCGCTCACCCAACGTCCATCCTGGGCGCCGACGCACTGCAGGGCCGGTCGCAGCACCTCGGGGTAATTGTAGGCGAGGCCGGCGATGAAGGCGTCGGCGTCGCCCATTTCCACCATCATGGGGCCGTAGTACATCTTCTGGCGCATCAGCTCGCGCGCGCGGGTGAGGGTGACGCCTTTGCGTTGGCGCTTTTGATAGAAACGCTCGGCGTACTCCCCCTGTTTCGGCGAGTCGATCGGATCGATGATCTCCGGCTCCCAGTTCAGGCCCAGCTCTTTGATCTGGCGGCGCACTTCCTCGACATGGCCGAGCAGAATGGGTTTGGCGACGCCGTTGACTTCCACCTCATGCGCAGCGCGGATCACGCGCGGCTCGCGGCCTTCGCCAAAGACGAGGCGCTTGGGCGCCTTGCGGGCTTTTTGCTCCAGCATGTGCATTGTCTGCGCGCCTTTGCCCTGCCGCGCTTTGAGCATGTTGATATATTCGTCCAGGTCGAGATGACGCCGCGCCACGCCGGTTTCCATCGCTGCTTTGGCGACGGCGGGCGCCACCCACAACATCACGCGGGGGTCGAGCGGCTTGGGGATGATGTACTCGCGGCCAAAACGCAGCTCGTTCAGTCCATAAGCGCGGATCACGCTGTCGGGCGCGTCTTCCTTGGCCAGCGCCGCCAGCGCGCGCGTCGCCGCCAGTTTCATCTCCATATTCACCTTGCGCGCCCGCACATCCAACGCGCCGCGGAAGATGAAAGGGAAGCCCAGCACGTTGTTGACCTGGTTGGGATAGTCGCTGCGTCCGGTGCCGAAGATGACGTCGCTGCGCGCGGCCTGCACCTCTTCGTAGGTGATCTCCGGGTCTGGATTCGCCATGGCGAAGATGATGGGGTCACGCGCCATGCTGCGCACCATCTCGCGCGTCACGCAGTTCGCCACGGAAAGGCCGATAAAGACGTCGGCGTCGACCATCGCCTCCTCCAACGTGCGCGCCGGGGTGTCGGAGGCGTATTTCTCCTTGTATTCGTTCATGCCGACCGTGCGCCCTTTGTAGATGACGCCTTTGGTGTCGCACATGATGATATTTTCCTTGCGCACGCCCAAGGCCACGTAAAGATCGGCGGTGGCGATCGAGGCTGCGCCGGCGCCGTTCATCACTACTTTGATCTGGTCGATCGGCTTGCCGACCAGCTCCAGCGCGTTGAGCAGACCTGCGCCGGAGATGATGGCGGTGCCGTGCTGATCGTCGTGAAAGACCGGGATGTCGACGCGCTTTTGCAGCTCGGTCTCAATGTAGAAACATTCCGGCGCTTTGATGTCCTCCAGGTTGATGCCGCCGAAGGTCGGCGCAATCATCTCGCCGAAGCGGATGATCTCGTCGGGGTCTTTGGAATTCACCTCGATGTCGAAGACGTCGACGTCGGCGAAGCGTTTGAAGAGCACCGCTTTACCTTCCATCACCGGCTTGGCGGCAAGCGGCCCGCGATCGCCCAGGCCGAGGATGGCGGTGCCGTTCGAGATGACGGCGACGAGATTGCCTTTGGCCGTGTAGTCGAAGGCGAGCTCCGGATTTTCGGCGATGGCGAGCACCGGATAGGCGACGCCTGGCGAGTAGGCCAACGACAGGTCGCGCTGCGTCTCCATCGGCTTGGTGGCGACGATCTTGAGTTTGCCCGGCCTGCCCTGTGCATGGTAATCCAACGAATCCTGTTTCAGGTTTTCCATGGTGTTCCCTCTTTTGGTCATGGCGGGCGTCTGTTCAGTCTTCCCTCTGCACGCAGCCGCTCCGAAGGTCTTTCCAAAGCGGCTGCGTGCAAAGTCGAGCAGGCGCTCATTGCGGTTGAACGATCCAAAAAACGATCTTAGTCCAATTCCATCGGGAAAACATCGACGCCTGTCCCCGAATTGAAGAGACTTCTTACCTCTTATTCGACGGTCACGTTACCTCTTATTCGACGGTCACGCTCTTGGCCAGGTTGCGCGGCTGATCGACGTCCGCCCCGCGGCGTACGGCCATCTCATAGGCGAAAATCTGGAGCGGCATCACCGCCAGAATGGGCGTCAACAGCGCATCGGTCGCCGGGATGGGCAGCACGGCGTCCACTTTGGCGCGGATGGCGTCATCGTCGGCGTGGGCGACGGCCAGCACCGGCCCGCTGCGCGCCTTGATCTGCTCGATCTGGCTGAGCATCTTGTCGTAGACATGGTCGCGCGGGGCGATGACGACGGTGGGCATATTGGCGTCGATCAGGGCGATCGGGCCGTGCTTCATTTCGCCGGCGGGGTAGCCCTCGGCGTGGATGTAGCTGATCTCTTTCAGCTTAAGGGCGCCCTCGCGCGCGATCGGGTAGTGAATGTTGCGCCCCAGGTAGAGAAAATTGTGATAGGTGTGGTAGCGCTCCGCCAGCTCGCGATAGCGTTCGCTGCGCAGCGCTTCTTCGAGCAGCTCGCCGGCCAGGCCGGGCAGGGTGGAGAGCGTCCGGATGATATGGCGGCGTTGCGACTCCGGCAATGCGCCCCGCTGCTCCCCTAGATAGAGCGCCAGCAGCAGCAAGTCGGTGATCGAGGCGGTGAAGGCTTTGGTGCTCGCCACGCCGATCTCCGGGCCGGCCTGCATAGCAATATGACCGTCGGTGACGCGCGCAGCCTGACTGCCGATGGCGTTGACGATGGCGGCGGTGAAAGCCCCATGCGCACGCGCTTCCTCAAGCGCAGCCAACGTATCGACGGTCTCGCCGCTCTGGGTGATCGCCAACACCATCTGGTCGGGCGCAACCAGCGGCGCTCGATAGCGAAATTCGCTGGCGTAGTCCACCTCCACCGGAATGCGCGCCAACCGTTCAATGTAGTATTTGCCGACCAGGCCGGCGTAATAGCTGGTGCCGCAGGCCACGATGGTGATCCTGGAAAGGCGCTGCGCCTGCGCAGCATCCAGGTTCAGGCTGTCCAGGATGACGCTGTGGCGCTGAAAGTCAAGCCGACCGCGCAGCGTGTCCGTAAGGCTGCGCCCCTGCTCGAAGATCTCCTTTTGCATGAAGTGACGAAATTCGCCCTTCTCGGCAGCCGTGGGATTCCAGTCGATGCGCACGCACGCTTTGTGCACCGGTCGACCCTCCAGGTCTGTGAACACGGCGCCCTGAGCGGTGACGATCGCCATCTGCTGATTGTCGAGAAAGGCCATCTGGCGGGTGTGGTGCAGGATGGCCGGGATGTCGGACGCGACAAACATCTCGCCCTCGCCAAAACCGACCGCCACCCCGCCGGCGTTGCCCAGGCGCACGGCGATCAGGCGATCGGGATGGCGGGAGGAAAGGGCGACGATGGCGCTCGGCCCCTTCAGCCGTTGCATCGCCCTCTGAACGGCGCGCTCCAGATGGCCGGCGTCGCCGTTGTGATAGTAGTGATCGATCAGATGAACGATCACCTCCGTGTCGGTGTCGCTCTGGAAGCAATAGCCGATGCCCTCCAGCTCCTGGCGTAGCTCCCAAAAGTTTTCGACGATGCCGTTCTGCACGACGACAAGATCGCCGTCGGGGCTGCTGTGCGGGTGGGCGTTGCGCTGGCTGGGCGGGCCGTGCGTCGCCCAGCGCGTGTGACCGACGCCGACAACGCCGAAGACAGGCGCCTCTGTGACGGCCCGCTCCAGGTTGACCAGTTTTCCTGCTTCGCGGCGCACCTGCAGTGCGCCTGTCCTGTCCAACACGGCCAGTCCGGCCGAATCATAGCCGCGATATTCCAACTGCCGCAGCCCCTGCAAAATGATCGGGGCCGCTTCTTGCCGGCCAATGTAGCCAACGATGCCACACATAGACTTTCCTCCAATGGGAATTGTTGCGCGCGACATGAAGCGCGCCGCGCGCCCTCTGGCGTTTCGTTGCTCTTGCGCCATGAATTGCGTCCCTGCCGTGAGGAAAAATAAGGCTATGCTTGCGCTGCAAAAGCTCACCGCAGAGGCGCTGAGAGCGCAGAGATTTCACGGATTGCGTCGATTCGATGGCTTCCACTGCGGGCGTCTTTGTGACGGCGGTCGCCCGCCACTTTTGCACGCACGCTTACACAGGAGTAGGGCGGGAAAGATTTTTCTGGACGGTGAACGTCCAGGTTGGGCCGGTGGAAGGCGGCCCAGGGGCATCCGCTGATCGTTCGATTTTCCCGCGCAGTGGGCCAATCCTGCTGCACGGTTAGTCTGGCGCGCGCCAGAAACCCCTTCCTCGTCAACCGCTGAGGCCAGCGGGCCATGCGCTCTCTTTCCCTTGTCCGTTGCACCCTCGCTAGGCGCCTCCTTTCCCTTCAACTCCCTTCTCTTCAAAATGAAAACCCAGTTGCAGGTTCAGTATAACAGCAAATTCCGTCGAAAGAAACTGCATATCCTTGCGCGCCGAGAACGTCCGACTTGAAAGCTGCACCTACGCTGCACACGAAGCTCGATCCTCTCAACGTGGCCGCTTTGCTGCTGAGTTGGCGATGGCCCTTACGCCATCGCCAACTCAGGAGTGACAGGTCTGCCCTCGCGGTCAAGCGGAATGTCCGCGCGCCAGCGCGAGTCGCTGATGATCTTCGACCTGTCGACGCGATCTTTGTAGCGCGCAGCCACCTCGATCACTTCGCAGAGCAGCCCCTCGCTCAACGTGATCGGCTTCAAACCTAACTCAAGAAATTGTCGGTTGTGGATCACCAAGTCGTTCTCCGGCGCTTCGTTGCGCGGGTTCACATAATATCGAATTTCGGCGCCCGTGAGCCGCGACACAAGCTGCGCCAGATCGCGCACGCGGTGAGTTTCGGTGGCCTGGTTGAAAATTTTCACGCGTTCTTTGCGTTGAGGCGGATGCTGAATCGCAAGCGAGATGCAGCGCACCGTGTCGCGAATGTGAATGAACGCCCGCGTCTGCCCGCCGTTGCCGTAGACGGTCAGCGGATGCCCGACCGCCGCTTCGACCAAAAAGCGATTGAGCACGGTGCCGTAGTCGCCTTCCCAGTCAAAACGATTGATCAGGTCAGGATGCATCAGCGTCTCCTCTGTGTTTGTGCCCCAGACGACGCCCTGGTGCAGATCGGTGATGCGCACGTCATCGTTCTTGTTGTAGTAGAAGAAGAGCAACGCATCGAGCGTCTTGGTCATGTGGTAAATGCTGCCTGGATGAGGCGGATAGGGGATTTCGATTTCCCGCTCGACCCCGTCGATCTCCACCTTCACGGTGAGATATCCCTCGGGGATCGACATGCCCGCCGTGCCATAGCCGTAGACGCCCATTGTCCCGAGATGCACCAGGTGAATATCCAGGCCGGATTCGACGATGGCGCAGAGCACATTGTGCGTGCCGTTGACGTTGTTGTCCACGGTGTAGCGCTTATGGCGAGGAGATTTCATCGAGTAGGGCGCAGCGCGTTGTTCGGCGAAGTGGACAATGGCCTTAGGGCGCACTTCTTCGATCAATTTTTCAAGTTCGTAGTAATCTTCGGCGATGTTCAGGTTGTAAAAGGCAATGCACCTGCCGGTCAACTCCTCCCATGTGCGCAGCCGTCGCTCGATCGGCTGAATCGGCGTCAGCGACTCGCAACCGAGTTCGATATCGATCTTGCGCCGTGAAAGGTTGTCCACGATCACGACGTCGTATCCCTCGCGCGACAGCCGCAGCGCCGTCGGCCATCCGCAAAAACCGTCGCCGCCAAGCACGATAATTCGCTCTGAAACAGCCATATAGGGTTCACTCCTCTGTATTGTTCATAACTTCGCAATTTTGTAGGCGCTGCTCGTAGCTGCGCTTCCTTGATTCACCCAAGCTCTTGCGATTCACCGAGAACGTGCGGCTGCGAGCCGCACCTACGACGTTCTCCTCCCCCTCTCCCAGCATTGGGAGAGGGGGCCAGGGGGTGAGGGCCGCACCTTGGGTCCACCGAAGACCTGCGGCTGCGAGCCGCAACTACGATGAGCCCGGTGTATTTCTCGTAGGCGCTGCTCGTAGCTGCGCTTCCTCGATTCACCCAAGCTCTTGCAATTCACCGAGAACGTGCGGCTGCGAGCCGCACGTTCTCCTCCCTCTCTCCCAGCATTGGGAGAAGGGGCCAGGGGGTGAGGGCCGCACCTTGGGTCCACCGAAGACCTGCGGCTGCGAGCCGCAACTACGATGAGCCCGGTGTATTTCTCGTAGGCGCTGCTCGTAGCTGCGCTTCCTCGATTCACCCAAGCTCTTGCAATTCACCGAGAACGTGCGGCTGCGAGCCGCACGTTCTCCTCCCTCTCTCCCAGCATTGGGAGAAGGGGCCAGGGGGTGAGGGCCGCA
>NZ_CAKZMJ010000008.1 GCF_937128415.1 uncultured Caldilinea sp.
CGGCTTTATCCGAAACGGCCGGTGATGTAATCTTCTGTGCGCTTGTCTTTGGGGCGCGTGAAAATCTGCTCGGATTCGCCGTACTCGACTAGATAACCGGTGCGCGAATCGTCCACCATGAAAAAGGCCGTGTAGTCGGCCACGCGCGAGGCCTGCTGCATGTTGTGCGTGACGATGATGATGGTGTAATTGGCCACCAGCTCACGCATCAGCTCCTCGATGCGCAGGGTCGCAATTGGATCGAGCGCCGAGCAGGGTTCATCCATTAAGATGATGTCGGGTTTGACGGCGATGGCCCGCGCGATGCAGAGTCGCTGCTGTTGGCCGCCGGAGAGCGAATAGCCGCTCTGCTTCAACTTGTCCTTCACCTCATCCCACAAGGCGGCGCCGCGCAGCGACTCTTCCACCAGCTGATCCATGTCCCCTTTGTATCCGTTGATGCGGGCGCCCCAGGCAATGTTTTCGTAGATGCTCTTGGGAAAAGGATTGGGCTTTTGAAAGACCATGCCGATGCGACGACGCACTTCGACGGCGTCGACGTCCGGGTCATAGATGTTTTTGCCATGAAAGAGCACTTCGCCTTCGGTGCGGGCTGAAGGGATCAGATCGTTCATGCGATTGAAGGCGCGCAGGACGGTGCTCTTGCCGCAGCCCGATGGGCCGATCAGCGCAGTGATCTTGTTGCGCTCAATCGGCAGGTTGATGTCCTTCACGGCGTGAAAATTGCCGTAATAGACGTTGAGGTTGCGCGCCTCGATCGCATATTTGGTGGCGACGCCAGGCGCAGTCAGGGTTTGAGCAGCACACATACACTAATATCTCCTGGAGTAGCGATTGCGCAAAATGATGGCCGTTGCATTGACCGTCAACAGAAGGGCCAGCAACACGAGGATGCCGGCGGCGGCCAAACGCTGGAACTCTTCCTGAGGACGCGAAGTCCATTGATAGATTTGGGCGGGCAAGGTGGTGAATTTCGAGAATGGGCTGTCCGGATTCACCACGATGAAGGTGGAGACGCCCACGACGATCAGCGGCGCCGTCTCTCCGAACGCTCGCGAGACGGACAAGATCACGCCGGTCAAGATGCCGGAGATCGAGTACGGCAGCACGTGGCTCCACACCGTCTGCCATTTGGTGGCGCCCAGCCCATACGCCGCCTCGCGCAGCGCCCGCGGCACGGCGCGGATCGCCTCACGGGCGTTGATGATCACCAGCGGCAGGATGAGCAACCCCAGCGTGAGGCCTGCAGACAAGATGGTGCGGCCGTTGGCGGTGCTGGGATCGGCCACCCCGAAGGCGATGCCGCTCGTGAAGTGGCCCAGGAAGCGCACGAAGACCGCCAGCCCCAACATACCGTAGATGATCGAAGGCACGCCCGCCAGGTTGTTGATGTTGGTTTCGATCAGACCGTCCAGTTTGCTGCCTTTGGCGAACTCCTCCAGATAGACGGCGGCGCCTACGCCCAGAGGCACGGCCACCAGGAAGGCGATCATCGTCACCCACAACGAGCCGAGGATGGCGGTCAATACGCCTGCCACCGTCGGATTGGAGGACTGCGGCGAAGTGACGAAGTCCCACGTCAGCCAGCTGCGAAACTCCAACGTGGCATTGGGGATCGAGGCAGCTTCGGCCTCAATTTCATCGAGATGAAACAGAGATTCCCAAAGCGACCAGCTCTCGACGATGTTAGGGCGCACCACCTCCACGATCACCAGCTCGTAGATCTCTTCATCGGAGCGCTCCTCCAACGGGCGTTCGGCGTTAAGCGCGCGCAATCGCCCGCCAGAGACGTTCGTCTCTAAAATGGCCATCAGGTCTGCGCGAGGTAGATCATCCAGACTGTCGCCGAAAACCTGCGACACGAAGAAGTCCAGCGTGCCGCTGTCGGCGCCGGGAATAAAGCGAAGAATCGGTGCATCCGGCCAACTCGGGTCCACGTCAGACCAGCGTTCCGCCGTCAAGAAAATCTGCCGCAACTGCTCGCGCGTCACGTTGGTGAGAAAGTCATTTTGCTGACTGACCACGACGGTCAGGGCGTCGGCGCCGATTTCAAAGGCAAGCGGTTCGACTCGATTGCTGCGGCAGAGCGTCAGATCGGGACGCTCCATGGCGCGGCTGGCATTGGCAATGTCGATATCTTGCGCCCGGCACAGCCGCTGAAAACCGGCCAGGGTGCCGCCTCCCTCGATCGTGATTTCGCCGGTGTAGGGAAGCTCCGCCTGGAAACGTTCGGCGATGCGCTGGGTGATGGGCTGGACGGTGGAGCTGCCTGCAATGCGGATGTCGCCGTCGGCTGGCAGCAGATTGCCGCTCGTCGCCGCGGTCAGTCCCGTGGCTCGCTCCCATAGCAGCCTGCTCTCCTTCAGATCATCCTGACCAGGCGGGAAATATCCCACCGCCTCCGCTGCTTCTGCGGCGTTGTTCAACAAGAAATCCACGAACGCCGCCACCTGCGGGCGTTGCTGGAGAATGCGCTGGCTGGTGTAAATGAACAGAGGCCGGGCGAGCAGATACTGCCCTTCGGCGGCAGCCTCTGCGCTTGGCGCGACGCCGTCAATCGAGAGCGCGCGCAACGTCTCTGAGCGCTCCTGATAGTAGGCGTAGCCAAAGAAGCCGATGGCGTTTGGACGCGCCGCAATACCTTCCGCCAGTACAACGTCGTCTTCGCTGGCCAGTAAGCGCGGCATCGACAACATGCGATTTTTGTAATACTGGTCGATAAGCGTCTCCGGGTCGATCCGATTTTGCACCGCCACGTAGCCGAAGACATCATTCGCCACATCGATCAACAATGTCGCCAGAATGACGATGCCCAACACCGTCGCCGCCAGGAAGAGGGTGCGGAAAAAGGTTCCGATTCGACGCCGTCTGCGGACAAATTGATAGTAGGCGTCTCCACTCGGAAAGGCCTCTTGATTGCGCTGATTGACGGCCATACTTTAGTATTCCTCTCGGTATCGTTTGATGATCCAGCGGCTGATCAGGTTCAAAACCAGCGTTATCAGGAACAACATCAAACCGATGGCGAAAATGCTGTCATAATCCAGTGAATCGTAGCTCAGGTCGCCGCCGCTGATGCGCACCATGTGGCCCGTCATCGTCTCCGCCGCCTTAAACGGATTGAGAAAGTTCAATCCGCCCAGCGCTTCACTCCAGCTAGCGAAATTGCGCGGCCCGGCGCCGGCTGCAATCGCCACCACCATGGTCTCGCCCACCGCGCGCGACATGCCCACGATAATCGCAGCCGCAATGCCGGAGATCGCCGCCGGCAAGACAACTTTAATCGCCGTCTCCAGTCGAGTAGCGCCTAACGCATAAGCGCCTTCGCGCAACGCTTGCGGCACGGCGTTCAGGGCGTCTTCGCTCATCGAGCTAATCAAAGGAATAATCAGGATGCCGATCACGATGCCCGCAGAGGCCACGTTAAAAATTTCGACGACATCGCGGCCAAAGATGCCGCGCAGGACCGGCGTCATGAAGTTCAATGCAAAGTAGCCAAACACGACGGTCGGCACGCCCGCCAAAATCTCCAGCACCGGCTTCAAAATGCCGCGTGCACGCGGCGACGCATACTCGCTGAGATAAATCGCAATCATCAATCCCAGCGGCACCGCCACCGACAGGCCGATAACGCTCGTCAGCATCGTGGCGTTGAACAAAGGGAAAATGCCAAATTTTAGAATCTGTGGTTGCCAGACGGTGCCCGTAAAAAACTCAAATAGAGTCACTTCGGGACGCTGGAAAAAAGCCAATGCATCGAATAAGAGGACGACAACGATCCCCAACGTGATAAAAATGGAAAGAATGCCGCAGATCCATAGAGAAAACTGGATCAGGCTCTCTCCCCATCGTCGTTTGCGTCGAAGGTCAATCTCGACTTCGACTTCCGATGGCGCCAGGGACGATGCACGGCTGATCTCGGTTTGCATCAGAACAAATCCTTTCATAACAATAGATGGAAAGGGACAGAACGGACGCTCCGTCGATATCCCCTTCCATCTATTTTATGGACGCTACGTTTTCATCAAAACTCGCTTACTGACCCATGGCGTTGAGCCAGTTTTGCTTGGCGGTGTTGAGCGCCTCTTCCGAAGCCGGGAAGTAGCCGACGTCGCGCACTTCCTCGTTGACGTGGGTCAGGTAGAAGTTGATGAAGGCCGCCACCTGCGGCTTCGCTTTCATCACCCCAGCGTCCGAGTAGATGAACAGCGGACGCGCCAGCGGATACTCGCCCGCATTCACCGCATCCACCGTCGGCGCCACTCCGTTGATCGCCAGGTCGCGCAGCCGTCCGGGATTCTCCTCGTAGTACGCAAAGCCAAAGTACCCGATCGCATACAGGTCGCCAGCCACGCCCTGCACCAACACGTTGTCATCCTCCGACAACTGCAAGTTGGACGCACCCAGCAGCGCCTCCTCCCCCTTCTTGTCAAACGCAGGATCCATCACCGCTTCGATGAAATAGTCAAACGTCCCCGAATCCGTCCCAGGGCTGAAGCGCTTCACAGGCTCGTTCGGCCACGCCGGATTCACATCCGACCAGTTCGTCACCTCCGCCGAAAACAGCTTCGCCAACTCCTCCAGCGTCAACCCTTCCTCGCCGATCCAGTCGTTCCCCGGATTCACCACCACCGCCAGCGCATCCGTGCCCACGCGGAACTCGATCGGCTCGCGCCCAATCGCACGGCAGTTCTCCACCTCGCTGTCCTTGATCGGCCGCGACGCATTCGCTATGTCCGTCTCCCCGGCCTTGCAGAACCGCTCAAACCCAGCGCCCGTGCCGATCGAGTCGATCGTGATGTTCCCAGCGTACCCCTCGCTCCGGAACCGCTCCGCCATCCGCTCCGTCAACGGATACACCGTCGAACTCCCTGCTATGATGATGTCGCCCGTGACGGCCAGGGGATTCACTTCGGGCAACGCAACGGCCTGAGCGACTGCACCCGTAGCCGCTTCGACGCCCATGGCGTTGAGCCAGTTTTGCTTGGCGGTGTTGAGCGCCTCTTCCGAAGCCGGGAAGTAGCCGACGTCGCGCACTTCCTCGTTGACGTGGGTCAGGTAGAAGTTGATGAAGGCCGCCACCTGCGGCTTCGCTTTCATCACCCCAGCGTCCGAGTAGATGAACAGCGGACGCGCCAGCGGATACTCGCCCGCATTCACCGCATCCACCGTCGGCGCCACTCCGTTGATCGCCAGGTCGCGCAGCCGTCCGGGATTCTCCTCGTAGTACGCAAAGCCAAAGTACCCGATCGCATACAGGTCGCCAGCCACGCCCTGCACCAACACGTTGTCATCCTCCGACAACTGCAAGTTGGACGCACCCAGCAGCGCCTCCTCCCCCTTCTTGTCAAACGCAGGATCCATCACCGCTTCGATGAAATAGTCAAACGTCCCCGAATCCGTCCCAGGGCTGAAGCGCTTCACAGGCTCGTTCGGCCACGCCGGATTCACATCCGACCAGTTCGTCACCTCCGCCGAAAACAGCTTCGCCAACTCCTCCAGCGTCAACCCTTCCTCGCCGATCCAGTCGTTCCCCGGATTCACCACCACCGCCAGCGCATCCGTGCCCACGCGGAACTCGATCGGCTCGCGCCCAATCGCACGGCAGTTCTCCACCTCGCTGTCCTTGATCGGCCGCGACGCATTCGCTATGTCCGTCTCCCCGGCCTTGCAGAACCGCTCAAACCCAGCGCCCGTGCCGATCGAGTCGATCGTGATGTTCCCAGCGTACCCCTCGCTCCGGAACCGCTCCGCCATCCGCTCCGTCAACGGATACACCGTCGAACTCCCTGCTATGATGATGTCGCCCGTGACCTCCAGGGGGTTCACTTCGGGCAATACGATGCCCGCCCCTGCCGGCGCCGCAGGCTGCGCCGGTTGCGCTGGCTGTGCAGGTTGCGCCTGCTGCTCAGGTGCAGCAGCGACAGGCGTCGGGGTCGGCGTCGCCGGGGCAGGCGCAGGCGTCGCCGGCGCGCCGCACGCACTGACAACCAGCGCTGTAATCAACAATGCAGCCCAAATCCACTGTCGCATTTTTTGCTCCTCTTCTCTTTCACTCTTGGCGTTCGTCGTTAGTGATTTGTGACAATCTTCCGATCGAATCATTTTTCCGACCACGTTGCCCTAAACGTCGCAACGTCCATCTCTAAGCATAGGGATGTGCAGTTAACGCCGACGCACTTTTGCGTTAACAGGGGCTCAATGTTTTGTTAACGGAAGGTAAACAAGGGGCAATGTGAAGGAGAAGGTGCTGCCGACGCCCTCGGTGCTCTCCACCCAGATGTGTCCGTTGTGCGCCTGCACGGTGTGCTTAGCGATCGCGAGGCCCAGGCCGGTGCCGCCGCCGCTGCGCGCCCGATCGGCTTTGTAGAAGCGCTCAAAGATGCGAGGGAGGTCTTCCGCCGGAATGCCGATGCCGGTGTCTGCAACGGAGATGATCACAGCCTCGGCGGTCGCGCGGGCGCTGACCGTGATATAACCGCCGGGTGGGGTGAACTTAATCGCATTGTGCACCAGGTTCAGAATGACGGTGCGCACGCGATCGGCGTCGACCATCACCTCCGGTAAATTGGGAGCGAGCACGACGTTGATGGTGAGGTTGGCGCGCTCGGCTTGGGCGCGCAGCCGTTCCACCGCCGGTTCGATCAGCGTGGAAACTGCAGTGGGGAAGAGGCGCAGCGGCGCCTGACCGGATTCGATGCGAGAGAGCTCCAACAGTTCCTGCACCATCTGCGTCATCTCGTCCACCTCGATCTCCATGCGTTCGAGGAAACGCTCCGCCGCCGGCGGGTCCTCGATGGCGCCGTCGCGCAGGGTGTCGACCAGCGCCTTGATCGAGGCCAACGGCGTGCGCAACTCATGCGAGAGGTTGCTGATGAAATCGCGGCGCACCGTCTCCAGCCGATGTAGATGGCTGAGGTCTTGCAACAGCACAAGGAAGCCATTGGCGGCCCCGCGCAGAAATGGCGTCACAATGACCCGCACATAGGCTTCGTTCGGCAATTCCAAAGTGGCGGATTGCTCGGCGTTTTGCTTGATGCAGGCGAGCCAGACTTCGGCGATGCGATAATCTTTGACCACCTGGACGAAGGATTTATGGAGGGCCTCTTCGACGTTGACGTTGAGGATGCGCGCCGCCGCAGGATTGATCATGCTGACGTATCCGTGCTTGTTGAGCATGATCACCCCGTCGGTCATCACATGCAGCACGGTGTGCAGGCGGTCGCGCTCGCGGTTGCGTTTGCGGCTCTGGCGCTCCAGCCGTTCGGCCATGCGATTGACGGCGTAACTCAGCGCGCCGATGTCGCCATGGCCGTGCGCCGGCACGCGCGCCTCCAGGTCGCCTGTGGCGATTCGCTCCACCGTCGACGTGATCTGCCGCACGCGCCAGGCGCTCAAATCCAACGCAGCGATCAGGAGGAGCGTGGCCGCTACGGCCATCAGCAGACCGGCCAGGAACAGCTCGCCGGCGCTGCGTTCCCCCTGCGCTATAAACCACATTAAAAGGGCGGCGAAAATACAGAGGGCGACAAAGACGACCATGACATAGCGCCAGCGATCGCGCACCGTCGACCGAATGCTGCGCCAGGTGAAAGGCTTCATTGGCGGCTGAAGACCTCCCTCTGGAGGCTGAGGCGCGTCGTCGTTGGCCGCTGAAGCAGAGAAATTTGCGCGCTCAGATGAACGCTGCTGGGACGGGAGGAGGGCGCCTGGCTGTTGCATATGGGTGTGACGGTTCGATCCATCAAGCTCCTGGAAGTAGACCTGGAAGTAAACATAGTGTACGGCGAAAAAGTTAACAATTCTTCAAAGGCGTGTAAAAAACGCAAGCGAGGCTTTCACTTCCTCCCTCGATCACTTCATCCCTCGAACCGATAGCCGATGCCGCGCACCGTGACGATCCGTTGCGGGTCGGAGGGGTTTTCCTCAATTTTTTCGCGCAGCCAGCGCACGTGCACATCCACCGTGCGGCTGCCGCCGTCAAACTCCCAGCCCCACACCCGTTCCAGGATCAGATCGCGGCTGAGCACGATCCCGCGGTTGCGCGCCAGGAAAACGAGCAAGTCGAACTCTTTGGGCTTGAGGTGATGAACCACTCCCTTATAAATCACCTCGCGACGGCTGAGATCGATCACCAGGTCATCGAAGACCATGCGCTCGGCGACGACGTCCGGCTTGAGGGCGGCGTTGGCGGCGTTCTCCTCGCGGTCCATGCGCACGCGACGCAACATCGCCTTCACGCGCGCCAGCAGCTCGCGCATGCTGAACGGTTTGGTCAGATAGTCGTCGGCGCCCATTTCCAGGCCGACGACGCGATCCACCTCTTCGGTGCGCGCGGTCAACATGATGATCGGCGCGTTCATTTCTTTGCGCAGAATGCGACAGATTTCAAACCCATCCAACCCGGGCAACATGATGTCCAGGATGATCAGGTCGGGCTGATGCAAGCGCGCCTGCTCCAACGCCTTGGGGCCTGTCGTGGCCGTGATCACCTCATACCCCTGCTTGCGCAACGAATACTCGAGCGTCTCGACCAGCGAGGTCTCGTCTTCCACCACCAGAACTTTATCGTTGCTCATTCGCATTCCTTCTGATTTTGTGCTGCGTCCTTCATCTCTATCTCGTTAACAATTTCATTCTGATGGGAGGACGCCTGGCCTGTCAACTACACATCGCCATCAATACATCGCTATCAAACCATTAACATGGCCGTAAACTCTGGTTAACTACGGGACGGTAGGATGAGGGAAGGAATGGGTTGGCTGGAGCAGAGTGAGTCATCGTTGTGCGTCTTGACGAAATCACTGTCGTTTTGCCCACAAAAAATGAAGAGAACAACATCCAGGCCTTCCTTGCTTCTTTGCCGCCTCAGGTCACGTTGATCGTCGTCGACGCCAGCGGCGATCAGACGCCCGCCTTGATTCAGGCCGCTCGCACGGACCGGACGCACATCATCCAGAGCAGGGCGCATATCGCCGCCGCGCGCAACCTGGGCGCCTACGCCGCCCAGACGCCCTGGCTGCTTTTCACCGACGCCGACGTCTCCTTTGCTCCAGATTATTTTGAACGCCTGCAACGCTATGGGTGCGCCGACGCCTACTTCGGCGCCAAGCGCTCGCAAGCGGCGTACGCCGCCTACTATCGATGGTTTGTGCGCGGCCAACAGGCGATGGCGTGGATGGGCGTCCCGGCCGTCTCCGGCTCTAATTTTTTGGTGCGTCGCAGCGCCTTCCTGGCGACCGGCGGCTTCGACGAGACGCTTTCCTGCAACGAAGACTCTGAGTATGGGTGGCGGCTGGCGCGCCGGGGGTGCAAAGTCGTCTTTGCTCCGGAATTGATTGTGTACGAGCGCGACCATCGTCGCTTGCGACGCGGCGTCGTTCGGAAGACGTTGCATTCGTTGACGCGCTGTGCGCTGCTGTACACCGGGCTGATGCCGGAGCAGTTGCGCCGCAGCGACTGGGGATATTGGAGATGAACTGATGCGCATCGCCCTTTTCACAGAAACGTTTCTGCCGAAAGTCGATGGAATCGTCAACACGCTCTGCCACTTGCTTAAGCATCTGTCTCGCCGCGGCCACGAAAGCATCCTCTTCGCCCCGGCGGGCGGCCCCCGCTTCTTCGAGAAGACGCGCATTGTCGGGCTGATGGGCGTACCGTTTCCGCTCTATCCTGAGCTGAAGCTCGTTCCACCCACCGTCAACGTCATCGAGGAGCTGCGCGCCTTCCGCGCCGACCTGGTGCATGTCGTCAATCCGGTCTCGTTAGGCTACGTGGGGTTGCGTCACGCCCGGCGCTTGAAGCTGCCGCTGGTGGCCTCCTATCACACCGATGTGCCGGGCTTCGCCGTGCGCTGGGGGCTGCGCTTCCTCTATCGACCGCTGGTGCGCTTTTTCCGCTGGATGCACAACGCCGCCGACCTCAATCTCTGCCCATCGACTGTGACGCAACGCGAGCTGATTGCGCATGGGTATCGTCACGTGCACGTCTGGAGCCGAGGAGTGGACGGCGAACGCTTCCATCCTGGCCGGCGGAGCCTGGAATGGCGCCAACGCCTCACCGCAGGCGAAATCGACCGACCATTGTTGCTCTACGTCGGGCGTCTATCGCCGGAGAAGCGAGTCGATTGGCTGTTGCCCGTGCTCGACGCCCTGCCCGACGTTCGCCTGGCAATCGTCGGCGATGGCCCGGCGCGGCCTCAGCTCGAGCGCCTCTTTGCGCATCGTCGCGTGCACTTCACCGGCTATTTGGGCGGGCTTGACCTGGCCGCAGCCTACGCGTCGTCCGACGTCTTCGTCTTTCCGGCGGCCAACGAAACGCTGGGCAACGTGGTGCTGGAGGCGATGGCCTCCGGCCTGCCCGTGATCGCCCCGCGCTCGGGCGGCCTGCTCGATTATGTGGTCGATGGAGAAACCGGCCTCCTTTTCGAGCCGGAGTCGCCTGGCAGCCTGGTGGCGATGACGCGCACGCTGGTGCGCGCGCCGGATGTGGCGCGCCGGTTAGGCGAGCACGGACGGAAACGCATTCTGCACCAAAGCTGGGAGCGAGTGCTGGACGGTCTTTTGGAACACTACGCTGCGCTGTTGGATCGCAAGGTTAGCTCAGGGCGGTCCTTTTCCATCGCCGGCAGGGTGCAATCCACGACAGAGTTCCGAGGAGCATTGCATGGCTAAAGAACAAAACGACCGATTCGCTCAAGAATCCGCAAAAACGCTCGCTACGTTGCAACGCATCTACGCACAGCATCCAATTCGACGCGACAAGTTCGGGCGGCGCCCGGCGCTGCCCAGCGAAATTGCAGCGCATCTGAAAACGCTCCGGCCTTCAGGCGCCGCCGAACCGCCAAGCCTGCGCGACGGTTCTGGCTCATCCTCGGATTAGCTGCAACAACCGCTCCTTTGCAGCGGCGGGGTCCGCCTTGCCCTTGGTGGCGCGCATCACCTGCCCCATGAAGAAGCCGAAGAGCTTCTCCTCGCCGGCGCGATAGCGCGCAAGCTCGGTCGGGTTGGCCGCAAAGATGGCTGCGATCGCTTCATCGATCACGCTGGCGTCGGAGACCATCGCCAGCCCCTCGCGCTCGACGATGGCCTGCGGGTCTTCGCCGGTGGCGTACATGGTTTCGAGCACTTTTTTGCCCGTGTTGGGGTTGATCACCTTGTCGTCGACCAACTTCAACAATGCAGCGAATTGGGCGGGCTGAATCTTGACCGCCGCAATTTGACGCAAGTCCTGCCCCTCGCCGTCGGCGTAGAGGAGTCGGAAAAGTTCGCCCGTCATCCAGGTGGCCAGACGCTGCGGTTTGCCGTCGCCCTCGCCATAGGCGGCCACCGCCTCCTCGAAGAAACGCGCCACCGCCGCCTCGCTGCTCAGGATGTTGGCCTCGGTGCGGCGCACGCCCCACGCCTGCTCGTAGCGGTTGCGTTTGGCCGCCGGCAGTTCAGGCAGCGTGGCGGCCAGCCGCTCCACCTCCTCGCGCGAGATGCGCAGGGGCGGCAGGTCCGGCTCTGGAAAATAGCGATAGTCGTGCGCATCCTCCTTGCCGCGTTGCAGCACGGTGCACTGACGCTCCTCATCCCAACCCATGTTGACCTGCTCCACCACGCCGCCGGCGCGCAGGATGGCGATTTGGCGCTCCATTTCATAGGCGATGGCGTTGCGCACCGAACGGAAGCTGTTGAGGTTCTTCACCTCCACCTTGACGCCGTACTCCCCGCGCGCCTTTTGCTCCAACGTGCGCACGCTGATGTTCGGCTCGCAGCGCAGCGCGCCCTTCTCCATGTCGCCGCTGCTGACGCCCAACGCACGCAGCGTGGCGCGCAATCGCGTCAGATAGGCGTACGCCTCCTCCGGGCTGTGAATGTCCGCCTCGGTGACGATCTCCATCAGCGGCACGCCGGCGCGGTTCAGGTCGATGTACGAGTAGCCGCCCTCATGCACGGAGCGGCCGGTGTCCTCCTCCAGATGCACGCGGCGGATGCGCACGCGCTTGGTCGAGCCATCTTCAAGGTCGATTTCGAGATAGCCGTCTGCACACAGCGGCAGCTCATACTGGCTGATCTGATAGCCCTTCGGCAGATCGGGATAGGTGTAGTTCTTGCGCGCAAAGACGGCGGTCTCGTTGATGCGGCAGTTGAGCGCCAGCCCGGTGCGAATGGTCGCCTCCACCGCCGCGCGGTTGATCACCGGCAGTGCGCCCGGCAACGCCAGGCAGACCGGGCAGGTGCGCGTGTTGGGCGGCGCACCCTGATAGTCGGTGGCGCAGCGGCAAAACATTTTGGATTGCGTCAGCACCTGGGCGTGCACTTCCATGCCGACCACCAACTCGAAGGCGGTCTCTTCCGGCCGGGCGACAGTCGTCATAGACATAAGCGAACACCTGTTCAAAACTTCGATAGCTCATTCGTTTACGAATCTCGCAAGGGATGATACCATAGCCGGAAGCTGCGCTGAAGAATTCGGAACACGACCGATGCAAAACTCGTTGATCACCCATATGAAGTGGCTCGTTCTGTTCGTCATTCTGCTGCTGGCGGCGGGCTGCGGCGGAGAGCAGACGCCTTCGCCCACGCCGACGGCAGCCTCCACCGCCCGGCTCGTGCCGACGTTTACGCCGACGCCCATCGCCGTCGGCGGCGCATCGGCGTCGAATGCGGAAAGCGTTGCAGCGTCTACGCCTTTTCCTGACTCTGGCGTTGCGCTGCAGCTGCCTACGCCTACGCCGGAGCCCGCCCCTGCACAGCCCGCCGCTGCGGAGGCCGATCCGCCGACGGTGGCCGCAAACGCGCCGGCGACAAACACCGATGATCCGCTTGAACGCGGCCGCCGGCTCATTCGCTATGGCGACTATGACGCCGCACGCACGGCGCTAAGCCAGGTCATCGCCGACAGTTCGGTGGACGCCGCGCGCCGCGCCGCGGCGCTCTATGATTTAGGCCGCGCCTATCTGGGCGAAGGACGCTACGGCGAAGCGTTGGCGACTTTTGACCAACTCGACGCCTTGCTGGCGAGCGCCGGGGCGGATCCCGGTCAATTCGGCCAAAAAGAACACTTTCTGCGCGCAGAGGCGCTGCTCGGCATGGGACGCTACAATGAAGCGATTGCGGCGTACTGGCGCTTCCTGGAGGCGTATCCCTGGATGAACGAGGCGGTGCAGCCTCGCATCGCGCGCGCCTACCTTGCGCTGAACGACATCGAGAGCGCCGACGCCGCCTTTCGCCGCGCCGCGGAGGCCGCAGGCGACCGTGTGGCGCGCGTGCGCGTGCTCGAAGCCCTGGCGCAGGCGCATCTGGACGGCGGACGTCCGGCGCAGGCTGCGGCCGTGTATGATGAAATTCTTTCCGTGGCAGAGAACGCCGGCTATCGCACCCAGATTTTTTACAGGGCGGGGCAGGCGCTGGCCGCAGCCGGAGACCTCGACGGCGCCATCGAACGCTGGCGCGCCGCCACCGCCGAGGCGCCAGAGAACTACAACGCCTATCTGGCCCTGATCGAGCTGGTCAACCGCAACGTCCCCTTCGACCTCTATCTGCGCGGCTATATCGACCTCAAGGCGGAGGCGTATCTTCCCGCCATCAACGCCTATCGAGCCTATCTGGAAAGCGTCGATCCGACCGATGCACGCGCCGGCAGGGCGCTGCACGAATTAGGACAATCCTACCTCGGCGTGCGCAACTTCAGCGAGGCGCTGGCCGCCTTTGAGCGCGTGATCGCCGAATATCCCGATTGCCCCTGCTTCGGTCAGGCGTGGCTCGACAAAGCGGCGGCGCAGGCCGGGTTGGGCGACGCCGCCGGCGCCCGACGCACCTACCGCACCTTTGCGCGCGACTTTCCCAACGACCCGCTGGCGCCGGAGGCGCTCTGGCAGAGCGGCCGCCGCGCGCTGGCGGAGGGCAACCACATCGAGGCGGCGGTTGACTTTTTAGCGCTGGCGGACGGCTTCCCGGCCAGCGAGCGCGCGCCGCAGGCGCTCTACGCGCTCGGCTTTGGCGCCTTCGCCCTCGGCCTCTACGAGCAGGC
>NZ_CAKZMJ010000009.1:0-5000 GCF_937128415.1 uncultured Caldilinea sp.
AGCGTCTGCATCAACGGCGCCCGCATCTGGACGGCTACGGTCAGTCAGAGCGGAGCCTACGTCGCCGAGTTCATCCAAAACGGCAACGTCATTGCCTCCCAGCCGCTCACCCTCGCCGCCAACACGCCGCAGACCTTCACCTACCCCGGCGACGCCACCTTGCTCGACGCCGTGCGCCTCGTCTTCAACGGCTACGTCGTCGCCACCGACAACGGTCCCTTCGAGAGCTGCACGCCTACGCCTACGCCAACCCAGACGCCTACGAACACCCCAACGCCGACATCTACTCCGACTCCGACGCCAACGCCGACGTTCACACCAACGCCAACGCCGACGTTCACACCAACGCCAACGCCGACAGGCACGTTGACGCCGACATCGACTCCGACGCCGACCTTTACGCCAACGCCGACGTTCACGCCGACGCAGACGCCCACGGGCACGTTGACGCCGACATCGACTCCGACGCCGACCTTTACGCCAACGCCGACGTTCACGCCGACGCAGACGCCCACGGGCACGTTGACGCCAACGTCTACGCCGACGCCGACGTTCACGCCAACGCAGACGCCAACGCCTACTGAGACGCCAACATTGACTGTCAGCCTTACGCCTCGATGCACCGATGAGGGGTTAATTTGGGAGATCGTCTCCTCGCAGAGTGGACTCTATCAAGTTCAACTCCTCAGCAATGGAACGGTCATTGAAACCCTGCAGCTAACCCTGACTGCGAACACGACGCAGACCTTTGCGTTTGAAGGCGACTCGACTACGCCCAATGTGGTGAGGGTGCTCTATCAAGATGGCGAGGTGTTGGCGCAGGAAGGCCCCGAACCTTGTGTGAGCGGTCTCTCCGTTGCGCTGGCGCGCGTTTGCACGGCGAACGGCTACGAATGGACCGTGATCACAAATCGCTCCGGCGAGTACGTTGCGCAGTTGGTGAGCAACGGCGTGGTCATCGAGAGCATCAACCTGACGTTGACGGAGTTTGTCGATGAACAGTTCATCTTCCGGAACGATCCGACCAGTCCCAGGATCGTGCGGCTGCTCTATCAGGGCAGCGTCTATCTGGAGGAGCCTGGCCCGGCGACAGCCTGCGTGCCGACTGCGTTGCCGCCTTCGGAAGAGCCGAACTTGCCGGTGATGAACCATTTCCTCTACCTGCCGTCTATTCGACGCTGAAGTTCAAGGCGGCTTGCGGAGAGAGGAACGACCTGGGGACGCAAGGATCGATGAACCAAACAGCAAAGGGGAGGTGTTCCCTCCCCTTTGTTGTTTTTGATATTTTCAGAAAGATGGACGACGGCTCCGTTCTAGGCCCATAGCACGTCGCCGTCATCCTCGTAATTGATTTTCTTGTCCACAATAGGAGCGGCGGCGCGCTCCTCCGCCGCCAAGCGATCTTCCTCGAACCATTTGAGCCATTCCGCCGGCGCGTCCAGGTCCTGACCGCCGTGCTGCGTGATGCGACGGCGCACGCGCACCAGCACCGGCGTATTGACGCTGGCGCCGCTGACGATCACCTGCCCCTTGCTCAAACTCGGCAGCTCCTTGAGCAGGTCGCGGCCGACGCTCTCCACCGACTCGGCGATGCGGTTTTGGTCGATGGGATTGGTGATGCGCATGATGCACTGGGTCATGCATTGACTGAGCACGTCGCTGTCGAGCTTGCCCGGCCGCTGGGTGATCAGGCCGATGCCGACGCCGAACTTGCGTCCTTCGCTCAGGATGGTCTTGAGCACGTCGGAGCTGACGGCGTCGGCGTTGGCGGGCGCGTAGTTGTGCGCCTCTTCCAGCAGACAGAAGACCGGATAGGGGAGGTGGCTGGGATCGCCCCGCTCCAACTTGCCCTTGGCCGTGTCCATGCGCGCCTGATAGACGCGGCGCAACAGTGTGGCGACGATCACCTGTTGTTCGCGGCGATCAATCTCATTCAGTTGGATGATCGTGCATTGCCCAGGCCGAAAGAGCTCGTTCAGCTCCAGGTTCTCGAAGTCGTGGAAGATATGGCTGTTGCGCAGCGCGCCGTTCAGCCGCCACAACAGGCCCATCGTGGTGACGTCCTCTTCCTCCTCCTCGAAATTCTGGGGGGCCTTTTTGCTGTCGGCGGCCTCGCGCACGGCCTGAAGCAGTTGCTCCAGGGTGTAATGCTTTCGACGCTGCGCCATCTGATAGGCGCGGCGCAGTTGATAGTACTGTTTGTCGGTGAGCGGCGGCAACAGGTAATGAAGATCGGCCAGCGTCAGCGTGTCGATGCGCACGCGCAACTGATCGGGGCGAAAGATGCGCACGCGCGGCTTGTAGTCGCCCTCGCTGAACTCGCGCAGGTTCATCATCTCCTGAAGCGTGCCGTATTCGCCGTGAGGGTCGATCACGAGCACGGCGGCGCGATTGTAGGGGGCCATCAGCTCTTCGAGCAGGACGCCGGCCAGATAGCTCTTGCCGCTGCCCGTGCTGGCGATCACGGCCAGATGCGTGCCTGTGAAGCCGCGTACATCCAGCACGATCGGCGCAGCGCCTTCCGGGCGGCTGAGCAGGCTGCCGATGTACGCGCTGCCTCGCTCCCCACGTCGACGTTTGCTCAACACCTCCGTCAACAGCGCATCTGACGCAATGTAAACCGGCGCGCCGTTGACCGGCGGCACGCGCGGGTTAATAAAGTCGCCGAGCTGTGGGCTGTGATAGCCGAGCACCGTCACGGTGATTTCAAAGAGTTCGGTGGCGTCGCTTTCGTAGCCGAGCAAGGCGGCCACCGATGCGGGCGGCACCGACGGATCGGCCAGGAAACTATCCGGAAAGAGCTTGACCGGTCGGCGACCGGTGACGCGGCCCAGGATGGCGCGCTCCACGCCATCCACGACAGCCAGGTAGTAGACAAACTCTCCGTGCTTGACGCGTCGCTCCGGGTCCGGCGCAATGAAAAGATATTCGTTGGGCGTCTCCCCCGGCCCTTTGACGGTGCCAACGGCGGTCATAGCGTTTTCTCGAGTCATGGGACGTCAATCATGATTCTGTGGCGTGTTTCGTATTCCGTGGTGCGTCACGGAACGCGCCACACATTCACACGAGTCACTTTCACCCCGCCGGCTGCACGATGCTCTTCCACGCCAGGTTGTTGCGCATGACCGCCAGCCGGTTGCGACTGTGCGGAAAAAGCTCGCTCAGCCGGTCGATCACGGCCATCAACAGCGGCGCCACCAGCGCATGTTTCTGCGCCAGCAGGAGCGGCGTATAGCGAAGTTGCGGCTCCCCTGCGGCGTCGACGTGAAAGGCGTAGATTTCGTCGGTGGAGAGCAGGCGCACCGGACAGTTGACCGTCGCCGCCAGCGCCGGCACGCCCTGATGCGCCTGGCCTTGGGCGTCGAACCAGCCGATGCAGATCACGCCGAGCAGGGTGGCCGTCTCCGCCAGGTAATCGGGCGAAAAAATTTCCACCTCGTCGCGAGGGCTGAGCCGCGGCCCCAGAGAGCCGAACTCTGGGTTCATCAGCAGGGTGTTGTAGATGAGGCCGACCAGCACAACGCCGCTGTGCGCCTCCAGCTCAGCCGCCACAAAACCGCCAAAGGCATAATCCGTCAGATCCGGCGGATGCGGCGTCTCGCCGCTGTTGTACACCTGACAGACGTAATCGACGTGGGAATTCGATTTGACGATCTTACCGATCGGTCGATGCATCATCGGGGACTACTCCGCCTCCGGATCGATGCCCAGCGCAGCGAGCTTCGCCGCCAGCGCAGCTGCGCGCTGCTCGGCCAACTCGGCGCGCGCTCTCTCGGCGAGAAGCTGTCGCTCTTTTTCGGCCGCCGCTTCCTGGCCGGTGAGCAGAAGGTTCCCATCCGCGTCGCACCAACGCAGCCACACTTGCCTCATGCCTTCATATTCGCCTTCCCACAGCGTCAACCCTAGCCCCACTTGATCGAGCCACGGAGCGTCCAGCTCGGTGTAGCGCAGCCCTTGCCGGGCGAAGACGCGCAGCGGACGCTCGCCGATCAGCTTCTTCGGCTCGTAGACGACATAGTAGGCGACGCCGATGCGGGCGTAGTCGAGCAGTTTATCGCTCAATTCCTTCCCTTCTTTGTTCGAGACAATCTCGATCACGACGTCGGGCGGTTTGACGCACTCCCAGACGAAATAGGAGCGATGCTCCTTTTCCCACGGCTCTTCGGGCAGGGCGACGTCCAGGCTGAGCAACACGTCGGGCACGAGCGCGGGCTCGCGCAGATGATAAAACAAGCCAACGTTGGCCATCGCCACAAACGGACGTCCCTCGCCCGGCCCTCGCCAGGAGGCGTAGAGCGAATCGACGAGCAAGCGCATCTGGCGCTCGGAAAAGAGATCGTCCACGGGCGCTTCATCCTCGGTGACGAGGTGGGAGAGATCGAGTTTCTGGATAGGAAGCTCCTCGGCTTCCTGCATGACAGGCTCTGCCATGACATTGTCTCCTTCAAGGAACCCGGGCGCACTTCAGCAGACGCCTGCGCCTATTGTATACCGCACAAACGTTCTGTGCAACAGGCGAAAACACATGAATGTCTCGTCCCCAGCGGAGTGTTGGCGCGTGAGCCGAAGCCAGGCTATGTGCTTTCTCTGGACGCCTCTACCGCCCGCCCATGCCGCTCAGAGCGATGCCTTCCACGAACCATTTCTGACCGAGGATATAGATCACCAGCACCGGCAACAGCGCAATCACCGAGCCGGCCATGAGCAGATCCCACGCCGTGCTGTACTGTCCGACGAAGGCGGCCAGCCCCACCGGAATGGTGCGCATGTGTTCGGAGGTGGTGACGACCAGCGGCCAGAGGAAATCGTTCCAGGCGCCTTGAAAGACGAAGATCGCCAACGTCGCCAGCACCGGCCCGCTGAGCGGGATAATGATCTGCCACCAGATGCGCAGGCTGGACGCGCCGTCCATGCGCGCGGCCTCGTCGAAGTCGAGCGGAATGCCGCGGTAGTACTGGCGCAACAGAAAGGTGCTGAAGACGCTGAAAAGGCCGGGCACG
>NZ_CAKZMJ010000009.1:7500-19794 GCF_937128415.1 uncultured Caldilinea sp.
CGCTGCCCTGATATTTGGCCGACTCCAGCAGCCCCGGCCAGTAGTCGTTCAGGTCATAGCCGGACGCCTCGATGTAAGGGTCGAGGTTTTCCAGCACGCCCTCGGCGGCGTAGCGCGGGGTCGGCCACAGGAAGGCGACGTCCGGGATCACCTTCGGATCGCCGCTGGCCCATAGCGCCTGAATCTTGGTGAAATAGTCGTTCCAGGGTTGATGCCAGATGTCAATCTTGATCTCGGGGTGCTCTTCCATGAAGGCGGCGGCGACGCGCTCATGCGAGGCTTTCTCCTCCGGGCTGCCCCAGAAGGCCCACGTGATGGTCACGGCTTCTCCGGCGGCGGGCGCGCCTGGGGCAGCCGCCTGCGGAGCGACGCCTGCGCAGGCCGACAACGAAACTGCAAACACAAGCAAAATCAGGCCAATCCCTATTTTCCCTTTGAGCTGCATAAGGCACTCCTCCTTCGCTCAATCCATCGGTTTTTGTGTTAGATTTTGAGGTGTGCAATGGGTTGCGAGACCATTGCGAAGGCGAGATCGAGTTCGATCATAGCACGGTCAAGAGGGAGCAGCAAATACTTTTTGAAAGGTGTTCAAGAGATGATCAAGGCTGTAATTTTCGATGTCGGCGGCGTGCTGGTGCGCACCGAAGACCCTGCCCCGCGCCGGGCGCTGGAGGTCGAACTCGGCTTGCAACCCGGGGAAGCCGAATTCCTGGTCTACAACAGCGAGATGGGGCAAAGGGCGCAGCGCGGTGAGATTACGGCGCAGCAATTGTGGCGTTGGGTTCAGGAGCGCCTTCACCTCGACGACGCCGGGGTCGCCGCGTTTCGCCGTCAGTTCTGGGGCGGCGATCGCCTGAACACGTCCCTGTTGGCGCTGGTGCGGTCGTTGCGTCCGTCCTATCAGATGGCAATCATCTCCAACGCCATGGACGATCTGCTGCCGACGCTCACCGAAGTTTATCCAATGGGGGACGCCTTCGACCTGATCGTCGGCTCCGCCTATGAAGGAGTGATGAAGCCGGCGCCGGAGATCTTTCTGCGCACGCTGGAGCGCCTGGGACGGCGACCGGCGGAGGCGATTTTTATCGACGATTTTATGCACAACGTCGAAGGCGCCCAAGCGGTGGGCATGATCGCCATTCACTATACGCCCGATTTGGACGTCGCCGCAGCGTTGGCCGCGCATGGCGTCGTCCCGGGCCGTTAGGCCCGTGCAGGATGGTGCGCAAGCGTCTCCTCGTACACAGCGGCGATGCGCTCGGCGATGATCGCCCAGTCGTAGTCGCGGGCGTAATGCACAGCGTTGCGCGAAAGGCGCTCGCGCAACAGTCGATCGTTGAGCAGATCGGCGATGCGGTGCGCCAGCGCCTGCGCATCGCGCCGCGGCACCAGAAAACCGTTGTAGCCATCGCACACCACGTAGGCCAGCCCGCCCACCTCCGAGGCGATCACCGGCGTTCCCATCGCCATCGCCTCCAGCGCCACCATGCCAAAACTCTCGTAATGCGACGGCATCACAACCATTTCTGCGGCGGCGTAGTAATAGGGCAATATATTTTGATCCCGCGCGCCGGCGAACGCCACCAGATCGTCCAGCCCCAGCTCCAGGCTCATCCGTTGCAGCCGCTCCATTTCCTCGTCGAGCGTGTCGGCCCAGGGGTTGCCGCCGATGATCGTCACACAGGTCTCAGAAAGGTCGGCGATGCGCCGCTCCTTGAGCAGCGCGATCGCCTCCAGCAGCGTGTCGATGCCTTTGAGCGGCTCGATGCGGCCGGCGAAGAGGATGTTCTTACGTTGCGGCGGGATGCCGATCATCTGCTTGGCCTGAAGCTGGGGAATCGGGTGAAAGTGCGCCAGGTCCACGCCGGGCGGCGCAACGACGATCTTTTCCCGCGCTGCGCCGTACAGTCGCACCAGTTGCTCCACCTCCGCAGGCGTAGGGGCGATGATGCGATCGGCGATTCGAACCACCTGCGTTTCGCCGTCGAGTCGACTCTGCGAGGCGCGCTCGCTCGGGTCGCGGGCGATCTGGTTCTTCATATGGCCGAGGGTGTGAAACATCTGCACGATCGGCGTCCCGCCCCAGGCCCTGGATAGCGCCTCCGCTGCGACGCCAGAAAGCCAGTAGTGGCTGTGAAGGACGTCGTAGCGCAACCCTTCTCGCTCCGCAAAGTCGAGAATATTGGCGACGAATTCGTCGAGATAGCGCTCGGTTTCGCTGACCGGGATCGGACGCTCCGGCCCGGCGGGAACATGCATGACCCGCGCGCCAGGGCCAAGATCATGCACGACGCGCGGGGCACAGTCGTCCTGCGAGCGCGTGAAGACGTCGACGGTGATCCCCTTCTTTGCAAGGGCGCGGCTGAGGTCGCGCACATAGACGTTCATGCCGCCGGTCTTCTTGCCGCCCAACATCGCCAGCGGGCAGGTGTGATAACTGAGCATCGCCACGCGCAAAGGCTCGGCGGGAGCTGTGCGGTTCGTGAGGCGTGTTGTTTCCATCGCGACGCTTTTTCTTTGCAGGATAGAAGCCTTGCTCTGATAATTTGACCTTTATTGTAGAAACAAAACGTTGGATTCTCTGTAATTTCATCGACGCAAGCAGCCATGACCGAACTTGCCAGCTTCTACGACGCCATCTACCTTTCGCCCCATCTCGACGACGCCGCTCTCTCCTGCGGCGGACAGATTGCACAACGCACGCGCAGCGGCCAGCGCGTCTTGATCGTCACCGTCATGGCGGGCGATCCGCAGCAGGACGTGGAAAACGAGTACATCCGCAGCCTGCACGAACGCTGGGCGCTGGGGCGCGACGCCGCCGCCCAACGCCGCAACGAAGACATCGCCGCCTGCGCCGTCCTGGGCGCCGACTTCTTGCACTGGCCGCTGCCCGACTGCATCTATCGCCTCCACCCTGTCGATGGCCGACCGCTCTACATCTCGGACAATGACATTTTCGGCGATGTGCATCCGGCTGAACAGCCGTTTGTGGAGCAGATCGCCGCCTGGCTAAAGACGTTGCCGGCGCACGGGCGCTGTTATGCGCCTCTCACGGTCGGTCATCACGTCGATCATCTGCTGGTGACGGAGGCGGCGCAGCGCGCCTTCGGCGCTGCACTCTACTTCTATGAAGACTACCCCTACGCGCAACAGCCGGGCAAGCTCTCCGCGGTGCTCGACGCGGCGCCGACGCAGTGGACGCCGACCGTCGTCTCGCTCACAGAGGTCGACCTCGCAGCAAAGATCGAGGCGATCCTGGCGTTCCGCTCGCAACTGAGCACCTTCTTCACCGATCGCGCCGACCTGGAGCGCCAGGTGAGGGGCTATGCAGCGTCGGTGGGAGGGGAGCGACTCTGGCGCAAGCACCAGGGGTGAAAGGCGTCGATCAAACGCATGGATTGCGTAGGTCGCATGTTTTATGTGCGCAACGACTTTTGCACATGGTCTGTGATAAAGTTTGCGCGTATTCTCTGTGTGGCGATTCACTCGCCCGCAATCTTGTCAGGCCACAGTCAAAGCAGGAGAAAGCGCTGTGTCTTCACCAGAACTGCTTGATGCTTCGCTCGAGTCGATGGCCGGGGCCGAACCGGAGCCGGCGCTCAGCCGTCGTTCGCTGTTGCAGAAGAGCGCGGCCATCGCTGCAACAGCTGCAGTGGCGCTTCGACCGGCGACCGCCAGCGCCCAGGAGGCGCCGCCTGCCCCGGCGATGCGCACGCCCTCCAGGCGTTCCGCTGCAAGCGTAGACGCGACGCCTCCCTCCCCCGAAATCATTGCGCTCAATCGCATGGCGTTTGGCCCCCGGCCGGGCGATCTGGACGCCCTGATGGCGTTGGGAAGCAACAGCGAAGAACGGCTGCGCGCCTTCGTCGATCAACAGCTTGCGCCGGAGACAATTGACGACAGCCAGTGCGAATCGATCCTCGCCGCCCAGGGCTTCACGACGCTTCACAAGTCCCGTCAGCAACTGTGGACGGATCACGCCATCGGGGACGCGCCTTGGAGTGAGCGGATGAAGCCCTTGGAGGAGACGATCCGGGCCACCTTCATTCGCGCCATCTACAGCAAACGTCAGTTGGTCGAGGTGCTGGCCGATTTTTGGCACAACCATTTCAACGTGTACGCATGGGATCGCTGGGCCGCCAGCACCTGGGTGCACTACGACCGCGACGTAATCCGCGGCCACCTGCTCGGCAACTTTCGCCAGATGCTCGGCGCCGTCGCCAAAAGTCCGGCCATGCTCTACTACCTCGACAACATCTCCAACACCAGCGCCGGGCCGAACGAAAATTATGCACGCGAGCTCTTTGAACTGCATACGCTCGGCGCCGAAAACTACTTCGGCGTCGCCTCGATCGTCGGCCCGGACGGCGGCTACCACCACCCTGCGCCGAAAGACGCCAACGGCGTGGCGTTGATGTACATCGACGAAGACGTCTACGCCGCCACCCAATGCTTCACCGGCTGGCGCATCGACCAGGCGACGGGCAATTTTCGTTTCGACGACGCCGTGCACGCCAAGTACTCGAAAATTGTGCTGGCCAAGGCGACGCCGAGCGGCGCCGGCGTGCAGGACGGCGAATTTGTGCTCGACCTGCTCGCCAATCATCCGGGGACGGCGCGTTATATCTGCCGAAAACTTTGCCGACGCCTCATCAGCGACAACCCGCCGGAAACGGTCGTCCAGGCGGCGGCGGACGTCTTCTACGCCAGGCGCAACGCGCCGGATCAGCTCAAGCAAGTGGTGCGCACCATCTTGCTCTCGCCAGAGTTCCGCTCAACGTGGGGCGAGAAGATCAAACGCCCCTTCGAGTATGTCGTGAGCCTGCTGCGCGCCGCCAACGCCAACTTCGCCTGGAGCAACGACTTCCGCTGGCGATACGAACCGCTCGGTCAGGCGCTCTTCAGCTGGCCTCCTCCCGACGGCTATCCCGACACCAAAGAGCGCTGGACGGGCACCATGACCATCCTGCAACGCTGGCGCATCTGCAACTGGCTGATGGACGGCTGGAAGATCGGCGGTGAAGGGGAAGACAAAAACAATCTTCGCATCGACTGCGTCGTTCAGACGCCCGCCAATGTCCGAAGACCCACAGCCTTGGTCGACTTTTGGTCGCGCCGCATCCTCGGTCGCCTGCTTCCGACGGAAGAGCGCCAGCCGATCGTGGAGTTCATGGCCGCCGGCCGCAATCCTGACCAGGACCTGCCCGCCGACCAGATCGCAGAGCGTCTGCGCTTCATGGTGGGCCTGATCTTTATGTCACCTTCGTTCCAGTGGCGGTGAACGCGCCGTTTCAAACAAGGAGAACCAGCGCCCATGTTCAAACCAACGCGACGCGGCTTTCTGGTCGGTTGCTCTGCGGCGATCGCCGCCTGGGGCAGCGGGCTGAGTTTTACGGCCTTCGGCAGCGCCGAAGCCGAACCCAATCAAAACATCATCGTGGTGATTTTCCTGCGTGGGGGCATCGACGGGCTCAGCGTCGTCTTCCCGATCGACGGAGCCGACCGCGGATATTATCAGTCCAAACGACCATCGTTGGCCATCCCGACCAGCGGAGACAACGCCGCCCGTCTCCTCAACGACCGCTTTGGCCTGCATCCCGGCGCAGCCGCCCTGCATGAGCTCTACCAGGATGGCAAACTGGCGATCGTCCACGCCACCGGCCTGACCAGCGACACGCGCAGCCATTTCGACGCCATGCAGTACATGGAGCTAGGCACCCCGAACAGCAAGAGCATCGGCACCGGCTGGCTGACCCGTCATCTGCAATCCGCCGAAAGTCTGCCCGCCGAAATCGTCATGCCGGCGGTGGCGGTCGGCAATCTGCAGCCCACCTCGCTCTTCGGCAGCCGCGAGAGCGTGGGCATGACCACGCCCAACGACTTCAGCTTCGGCGGGCACTGGCGCTACGGCGAATGGCAGCGCTCCGCCATGCGCAAAATGTACAGCGGCGCCTCCTCCTGGCTGCATCAGGCGGGCTTGCAGACGCTCGACGCCATCGACGTGATCGAAAGGGCCAATCCGCAAAGTTACACGCCGGGCAACGGCGCCGTCTACCCGAACACCGGCTTTGGCCGCAGCTTGCAGACGGTGGCCCAGGTGATCCGCCTCCAGTTGGGCCTGCGCGTGGCGACGCTCGACCTCGGCGGATGGGACACGCACGAGTATCAGGGCGACGCCGGCGGCGGCTATTTCCGCTCGAAGCTGGAAGAGTTGAGCAACGGCATCGCCGCCTTCCTGCTCGATCTCAGCAACGACAACGGCGTCGATCACACAAAACGCATCACGGTCGTCGTGATGAGCGAATTCGGCCGCACCTTCCAGGAGAACGGCAGCCGCGGCACCGACCACGGACACGGCAACATCATGCTGGTGGCGGGCGGCGCCGTCAACGGCGGCCAGGTCTTCGGTGAATGGCCCGGCCTGGCGACGGATCAACTGTACGATCGTCGCGATCTCGCCATCACGACCGATTACCGCCGCGTGCTCAGCGAAATCCTGATCCGACGGCTCGGCAACCCGAAACTGGGCGCAGTGTTCCCAGGCTACACCGGCTATGAGCCGTTGGGCGTGGTGCAGGGCGCAGACCTCGAGGTCGATTACGGCTCTTCGACGCCCACGCCTTCCCCGACGCCGGGACAGTCGCCAAGCAACCGCATCTACCTCCCCACGGTGCAGCGATAATCGCAACTACTTCTCATCAAGGCGCGTCGCGCCAGAGGCGGGAACCACATCTGCGTAAGTCATCGCCCCTGGCGCGACGATTTCGTTCGCCATTGGCGCATACATGCCTACGGCGTGACTTACCAGAACGTGCGCAAGAGTTCGATCACGCGCGCAGCGGCGGGCGTCCGCGCATCGACCGGCTCGAAGTGGCCGGTATTATCCAGCGGCGCCAGCCGGGCGTCATCTCCGGCGTGCACGGCAAATTGCACATACGCCTCAACCAGGTCGATGGGGACAATGGCGTCGTTGCGCCCGTGGAGGTGAATGTGAGGAACGCCGAGCGGGGTCAACGCAGCGGGCGACGCCTGGGCGTAGCGTTCGGGAACTTCTTTGGGATCGCCGCCCAGCAGCTCGATGATGGCGTCGTCGCACACTGCGCGTTCGGCAGCCGCAGCCAGGTCTGGAATGCCGGCGATCGAGAGCGCGCCGCGCAGGGGCAATGGATCGGACGCGAAGAGCGGACTGTGACGTGGCAGGCGTGCACGTCCGGCCAGCCAGAGCGCTAAGTGTCCACCGGCCGAATGACCGGCTGCAATCACGCGATGCAGGTCAAGCGCATGAACGTCCGCCAGCGTGCGCAGAAAGTCGAGCGCGGCGCCGACGTCCTGAAACGTCGTCGGCCAGCCGCCGCCTTCGCCCAACCGACGATACTCGATATTCCACACCGCGATTCCATGCGCTGCAATCGCCTGCGCCAGCTGTCCGAGCGGTGCGAGGCCGAATTCCGCCTGCCAACACCCCCCGTGGATCAGCGTCACGACCGGGTGCGGCCCCGGCGACGATGGGAGATAGAGGTCGCCGAACTGGCCGGCGTGGGGTCCATAAAACCATCGGCGGCTGGCCGGAACGACAGGCAGCCGCCGATAGGCTTCAACTGTGAGCGGTGAGCGAGCGTCCACGTCTTCCACTCTCGCCGATCGCCGAACGATTCGTCACTTCGCCGCCATGCGTTGCGGCGCGCCTTGCGCCTGGTCGCTCTTCATGTGGCAGTTCTTGTATTTCTTGCCGCTGCCGCACCAGCAAGGGTCATTGCGGCCGAGCTGCTGTCCGCTTTTGCGCACCGTTTGAGGTTTGCCGTCGCCGCCGTCGCGATTGGTGCGAATGTTGCGTGCAATCGGGGCAAAGAGCGGCGTCTGCTGCGCTTGCGCCTGCGGCTGCAACGCCAGGGAGAACACGGCGCGCACCGTGTCGCTGCGAATGGCGTCGATCATCTCGCTGTACATTTCAAACGCCTCGCGCTTGTACGCCACCACCGGGTCCTGTTGCGCCAGCGCGCGCAGCCCGATGCCCTCGCGCAGGCGGTCGAGGTCGGTCAGATGGCGCACCCAGCGACTGTCCACCGCCATCAGCATCAACTGTTTTTCGGCGCCGCGCATCAGCTCTTCGCCGATCTCTTTTTCCTTGGCCTCATACGCCTGCAAGGCGAGGGCGATGGCGTCCGCCTCGATCTCGCTGCGTTTCTTGTTTTCCCAGCGCGCGGGCGAGAAGTCGGGCGGGAGGTGATGGACAAGGGCGCGCAACGCCTGCGCCAGCTCCTCCAACTCCCACTCGTCTTCCAGATCGGCGGCGGTGTACTGCGCCACCATCTGGCGCACCTCGTTGGCGATCATGTCTTCGATCGTCAGGCGCAACGAAGGCTCGGTGAGGATGCGCCGGCGCTGTTCATAGATGCGGTTGCGCTGTTCGTTGACCACTTCGTCGTAGCGGAGCACGTGCTTGCGGATGTCGAAGTTGTAGCCTTCGACCTTGGTCTGGGCGTTCTCGATCGCCTTGTTGACCAACCCCGCCTCGATCGGCACGTCATCCTCGACGCCGAGCCGCGCCATGATGCCGGCGATGCGCTCGCCGCCGAACTTGCGCATGAGCTCGTCTTCCAGGCTCAGATAGAAGCGGCTGGAGCCGGGGTCGCCGAGACGGCCGGCGCGGCCGCGCAGCTGGTTGTCGATGCGTCGCGCCTCGTGGCGTTCGGTGCCGATCACATGCAGCCCACCCAATTGGCGCACAAGCTCGCGATCGCGTTCGACGGCGCGCCACTGCTCGGTGAGCACCTGCGCCCACCGGTCGCTGTAGATCGTCGTAGGATCTTGCCCGCGTTTGAGCATGTCGACGGCGCGGTTCCACTCACTCTGGCGAATGGTGGAGAGATCGAACTGCTCCTTGCGCAGTTGCTCGCGCGCCAATCCTTCGGCGTTGCCGCCCAAAAGGATGTCGACGCCGCGGCCGGCCATGTTGGTGGCGATGGTGACGGCGCCTGGCCGCCCGGCCTGGGCGATGATCGTGGCCTCGCGCTCGTGGTTCTTGGCGTTGAGCACCTCATGCGGGATGCCGCTGCGCTTGAGCAGATTGCTCACGTATTCGCTGGTCTCGATCGCCACCGTGCCGACCAGCACCGGCCTGCCCTGGCGGTGCTTTTCCTTGATGTCTTCCAGCACCGCCTTGAACTTGGCCTCTTGCGTCCGGTAGACCAGGTCGTCGAGGTCCTGGCGGATCACCGGCTTGTAGGTGGGGATTTGCACCACTTCGAGGTCGTAGATGCGCTGGAACTCTTCCTCTTCGGTCTTGGCGGTGCCGGTCATACCCGCCAGTTTGTTGTACATGCGGAAGTAATTTTGGAAGGTGATCGTGGCCAGCGTCATCGACTCTTTCTGCACCTTGACGCCCTCTTTGGCCTCAATCGCCTGGTGCAGGCCCTCGGCGTAGCGCCGGCCTTCCATCAAGCGGCCCGTGAATTCATCGACGATGATCACCTCGTTGCCGCGCACGATGTAGTCGCGGTCGCGATGGTAGAGGGCCACGGCGCGCAGCGCGTTGTCGAGATAAGGCAACATCTCAAAGTGCTCAGGGTCGTAGAGATTGTCGATCCCGAGCGTGCGTTCGACGTAGGCGATGCCTTCCTCGGTCAGCGTCGCCGTCATCTCCTTTTCGTTGACGACGTAGTGCTTCCCCGGCGTCAGGCGCTTGGCGAGATTGGCGAACTGCACGTAGTAGTCGGAGCTTTCTCGCGCCTCGCCGGAGATGATCAGCGGCGTGCGCGCCTCGTCGATCAGGATATTGTCCACCTCATCGACGATGGCGTAATGCAGCTCGCGTTGCACCACCTGGCTGATGTCGCGCACCATGTTGTCGCGCAGGTAGTCGAAGCCGAACTCGTTGTTGGTGCCGTAGGTGATGTCGGCGAGATAGGCCTCGCGCCGCGTGATCGGCTTCAGATACTGGAAGCGGTCGTCGGCGTTGGGAAACTCCGGATCGAAGAGAAAGCTGGCCTGGTCGGGATGGCCGGCGCTGTTTTGGATGACCGCTGCGCTCAGGCCCAGCATGTGATAGATCGGCCCCATGAGCTGAAGGCCGACTTTCGACAGATAGTCGTTGGGCGTGACCAGGTGCACGCCGTGGCCGGTCAAGGCGTTCAGATAAAGCGGCAGCGTGGCGACCAGCGTCTTGCCTTCGCCGGTCTTCATCTCGGCGATGCGGCCGCTGTGCAGCACCATGCCGCCGAGCAGTTGCACATCGTAATGGCGCAGGCCGGTTGTGCGCTTGCTGGCCTCGCGCACGGCGGCGAACGCTTCGGGCAGAATCTCCCAGAGGATTTTCTCCTCTTCCTTGCGCAGCTCCTTTTTCAGGCGCTCGACTTCCACGCGGGCGAATTTCTGGTTTTCCGTGCCCAACACGGCCAGATATTCTTGCTCGGCCTCGGCCAGCGCCTCGCGAATTTCCGCCGTAGCTTCGGCGATGCGCTCCTTAAAGCGCTGCGTCATAGCGCGCAGCTCTTCGGCGCTCTTGCGCTCGAATTCTTTTTCCAGGCCGTTGATCCGCTCGACGATCGGACGATACTTTTTGAGCGCCTTCTCGTTTGGATCGCCGGTGATTGTGTAATAAAGTTTTTTGAACATGTGAGAACACCTTTAACCATCGACTGCCCGTGGTCGGCGCAACTTGTAGGTCAGCGCAGAGGACCGGCAGTCGTTTTTCTGCAACGCGCGCCGTCCTGGCAAGACGGCGTTTTTCCCAGCAAATATGTATTGTACCATGCGCAGCGTCACGGTCAATGTAAGCACGATGCAGATGCCGGGGCGCGCCTTGGAGCGCTGGCCGCAACCAAAGCATTTCGGAAGACCCGGGCGTCGATCTGCATGTTCTTTGATGCAAGACGACTCTGGAGCCTGCTTCGTTCCTCGCCCTCTTTGCGTCGGCGTCTGTGGTATACTTGCGAGCGGATTGCGCGTGCATCCGCCCATCATCCAAAGCTTGAACACTCTATGAAGTTTGACGCTTACCTGCTCACAGGCGATCTGCGCCAGATGCCTACGCTGGCCGCCGCCATCGAAGCCGCCGGCTTCCACGGCGTGTGGACGGCGGAAACCGCCCACAATCCCTTTCTGCCGCTGGTGTTGGCGGCGGAGCACACCCGGCGCATTTCGTTAGGCACGGCAATCGCCGTGGCCTTTGCGCGCTCGCCGACGACGCTGGCGCACATCGCCTGGGATTTGCAGCGCTACAGCCAGGGGCGTTTCCTGCTCGGGCTGGGGACGCAGGTGAAAGCCCACGTCGTCCTGCGCTACGGCATGCGCTGGGAAAAGCCTGTGCGCCAGATGCGGGAGACGATCGAGGCGATCCGGGCCGTTTGGGAAAGCTGGCGCAAGGGCGGAACGTCGCTCAACTACCGGGGGGAGTTTTACACGCTGCGGCTGATGACGCCCTTCTTCGCCGAGCCGCCGCTGGAGCATCCGGACCCGCCGATTTACATCTCGGCAGTGAACGAGCAGATGCTCCGTCTGGCGGGCGGCCTGTGCGAGGGGGTGCACATTCACCCCTTTCATTCGGTGAAATATCTGCGCGAGTACGCCTGGCCGCATCTGCGCGAGGGAATGCGCAGCGCAGGGCGTTCGCGCCTCCATTTCACGGCGGTGGCGGCTGTGTTTGTCATCCCGACCGACGGCGAAAAGCCTGCCAGCGTCTATGAGCGCTCGGTGCGCGAACAGATTGCCTTTTACATGAGCACGCCCGCCTATCGCACGATCGTAGACCTGCACGGCTGGACGGCGACGGCGGAGCAGCTCAGCCTTATGGCTCGGCAAGGGGCATGGCAGGCGATGGGCGAGCGGATCACCGATGAAATGCTCGACGCCTTCGCCGTCACAGGAAGCTGGGCGGCCTTGCCCGGCTTCATTCAACAGCGTTACGCCGGTCGCCTGCTCGACCGCGTCGCCTACTATTTGCCCTACATTCCCGGCGAAGAGCAGGAAGGGTGGGCGGCGACGCTGCGAGGATTCCGGCGGGAGCCTGCGGAATGACGCTTTGCAGCGCTTCGTTAGCCTGTCCGGGACGTCGGGGCGGTCGAGGGCGTGCGGCTGAGAGCCGCACCTACGAACATTGAGGGGGGATTTTGCGTTCGGGTGGCAAACCGGTCGGCCTTGTTCGTGGCTTCGGGGCGGTCGAGGGTGTGCGGCTGAGAGCCGCACCTACGAAAATTGAGGGGGGATTTTGCGTTCGGGTGGCAAACCGGTCGGCCTTGTTCGTGGCTTCGGGGCGGTCGAGGGTGTGCGGCTGAGAGCCGCACCTACGAAAATTGA
>NZ_CAKZMJ010000010.1 GCF_937128415.1 uncultured Caldilinea sp.
GTGCGCAGATCGACCGCATCGGAAGCCCCGTCAGATTTCACGATGCGGTCGCCCTCCAACCGCAGGCTGATGACGCGGCTGACGCCGTCGGCGCCCATGGTCACCCCGTAGATCGCATTGGCGCCTTCCAGGGTGCGACGGTTGTGCGTCACGATGATGAACTGCGTGTCGCGGCTCAGCTCTTCCACGGTGAGGCGGAAGCGATCGACGTTGGCTTCATCGAGCGCGGCGTCGACTTCGTCCAACACGCAGAAGGGCGTCGGGCTGACGCGCAGAATGGCGAAGATCAGGGCGCAGGCCGCCAGCGCCCGCTCGCCGCCGGAGAGCAGCGCCAGACTTTGCGGCCGCTTTCCCGGCGGCCTGGCGATGATCTCCACGCCGCTCTGGCTGATGTTGTCCGGTTCGGTCAGCTCCAGATGGGCGGTTCCACCGTTGAAGAGCTGCTGAAAGAAGCGCGTAAACTCCTTGCCCACCGCCTCGAACGTTCGCCGCAGCTCGATCTCCATGCGGTCATCCAACTCTCTGATCACCTTCTGCAGGTCGGCGGAGGCGGCCTCCAGGTCCTGCGACTGGGTGGAAAGAAACTCGAAGCGTTCCGCCGCTTCCTCGTACTCGCGCGGGGCTTCGGGATTCACGCCGCCCAGCCGCGCCAGCCGCGCGCGCATCTCGCGCACCTCGGCCTCCAGCGACTCCGGCGCACTTTCGACCACCGGCAATTGTTGCACCACGGCGTCCCACGGCAGCGGCGGTTGATAGGCGACGTCGGCGCTTTCTTCCAGCAGGACAAGCCCTAGATCGGCTTCGATCTCGCTGCGAAGCTGTTGTAGCGCGTCTTCGCTGCGCTGCAACTGTAAAAGCGCCTGGTTGAGGTGGCTCTCCGCCTGACGCAACGCCTGTTGCTGCGCGCGTTCGCGCTGTTCTTCCTCCGCCTGTTGCGCCTCCAGGCGATGCAACGTTTGCTCCACCGGTGCAATGCGTTGCTGCAGAGCCTCGATTTGGGCGCTGAGCGTCTCTTCGGTGCGCGTCAAGAGTTCGATCCGCCGGCGCAGCGTCTCCATCTCGGCGTTAAGCGCAGCGATCTGCTGCTCTTTGTTGCGCATTTGGAGCTCAACGTCTTGCAACGTGCGTCTCGTCGACTCGAGCAGCGCCTGCTGGCTGCGCAGGTGCCCCTGCGCCTCGGCCTCGGCGGCGCGACGATTGGCCAGCTCCTGTAGCAGCGCATCGGCGTCCGCCGCCTGCAGCTCCGCCTCCAGTGCGCCGAGCGCCTGCAGGCTCTCCTGCTCCTGCCGCTCCACCTCGGTCGCCTCTGCGTCCAGCGCAGCCCTGCGTTCGACCAGCGTCTGCCATTCTGCGTCGGCCTGCGCCATCTGCTCGCTGCGCCAGCGCTGCATCTGCACGCTGCGGTCCACTTGCCGGCGCAGCTCTTCCAGTTGCCCGCGCAGCTGACGCTCTCGCCGCGCCAGCTCGGCGAGCGCCTGTTGTCGTCGGGTGATTTCGATGCGTTTCGTTTCGATTTCGCCTGCAAGTTTGCTGCACGCTTCTGCGCGTTCTCGTAGAAGAGCCGAGGCGCGCTCGATCTGACCGGGCAGCTCGCGCAGCTCGCGCTCACGCGCCAGCAGCGAGTCGTCCCCCCGACCTCCTTCGCTGCCGCCGGTCACTGCGCCGCCCGGGCGAATGATCTCGCCTTCCAGCGTTACGACGGTCGGCCGCGCGTTGCCTCTGTATGCGTCCAGCGCCGCGCGCGCGGCGGCGAGCGTCTCCGCCACCCAGACGCGGTTGAGCAACTGCTGCATGGCAGCTTCGACCGCCGGCGCGTAGTCCACCAGTTCGAGGGCGAGGCCCAGAATGCCGGAACGTTTGGGCGCCGGAATCGGCGGTTGCACATGCAGTCGATCCAGCGGCAGAAAGGTGGCGCGACCGCTGCGCTGCTCCTTGAGCAGCTCGATGGCGGCGGCTGCGTCCTCCCAGCTTTGGGTGATGACGTTCTGCAGGGCGGCGCCCAGCGCGGTTTCTATGGCTTTATCCAGGTGAGGCGGCACGCGCAGCTGCGCAGCGACCGTCCCCAAAACGCCGCGCAGCCGGCCGTTCGCCTGCGCCTGTAAGACGGCGCGCACGCCCCCTGCATAGCCTGCGCCTTCGCGCTGAAGCCGCTGCAACAGGTCTTGGCGAGTTTTCAGACGCTCTAAAGTGCGGTCGGCTTCCTGGCGGGCGTTTTCGGCGTTGCGTTGCTCCTGCTGCAGCGCCGAGATTTCCGCTTCGAGCACAGCGATTTCAGATTGATGGGCGTGCGCTTCCTGCTCGATCGTCTGCAGCGTTTTTTCCGCCTCGGCCAGCGCAGCTTCGGCCGTCGCTTGGGCGCGGCGCGCCTCAACGAGCGCCTGCTGCTGTTGGCTGCGCTCGACTTCGAGCGCAGCGCTGCGTTCGGCGATCTGTTCCAGAAGGCCGGCGATTTCGGCGCGGCGCCGCTGTCGTTGCGTCAGCGTGCGGCGCAGCGTCTCCTGCTGCGCCGCGAGACGACTGCGCGCCTCTTGTTGCACCCCGACGGCGTTTTGCGTCTCCTCCACGAGGCGCGCTTGTTTGCGCACCTCGTCTTCGGCCTTTTCCACGTTGCGGCGCAATTCCTCCAGCCGTTCGGCCAGCGCCGTCCGTTGCACATCGAGCGGCGCCAGCTCGCGGGTGGCGTCCTCGCTGCGCGCTTGCAGCTGGCGCAGCCGCTCCTGGGCGACGGCCAGATCGCGGGCCGTCGCCTCGGCCTGACGGTGAAGCTCGCTGCTCTCGGCGTGGAGGGTTGCGAGTTGAGCGCGAGCTTCGCCTTGCGCCTGCCGCAGTTGCGCAATGGCTGCGCCGATGGCGGCGAGTTGTTGTTGGCGGTCTGCGACTTCGCGCCGCTGCGCCGCTTCGGCGGCGTGATGTTGCTCGACCATGCGCAGCGTCGCGTGCCAGCGATAGCCGTACCATTCGCGCAGCAACGCCTGCAGGTCGCGGGCAATCTGTTCGCGCTCGCGGGCGCGCTCGGCCTGCCGACGCAGATAGCCCAATCGCGGGCTGAGTTCGGCGAGAATATCGCGCACGCGCGTCAGATTCTGCTGCGTGGCCTCCAGTCGGCGCACGGCGGTGGCGCGTTTGATCTGATAGCCGCTGATGCCGGCCGCTTCCTCGAAGAGCGAGCGACGCTCCTCCGGCGCCATGCTCAGGGCGCGGTCGATCAACCCCTGGCCGATCACGGAGTAGGTGCGTTTGCCCAGGCCGGTGGGCGCCAGGATGTCGATAATGTCCTGCAGGCGCACGCGCTGTCCGTTGAGCAGGTATTCGTTGTCGCCGTCTCGATAGGCGCGGCGGGTGATCTCGATTTCGGCGTAGTCGAGGGGCGCTTCGCCCTGGCTGTTGTCGAGCGTGATCGTCACCTCGGCCAGGTTGAGCCGCGATTTCTTGTCGCTGCCGGAGAAGATCACGTCGCTGGTCTTGCGCGAGCGCAGCAGACTGAAGCTCTGCTCGCCCAGGCACCAGCGGATGGCGTCCACGATGTTGCTTTTGCCGCTGCCGTTCGGCCCGACCACTGCGGTCACACCGGGATCGAAGATGAACTCGGTGCGCCGCGCAAAGGTTTTGAAACCCTGGATGACGACTCGTTTGATGCGCATTTGCGTCGTTTTCTTAGCAGGCGCTGCGCTTGACAGCATCAACAACAAGGAAAATGTCGCCGAGCACGCCCGTCTTTTCGCTCTTCCTTTGCGTTGAGTCTATTCCCGGTGCAGGCGGCCTCAACTGTGAAAGTGCCAGAAAGCGGGCAACACCGCTTCCGCCGCCAACCCCACTGCGTAGATAGCGCCGAAGATGAGCAGCTCGCGGCGACGTCGTTGCAGCCATCGCCCGAACGCAAAGCGATCCACCAGGATCGGCTCGGCGCACAGCGCAACCAGGCCGGTCGCCCCGACCAGTTGCAGGATACTCCAGATGGGCAGCGCCACGAAAATCCACAGCGGGCTTTCGAGCACGCCGAGCAGGTGACCGGCGCTGAAGGCCGTCAGGTTCGCCAGCCGCACCAGCGACCAGACGCCCACGAGGCCGCCGGTGAAAAGCGAACCGACCGTGATCCCCACCACTTCGAGCGTTTTCGCCAGCGGCGCCGCTGCAAAGCTCGCCGGCAGCGGAGAACCGGCGAAGTACCATTCCGAAAACGCCGCCCGATGCAAAAAGCCATCGGCGAAGGCGCGTTCGATCTGGGCCGGCGCAAACAGGGTGAGAAGGATCAACACGAGCATCGAAGTCGCCAACCAGAGCGCAATTACGGCGAGCGCCGCGCGCAGGTCATGGCGTCGCAGGGCCAGCGCCATGAAAAGGGTCAACACGATCGTCTGGCTGATCGGCATGAAGCGCAACTGCCCGAGGATGGCAGAGAGCCCGGTTGTGAAGAGGGCGAAAAGCGCGGCCATCAGGTAGAAAAACGGATCACGGGTCAGTTGATATTCTTTTGACATAACGGACCTTATAGCCCCGTAAGCATCCATAAGAATGGGGCGGCTGGCAACCAGCCGCCCCATTCGAGGTTCACCATCTGCTGGACAAGACGATGGGCGTCATCGCTGCCGGTTGGGGTCGAGCAACCATTCGACCAGGGCGTTGATCTCCTCCTCGCTCATTCGCTCGGCGAAGTTAGACGGCATGATGCCGGCTGTGTAGCCTTCCACGATGTAGGCGTTGGGGTTGACGATGCTGTCGTGCACGTAGGTGAAAGCATCCATCCCATGGGTGCCCGCCGTCTCGTGGAGGTTGCCCAGGTTGGGGCCGACGGGTCCGCGGTTGGTGGGCGTTTGCGGCTGGTCGAGGTTGTGACAGCCTACGCACCCCATGCTGACGAACAGCTCCTGCGGCGGCCTTGGCCCGGTGGGCTCTGGCGTGACTTCCGCAGCAGGCGCAGCGCCCTCTTCCGCCGTCGCCTTGGACGGTGCATCGAGGAAGGGCTGCCATGGATCGGGGTTGTCGGGCGTCCCTTGTTTCAGCGCATCCTCTTCCCAATTTAAGACGAAGGCTGTCACCGCCTGCACCTGATCGTCGCGGAAGGGGCCGCCATAGCGCTGACTCCAGGTGGGCATCATCACGGCCCACTGGGATTGCACTTTGGAGGGGCGCCCCGCCGCCACGGTGAGCGCCACGTAGTCGTGCAGCGAGCCGGTCCAGCCGATATCTTTGAGACGTTGGGTGAAGAAATATTTGCTATGAAGCGCAGGCGCTACACCCGGCAAGCCCTTGCCGTCGACGCCGTGGCAGTTATAGCAGTTGTTGGCGTACAGCTCGGCGCCCTTTTCGATTTCCCGACCGATCCAGTTGGCGGTCTGCGCCTCCATGCGCTGCTCTTCGATCAGTCCCATGAAGAGAAACAGGACGATCATCAACAGCAGAGACGCAATCGCCAGGCTGATCTTTACAATCGGCGAACGAACGTACAGAAAGCTATACCATGGTTGCTTCATGGCTCTGGTTTACTCCTCTGTCGCCGGGCGGAGGAAGCTAAAGTTCTTCAGCCCGTATTGCTCCCAGTACAGAGAGTCTTTGTGCAGGAAGAATGTTCTGATAAAGCGATCTTCGACGCCTTCTGGGCTGACCCAGTAAATTTCCCAGGTGATGCGCTTCAGGTTCGGCTGTTCCTGGGTGATCTTGAGGATGCCGTAGGCGTTGTTGAAGGTTGGATCCTTCTCTTCGTAACGAGCGATGGCGGCCGCAAATTCATGCAGCACTTCATTGAATTCCGGGTCATCGGTGACCGGATGTTCGCGCGTGTCATAGACGCCCAGCGGCAGATGTTTGTAGCCGATCTCCCTTACGAGGCCGGCGCCCTCTTCAGGCATCAGCTCCTGCACCACCTCCACAGCGGGGGCGGCCTGCACGGCGTAGTAGGGCGTGCCCATCCAGCTCAGGATGATCATGACGATGCCGGCGACGATGCCGCTGATGATGGCCACGCGGCGGTCGCGGGCGCGGCGGCTGGGATTGCGGTCCAGGTAGGGAATGGCGGCCAGCAAGACCAAAAGGACGCCGGGGATAATCACGCCTGCAATCGTCTTGTCGGCAATCTTGAGCAACCCCTGCAGCCAGTAGAAGTACCAGGGGGCCACCGTGTGCAGCGGCGTCGACTGCGGATTGGCGATCGACTCGAGCGGCGCCGAGAAGAAGAAGGTGGTTGCCAGCACCATCAGGGCTGTGAAGCCGATCAGGAAGGAGGCTTCATCGATCATCACGTCTGGCAGGAAATAGACGCGGCGATCCGCCGGCACTTTGTTCGCCGTGTCCTGGCCCACCTCTTCTTCGCTGGAAGGCAAGCTGATGCCGAAGTGCACGACTTTATAGTAGTGCACAAAGAAGAAGAGGAAGAGCAACAACGGCAGGAAGAGCACATGCAGCAAATAGAAGCGCAACAGGCCGTTGGCGCCGATGTCCGGCGCGCCGCGCGCCAGCAGGTTGACCGTCTCGCCGACGATCGCAGGCGGCACCGCCTCCGCCATCGATGTGCCGATCGTCACCGCCCAGAAGGCCAGCTGATCCCAGGGCAGCAGATAGCCGGAGAAACTTAAGAACAGGGTGATGACCAGCAGAATGACGCCGGTGAACCAGGTGAATTGTCTTGGCGCTTTGTAACTGCCGGTCAGATAGGTTCTCACCATGTGCAGCGTGACGATCGCCACCATCAGCTCTGCGCCCAGGCGGTGCATGTCGCGCATGAACTGTCCGAAGGGGACGTTGCTCAGCAGGCGAATCATGTCTGCATAGGCGCGCTCGGGCGTGGGCGCGTACCAGATCATCAGGATCAGACCGGTGATCGTCTCCACAAAAAAGAGGTACGTGGAGAGCAGGCCCAGCCTGAAGGTGTGCGTGAAGCGCGTGACGCTCTCGTGATAGTACGTCGGTTTGATGTGCAGCAGAAAAGCTTCTGAATGGGGTTTCAACCGTGGATTGGGACGCCCGGGCGGCTCTCCCCGGATCATGCGACGCACCTCGGCGGCGGGAATGCCGGCGGTGAGGCGGGTGAACACGTCGTCCGCAGCATCCAACACAGTCTGCAGAATACTTTTCTTTTCAATTTCCGGTTGTACAGCCATAAGACCCCTTCTCGCAGTGAATGCAACAAGCTGTTTGCCAGAACCGAATAAAGATTACGCCGGAATCACGCGGGCGGGCGACTCGGCGGCCGGCGCACCCAGGATGCGCCGCCCGGTGTTCACCAGCACTTCACCCTCTTCAATCGTGACCTCGAACCGGTCGAGCGAACGCGGAGCCGGCCCTTCAATGTAGTAGCCTTCTCGCGTGAATTTTGAGCCGTGACACGGGCACTCAAAGCGGTTGTTCGCCTGTTCCCACTTGTATAGACACCCCAGGTGAGTGCACACCATGTAGAGGGCGAGCGGACCTTGATCCGCTGTATTGACCAGCCAAAATTTACCGGTCGTTTCAGGCTGGGGCGGAGCATCGGTCGCAGGCAGAGCGGATTCCGGCCCCATGCGGAAGATGCCGCCGAATTCGCCCTCCTTAAAGCGCGGCATCATGAAGAAGAACAGCCCCACCGCAGACTGCAGGGTGACGAGGCCGAGCAGGCCACCCCAGGCGTAAGTCAGGAATTCGCGGCGGTTCATTTCTTTGCGCGCTTTTTCCTCGGGCGACTCCTCGACGAAAGCCGGCGCAGGTGCTGCAATTTTCTCCGCAGAGAGCACCTCCGCCTTCGCAGCGGCGCCGTTTCCGCTCGATCCATTTGTCGGCGATCCCCCGGCGGGGGCGCCCTCTTTTACTGCTAGTGCTTCAGCGACGACCTCCTGGCGAGGCGCTTCCTGCACCGCTTCCGCCGTCGGAGCGGGTTGAGGCTTGGTCTGCGCTGCGGGTTGCTCCGGCGCATGTTCAGCGGCCGCCTTAGCCTTCTGCGCAGCCGCCTGCATCTTCGCCTTCAACTCGGCGATGCGCTTTGCGCGATCATCGCCGCTCAGATCAGCAACTTTATCTGCCATTGGGATGCAGCCTCCTTTTCAGCACACACATTTGTGATTCAGGCAGTGGCTCTGACAAGCGTTCTTACAATGTGCTCGCTACATTGTTTGCACTACGTTGTTTGCACTACGTTCGAGACCATCGCAGTGGTCCGCGCAAAGGGGGGTCTCCACCATGTCTGGCGTCAACTTGCGTGGACTATAGCATACGCTCGAACACTTGTCAAAATTATCACAAATTTCCGGCGCTGAAATCGGCTCGTCATGGATTCAACCCGGCATTGGCTCGATCGAATGACGACGCCTTTGCAACGAGAATATACCACATTTGCGTTATTTTTGTGTAATGTTTGCGCCTTTTTTCACAAGAAGTTTTATCAAAGTTGCGCGGCCATTCACCCTCGCAAGTGGGCAAAAAGCTCGGTGCTCAAGTAGCGCTCGCCGTTCGAGGGCACGATGGCGACGATCAGTTTGCCGGCGTTCTCCGCGCGCTTCGCCACCTGAATGGCGGCGTGCAGGATGGCGCCGGAGGAGATGCCGACCAACAAGCCTTCCTCGGCGGCGGCGCGTCGCGCCATGGCGAAGGCGTCTTCGTTGCTCACCGCGATTACTTCGTCGATGATGGAGGTGTTGAGCACCGCAGGGATGAAACCGGCGCCGATGCCTTGAATTTTGTGCGGCCCAGGTTGCCCGCCGGAGAGCACAGGCGAAGCCGCCGGCTCCACGGCGATCGCCTTGAACGAAGGCTTGCGCGGCTTGATGACTTCAGCCACGCCGGTGATGGTGCCGCCGGTGCCGACGCCCGCCACCAGAATGTCGACCTGACCGTCGGTGTCCGCCCAGATCTCTTCAGCCGTGGTGGCGCGATGAATGGCAGGGTTGGCGGGATTCATGAATTGTTGTGGAATGAAATAGCGGCTGTCGGCGGCGGCCATTTCCTCCGCCTTGCGAATGGCGCCCTTCATCCCTTCGGAGCCGGGCGTCAACGCCAGCTCGGCGCCGTAGGCGCGCAGCAGAATGCGACGCTCCATGCTCATCGTTTCCGGCATGACGAGCGTGCATTTGTAGCCTTTGGCCGCGGCCACAAAGGCCAGGCCGATGCCTGTGTTGCCGCTCGTCGGCTCCAGGATGATCGTGTCGGGGCCGATCAGCCCCGCCTTCTCCGCAGCCTCGATCATGCTCAGCCCGATGCGATCTTTCACGCTGCCGGCCGGGTTGAAGAACTCCAGCTTGGCGGCGATCGTGGCGACGGCGCCCTCGGCGATGCGGTTGATGCGGACGAGGGGGGTCTTCCCAACCAATTCGGTGACGTTGTTGGCGATTTTCATGTGCACTGTTCCTCTATCGTTTGTTATTGTTTGTGTTTGGGTGCGAAAAAATGGTCTCAGGCGGTCGCCTGGTCATCGCGTTGGTTTTATTCTTTAGATTGCAAATGTGTGCGAACCGCTTGGATCATCGTTAAAATCTGGACGGCCTCCGGCGCCAGGGCGCTGGTGCGAAAGCCGAGGATCGCGTCAAGCTCTGCGAGCGTCGCCGGCGCGCGTTGGGCAATGGTCTTCAGCAGCGCGTTGCTGGCAATCATATAGGGTTTGACGCCTTTTTTGACGGCGAGCTTCTGACGCAACTCCTGGAGGCGCATATAAATCTGTTTCTGCATCTGCGCCGCCACGACGCCGGAAGATCGATCAGGAGCAACGACGGCGCGAGCGGCGACGTCGTTCCTCCGAGCCTCTCGTTGCGCCGCCAGTTTTTCTTCGTCGCCCGGCTGAGGCGGATGGAGCTTGATGATGTCGAGGATGGTTTCTCCATAGTGCTGCAAGCGCTGGGCGCCCATGCCGGGCAGCGCCGCCAGTTCTTCAAGCGTCTGCGGCCGCGTCTCTGCGATTTGCAGCATGAGCTCATTGCGCATGACGACATACGGCGGCTGTCCCAACTGCTCGGCCAGTCGACGCCGCCACGACCAGAGCGCCTTCTGCAAGGCGGTGTAATGATCGGCGTCCTCCGTCGGCGTCGGCTCAGGTTCTTCCGCTGTGAGAGACGCCTCACCATAGCGCGCCAGCTCAGGATGTTCGGCCAGCCACGCCTCCGCTTCGATGCGACCGCGCAGCGTCGGCGCCAGCACGAGATAATCCTGGCGACTGTATTGACGCAGGCGATTCTGCTCGATCAGGTCGTCGATGTACGCCAACGCGGCTGCCTCTCCTAATGCTTTGAGCGCGCCGTGATGGCGCGCCTGATCGGGCTTGAAGGGCGCCCGCAGCGACCCGGCCAGGATGCGCGCCAGCCCGCTGCGCCCGACCGGCTTGGGCAGGCTCATCAGACAGTCGATAATCATCGGCTCGATGTCGACGTCATCCGGAACCAGATGCTCGAGGCGTTCCGGCAATTCGATGGCCGGACGGACGCCAGTGCAGTTGTCGCAGACGCTGCAACGCATACGCGGCGGGCTGCCGAAGTAGGCGCTGATGTAGCCATGACGACAGCTCTCTGTTGTGGCGTAACCGATCATGTCGTCGATGCGTCGCAGCGCCACGGCCTCTGATTGCGCAAGTAGAGCGTCCAGGCGTTGATATAGATCTTCGGGCTCAGGCGGCATCTCGATGTGCATGGCGCGGCGAGCGAAGCGCAGCGCAAACAGGCCGCGATCCTGCCATTCGAGCAGCCGCACTTCGGTCTCTTCAAGGCGCCAGCGCATGAATCGTGCAATGTCAGACAGCGCAAAGGTGGCCGATTGTTCGGGGCCGAGCTGCAGCCCTTTGAACAAACGCGCAATGGGGCGCTCTTCCAGCGCCTTGCGATTGAAATGTCTGGGAACACCGATCGTGACTTCGCGAGGCAGGTCAAAGCCGCGGCGCAGCAAGCCTGCGCGCTCCAGCATACTGACGGCCACGCGCAAGGTGGTCTCATCGCTGTCGAGCACTTGCTGGAGGCGCCGCAGATCGACCGCGCCGGAGAGCGTCTGTGCATTGGATGGAGAAGTTGCGTCGGCGTTCCTTCCTGCTTCTTCTGGTCGATCATCGAGGGACGCTTGCCCTTGAAGTTGCGCAGCGACGGCGGCGTACACGCGATGCAAGAAGTCAACCGTATATTGTTCGGCGCGCGCCCAGCGCCGCAGGTTCGCCCAGTCGTTGTTGCTATAAAATAGAATGCCCTGGCTAAGCTGACCATCGCGGCCGGCTCGACCCACCTCCTGGTAGTAGGCGTCGAGGCTGCGGGAGGGATGAAAGTGCACGATGAAGCGGATGTCGGGCTTGTCGATGCCCATGCCGAAGGCGATGGTGGCGACCACGACGCGCGTTTGGTTGCGCATGAAGCGATCTTGCACCGGCCCGCGCTCGACCAGACCGGCGTGGTAGGCTTCGGCGCGCACGCCTGCGCGCTGCAAGGCGAGCGCAATTGCTTCGGCGCGGCTCCGACTGTTGACGTAAACGATCCCGCTCCCTTCGGCGTTGCGCACGTAGCTCACCAACGCCGCCAGCTTCTCCTCTTCATTCTGGAATTGCAAGGCGCAGAGATGGAGATTGGGCCGAAAGATGTCGAGCGCAATGACGTGCGGACGCGTTGCGTGTGCGCCGGCGTGGGAGTCCTCTTCGCCGTCTCCGATCATTTCGATAATCTCGTCGCGAATGCGCGGGGGGGCGGTGGCGGTCATCGCCAGCGCGCGTGGCGCCCCCAGCGCTCGCCGCGCCTCGCGGATGAAAAGATAGTCTGGGCGAAAATCATGCCCCCACATGCTGACGCAATGCGCTTCATCGATGACGAAGAGATCGACCCCTGCACGGCGCAGGACGTGTAAAAAGGCGCGCTGGCGTAGGCGTTCCGGCGCCGCATAGACCAGTTTGTATTTTCCTTGCACAATGCGCTCCATGCGCTCCGCCACCTCTGCGTCGCTGAGCGTGCTGTTGATAAAGACGGCGAGAGGCCGCGCCGCATGGGGCAACCCTTCCACCTGGTCTTTCATCAGGGCTATCAGCGGGCTGATGACCAGCGTGACATGAGGGCTGACCAGCGCCGGCAGCTGATAACAGAGGGATTTGCCTCCTCCCGTCGGCATGACCATCAACACAGAGCGGTTGCGCAGCAACGCCAGGGCAATCGCCTCGGCCTGCCCTTTGCGCAACCGCTCGAAGCCAAAGTGACGCAGCGCCTCGAGCTCGACGCGCCTGCGCTCTTCAGGCGTCAGTTGCACCGCGTCGAGGCCGGTGTAGTGCTCGTAGAATGACTCCGGATCTCTGGTCAACAGATCTGCGCCTTGAAGGAAGGGCGCCAGGCGCTCTTGCAAGGCGATGAGATCTTGCTGACGCCGGCGTTGCAGCTCGAGCCGCACGGCGTTCGCCGTTTCGAGTTTTCCCAAGGCGGTGGCCAGGCGCTCCATCTGGACAAGGTGTTCGACTTCCACATCGACCGGAACGCCGCCGCCGAGACGCTGAAGCTGAGCATCGGCGAGGTCGCGTTGTCCGAGCGCCAGCGCAATTTCCGCTCCCATCAGAAGCGCAGCAAGGTCATAAGGCTTGCGCTGCCGATAGGTCTCCACAAGAGACAGTGCAAGCTCGCCGTCGCCGCTTTCCAACAGAACCTTCGCAGCGGCGAGGATGGCGGCGGAGTTGGTCGGATGCGTTCTGACCAACTCTTGGGCAGTCTGACGAGCGGCGTCGCGCCTCCCCACCAACAACAGCGCTTTTGCTTCCAGCGACTGGGAGACGAAGGTGGCGTTGCGACGTTGGCGTCGCTCGATCACGGTGAGCGCCTTTTCCGGTTGCCCTGCTGCGAGATAGGCTTGTGCGAGGTAGTCGAGCAGAGGGAGGCGGACGCCGTTCACCGCCAACAGTTGCTCGGCGGCTTTGATTTGCTCTGAAGGACTTCCCCATCGTTGAAGATAAGTGAGCAAACATTCGTACAGTTCCGCCGGCAGGCGGGCGAAGGTTTCAGGGGTGAGGGAAAGATGAGCGGCGATTTGGATTTCAGATTCAACCATATGCCTTTAAGGTCAATCAAACTGTCGCCCGCCGCAACGGAATCGTTGTCGCCACCGGGAAGTTTGGCGCTCTTTGCAGGCTATCAGTATAATTCAAAGCAACTGATAGAAAGAATTCGCCTTCACCGAAAACGCATGCCCACAGGCTCTCCAGCGCGTCACATGGATGGGCGATGGCTACCTGAACCAGCGCACTGTTGCAAATCGTAAAGTCCTGTACACGAGCGCACAATTTCTCCATAAGCTACAGTCACGCAAGGGTGTTTTGCCGGGCGACATTGTAATATGTGATTTGATTATGATCGATATCCATTCATTTTGATCGAAGCGAAAATGGGCGCGCCATCTGCGCCCATTTTCACAGCCGGACAAGTTGCATCCTGGCGCCAAACCCATAGAAAGCGAGTCAATCCGATGACAAGAGTTTTTATCACCGGCATGGGCGCGGTCACTCCGATCGGCAACGACGCTCCCACCTTCTGGCGGAATTTGCTGGCCGGCAAGTCCGGCGCGGGTCGCATCACCTCCTTTGACACCGGCGATCTGCCCTACAACATTGCATGCGAAGTGAAGGACTTCGACCCCGGGCAGTATATGGATCGCAAGACGGCGCGGCGCATTCATCGTTCTTCCCAATTCGCCGTGGCGGTGGCGCGGCAGGCGCTCGAGGACGCCGGGTTGACGATCGATGCGAACAACGGCGAACGCGTCGGCGTGCTGATGGCCACCGGCGGCGGCGGCATCACCGAGATCGAAGCGGCTGCGCTGGAGGTGGTGCGCAAGGGCTGGCGCTCGGTCGGCCCCTTTGTGGTGCCCAGCGCGATGGCCAACGCCGTCTCGTGCATCGTCTCGATCGAGGTGGGCGCCAAAGGCCCTGTCATGACCAGCACGGCCGCCTGCGCCAGCGGCCACTATTCGATCCTGGAGGGCTATCATTTTCTCCAGCGCGGCGAGGCGGACGTCATCATCGCCGGCGGCGCCGAATCCCTGGTGTCGCTGCTGACGATGGCGGCCTTCGGGCGCATGGGGCCGCTCTCCAGCCGCACGGATGACCCGGAGCGCGCCTGTCGGCCTTTCTCCGTCGATCGCGACGGCTTCGTCGCGGGAGAAGGTGCGGCCGCCGTCATCCTGGAGACCGAAGAGCACGCACGGGCGCGCGGGGCCAGAATTTACGCCGAAGTGTTGGGCGGCAAGCTGACGGCCGACGCCTACCACATCACTGCGCCGGACCCAGAGGGAGCAGGCGCTGCGCGCGCGTTGCGCGGCGCGCTGCAGATGGCGAAGCTCCAACCGGAGGATATCGACGTGGTGCTCGCGCATGGCACCGGCACGCTGCTCAACGACATCAGCGAAACCCTGGCGCTCAAGCGCGCCTTTGGCGAAGCGGCCTACAACCTGAAGATCACGAGCATCAAAAGCATGGTCGGCCATGCGTTGGGCGCAGCGGGGGCAGAGTCCGTCGTGGCCGCCGTCTACGCGCTGCGCGAGGGGATCGTCCCGCCCACTATTAACTACACGCCCGACCCGCAGATCGATCTGCACATCGTCGGCAACCAGCCGGAAAAGGTGGACGCGCGCTACGCCATCGTCAACGCGTTTGGGTTCGGCGGACAGAATGTCGTGGCGGTGTTCGGTCGGGTGGATGAATGAGCGAGTGGATGCTTGCCATAAAGGGTTGGTCGTTCAGCTCAAAGAGACGGCGCGCAACGAGAGCGCTCACTCCGAAGAGACGAAGCACATCCTGCGCGATCGGCCCTGCTGATTGCCCCCACTGAAGTGGATTCCACGAAGCAATGTGAAGAAACACGAAGTCGCACGACCGGGCTTCGTGTTTCTTCGTTGTTTTCTCCTCTTCTCTTCACAAACTTGATTGCTGAGCTCCTTGATAGATTCTGATAGGAGCTCCCAGCTGAGTGAAAGTTTCTCTCAGAATGCGACCTTCCAGCCGGCTTGCCGGAAGGCAACCTCACCGCACCCAGTTGGCTCTGGTTTCAGGAGACTTCAGATTTTTAACAAAATTATCTGGCAATGAGGGGCGGCTCCAGCCGCACCTACCGTCATCGCCAGAGCATTTATGAAAAACATCATGGAGTTGCCTGGAAGTTGAGCCAGTTGTGTGACGTTATATTTGCAGAGGAGGCATTTCTGGTTACAAGTCGCAATGCTTTTACAGCCTTCTTACATTTTTCCCAAACCTTCTTTGCAGTTTTGGTGCATCATAAAGGTGAGCCAGCCTGAAAGGCTCAGCAAAACAATCGAGTCTAGATTAAACGGAGGTTTCGTATGAATGGTGCAAAATCCTGGAAACAGTGGCTGATGGCCGGTCTTCTGGTGGGAGCGATGGTGCTTGGCGCCGTTGCACTCTTCCCGCAGGCGACCTTCGCCCAAAGCGACGATGGGGAACAACCGGCGCCGACGCTCCCGTGGGGAGGCATGCGCTTCGGCTGGAAGTGGGCAAACGCCGGCCAGTATCAACAGTTTCTGGCTGAAGCGCTGGGCATCACCGTGGAGGAGCTGCAGGCTGCACAGCTGAAGGCGCACAACGCCATGATCGACAAGGCGGTCGAAGATGGCTACCTGACGCAAGAACAGGCCGATCTGCTGAAAGCGCGCCACGCCTTCATGCAATACCTGGCCGGTCAGGCGCAGCAGAGCTTTGAGGACGCGCTGAACGCGGCGGTGAAGGCGGGCGCCATCACGCAGGAGCAGGCGGATCTGTTGCGCAATGCGCAGAGCCAGTGGGGGCCGGGCGCCTTCCGGGGCCGCGGCATGTTCGGCGAGGGCTTCCACGGCGGTCGTGGAGGACGCGGCTTCCACTTCCGAGGCATGATGCCGGGCTATCCGGCGCCAGCGCCGACGCCGGACGCCAATTCGTAAGTTCACCCGTTCCTTCAGAAAGGGCTGTCTGACACAGGCGGCCTGTTACACCGGCGATCGAAAGCGGCGGGAGATGCGCCCCGCCGCTTTCGATGTTGAGCGCTCTTCCCTTCGTTTAGCCCGCGCTCCATCTCTCCTCACTTGTCCGTAACCGCAGAACTGTGTACACTGACAGCCAAATGCTTTAACGACTCTTATAGAGGTGCAGTCATGCAAATTCTTGGAATCGACATCGGGGGCAGCGGCATCAAAGGACGGTTGGTGGACGTCGAAAGCGGCGAATTGATCGGCGAACGTCATCGCATCGAAACGCCCAAACCCTCAACACCGGCGGCTGTGGCGGAGGTCGTTGTCAAGATTGTGCGCCATTTCAACTATCGCGGGCCGGTCGGCGTGACCTTTCCCGCCATCGTGCAGCATGGCGTCACGCTTTCTGCGGCCAATGTCGATCCAGGATGGATCGGCGCGCCTGCGCAGCAGATTTTCACAGAGGCTACGGGATTGCCCGTGTATGTCCTCAACGATGCAGACGCCGCCGGCGTCGCCGAAATGACCTTCGGCGCAGGGCGCGAATTTCAGCAAGGGATCGTGATTTTGTTGACCTTTGGCACCGGCATCGGCAGCGCGATCTTTCACGACGGCAAACTGCTGCCCAACACCGAATTCGGCCATGTGCCGATGCCGCTGAAAGGGATGGATGCAGAACATTATTGCTCGGATAAAGTCCGCAAAGAGCTAGACTTGAAATGGCCTGCATGGGCGAAGCGCGTTGATGCTTACTTGAAGTTGATGGAACTGCTCTTTTCGCCGGATGTGTTCATCATCGGCGGGGGCGTCAGCAAGAAATTTGATAAATTCGCACCCTATCTCCAGCGTCGCGCCCGGATCGTCCCGGCGCAATTATTGAATGACGCCGGGATCGTCGGCGCAGCGATGATGGCTCGCCAGCAATTGGTTCTCCACTAAATGGTGCAAATTAGGTAAATGGTGCAAATAGGCGCAAATATATAGAAGTTGCGCAGTAGACCTGGCAATTGATCGAGCGAATTGAGCAAATCAAGCGACGATGACGACGCCCTTCGCGCAACAAGTCACCTTTCTCTACACGGCGGACCTGGCCGCCACCTCTCATTTTTACGAGGCTCTCCTCGGGTTGCCGCTGGCGCTCGATCAGGGGGCCTGTCGCATCTATCAAGTCAGTGCAGATGGCTTTCTCGGCTTTTGCAAACGAGAGGGTGCAACGCCCTCAGGCGTGATCGTCACCTTCGTCACACAAGATGTGGATGGCTGGTATGAGCGGCTGTCGGCGCGCGGCGTTCCTTTCGAGAAGGCGCCAACGTTCAATCCTCTCTATAACATTTACCATTGCTTTCTCCGCGACCCGAATGGGTATTTGTTAGAGATTCAACGCTTTCACGATCCGGCCTGGCCTCACAAACCAGGCTGATGAACGCTACCGCTTTGCGGTCATCCGTTTTTTTTCCGTTTTTGAGCGAGTTGACAACATCAAGACCTCGTGATATGCTTACGCCGCCTTTGGGTCAGGAACATACAGCGC
>NZ_CAKZMJ010000011.1 GCF_937128415.1 uncultured Caldilinea sp.
AGACAGGCAGCCGCTTCGCCATCCGCGAGGGCGGTCGCACCGTCGGCGCAGGCGTCATCACCGAAATCGTCAAGTAAGGAAGCTGCGCATGGAGGGACGGTGAAAAAAATTCGGTTGTTTGCCGTCCCTTCCCATTTTTTCTTGAGCGCTGTCTACGGAGGCCAAGAGAGATAGGACATGGCTAAGCAGAGGATTCGCATCAAACTGAAAGCGTATGATCATCGCGTTCTGGATGCCTCGGTGCGTCAGATCGTCGATGCGGCTGAGCAGACCGGCGCTCAGGTTGTTGGGCCGGTGCCGCTGCCCACCACCATCGAAAAATTCACGGTCATGCGCTCGCCTTTCATCGACAAGGATAGCCGCGAGCAGTTCGAGATTCGCACGCACAAGCGGCTGATCGACGTGATCGATCCCGGCAGCAAGACGATTGAAAATCTCACGCGTCTCAATCTGCCGGCGGGCGTCGATATCGAGATCAAATTGTAAAAGCGTCAAAGGGAGCCTCCTGCTGATTAGACCTTTCATTGCTTCAGGTCAATTCATTGCTTCAGGTCAAAAGGCAGCGTTGGAGGAAACCCCGCCATTGATTTAAGGGATGATGAAGTTCGGGCGGTTTTGGCGAAGTCGATTTGCGCCTGGGTTGCACGCAGCGTTCGCCGATAACCGTAAAGCTGGCAGTCCCAGGAGGATGAGATGAGAGGAATTTTAGGAAAGAAGGTGGGGATGACGCAGCTCTTTGACAAGAGCGGCGCGGTCATTCCGGTTACGATCATCGAAGCAGGCCCTTGCTACGTCACTCAGGTCAAGACGGAGGAGACGGACGGCTACAACGCCGTGCAGCTCGGGTATGAGGTTGTGCCCGAACGCAAGCTGACAAAGGGGCAGCGCGGCCATCTGCAGAAGGCGGGCGCGCCGCTGCTGCGGCGTCTGCGCGAAATCCGCTACGACGAGACGCCTTCCCTGAACGTGGGCGATGTTGTCAAGGCCGACATTTTTGCGGAGGGCGACCTAGTCGACGTGACGGGCGTCTCCAAAGGTCGCGGCTTCGCCGGCGCCGTGAAGCGACACGGCTTTGCCGGCGGCCCCAAGACGCACGGCCAATCAGATCGCCATCGCGCCACCGGCTCGCGCGGCGCCGGCACTACGCCGGGGCACACGTTCCCGGGCACTCGCGCGCCAGGTCAATATGGCGCCGCCCGCACCACCGTGCAGAATCTCAAGGTGGCGTTGGTCGATCCCGAGCGCAACCTGATCGCAGTGCGCGGCGCAATTCCCGGCCCGCGCGGTTCACTGGTCATCGTGCGCGAATCGGTCAAGGCGTTGAAGAAGGCGAAGCGGGCCAAGTAGGGCGCGCCAGGAAGACGAAGGAGTAACAGACCATGCTTGTACCTGTAAGAGATATGAACGGGCGGCAGGTCGGCGAAGTCGAACTGAGCGACGCCGTCTTTGCAGCCCCGATCAACACTGCTGTGATGCATCAGGCGCTGATGCGCCAACTGGCGAACGCTCGCCTGGGCACGCACGACACCAAGACGCGCAGCGAAGTCTCCGGCGGCGGCCGCAAGCCGTGGCGTCAGAAGGGCACCGGTCGCGCGCGCCAGGGTTCGATCCGCGCGCCGCAGTGGGTGGGCGGCGGCACCGTCTTCGGCCCGACCCCGCGCAAATACACCAAGGCGCTGCCGAAGAAAATGCAGCGCATGGCGTTGCGCAGCGCACTGTCGGTGAAGGCGGCCGACGGCCAGATCGTCGTGATTGACCGGGTTGCAATCGATGCGCCGAAAACCAAGACCGCCGTTCAAATGTTGTCTGCGCTTGGCATCGAGAACCAGAAGGTGCTGCTCGTCACAAACGAGAAGAGCCTCCCGGTGTGGAAGAGCGTGCGCAATCTGCCGCAGGTGAAGCCCCTGCTGAGCGGTTATATCAACATTCGAGATTTACTCGGCTACGACGTGTTGCTTCTGACGCGGGATGCAGTGGATTTCATCGAGGCGTGGCTTGGCGCCGATGCGCCTGCGGCTGAAGAGGTGGAGGCGTAACCATGCATATTTACGAAGTGTTGAAGCGTCCGATCGTCACCGAGAAGACGATGATCGCCACCGACGAACAAAACAAGGTCACGTTCGAGGTGGACATGCGCGCCAATAAACTGCAGGTGAAAGAGGCGGTGGAGACTGCCTTCAACGTCGATGTGACCGACGTCCACATTCTGGTGATGCCGGCGAAGACCTCGCGACGCGGCAAGCGCATTCGCATTCGCCAGCCGAAGTGGAAGAAGGCTGTCGTCACCTTGGCGCCCGGCAACAGCATCCAGTTGTTCGAGGGCGTATAACGGGGGAGAGGATCGATGGCAATCAAGATTTATCGTCCGACATCGCCGGGGCGCCGAGGCATGAGCGTCTCGACGTTTGAAGAAATCACCAAAAGGGAGCCGGAGCGCTCACTGTTGGCGCCGCTGCGCAAGAAGTCTGGCCGCAACAACCGCGGGGTCATCACCGTGCGCCACCGCGGCGGCGGACACAAGCGCCGCTATCGCATCATCGACTTCCGCCGCGACAAGGTGGGCGTTCCCGCCCGCGTGGAAGCGATCGAATATGACCCGAACCGCAGCGCGCGCATCGCCCTGGTCGTGTACAACGACGGCGAGCGCCGCTACATCCTGGCGCCGCAGGGGCTAAACGTCGGCGACACAGTGATGTCCGGCCCAGGCGCCGACATTCGCCCCGGCAACGCGCTGCCGCTCCGCAACATTCCCTTGGGCACGGTGGTGCACAATATCGAGCTCTATCCGGGCCGCGGGGGGCAGCTGGTGCGCAGCGCAGGCCTGGGCGCCCAGGTGCTGGCCAAAGAAGGCAAGATGGCGCAAGTCCGCCTGCCCAGCGGCGAGGTGCGCTACATTCATATGGACTGCTTCGCCACCATCGGCGCGGTCTCGAATCCGGACCATGCCAATATCAATCTCGGCAAAGCAGGGCGCAAGCGCTGGTTGGGCATCCGCCCCACCACGCGCGGCGTGGCGATGGACCCGGGTTCACATCCGCACGGCGGCGGTGAGGGGCGTTCGCCGATCGGGATGAAAGCGCCCAAGACCCCTTGGGGCAAGCCTGCGCTGGGCAAAAAGACGCGGCGCAACAAGCGCACTGCGAAGTACATCGTGCGTCGCGGCGGCAAGGCATAAGGAGGGAGTGAAAGCATGTCACGTTCACTGAAAAAGGGACCTTTCGTCAGCCCGAAGCTGCTGAAACGCATTGAAGAGATGAACCGCAAGGGGGAGCGCAAGGTGATCAAGACCTGGTCGCGTGCGTCGACCATTTTCCCGCAATTTGTCGGGCACACCATTGCGGTGCACGACGGCAGACGTCACGTGCCGGTCTACATCTCGGAAAACATGGTGGGGCACAAACTGGGCGAATTTGCCCCCACGCGTTTCTTCCGCGGCCATGTGAAATCGGAGAAAAGCTCCAAGACGGGACGCCGTTAAGGGCGCCCGTCCATCCGGGTGAAATGGAGAACGCACGATGGAAATTGTCGCCAGAATGAAATACACCGGCATCAGCGCGCAGAAGACGCGGCTGGTGATCGACGAGATTCGAGGACGCAGAGCAGAGGAGGCATTGGCCATTCTTTCTTACATGCCTCAATCTGCGGCGCGGGTCGTCTCCAAGACGGTCAAGAGCGCGCTTGCCAATGCAGTCGAGAACTTCGGCTATGATGCGAAGGACATGGTGATCACGAAGATTTATGCGGACGACGCGCCGATCCGCAAGTGGCGGCGTTTCGGCGCCCGCGGGCGATTCAAGCCCTGGCAGCGTCGTTCATCGCACATTACGGTTGTTTTAGAGGAGCGCCCTGCCTGATGGGTGGCGCAGCGGTGAGGTGAGTAGTCAGTAAAGGAGAGGATCACTTGGGTCGCAAAGTTCATCCCATCGGGTTTCGCCTGGGAATCATCAAAGAACACAAGAGCCGCTGGTTCGCCACCGGCAAGCAGTACACCGATCAGGTGACCGAGGATCGGAAAATTCGTGCGCTGGTCTTCGACACCCTCAATAAAGAGGAGCGGGGCGGCCGCGAAAGTCGACAGGCCACCAAGAACAAGGCCGGCATCAGCAACATCGACATCGAGCGCCAACCGAACCAGGTGCACATCATCATCGACACGGCCCGCCCTGGCGTCATCATCGGGCGCAAGGGCGCCAGCGTCAACCAGTTGCGCCAGCAACTTCAGGATTTGACGCAGAAGAAGGTGAAGATCGATGTGCGCGAGATCGCCAAGCCCGAGCTGGACGCGCGCCTGGTCGCCGAAAGCATCGCCGAGCAGATTGAGCGTCGCGTGAGCTGGAAGCGCGCCATGAAACAGGCTGCGCAGAAGACGATACGCGCAGGCGCCCAGGGCGTCATGATCACGGTCTCCGGACGGTTGGGCGGCAGCGATATGGGGCGCGTCGACTCCCTGCGCGAGGGGCGCATCCCTCGCCACACCTTGCGCGCCGACATCGACTACGGCACGGCGGAGGCGAACACCACCTTCGGCGTGATCGGCGTCAAGGTCTGGATTTACCTGGGAGAAGTGATGCCCGGCCAGGAATATCACGCCAAATACCTGGCGACGGAAAGCTGAGACGGAGAAGCGACTATGTTGATGCCAAAACGTGTGAAGTATCGCAAGATGCAGCGCGGGCGTCTGAAGGGGAAAGCCTACCGCGGCAACACGGTGGCGTTTGGCTCCTACGGCCTGCAGGCGACCGAAGGCCATTACGTCACCAGCCGTCAGATTGAGGCGGCGCGCCGCGCCATCGTGCGCTATGTGCGTCGCGGCGGTAAAATCTGGATTCGCATTTTCCCCGACAAGCCGGTGACCAAGCGCGCGGCGGAAACGCGCATGGGCTCCGGCAAAGGCAGCGTCGATCACTGGGTGGCGCCAGTGCGACCGGGCCGGGTGATCCTGGAGATTGCGGGCGTGCGGGAGGATCAGGCGCGCGAGGCGTTCCGTCTGGCGGCGGCGAAACTGCCGATGAAGACTCAGTTCATCGCCCGTGAAGAGCACGGCGCTTGAGGAGGGATGCAATGAAAGCGTCTGAACTGCGAGCATTGAACAACGCCGAGCTGGCGCGCAAGCTGGACGATTACTATCAAGAGCTTTTCAACCTGCGCTTTCAGCGAGCAACAGGGAAGCTGGCGAACACGGCGCGCTTCGGGCAAGTGAAACGCGACATTGCCCGCATCAAAACGATTCTGCGCGAGCGCGAGCTGGCGGGTGAGTAAGGAGAAGGAAACATGCGTGCACAACGCCGAGCGCTGGTGGGGACGGTCACCAGCGACAAAATGGACAAGACCGTCGTCGTCACAGTCGAACGCGTCACCCGCCACCCACTGTATGGCAAGGTCATTCGTCGCAACAAGAAGTACAAAGCGCATGACGAAACCAACAGTTGCCAGGTGGGCGACGTGGTGCGCATCCGAGAATGCCGACCGATCAGCAAGGATAAACGCTTCTTTGTCGAAGAGATCCTGCAGCGGGCGGTGGTCGTGGATGAAGCCAACGTCTAATCGTCGAGGAGAAGCGCCATGATTCAGCAGGAAAGTCGGTTGAAAGTGGCCGACAACACCGGAGCGAAAGAGTTATTGACGATCCGCGTGAAGGGCGGCAGCACCCGGCGCTATGGCGGCGTCGGCGACATCATCGTCGCCACGGTGAAATCCGCCAGCCCGACCGGAAGCGTGAAAAAAGGGGATGTGGTGCGTGCGGTGATCGTGCGCACGACGCGGCCGATCCGACGGCCTGACGGCAGCTACATTCGCTTCGACGAAAACGCCGCCGTCATCATCGACGACAACAAGAATCCGCGTGGGACGCGTATTTTCGGCCCGGTGGCGCGCGAGCTGCGCGAAGGCGGATTCATGAAGATCGTCTCGCTGGCGCCAGAGGTGCTGTAAAGGAGGCCGGAGATGAAAGTTAAGATCGTGAAAGGCGACACCGTTGAGATTATCGCCGGAGACGACAAGGGCCACCGCGGCGAAGTGCAGCGCGTGATCCGCAAAAAGAACAAAGACGGCACCTATGACCCCAACCGGGTCTATGTGATTGTCGCCGGCGCCAATATGGTGACTCGCCATCAGCGCCCTACAGGTCGCGTGCGCACGCAGACCGGCCGCATCACGCGCGAGGCGCCGATCCACATCAGCAACGTGATGCTGGTCGGCAGCGACGATAAGCCCACGCGCGTCGGGTTCGAGGTGGCGAAGGATGGCAGCAAGGAGCGCATCGAACGCAGGACCGGCGCGCCGCTGCCCAAACCTAAGGCGTAAGGCAAACGGTTCTACAAAATATCGTTGATACATCGAGCCTGATCTTTCTTCGGTCCATATCCTGTGCATATGGCCGAGGTCTGCGGGCAAGGAGAAGGAATAATGAGTGAGCACAAACAGTCGAGACCGGCGCCCCGTTTGAAGGTGCGCTATCGTGAGGAGATCGTGCCGGCGCTGATGAAGGAATTCAACTATCGCAGCGTGATGCAGGCGCCGCGCATCGAAAAGGTCTCCGTCAACATCGGCCTGGGAGAGGCGCTGCAGAACAGCAAGGCGCTGGAAGCCGCCTCCAACGACCTGGCGACGATCACCGGTCAGAAGCCGGTCATCACGAGGGCCCGACGTTCGATCGCCGCCTTTAAGCTGCGCGAAGGGATGCCGATCGGCGTGAAGGTCACGCTGCGCGGCGATCGCATGTGGGATTTTCTCGATCGGTTGATCAACATCGTGCTGCCGCGCCAACGCGACTTTCAGGGCGTGTCTCCGGATTCCTTCGACGGACGCGGCAATTATAGCCTGGGGCTGCGCGAACAACTGGTCTTTCCGGAGATCGACTACGACAAGATCGACAAGATTCGTGGCATGGAAATCACGATTGTCACGACTGCCAAAACCGATGAAGAGGCGCGCCGGCTGTTGGCGCTGATGGATATGCCGTTCAAGCGATAAGAGGGGATTGCCGTGGCGAAAAAATCAATTGTGATTCGCGAGAGTCGCCGGAAATACGAAGTGCGCGTGCGCAATCGCTGCAAGATGTGTGGCCGCCCGCGTGGCTACATGCGTCGCTTCGGTCTGTGCCGCATCTGCTTCCGCAAGGAGGCGTTGGAAGGCAAACTGCCCGGCGTCGTCAAGTCGAGTTGGTGAGTCGAGTTGTAAAAAGAGCATATCTGACCAAAACGGACGCAGCCCTCTTGCAGGGCGTCCACCGTTTTTTCGAGTGCTCGGTTGCTAACTACAACTTCGTCGTTTGGTTTGAGGTTGCAAGAGTGACCTGAGGAGAAAATGAAATGGTGAATGATCCAATTGCTGACATGCTGACCAGAATTCGCAACGCCAGCATGGTCAAGCAAAAACAGGTTGTGATGCCGAGTTCCAAAATCAAGGTTGGCATCGCACAAATTTTAGCGCAAGAAGGTTTCATTGAGGGGTACACGGTGACGGACGAGAAGCCGCAGCCGAGGTTGATTGTGCGCCTCAAGTACACGCCCCAGGGACGCTCCGTCATTCGAGGGCTGGAGCGCGTGAGCCGCCCGGGGCGACGCTACTACGCCGGCTTCAAGGAGATCCCGTGGGTGCGCAGCGGTCTGGGGATCAACATTGTCTCTACGCCGAAGGGGCTGATGACGGGGCGCAGAGCGCGCCGTGAGCGCCTCGGCGGCGAGATCCTCTGCAACGTCTGGTAGGGGGTGGCTTATGTCTCGCATTGGAAAAATGCCCATTGCGCTGCCGCCGAAGGTGACGGTCAGCGTCGACAAAGGGAATCTGGTGACGGTCAGCGGCCCGAAGGGCACGTTGAAACAACAATTTGACCCCGACATGATCATCCAGGTGGAGAACGGTCATGTGAAGGTGTCGCGACCGAGCGACCAACGTCGGCACCGGGCGCAGCACGGGCTGACGCGCGCGCTGCTCGCCAATATGGTGCAGGGAGTGAGCGTCGGCTTTACGCGGCGCCTGGAGATCCGCGGGGTGGGATACCGCGCCGAAAAACGTGGGGCCAACCTGGTGCTTTCGGTCGGCAAGAGCCATCCGGTGGAATTTGCACCGCCTACGCCGGACGTCGTCTTTGAGGTCGATAAAGATGGTCGCGCGTTCACGATCAGCGGCATCGACAAGGCCGCCGTCGGCGAGCTCGCCGCCAAAATCCGCGGCGCCCGCCCGCCGGAGCCCTATCAGGGCAAAGGAATTCGCTACCAGGGCGAATATGTGCGGCAGAAGGCCGGCAAGACCGGCAAGACCGGCAAGAAATAGGAGCAAGCAACTATGGCGAGAGTAAATCGTGCAGCCGCCCGCCAGCGCCGTCACGCCCGCGTGCGCGTCAAGGTGCATGGAACGCCGGAGCGGCCGCGTCTGAATGTATTTCGGAGCTTGGATCATATCTATGCGCAGGTGATTGACGACGTCCACGGCGTGACGTTGGCTTCCGCCTCCACGGTCGATCGCGAGCTGCGCAGCCAGGTCGCCTCGCTTCCGAAGCTTGAGCAGGCGAAGCTGGTCGGCAAGACGGTGGCGGAGCGCGCCAAAGCCAAAGGCATCGACCGCGTGGTCTTCGATCGCGGCGGCTACCCGTATCACGGTCGCGTCAAGGCGCTGGCGGAGAGCAGCCGCGAAGCAGGGCTGGAATTCTAATTCGGCGGATGGCTGGGGAGAACAATGATGGCGAAAAGAGAACGAAAGAGCAAAGAGCGCGAAAAAGAGCGCGAAGAGCGCCGCGAGGAACTTGACGAGCGCGTGGTCCATCTCACCCGCACTGCCAAAGTCGTGAAGGGTGGACGTCGCTTCGCCTTCCGCGCCGTGGTCGTGGTGGGTGACCGGCAGGGGCGCGTCGGCGTCGGCATCGGCAAGGCGCGTGAAGTGCCCGACGCCATTCGCAAGGCGTCGGAGCGGGCCAAAAAAGAGATGGTGCGGGTGCCGCGGCTCGGCGGCACGATCCCGCATGAGGTGACGGTGAAGTTTGGCGCCGGCAAGGTGCTGCTGAAGCCGGCCAGCCCCGGCACCGGCGTGATCGCCGGCGGCGGCGTGCGCGCCGTGGTGGAGGCGGCGGGCATCAGCGACATTCTCAGCAAGTCGCTGGGCAGCGACAATATCCTCAACGTCGTTCAGGCCACCTTCAGCGCCTTGAAGGATCTGCAAGACTTCCGCGAGGAAGCCGCCTACCGGGGCGTCGAGCCCGCGCATCTGGCGCCTTTCTGGTACAAGGAGGAGCTGCATGGCTGAGCAGACGACGGCGAAAACGATGGAGAAAACGATCCGAATCAAGCTTGTGCGCAGCCCGATTGGATACACGGAAAGCCAAAAACGCACCGTCAAAGCGCTGGGCCTGCACAAACTGAACCAGATCGTGGAAAAGCCGGACAACGAAGCTGTGCGCGGCATGATCGAAACCGTCACCCATCTGGTGGAGATCGTTGAATAGCCGCTTGCAAATAGCACAATCAGTTTTTTGCAAAAGGAATCACCATGAAACTACATGACCTGCGTCCCGCTGAGGGTTCGACAAAAAAGCGCAAGCGAGTAGGTCGTGGCACTGGCTCCGGCAAAGGGAAGACCAGTGGTCGCGGCCAGAAAGGACAAAATGCCCGCTCCGGAGGCTCGGTGCGGCTCAATTTCGAGGGTGGACAGCTGCCGCTGACCAAGCGACTTCCCAAGCTGCGCGGCTTCAATAATCGCTTCAAGGTCATCTTTGTCCCGGTCAACCTCGACCAGCTCGATCGACTGTTCGAGGCGCAGGCTGAGGTCTCTCAAGAGACGCTCGCTCGCGTCGGGCTGTTGGGCAACGTCAACGACCCGGTGGTGGTGTTGGCGCGTGGAGAGGTGACAAAGCCTCTGACCGTCAGAGTGCAGCGCATCAGCGCGGCGGCGCGCCAAAAGATCGAGGCCGCTGGCGGCACGGTCGAAGTGTTGGGCTACGAAGTCAACAGACGTCTGCCGCGGTCGTGAGAGTGCATCGTTTAGACCATTGGCCCCTGGGCGCCTTCGGAGCCTTTCCGAAGGCGCATGTCAGGAACTAGAAAGGACCTCGCGCATGCTTGAAGCTGTACGCAATGCGTTCCGATTGCCAGACCTGCGCCAGAAGCTGTTGATTACGCTTGGCCTTCTCACCTTCTATCGGCTGGCCGCCAATATCCCCCTGCCCGGCGTCGATCATCAGGCGCTGGCGGTGATCTTTCAGCAAAGCGACAACATTCTGCTGAACTTTCTAAACTTTTTCAGCGGCGGCGGCCTCTCCCGCATGGGCGTCATGGCGTTAGGCGTTTACCCCTACATCACCGCCTCCATCATCTTGCAGCTCCTCATCCCAATCGTTCCTGCGCTGGAGGAGCTGAGCAAGGAAGGAGAATCGGGTAGGGCCAAGATTAATCAGTACACGCTGTGGCTGACGATTCCGCTTGCGCTGCTCCAGGCGATTGCCCAGGGCACATTGCTCAGCAGCGACGTCATCGCCGGCGGCGTCGCCGTGCTGCCGAACTGGGGCTTTTCCGCCAATGCCTGGTTCCCCACCGTGACCATGATCCTCGGCATGACGGCGGGGACGATGCTCGGCGTGTGGCTGGGCCAGCTGATCACAGAGCAGGGCATCGGCAACGGCGTGTCGTTGATCATCTTCGCCGGCATTCTTTCCAGCGTTCCCTTCCAGGTGCGGCTCCTGTCGCAGAACTGGGTGCTGCTGATCGTCTTCTTGATTGTCACCGTCGCAACGATCATCTTGATCGTCTGGGTGCAGGAGGGGCAGCGACGCATTCCGGTGCAATACGGCAAACGGGTGCGCACCATGCGCGGCAACCGCATGATGATGGTGGGTGGACAGAGCACCTACATTCCGCTGCGCGTCAACACGGCCGGCATGATCCCGCTGATCTTCGCTCAGAGCCTGTTGATCCTTCCAAGCACGATCGCCAGTTATTTTGTGGCTCGGCCCGACTGGATCGGCGCCATCGCCAACTCGATCTTCCAGTTCTTCAGCCCGACGAACGTCTTTTACTGGATTTTCTATTTCCTGTTGACGGCGGCCTTTACGTACTTCTACACGGACGTCATGTTCCGCCAGCAAAACTTGCCGGAGACGCTGCAAAAACAGGGCGGCTTTATCCCTGGCATTCGTCCCGGCCCGCGCACCGAGCAATATTTGAACGGCGTGCTTTCGCGGATCACGCTCGTCGGCGCTGTGTTTTTGGGCTTTATGGCGGTCTTGCCCTACATCGTCGGCTCGTTGGCGGACGCCATCATCGGGGGCGGCACCGGCGTGTTGACGAACTACAACTCGCTGATCATCAGCAGCTCCGGCATGCTGATCGTCGTCGGTGTGGTGCTGGACACGATGAAGCAGATCGAGGCGCAGTTGATGATGCGCAACTACGAGGGATTCATTCGCTAACCGGGTTTCACGCACGCAAGAGACCGTTCGGAAATGTCAGGCGCAGTGGAGATCGGGCCTCGATCCCACCTGCGCCATCCGCCTTCCTCCGACGGCGAAGGGAGATCAGCGATGAGCGAAGAGCGCACCTATATTGTTTTGCTGGGCGTCCCGGGCGCAGGCAAGGGTACGCAAGCAAAATTGTTGGAGCAGTCGCTTGGACTGCCGCAGATTTCGACAGGCGATATTTTTCGCTACAACCTGAAGCATGAGACCGAACTGGGCAGGTTGGCCAGGAGCTACATGGACCGTGGCGATTTGGTGCCCGATGCGGTCACGATTCGCATGGTGGAAGAGCGGCTTCAGCAACCTGATTGCGCCAGGGGCGCTATCCTGGACGGCTTTCCGCGCAACCTGGCGCAGGCCGAAGCCCTGGACAGAATGACTGCCCCCTACGGCGGCGTGAAAGTGGCGCCGCTCATTCATGTAGACGACGAAGAGACGCTCCGTCGCATCACCGGACGGCGAACCTGCCGCACCTGCGGCGCCGTCTATCATATCCTGTACAATCCGCCGAGAGTGACGGGCGTCTGCGATGTCGATGGCGGCGAGCTCTATCAGCGCGAGGACGATACAGAAGAGACGGTGCGCAATCGTCTGTACGTCTACTATAAGCAGACGGCGCCGTTGATCGGGTACTACTTCGCCAAGGGACTCCTGCGCGAGATCGATGGAACGCAGTCGATCGAGGAAGTGCATGCTGCGCTCCTCGCCGTCATCCGAGAGGCGCAGCAGCGAGCGAGTGCGCCGGCTTATGAACAGAACAGCTAAACGATGATGAACATGTTTCGGCGACAACAACAGGCGCGGACCGTGCGACGACCGGCGTCGTCCGCACAGCGGCCGCAGCCGCAGCTCAAAAGCCCGCGCGAGATTCAAATCATGCGCGAGGCCGGGCGCATCGTGGCGCGCGTCCATGCGGTGCTGCGTGAAGCCATTCGCCCTGGCGTCAGCACCTGGGAGCTGGATCAGCTCGCCGCCGAAACCATGAGCAAGTACAACGCCGCATCTTGCTTTCTGGGCTATCGGGGGTTCCCTGCGCACATCTGCACAAGCATCAACGAAGAGCTGGTGCACGGCATCCCTAGCAAAGATCGCATTCTCAAAGCAGGCGACATCATCAGCATCGACGTCGGCGTGCGCTACCGGGGCTTCATCGGCGACAGCGCATGGACCTATGCCGTGGGCGAGATCAGCCCCGAGGCGCGGGCGCTGATGCGCGTCACGGAGGAAAGCCTCTATCAAGGCATTGCACAAGCGCACCCTGGCCGACGGGTCGTGGACATCAGTCGCGCGGTGCAACGCCATGTGGAGGCGCACGGCTTTCACGTCGTGCGCGAATACACCGGCCACGGCGTCGGTCGTCAGATGCACGAAGCGCCGCAGGTGCTCAACTATGAAAGCCAGGACCCCGATGGCCAGATTGTCTTGCAGCCGGGCCTGGTGATTGCCATTGAGCCGATGGTGCAAATCGGCACGTGGCAAACGCGCACGCTCAAAGACAACTGGACGGTGATCAGCAAAGATCACAGTTTGACCGCCCATTTTGAGCACACAGTTGCAATAACAAATAATGGGCCTGAAATTTTGACTCTACCCTAAGCTTATGGTAGATTGGCAAAGTTGTGCCCTGCGCTGCAAGGCTGTCTTTGCGGTGCAGCAGGCGGTTCAGTCAGATATGCTCACTCAGATACGCGTAGTGTGCGCCGATGGGTGCGATGCGCATCGGATGTGATTTTTCGTTTGCGAAGGCCATACTGCGGTGCAAGATTGCGGTGCGATAGCAGGGGTGAATCATGAAAGTTCGACCATCTGTCAAAAGGATCTGTGAAAATTGCAAAATTGTGCGCCGGCGCGGCGTGCTCTACGTGATCTGTAAGAATCCGAAGCACAAGCAGCGTCAGGGCTAGGAATCGCGCAGCGAAGGAGAGCAACTGTCATGGCACGTATTGCTGGTGTAGATATTCCGCGTGACAAGCGGGTGGTCATCTCACTGACCTACATTTACGGGATCGGCAAGCCGACCAGTCAGAAAATTCTGGCGGCGACCGGCATCGACGAAAACAAGCGCGTGAAGGACCTCGATGAAGCGGAGTTGACGCGGCTGCGCGAGTACATCGACCGCAACTACGTGGTGGAGGGCGACCTTCGCCGCGAGGTCAACATGAACATCAAGCGGCTGATTGAAATCGGCTGCTATCGGGGAATTCGGCATCGCCGCAACTTGCCCACGCGCGGTCAGCGCACCCGCACCAATGCACGCACGCGGCGCGGCGCGCGCAAGACCGTCGCCGGCAAGAAGAAGGCGCCGCGCAAGTAATCAGGGTTGCTCCTGGGGAGACGCCAGGAGTCAGAGGGACATTGCACGGATTTACATTTTGTACTTTGTAGGGAGACACAGCAATGGCTCGACCTCAACGTGCGCGTCGCGATCGGCGAACCGCGCGCAAGGAGAAGAAGAACGTACCGGTCGGACAGGTGCATATCCATGCATCGTTCAACAATACGATCGTGACGGTGACGGATTTGCAGGGCAACACCCTCTGTTGGGCGAGCAGCGGCAGCGCCGGCTTCAAAGGAAGCCGCAAGTCAACGCCCTTCGCCGGTCAGTTGGCTGCCCAGAGCGCCGCGCAGACCGCTCGCTCCGACTTCAACATGCGTGAAGTGGACGTCTTCGTGAAAGGCCCAGGCCCCGCCCGCGAAAGTTCGATTCGCTCGGTGCAGGCCGCAGGGCTGATCGTTCGCTCGATCACCGACGTCACGCCGATCCCCCACAACGGATGTCGGCCGCCAAAGAAGCGTCGCGTCTAGCGCCGTGTGGGTGTGAATCGGAAGGGGAGCATCCGGTCAAAACAGGTGGCGCAGCAAGTGCGCCATCTGTTTTGACTCATTTCGACCGATCGGTGCGGAACAAGGCGGCGGGCGACAGCGGCCCGCCGGAAGAGATAGAAAAAGAAATAAAAAGCGTGCGAGCAAGCAGGAGGAGCGGCGCAAGAGCCGCTGAGCAATTATTGCGGAGGAAAAATGGCTCGATATACTGATGCAGTTTGTAAACTGTGCCGGCGTGAAGGACAAAAACTCTTCTTGAAGGGAGAGCGCTGCCTGTCCCCAAAGTGCGCAATTGAGCGCCGCGGTTTCCCGCCTGGCATGCATGGCAAAAAACAGACGTTCCGGCGCAAGATGTCGGATTACGGTCTGCAGTTGCGCGAGAAGCAGAAGGCGCGTCGCATTTACGGCGTGTTGGAGCGGCAGTTCCGACGGTATTTTGAAGAGGCCAACCGCGTCACCGGCATGACGGGCGTCAACCTGCTGGCGATGCTGGAACAGCGGCTGGACAACGTCGTCTATCGGCTTGGCTTCGCCGACAGCCGCGCCCAGGCGCGACAACTGGTGCGCCACGGCCATTTTGAGGTCAACGGCCGCAAAACCGACATTCCTTCGTTCCAGGTGCGCGTTGGAGACGTCATCGCCGTGCGGGAGACGGCGCGCAGCAAGAGCTATTTCAAGGACCGTCTCCAGATTATGCAGGACGCAAGACTGAGCGTGCCCGCCTGGCTGCGGCTTGATCTGGCCGGCATGCGCGGAGAGGTGGTCGGAACGCCGACGCGCGAGGATATTGAAATTCCGCTGAATGAGCAGCTGATCGTTGAGTACTACAGCCGCTAAAAAACAGTGGAGCGATTCAGGCTTTGGTGAAACTTGCCCTCACCAAAGAGAAAAAGATGTGTAAGCTTATTGAGAGCTTCAGGGAGGGATGCCCTTGTTAAACATGGTTTTACCCAAAATTGAAGTTGAGGCAAGCTCCCAGAATTACGGTCACTTTGTCATCAGTCCACTGGAAAGCGGCTATGGCATCACGCTGGGGAATGCATTGCGTCGCGTTCTGCTGTCGAGCTTGCCTGGCGCAGCCGTCACCTCGATTCGCGTCAGCGGAATTCATCATGAGTTTTCGCCCATCCCGCATGTGCGCGAAGACATGACGCGATTGATTTTGAACGTGAAACAGATTCGCTTCCGCTCTCACACGGATGAGCCGGTGCGCATTCACGTGGAAGTGTCGAGCGAAGGACCCGTGACGGCCGGCGACTTGAATTGCCCGCCGGAAATTGAGGTCGTCAACCCGGATCAATATCTGCTGACGGCGGACTCAAATGAAGTTGACCTCGACATTGAGATGATCGTCTCTAAGGGGCGCGGCTACAGCCCGGCTGAAGAACGAGGTCGACTGCCGCTCGGCGAGGTTCCGGTCGACGCCATCTACAGCCCTGTGCGCAAGGCCGCCTATCGGGTCGAGCGCACGCGCATCGGTCAACAGACCGACTATGACAAGCTGCATCTGGAAATTTGGACGGATGGTTCAATTTCGCCGGAAAAAGCGTTGCGCGACGCCGCTCATCTGTTGATTCAACATTTCACGCTGCTGGCGGGAACCGAAGTGACCGTCGTCGAAAGACAAGAGGAGAGCGCTGAAGGAATCCCCATGCGCGTCTTCGAGGCGCCGATCGAAGAGCTCGAGTTGACGGTGCGGGCGTACAACTGTTTGAAGCGCGCCGGCATCACGAAGGTCGGTGAAATTCTCAAGCGCATGGAAAAGGGCGAGGACGAAATGCTCGCCATCCGCAACTTCGGAAAGAAGTCGCTGGACGAGCTGGTCGAAAAGCTGCGCGAGAAGGGCTACCTGAACGTGCCCGGCGTCGACCTCAGCGCCTACACCAGCGGGGTCTATAAGCCGCTCGCTGTGGACGAAGAGACCGAAGCATAAAGAAGAGGAGTTTGAAGGATGCGTCATCGAGTTTTTGGACGCCGATTGGGACGGAACTCGGCGCAACGCAAGGCGCTGTTCCGCAATCTCGTGCGCGAGCTCTATTTGCACGAACGCATCGTCACCACCGAAGCCAAAGCGCGCGCTGTGCGCGGCGACGCCGAACGGCTGATCACCAAGGCGAAACGAGGCCTTGCAGGCGAAAGCAACCGCGTCCATGCGCAACGTCAGGTGGTGGCCTACCTGAACGATAAAACCGTCGCCAAAAAGGTGTTCGACGTCTTCGCCCCGCGCTACGCCGAACGCAACGGCGGGTATACGCGCATCATCAAGTTGGGCAAACGCCAGGGCGACGCCGCAGACATGGTGATTCTGGAGCTGGTGGATCGTCCGGCGGCCTGAGCGTGGCTGAAGGAGGCGCTGCCTTGTGACGCCGCCGCTGCGCACCGTCTGCGCACTTGTGGCTTATGACGGAACCGACTTCTACGGGTTTCAGTCTCAGGCCGATGTTCCGACAGTGCAGGACGCGCTGGAGCAGGCGCTCGACCGGTTCTGTCATCGAGAGGGCCGCATCGTCGGCGCCGGTCGCACCGATCGCGGCGTGCACGCCAGCGGGCAGGTGATTCGAGCTTGCGTGCGGTGGAAGCATGCGATGGCCGATCTCGAGCGAGCCTGGAACGCTCACCTGCCGCCCACGATCGCAGTGCGCCGTGTGCGTGAAGCGCCGGAAGGGTTTCATCCACGCTTCGACGCCATCAGCCGCATGTATCGATATTTCGTCTGGTGGCAACTGGCCCCGAAGGGGTTCCCGCCGCTGCGACGATCGCCGTTGACCGACCGGTTTGCTTTGTTGGAGACCCGTCCTCTCGACGTGGCGGCCATGAATCGGGCGGCGTCTTATTTTCTCGGCGTGCACGATTTCGCCACCTTCGGGCAGGCGCCGCAGGAAGGCGAGGGCACGGAGCGATGCGTGACGGCGGCTTTCTGGCGCGTTGAAGCGCCGGAGGCGTCGTTGCCCGCTCCTGATTCGGGACGGCGGCTGGTGTTCACCATCGTCGCCAATGCCTTTCTGCGACAGATGGTGCGCACGATTGTGGGAACCCTGCTGGCCGTAGGGAGAGGCGAGCTTCCTCCTGAAGCGGTGAAGCGGATGCTCGGCGCCAGGGACCGCAGCGAGGCGGCGCCGCCCGCTCCACCGCAAGGGCTGATTCTGGAAAGGGTCGTCTACCCGTCGACGCTGGACAGGTGGGTTCACGCAGACATAGAAAGTAAGTTGCTTCGCAACGAGAAGATCGAGTGATTGATAGGGGAGCAGGGACGTGAAAACGCTTACGCCAAGTAAAGATGAGGCTTTGGAAAGCCGTGAATGGTATGTCGTAGACGCCACCGGCAAAACGTTGGGACGGTTGGCTTCGGAGGTTGCGAAGATTTTGCGCGGCAAACATAAGCCGACCTTTTCGCCTAATCTCGACAACGGCGACTTCGTGATCGTGACGAACTGTGAGCGCATCGTTGTCACAGGCAAGAAGCTCGACACGGTGCGCTATTATCGCCACTCGCGCTACCCTGGCGGGCTGAAGAGCCGCACCATGCGCGAGATGATGAACCGTTTCCCGGAGCGCGTCATTTACGAGGCTGTGCGCGGGATGATGCCGAAGAACAAGCTGGGACGCGCCCAAATGAAGAAGTTGCGCATCTACACCGGCGACCAGCATCCCCACGGCGCGCAACAGCCGAAAGTGTTGGAACTTTGAGAGAGGATTGAAGGACGGAGAGTCTCATGGCTGAGTATGTAGAAGCTGTCGGGCGTCGCAAAGAAGCCACCGCGCGCGTGCGCCTGTATCCGGGCACCGGTGAGATCGTCGTCAACGACAAGCCGGTCGATGTTTACTTTGGACGCGCGTTGGATCAGATGATCCTGCGCCAACCGCTCGTGCTCACCGGCACAGAGTCCTCGTACAACATCAGCGTCAAAGTGCGCGGCGGCGGGGAGAGCGGACAGGCGGCGGCCGTGCGTCTGGGCATTGCACGCGCCTTGTGCGAGCGGGACCCCAATCTGCGCCCTCCCTTGAAGGCGGCTGGGTTCCTGACTCGCGATGCGCGCGAAAAGGAGCGCAAGAAGCCCGGTCTCAAGCGTGCGCGCAAGGCGCCCCAGTACACCAAACGCTAAAACCTTCGGGCTGCGTTTTCTCTTTGGTTTGCAAAGAACACAGGCAAACGGAGCAACGCCCATTGCTCTGTTTGCCTGCTTTGCATTGTTGATTCGATCCAGAAATCTCAGGCGCAAATGGCTGCGACCATCAAGACCGGCGTCCTTTGCATCTCCACCTATGACGAACAAGCTGTGCAGGCTGTGCGTCGCCTTTTGCATGCACGCCTGCGCGGGGTCGTGATATGGGCGGATCGCCACATCGCAGGGCAGCGTTACTGGGTCGAAGAGTTGCTGCGGCGTTGGTGTGATGAGGAGGAGATGGACCTGATTCTCACCATCGGCGGCACTGCGCCGGCGCCTGGCCCGAGCGCTCTGGAGATCACCCCGGAGGCGACGTCTGCTGTGCTCGAACGCCCGCTGCCCGGCTTGCCCGAGGCGATGCGCTCCGCCATGGGCAAGAAAACGCCGCTTGCCTTTCTAGACCGCAGCGTGGCCGGCGTTCGTGGGCGCACAGTGATTCTCAATCTCCCGGCCGGCGCACATGCGGCTTCGCTGGCGCTCGAGGCGGTGGTGGACCTTCTCGGCGCAGCGCTCGCTTATGTGCGACAAGAGCCTGTCTCCCTGACGTTGGAAGAGGCGCTGGCTTCCCTTTCCTCCTCGGACGACGGCGAAGAGGATGAGCCGATGCAGCCGCCTTCGACTCCCTCCCCCACTGCAGGCGCAGGCAAACGCTCCGGCCGTTCCCTCGATCCTGAGGAGTTCGCCGAATTCCTGCGCCGACGCTCTCAAGAGCGATGACGGCTGCGCGGCTCAAGCGGTTCTGTCTTGTTTAAATCACCGCCAGCGCTTTGCGCCGCTCCTCGATGGCGGCGAGCAGATCCACGAAGGAGTCGGCGAACTTCTTGACGCCGTCCACCTCCAACTCCGCCGTGACTTCTTCCATCGAAACGCCTAGTTCGGCCAGCTCTGCGAACACGTTGCGCGCGCCGTCTAGGTCATCGCGCACGGTGAGCGCAACTTTGCCATGGTCCTTGAACGCCTCCAGCGTCTGGGGCGGCATCGTGTTGACGGTGTGCGGGCCGATCAGCGGCTCCACGTAGATCAGGTCCGGGTAAGCCGGATTCTTGGTGCTGGTGCTGGCCCACAGGGGGCGTTGCACGTGCGCGCCGGCGGCGGCCAGTCGCTCCCACGCCGGGCCGACGAAGGTCTGCTCGAATTGCGCGTACGCCAGTTTTGCATTGGCGACCGCCGCTTTGCCCTGCAAGGCTTTGCAGCGCGCCGCTTTTTCCGGAAATTGCGAGGCGATGCGCTCGAGACGGGCGTCGATGTTGACGTCCACGCGACTGACGAAGAAGCTCGCCACCGAGGCGATCGCATCCACGGGCAGGCCGGCCTCGAGTCGATCGGTCAATCCCTGGATGTAAGCGGCCATGACCTCGGCGTAGCGCTCCAGACTGAAGATCAACGTCACATTGATATTGACGCCGTCCGCGATCAACTGTCGAATCGCCGGGATGCCCGCTTTCGTGGCCGGCACTTTGATCATCAGATTGGGCCGTGCAACGGCAGCGTGCAAACGTCGCGCCTCGGCGATGGTGGCCTCGGTGTCATAGGCCAGATCGGGGGCGACCTCCAGGCTCACGAAGCCATCCCGCCCCTGGTGAGCCTCGTACACCGGGCGCAGCACGTCGGCGGCGGCCTGGATGTCGGCGATCGCCAACGTCTCGAAGATGCTTTTGGCGTCGGCGCCGGTGGTCGCCAGCCGCTGCAGGTCCTCCTGATAGGCCGCGCTTTTGACGATCGCCTGCTGGAAAATAGTGGGATTGGAGGTGACGCCGCGCACACCTTCGTCGACCAGCGCCTTGAGCTTGCCGTCCTGAATCATGCCCCGCTCGATATAATCAAGCCAGATGCTCTGCCCAAGTTGATATAGCTGCTGGATACGGTTCATGGTTGCTCCTTTTCTGTCTCATTCCGTTGCAACGGCTGTCGATGGGCGGCGAAGGGACTGCCCGCCTTTCTCTGCCGTTCACTTTGGACTTTTGGCCTTATCTTTGACAAATCGTATCACACCGTGTACTATGTTTTTTGTAGCGACGGTTACTGCCGTCTTGCAACAGTATACTCATAATGGCTTCGGCTGGAAAGTAAATCAAAAATTGATGCTTCAGTCCAGAACAATTATAGAGTGTGCTCAAACAAAGAGAATCCAGGTTGTTAGTTGAGGAGAAGCGAAACAATGGCAAAACCTATCGTGGTGACCGACGCCACCTTTGAAGAGCTGGTTGTCAAAGCCGAAAAACCTGTGCTGGTCGACTTCTGGGCGGAATGGTGTGGCCCCTGCAAAATGATCGCTCCGGTGCTCGAGGAGCTTGCCGATGAGATGGGAGATCAGTTGACGATCGGCAAGCTGGACGTAGACGAAAATCAAAATACGGCATTCGCCTTCGGCGTGATGAGCATTCCGACCCTGTTGCTCTTCAAAAATGGTGAACTGGTCGAGCGCATCGTCGGCTATCAGCCGAAACCTGCGCTGAAAAGCCGCCTGCAAAAACACTTGAACTGAGCAGCGCAAGTGAGCGACGAATCGTTTCCAGGCAAGGGTGTGGTCATCCGATCACACCCTTTATAATTTTTCTCTTTGCGCTATTCAGGCTTGTGCGGTCTGGGACTGAGGGTCAGACGGACAGAACGGCGTGCCAAGGATAGCCCAATAACATTCATTGAAAGTGAAATAGGAGGCGAATGAATATGGGCAAGCTCGAAGGTTGGGCTTTTCTTTCTCTCATGGGATGCCTTATTGTTCTGACGCTGTCATTGACGCTGTTGTCTGGCGTCTGGGCAAGTGTGGCAAGTGTGGTCGCAGTGATTCTGGGGATTCTATCTGGAGGATTATATGGAGCGTCGGTCAGGCGTGAGAAATGATCGCGGTAACCGTCTGCAAATGAATTACGCCACCCTCGCCGCGCCTTTTGCATCAACGGCTGCGATGCTTGCGTAGAACGCGTTCAAGCGGCCATAGCCCCATCAGCACAAAGGCGTCGAGCAGAATCAAGAAGACGAGGGCCCCGATAGTGACTTCAAAGAAAGGCCCCATCCATGCCAGCAGCATTTTCATCGGCTCCAGCGGCAATCCCACCCCGATATAGATCAGCGCCACCAAAGCGGTGTAGAGCAAGGCGGGCCTGAGGGGCTCGCGGTCGCTGCTGCTGGGGAGCATGGTGTTGCCGATGGTGAACAGGATGTACGCCCAGAGCAACCCATCGGCCGTGCGCAGGCTGGCGAAAAAAGCCATTGCCGCTCGCCACAGATGGCCCGTCGCCAGCGCTTCCAACAGCGCAGGGGTGGCGAACACTCGCCATCCGATCCAGGCGATTGCGAGATTGCCCACCAACAACGGCGCCATGCCCACCAGGCTTTCCCGCCAGACGTCGGCGCGTTGCATGCTGACGCTGCCCAGGCCAAGATGGTCCCCTTGTTTGCGAGGCCAGATGCGAAACTTGCTGACGCGCAGCCCGAGTGCGCGCGCCGCCAGCCAGTGCGCCGCTTCATGTAAAACGACGCCGGGCAAGAGCAACAGAAAAATAATCACGCCTGCCAGGTCGCCCCAGCCGGTCAGATAGAAGGTGACGCCCTGCACGCGCAGGCTGACCTGTTGGCTCAGCCAGGAAAGTGTCAGAAGGCCGCCCAGCAATACGGCCAGGAGCATCAGGGTGTGCAGCTCTTGTGCGTCCAAGATGCGCTCGCTTTGCGTGGTCAGGGCGTTCGAGGCTCCAGATTGTAGGTGAGACTTTCAAACAACCAGCAGCCGTTCTGGCGGACGAGCGTCCAGCGATCTCCGCCGGGGGCGATCTCGGCGCCGATGCGCGTGGTGGCGGTGACGACGGCGCGATCGCCGGCGATCTCCACTTCCATGTCCGATGGAGTGATATTCGTCGGCGCGCCGGGGAAAACGACGCGCACATAGCGATGACGGATCGCATCGACGCCGCGCCAATGCTGGTCATCCTCAGGTTGGTCGGGCGTATGTCTGGCGTCGGCGACATAGCCGTCTTCGCTCCACAGCGCCATCAGGGCGTCGATCTCTTGCGCAACGACCAGCTGTCCTTCTGCGGCGATCATGACGCGTATCACTGTGGCGTCATCGGTACTGCTGGGCAGATTCAGACTGCACGAACCGTCCGTGGATGACGCCGGCGCGCTGCATCCAGAGAGCGTCAGACTTGCATAAAAAAATAAAAGGATGCGTCTCCAGAGGGTCATGCTCTCACCAGATGGCCAGTCAGCCCATGGATGCGCGCGTCAGTTCCATCGGTTTCCCCGCCCTGCTGAAGAAGTGACGCACGAAGGCTGCATGCATGTCGAGCGTCTCTTCGAGCGTTCCATAGCGCCATGACGTCAACTTAAACAGCACGATGCCGTCGGCCTGGTGGCGCCGGGCGTTGGGGAAAAGATAGAAGTAATAGACCACATGCTCGATCGGCTCGTCCGAGTCGGGGGGCTGTTTTTTGCCGTGCAGCCACAACCCGTAAATCTCGCCGCCCTCCTCCAGCGGCGCAGCGTGTGAACCGAGGCTGTATTGCCAGCCGTCGGCGTCGTAGCAAATATCCGGGGCGTGAAAAGGCTGGGAGCTGCGACCGCCCACCAGGCTCAGCCAGATGTAGCGGCCGGCGTCATCGGTGTAAAGGCGTTGGACGTACTGTTCCGGGTCGAGCAAGATCAGCACCTCCTGGTTGGTCTCCGGCATATCCACGCCACGCCATGCGCCGACGGCCGCCGGCACATTGTTCAGGTCGTGGTCGAGGTCGAAGTGGGCTTTGGCGACGACGGCTCGCTCGCGCGGCGTGCGCTGCCAGAAGTCCAGGTCGGTGATGTAGACGAACTCACCGTCGGCGTCCAGAGGTTGCGACGATTGCCACAGGCCGCCGAGTTCCGGTAGATAGACGAACGCTGCACCGATGACGAGCAACGTCAACAAGCCTGTCGTGATGAGTGTCGAACGTCCTGGCATGAATCAGATGACCTCTGGCCGCAGAGAACCGAAACGGAGCGCACGCGTGAGCGGCAGCGTCAGCGCTACCATGGCGAGAAAGAAGAGAACGCCGGAGTAGTCGTGATAGAAGGTGAAGCCGGCCTCCGCGCCCCAGGCGCGGGCAACGAAGAGCAACGCCGCCACGCGCAGAATGTTGCCGAGCAGCGCCAGAGGAAGGGCCAGCGCCGTCAGCAAGAGGCGCGCGCCGACCGAACCCTCCAGCAGGTAGGCGACCAGCGTCAACAGCGCAACCAGGCTGATCAGCGAGTTGACGCCGCTGCATTGCGCGCCGATCACCAGCTCTGCATTGGGCAGCGTGACGGCGTTGCCCGTGATGGTGACGTCCAGGCCCAGGAATTGCACGAGGGCGCCGGAACAGTAGCCGGTGAAAAGCGCCAATGGCAACGTGATGCGATCCAGGACGGGCAGGGGCACCATCAAAGCGAGGTAGCCGATGGGAAAGGCCAGTCGGCGCAGAGCTGCTGCGCCCGCAAGCGTCCACACCGCGCCCGCCAGCATGCCGATCATGGCGAAGGCGGCCAGATAGTAGGCGCGTTGCTGCAGCGCGTACAGATAGAACGCCAGCGTCGCTCCCAGCAAGAGCAGACCGGCTCCCTCGCGGTTGGCAAATCTCAAACGCAGTTGCGGGTCGTTGCGAACGCGTTGAATGGCGAGAAACAACGCCACGGGCGCAATCAGAAGCCCGTGGCTGTAATACTCGTTCGACATCCACTCAAACCAGAGCCACTGCCACACCGGCCACGTGATGAGTGCATACCCGATCATTGCCGCGACCGGCAACCAGAGCTCTCGGAGATCGAATCGCTGCATGCGCACCTATCTGGGAACGAGGAGAGGAGAGGGAAAGCCGGCAGCCTCTCCTCCCCACTTCTCAATACAATCCACTCGTGATCTTCACCATGGCGGCGTAGCTCTCGACCTTGAGCGAAGCGCCGCCGATCAAGGCGCCGTCGATGTCAGGCTGCGCCATGATTTCGCCGATGTTCTTTTCGTTGGTGCTGCCGCCGTAGAGAATGCGGATGGCGGCGGCGGCTTCTGCGCCGAACATCTCGCCCACGGTCTTGCGCACCACGCCGCCGCAGATGTCGTTGGCCTGCTGCGCAGTGGCCGCCTTGCCCGTTCCGATGGCCCAGATCGGTTCGTAGGCGATGATGATCTGCTTCACCTGGTCGGCGGTGAAGCCGGCCAGTGCAGCGCGCACCTGGCCGCTGACGAAGGCCTGCGTCTCCCCGCGCTCATTCTGCTCCAGCGATTCGCCGACGCAGAGGATCGGCGTCAGTCCCGCCGCTACGGCGCTGTGCGCTTTCTTGTTGACCGTTTCGTCGGTTTCGGCGAAGTATTGCCGACGTTCGCTGTGGCCGATGATCACATAGGTCGCAAGCCCTTTGAGCATCGGAGCGCTGATCTCGCCGGTGTAGGCGCCGCTCTCCGCCCAGTGCATGTTTTGCGCGCCGACGGCGATGTTGCTGCCTTTGAGCGTTTCGCTCACCGCAGGGATGTCGATGAATGGAGGGCAGACCACGCAATCGACGTTGGCGACGTCGTTGACCTGCTCGCGAATGGCGCGCGCCAGCGTCACCGCTTCGTCGATCGTTTTGTTCATTTTCCAGTTGCCAGCCATCATGGGCCTGCGCATACTATCGCTCCTTCACTGTTTAGGTTGAGAGGCGTCTCATTCGTTGCTCTGACGCGCGCTGGCTTTCAAGAGTTCGTTTAGCGCTTATCGTCCGTTTCTGAGGCGTCGTTTGCTTCAGACGTCGACTCTGCCTGCGCCTGGCGTTCGAGTTCGGCGGCGTATTCTTCCGCCGTCAGCCAGCGCCCGCCCTGGACTTCGTAGTGCGTCACCTGTTTTTTGTCGTCGAGCCAGAGCTGCACTTCGACCTGGGCGAAACAGCGGTTGCGGCCAGAGGTGTGGAGCACCTTGCGCACATAGTAGCCGCCGTTTTCTTCGGCCAGGCTCAGCTCGTTGAGGAGATCGACCTGTCCTTTGATCGGCTCGCGGCAGCGATGGCTGAAGACATAGATGGGCAGGTAGCGGTCGGCGCCGGGCGGGCCTTTGCCGCGCAGGGCCGCCAGCAATCTTGCAAATAGGTTCATGGTCCTTTATTTGTCGTTGAGCGCAGCCACGCCGGGCAACTCGATGCCTTCCAGAAATTCCAGGCTGGCGCCGCCGCCCGTGCTGACATGCGACATCTTGTCCTCCAGGCCGGCCTCGCGAATGGCCGCAGCGCTGTCGCCGCCGCCGATGATCGTCGTTGCGCCCTGCAATCCCGCCAGAATCTCGGCGATGGCGAAGGTGCCCTGGGCGAACTTGGGAAATTCAAAGACGCCCATAGGGCCATTCCAGACCACCGTCTTCGCGCCGGCGAGACGATTGGCGAAATGGGCGATGGTGGCCGGGCCGATGTCGAGCGCCATCCAGTCTGCAGGCACTTCGTTGACGGGAACCACCTTGTCGTTGGCGTCGGGCGCAAAGGCGTCGGCCACGCGCAGGTCGACAGGCAGATGAATCAGATCGCCGCCTTTGGCCAGCAGCTCGCGCGCCGTGTCGAGCGCATCGGTTTCAACCAGGCTCTTGCCCATGTTGAACCCCTGCGCAGCCAGGAAGGTGTTGGCCATGCCCCCGCCGATCAGGATGGCGTCGACTTTCTTCAGCAGATTGGAGATGACGCCGATCTTGTCGCTGATTTTAGCGCCGCCCAGGATGGCGATGAAGGGGCGTTCTGGATTTTCCAGCGCCTTGCCGAGATAGGTTAGCTCCTTCTCCATCAGGAAGCCCGCCACCGCCGGCAACAGCCTCGCCACGCCTTCAGTGCTGGCGTGGGCGCGATGGGCGCTGCCGAAGGCGTCGTTGACGTAGACGTCGCCCAGTTTGGCCAGCTCCGCCGCCATGGTGGGATCGTTTTTGGTCTCGCGCTTGTCGAAGCGGGTGTTTTCCAGCACCAGCACCTCGCCCGGCTTGAGCGCAGCTGCGGCGGCCTCCGCCTCCGGCCCTGTGGTCTGGCCAACGAATTTGACCGGCGCAGAGAGGAGCGTCGCCAGATGGTCGGCGACCACCTTCAGACTGTACTTCGGGTCCGGCCCCTCTTTCGGGCGCCCCAGGTGACTCATCAGAATCACTGCAGCGCCGTGATCGAGCAAGTATTGAATGGTCGGCAACGCTGCACGAATGCGCGCGTCGTCGGTGATGGCGCCGGTCGTTTTATCCAGCGGCACGTTGAAATCGACGCGCACCAGAGCCTTTTTGCCCTGCCAATCGATGTCGCGGATTGTTTTTTTCTTCATACGATGCGTCCTTTGGAAGGATAAAAAGCGTGGCGCACAGTCAATTCCTGCGCGCCACGCTTCGGGCACAATTCACGTCACTCAAGCAGAGACCAGGAAACAGGCGATGGAGAAGCGGGGAGGACGGTCGATGCATCTGAGCTCCTCGCACACCCATCCAATTCTCCATCTCTCCCCTCTCGTTTTCTCTCCTATGCTCTCTGCACCTTAGACGCCCTTCTCCGCCATATAGTTGATGAGATCGGCGACGCGCATGCTGTAACCCCATTCGTTGTCGTACCAGGTGACGACCTTGACCATCTTGCCGTAGACGTTGGTGAATTCATAGTCCACCGAGCTGCTGTAGGGGCTGCCCTTGAAGTCGATGCTGACCAGCGGCTCGCGCACCACCTGCAAGATGCCCTTCATGGGGCCGGCGGCTGCAGCGTCGAAGGCGGCGAACAGCTCGTCCTTCGTGATTTCCTTCTCCACGGTGGCGACAAAGTCCACGACTGAGACCGTCGGCGTCGGCACGCGCAGGGCGTAGCCGTCGAACTTGCCCTTCAGCTCCGGGATCACCAGGGCGACCGCCTTGGCTGCGCCGGTGGTGGTCGGGATGATGCTCAACGCCGCAGCGCGGGCGCGGCGCAGGTCTTTGTGCACCAGGTCGAGAATGCGCTGATCGTTGGTATAGGCGTGCACCGTCGTCATCAACGCCTGCTGGATGCCGGCCAGGTCGTTGAGGACTTTGGCGGCCGGCGCCAGACAGTTGGTCGTGCAGCTGGCGTTGCTGACGATGTGGTGCTTGGCCGGGTCGTACTTGTCCTCGTTGACGCCCAACACGACGGTGAGATCTTCGCCTTTGGCCGGTGCGCTGATGATAACCTTTTTGGCGCCGGCGTGGAGGTGCAGCTCGGCCTTCTCGCGGGAGGTGAAGATGCCGGTGCTCTCGACCACGATGTCGACGCCCAGGTCCGCCCACGGCAGCTTGCTCGGATCCTTCTCCGCCAGCACCTTGATGCGGTCGCCGTCGATCACCAGGTCGCCATCCATCACCTCGACCTTGCCGGGAAAGGCGCCGTAGTTGCTGTCATACTTGAAAAGGTGAGCGTTGGTCGCCGTGTCGCTCAGGTCGTTGACGGCGACGAGGTCGAACTTGCCGCGATAACTCTCGAACAACGCTTTGGTGACCTGTCGTCCGATGCGGCCAAATCCATTGATCGCAACTTTGATAGCCATTTGAATCTCTCCTTATCTGGGTAAATGGAAATGTGACATTTTTTTATGATTGCGTCAGCGAGGGTTGCACCTGTTGTCCATCTTATTTGGTCGATGTTGCGTCAAAGTACAATCAATCTTATTTTATCATCGTTGGCCGCAAATTGTATAGTTTACACTTTGTGTGATCTCTCGGCGAGTTTTGTGTAAATTTCCATCAGGCGGGCGGCGAGCTTGCGGGAGTCGTGGCGCCAGGGCCGCTCCGCATCGACGACATCGCCGGAGAAAATTTGAAATTCTCCCCATTCGCTGGCCGGAGGAATCGTCACCCATTGGGCGGAAGGGGAGGGCTGCGTCCGGAGGTCATAGTTGTCATTGGCCAGCGCCATCAAAAAGGCGTCGCCGATGTGTTCGCGCAGCTTGCGCAGATGGTCGAGCACTGTGTAGCCATCAGTTTCGCCCGGCTGCGTCGCGACGTTGCAGATGTAGATGCGCACGGCCGACGAGGCGAGGATGGCGTCGCGGATCGCTTCGACCAGCAGATTGGGCAGCACGCTGGTGTAGAAGCTCCCTGGCCCCGCCACGATCAGGTCCGCCTGCAGAATGGCGCGAATCGCCTCCGGGTAGGCGCGTGCGTGGGCAGGTTGGAGGTAGACGCGCTCAATTTGACCGGCGGATCGGGGCAGATTGCTTTCTCCCTGCACGGTCACCCATTCGGTGCGCCCATCTTCGGTGGTGCGTCGCACCTCGGCGCAGAGCGTGACGTTTTCCAGCGTGCTGGGCAGAATTCTTCCCCGCACCGCCAGCACGCGACTGCTTTCGGCGATGGCCGCCTCGAAGCTGCCGGTGATCGCCGCCATCGTCGTGATGAAGAGATTGCCGAAGCTGTGACCGGCTAAGTCGCTGCGCCCGTCTTCGCCGTTGGTCAGCTCTGTTTCCGGGAAGCGATACTGAAAGAGGCTTTTCATGAGCCCTTCGGCGTCGCTGAGCGCAGCGATGTTGTTGCGAAAATCGCCCGGCGGAAGCGCGCCGGTCTGCCGACGCAGGCGTCCGCTGCTGCCGCCGTCGTCCGCCACGGTCACGATGGCGGTGATGTTGTCGGTGTATTCGCGCAGGCCGCGCAGCAGTTGCGGCATGCCCGTGCCGCCGCCGATCGCCACCACGCGCGGCCCCTGGCGACGCTGCTGGCGTTTGATGAATGCGCGTAGCATGGCCTGGCCTTCAGGCGTGTGCAGCTCCGGCCACACGTTGCGCTCGAACAGCGTGCGCAGCCGCCAGGCGCCGACCCCTCCGATCAGCGCCCCGATCAGAACCAACAACAGGGCGCGCAGCCAATCCGGTAAAAAGTCGAGAAGGAGGTGATGGAGAGGACTTTCGGCAATCAGTGCGAGCAACAGCAGCGCCAGTCCAAGGCTGGTCAAAAAAAGTCCTGTCAGCGTGGCGAAGACCCACCGTTTGACGCCGCCGCCCGGGCGAAGCATCCACAGCCATTTCTGGATAGCGCGCAGGGTGTGTGAGGTTCGAGCGAACATAGAGATATGAAAAATCCCCGTCAGGCGCCGACGGATTTCCACCGGCGCTGACGGGGATCGACCCTGGCGTCCTCGACGAAATGCATCCCTCAGGTCAGACGCAGGTGCTGTTCGTCAGGGGCGCCCAATGAACTGCGTGATGCGCGCCGACGCTAGGAGCGACCGTCTGCGCACAAATGCGTTGTCACCGGGCCATCGGCACGTACAGAATTTGCCCTTCGGTTGCGTCCGCCTGCACCGTGACCTCGATCTCTTCGCTCAGGGTGGCGTGGCCCGCCGTGTCCACCACGCTGATGGTGTATGCGCCCGGCGCCAGGTTCTCCACCATCACGCCGGCGTCATCCGACACAAACTCGCCGACCAGAGCGCCGTCGGCGTCGGTCACGCGTATCTTGACGCCGGTCAGGTTGACTTCGTCCGCATCCATCACGCCGTTGCCGTTATGATCGACAAAGAAGAGCACGGCGATGGCGTCCGCCGGCACAGAGGCGTCGTTCACAATGATGGAAGGCGCGGCGATGGCGCGCGTCGGCGTCCTGGTGGCGACGGCGCTCCCCTCGATCTTGCGCATAGAAATCAGCGCCTGGTCGAGCGCAGCGACGAAGACATCGAAGCGCTCCCCTGTAACCGCCAGGCCGGCGACTGCATTCTGCAGATTCGTCAGCGCCGAGTCGTGGTTCTGGAGTTTGGCCGCGGCGGCGTCGAGCTCGCTGCGGGCGCGGGCCAGCTGGTCGCGCACCTCGGTGACCTGCGACGCAACAATGTCGAGATTTTGGCTGACTGCGCCGACGTTTTCGCTGACGCGCGCCAGATTGGACTCCATCACCGCCAGGCGTTCGGGCCGGGTGAAATTGAGCGTGCCGCCGTTGATGATCGCCAACACCAGCAAGGTGGCCAGTGTGCCCAACACGGCGCCGCCGATCGCCGCAAAGAACATGGACAGCGAATCTTGAGAGGCCGCCTTATACTCCAGCTCCGGGGCGGAGAGTTTCCGCTCGCTGCTTTTCATGTCAAGGGATTCATTTTGTACGCTCATAATGCTCCTTCGAGTCAACTTTCAAGGTCGTCGATCCTCTGCAACATCCGCCACAAGCTCTGTCACAGAAGTCGATGACGGCCTTCCGAATATGCGAATGCTTTTTCATCTTATCACAATTGGCGCTCTGTATGCCATAATGACGAGATTGAAAAAGTAAAAT
>NZ_CAKZMJ010000012.1 GCF_937128415.1 uncultured Caldilinea sp.
GTCAACGGCGACGGCGACGACGAGATTATCGCCATTTCGGAAGAGGGCGTTCTCAAAATCTACGATCCCGTCGTCGCCGCCGGCCCGGTTCAGCCCGACCGGCAATTCAACGGCGTCTACTGGGATGAACTCTTCGCCGCGCAGCTTCCCGGCAGGCCGTTGCTGTTGGCGACCGGTGAGTTCGACGACAACCCGGCCTCGCGTGAAATCGTGGTGGTCTTTGAGGACCCAGACCGTTCTTCGACCTCGCGCATCCAGATTTTGGCCCAACCGGCGCCGCCGTTTGACGGCCGCATCTGGCAGCCGTTGACGGACGCCACGCTGCGCGCCGTCGCCACTGCGGTTGCGACCGGCGACCTCGACGGCGACGGACGCGACGAGATCGCCGTCGTCGCCCGGGATGCAGGCCGCCTGAGCGTTTTCCGCCGCGAGGCCAACAACGTGTTGCGAGAATTCTGGACATCCGCCAGTCAGCAGCGCCCGTGGCGAGACGTCGCCATCGGCAACGTGGCGCCGGAGAGCTCGCTGCCGGAGCTGGTGGCCGTGCGCAACGCTGCGCCCCCGCTCGCCTCGCTGGTGGTGCTGCGCTACAAGGCGCCCGACGCGTTTGAGGATGTCTTTCTGAGTCCGCATCTGCCGGCGCCGCGCGCCGTTTTTCTGGCGAATGTCAACCAGGCCAGCGCCTCCCAAATTTTCATGTTGCGCGATGTGCCGGCGAACGACACGCGCCCTCGGCTCTTCAACAGCCGCAGCGGAACCGGCGCCGGTTTTTCGTTCGAGGCGCGCCTCGACGCCGATAACGGCTATCGCGTTGCGGCGGCGGGCGATCTCGACGGCGACGGCAAGGATGAAATCGCCCTGGCGCGGGACACAGGGCTGCTGATTTTCAGGGAGCCCGCCTCTTCCACCACGCTCACGCAGACGGTGACGGCGCCCACCAATCGGCGCACCTTGGCCATCGGCAACCTCGACGCCTTAGGGCGTGATTTTTTGGCCAGTACGCCGGCGAGCCTGACCTTTTCCGTCCGCGCTGGCGAGCGCGCGCCGGCGCAAAGCGTCACGTTATCGAATCTGACGCGCAGCGGTTCGATCCCTTTTGTCGTGGAGATTCTTCCCCGGGTGGGGTTCGTCAACGCCACGCCCGCCGCCGGCGCCACGCCCGCCAACCTTTCCGTCGCCGTGGACGCCACCGACTTGCTGCCCATCTCCGAATTGAGCGCTGCAGAGGCGGCGACGTTGGGCGTGGATCTCAGCGTTGTCACGCCCACCTACGGCGCCAACGTGGTCGTCACCGCGGCCGATCCGCTGGCGCTCAACTCCCCGTTGACGATACCGGTGTTGATCGAGGTCACCCCGGGCATTGTGATGCGACCCGCACAAATTGGCGTGATGCTTCGGTCGACGGGTTCTGCGCCCACCTGCGAAGGCGCGTTTCCATTGACGATGGAAGTGAGCGTCCTGGGCGCATCGGGCATTACGTTCACGGTCAATCTGACTGCGGTTGGCGGGTCGATTGTTCAAGAAGCGGAGCCAACGGAGGGGACGACGGTGGTGTGGCCTTCGAGCGTTCCCTGGCTCTCGGCGATGTCTGCGGGCAACAGCGTGCCGGAGATTTTGACGCTGACCATTGGGGCGGGGGAAACGCCGCCGACGCCAATGGCGGAGGCGGAAATTGTGCTGAGGTCGGCGACGCCGTCGCTTGTGCGTCGCGTGCCGATTCGAGTCGGCTGTTTTCGGCACCTGCTCTACGCGCCGCTGCTGGAGCGATAACTACGTCAGGCGGCGGCGCCGATCACATGCTCCCGGCTGACTCCCATCAGTCGTTCCCAGCGCTCCGCCGCCACCGGATTGCTGAGCAGCACAAGCGCCACGTAGCTTGGCTCGAAGGGACGGCGGATCAACTGCATTCCCGCTTCCTCCGGCGTCTGATTGCCTTTGCGTTGGTTGCAGCGTTTGCAGGCGGTCGCAAGGTTGCTCCATGCATGTTCGCCCCCGCGGCTGCGCGGGATCACGTGATCGACCGTCAGCGCCGCCTGGCCGGGCTTCTCGCCGCAGTACTGACAGGTGTACGCGTCGCGCAGCATGATGGCGGCGCGCGTCGGCGGCACGCGGCGATGGGGCAGGCGCACGTAGTGCACGAGGCGAATCACCAGCGGCACGGGAATGGTGCGGTTGGCCGCGCAGAGCATCTGCTGCGTGGCTTCCAGCAGCTCCGCCTTTTCGCGCAGCAACAACACGACCGCACGACGTACGGAGACGAGACTTAAGGGTTCATATCCGGCGTTGAGCACCAAAACTTGCTTCGACATACCTGGCACTCTGACAGTTTATGTTTGATTGAATTGCGTGAAACCTACCTCACAATCCTTCATGATGCAAGAAGCTGCGCACCGCTTATCAGAGTCGGAACAGTTGCATCCAATCAGATCAAAATCCCAAACCGATCAAAATCCCGAAATGTAGACAACCTGAGAAGCGCGCAGCAGAATCCCCCACAGGAAAAAGCAGGTCAGCGCCATGGCCAGGGTCTGCACCCGGGCGTCCGGAATTCTGCTGAAATAAGCGTAGGCGGCCGGCAGCGTGATCACGGCGACGACGCCGTATAAAATATGAATCCACGCCCGCGGCAACACCACGCCCAGCCCCTGAAACCACA
>NZ_CAKZMJ010000013.1 GCF_937128415.1 uncultured Caldilinea sp.
GCGCGCAGCACCGGATAGCCCAGGAACACAAAGAAGAAGAACATCCCCGGCGCAATGAAAAAATAGCTCCATTTGTGACGATGCCAGAAGCGAGCAATCTCGGTCATGAGCTCTGTTCTCCGCTGGAAAAAGATTGGAGATTGAGGACGCCCTGCGCGCCTGCACCTCAATCTCCAATCTCTAGCCTCTCCGTCACTGATTCAGCGCATCCAGCTCCGCCTGATAGAGCGGGGCGATCTCATCCATCGCCTGTTGCGCGCTCTTTTCACCGAGGATGATGGCCTGCAAAGCGGCGCCGTACATGGAGCCGAGTTCGGCGGAGGTGGCGACCGGCGCCTCATAGATGCCGTATTCGACCAGACGGGCCACGACCTCGCGGTTGGGCGTGGTGGCGTAGAACATGTTGCTGCGGCGCAACCCCGGCGCCAGCTGCCAATTTTCCACATCCTGGGCGACCTCGCTGCTGGTCAGGTAGCGGGCCAGCCTGTGCGCCGCCTCCACCTTCGCCTTGTCCTCAACGTCAACGACCGCAAAGAGGCCGAAGGCGCCGTTCGTCACCAGCCTGCCCAGGTCGCCGGTCGGCGGGGGCAGCACCGCCAGCGGGAAGCCGCTGTTTTCCAGGTCGGGGATGAAGCCGGGCGTGCTCATCAGCAGCGCCACGTTCCGTAGTTCCTTGAACTGAGAGGCGCGTGTTGCTTGATCGACCGTGCCGAAGTCCGGCGGCGTCACTTTGTGCTCTAGTCTCAGCGACGCAATTTTCTCCAGCGCAGAGACGCCTTCTGGCTCATTCTGCACGAACCGTTTGCCGTCCGGGCTGAGGATGCGCCCGCCGTCGATGTACATCAACGGATAATATTCGATGGCGCCCCACTTGGAGGAGGCGGTGAAGCCGTAGACCTGCGTGCCGTCGTCGCGCGTGAAGGTGAGCTGTTTCGCTGCCGCCACAAACTCATCCCATGTCCACGGATCTTCGATGGTGGGCAGTTCAACCCCGCGCTCGGCCAGAATGTCGGTGTTGGCGAAGAGGGAGATGGCCGTCACCCACAGCGGCCACGCCCACACCTTGCCGTCGACCGTCGCCACCTGGAAGGCGCTCTCATAGAAGTCCGCCTTGTCCTCATCGGTCAGGTAGGGCGTAATCTCAGAGAGGATGCCCTGCTTGGCGTAGCGAGGCAGGTTGGGGCTGGTGACGCGGAAGATGTTGATGTCGCTGCCGCCGGCCAGCGCCGTCTCCAGCTTGGTGTCGCCCTCCACCGTCCACGGGATGCCGACGATGTCTACATCGATGTCCGGGTTCTTCTGCTCAAAGATCTCGATCGCCTTCGCCGTGTTGACCGAGCCGGCGTCGGTGCCGCCCTCGACATAGCCGCGCTGGTAGAAGACGATGCGCGTTTTGGTCGGCGCGGCCTCGCCTGGCGCAGACGGCGCCACCACCGTGCAGGCGCTCACCAGCATCGAGAGCACAATCAATCCGGCGAACACTCCGTACCATCGTTTCATGACAGTTCTCCTTTCAGTGAAATAGCAAGATTCAACGGCAATGCGGAGAAAATGTTGTTGCAGCTTTCTTCAGGGCGTCTCACCTCCCTTTCTGTGACAGTGTAAGGCTGCCCTCCGATGGGCGTCGATGCGACGCCGTTCTCTGCGCCTGCACCGCTTCTATAGACGGCTCTAGGCCTGTGTTGTGACGATGTTCCAGGGCTGAACAGGGCCGGTTTCCACGCCCACCGTGCATACAAGGGCCACAGCGCTCAGAGCGCCTCGGCATACAGCAGATAAGGCGCGCGTCGCTCCCGAAACGCGGATTCGTTCGTGCGCCACGATTCGGTCAGGCTGGGAACGTCGTATCCCGCCGATAAACCCTCCCGGACGGTCGAATTGCCGATCAAGAGATCAAAGTGAGGCGGCCTGCCTTCCCAACTGGATTCCAGAAATGCAAAGCGCTCCGGGTCCTGCGCGCGGCAGGCGGCGATCACGTGCAGGCCGACGGCGACAGGGTGCATGGCGGTGCGATCCAGGACATGCACCTGCACCCCCTGGCAGCGTTTTCCGGCGTGTTTGCTGGCCGACGGCTCGAAGTGAACCGGCCGAAAGCGCACCCCCGGCAAGTCGAGGTGGTTGAGCGTCGCCGCCAGCCGATAGCCGTCCAACCACGGCGCGCCGACGATCTCGAAGGGCAACGCGGCGCCGCGGCCTTCGGAGAGGTTCGTCCCCTCCACCAGGCAAGTCCCCGGATAGACGGTGGCGGTGCTGAGGTGCGGCATGCCCGGCGACGTGGGAACCCAGGGCAGGCCGGTCTGGTCGAACCACAGCGAGCGCCGCCACCCCTGCATCGGCAGCACGGTCAGGTCGGCGCCGAAGCCTTGCTCGTCGTTGATGAGGAGCGCCAGCTCGCCCAGCGTCATGCCATGACGGATAGGGATGTCGATGATGCCGATGAAAGAGTGAAGCCCAGGCTCAACCGGCGGGCCTTCGATAGTTATGCCGTTGATCGGATTGGGACGGTCGAGCACCAACAGAGGGATTCCTGTGCGCCCGCTTGCGCGCACCAGGAAATAAAGCGTGCTGAGATAGGTGTAAAAACGCACGCCCACATCCTGCATGTCGAAAATGAGCAGGTCCACGTCGGCCAACATGGCGGGGGTCGGCTCGCGCTCCTCGCCGTACAGGCTGTAAACGGGAACGCCCAATCGCGCATGGACGGCGTGTTGCACCGGGGCGCCGTCCGCCGCCGCGCCGTCAAAGCCATGCTCCGGCCCAAACAGCGCGGTCAGCGTGGCGCCGGCGGTGAGGAGCGCATCTTCAGCGCTGCGCAGGTCAGGGGTGACGGCGGCCGCCTGCGCCACCAGACCGATGCGCCGCCCTCGAAGCAGCTCCGGGCGCTCTTCAACCAACTGCTGCAATCCGGTTCTCACCATCGTTCACCGTCCCCCCTTGAATGTTCACCGCCCTGCCTGAAGATGAAAGCGAAACTTGTAGCGGTCGCCGCGGTAGGTGGACAACACATATTCCACCGGTTCGCCCTC
>NZ_CAKZMJ010000014.1:0-37500 GCF_937128415.1 uncultured Caldilinea sp.
CCCCTAAGCCTGTGATGACGACGCGTTGAGGAAAGCCTCCGTTAGTTGTTGTCATGAGCGTATAACCATTCGATTTTAAAATTTGACGTTGCTTCAAATTGACATTGCTCAAAAAGAGTCAATAGAGGTCAATAAAACTTCTGTGCGATCCGCTGTTTACGGGATCGCACAGGATTTTTCCAAATGTCAGTAGGAATAACACGCGGCGGCGAGAAAAGTTGCGACGAGGCGGAGTGAATTACAAACCCAATTCTTCAACGTGAAATCACATCCCTGGATGCTCTTTCATCGCCTGCTTCGAGCGCCGTCGACGCGTCCGCCTCTTCGGTCTGTTTCCCGACGACCTCGAGCGGAGCGGAGGAGGCTCCCGAGCGCCGTAGAATCAGATACGCGCCCACGACAATCAACGCCAGAGGCCACACCCAGGCCAACGCGCCCACAAACGGCGTCACCACCACCAACCCCATGAGCAGCAAAATGGCTGCGGGAATGTACGCCCACCGCAAATTCTGATTCAGGTAGCCGGACATTAACCCCAACACGCCAAAGGTCGCGCCCAGCCCGACAAAAAGCACGCTGGCCGGATTCAGAACTCCGATGCGCATGGCGTCCAACGCAGCCACGCCCGCCAGAGAAACGAGGACGCCGCCAGGAATGATCGCCCACCACTGGCGCGGATTGGTGATGAAGACCGCCAGAAAGCCAAGGCCGATCGACCCCAAAAAGAGGGCGCCGCTGACCCCTGCCAACATCGGCGGCCCAAACCGGCCGTAGAAGATCGTGGCGGCCAGACCCAGCAATGTGAAGCCAGGGATCGCCGCCCACCAACGCTCCTGCACTGCGGTTAGAAAAGTGTACAAAAAGACGCCGCCCGCCGCAGTGAACGCAAGCGTCCAGAAGAGATCGCCCAACGCGCCCAATATCCCGGTCGCCTGCAATAGAAAAAGCACGCCCAATAGAATCAACAACGCGCCCCACAACATCTGCTTATTGGATTGGGTGAACATGAAAAGGCTCCTTCTGTGGGAATCAAATCTTGTAGAAGCGCAAGGCAATGCGCGCTACAATCCGTTTGTGCACAATTTCACAATTTCATTCTATCACAAGAAACACTACGTCGAACCGGCAAGATCGTTTCTCGGTTGCAACAAAGACGATGCCATCCAACGTATTCAGTGCAATCTTGTTGCACCGCAGCCCCACAAAACAGGCGTTCCACGCACGAGGCGTTATAATTCCCCCATCGAACCATCGCCTGTGGAGTTCACCTCCGGCAGTTCAGGACGATCGGCGAGAAATAACCTGAGAAGGATGCGCCTCTAGAGCTGGGCTGAGGCGGCGGATCGAACAAAACCAAAGAATCGTCAGAACATCAGAGCGCAGAAAGTTTATGTCGGAAATTATCCTGGTGAACATCACCGGCAAAGACCGCACCGGGCTGGTTGCCCGCATCACCGGCGCCCTGGCCGAGCATGGGGTGAACGTGCTTGACATCGGCCAGGCGGTGATTCACGATTACATCTCGCTGGGGCTGCTGATCGAAATTCCCGAGGCGCAGCAATCCTCTCCCGTGCTCAAAGATCTGCTTTTTATCGGACACGAGCTAGGGGTCGAGGTGCGCTTCCGCCCCACCACACTCTCCGACTATGAGCATTGGGTCGACGAACAGGGCAAGCCGCGCTATATCATCACCCTGCTCGGGCGCAAGCTGAGCGCGGCGCAAATCTCTTGCGTCGCCGCCGTTTGCGCCGCGCACCAACTCAACATCGACGTGATCACGCGGCTGACCGGTCGCATTTCCCTTGTCAATCCAACGCGCACGCCGAGGGCTTGCGTGCAGATGGCGGCGAGCGGCTGGCTGGTCGATGAGGCGACGATGCGCGGTCAGCTCCTGCAGATTTCCACGGAAATGGGCATCGATATCGCCTTTCACGCCGATGACATCTATCGCCGCAACCGTCGACTCGTCGTCTTCGACATGGACTCGACTTTGATTCAGGCCGAGGTGATCGATGAGCTCGCCAAGGAGGCGGGCGTGGGCGACGAGGTGGCCGCCATCACCGCCGCAGCGATGCGCGGGGAAATGGATTTTCGCGAGAGCCTGACGCGCCGCGTGGCGCTTCTGGCGGGGTTGCCGGAGGAGACGCTGGCGCGCGTGGCGGCGCGCCTCCGCCTCACGGAAGGCGCAGAATTGGTGACCAGCACGCTGAAGCGCCTGGGGTATAAGATCGGCATCCTCTCCGGCGGTTTCGACTACTTCGGCAGGCGCCTGCAAGAGCAGCTCGGCTTCGACTATATGTACGCCAACCGGCTGGAGATCGTCGACGGGAAGCTGACCGGCCGACTGGTGGGCGAGATCATCGACGGCCCGCGCAAGGCCGAGCTGCTGCGCCAAATTGCAGCTGCCGAGGGCCTCCGTCTGGAGCAAACCATCGCCGTGGGCGACGGCGCCAATGACCTGCCGATGCTGAGCGTGGCCGGGTTGGGCGTCGCCTTTCACGCCAAGCCCGTCGTGCGCCGCCAGGCCGACGGCGCCATCTCGGACCTGGGGTTGGATGGGTTGTTATATCTGATCGGGATACGCGATCGCGATCTCGAGGCCAAAGTGAGTTCGCTCTAGCAGGGGCGGAACGGGGCGCTCGAGAGGCCTCGCTTTCCATCGCTCGACATCGCAGACTCAAGCGCGGCCCGCCGCAGCTCGCCAGGCCGGCCGCAAATCGCGTTGCAGCATTTGATACACGGCGTACATGCGGTCATAGACGGCGGAAGCTTCTGGATTTGGCTCGAAGCGACGCACGATGGTCACCGTCCCCTGCACGGCATCCTGGATGGAGGGCCACCAGCCCAATCCTACGCCGGCCAACAGCGCCGCCCCTTTGGCGCCAAACTCCGTCCCAGATGGAACCAACACGCTTTTGCCTGTGCAATCGGCGATGATCTGGCTCCAAAACGCGCTTTTCGCTCCACCGCCCGCCAGTCGAATCTCGCGAGCTTCCTGCGGCATGACGGCGAAGCCATCGCGGATCGAGAGGGCGACGCCTTCGTACACTGCACGCAGCAGGTCGGCGCGCGTGTGTTGGTCGGTCAGGCCAAAAAACTCGGCGCGCGCCGCCGGCTCAAAATAGGGAGTTGTGATGCCCAACGGGCTGAGGTAGGGCAGGAAGAGCGCGCCATTGGCGCCGATCGGGCTGTTGCCGGCCAATCTTTCAAGCGTTGCAAACAGCTCCGCAGGCGTCCTTACATTCGCTTGCTCCACTGCGCAAAACTGGGCGATAAACCAGTCTAGACAAGTGGTGCCGGCCACATTCACCATCGCCCGCAGCCAACGCCCGCCGGGCATACAAAAGAGCAGACCCACGTCTACAGGTTCAAAGACAGGCTCCGCAGCGACCAGACAATTCAAGATATTGGTGCCCAGCAGCGTGCAGCCGACGCCCGGCGACACTGCGCCCAACCCGATCGCAGAGGCGGGCACGTCGCCTGCGCCCACTGCGACCGGAACGCCCGGCCGCAGACCGGTCTGCTCCGCCGCCTGCGCCGTGACGAAGCCGGCGACGCTTTCAGAGGGCGCCAGCCGTGGAAAAAGGGGACGATAGTCGTCGAGGCCGAAGAGCGCGAACATGGCGTCGCTGTAGCCGCATCCCCGCGCATCGCCCGGCATGACGCTGGCCTCCGTCGGGTCGATTTGAATGCAGCCGGTCAACTTGTAGGCGATCCAGTCTTTGCAGCAGAGGGCATGGGCGGCGCGCGCCAGCGTCTCCGGCTCGTTTTCGGCCAGCCATCGGATCAGAGGCAGCGTACAGCCCTGTTGCATGACGGATCCAGAGGAGTGAAAGATGCGCGTCATAAAGTCGGGCATGGCGGCGATCAGGCGATCGATCAGCGGCTGCGTGCGCCCGTCGTTCCAGAGAATCGCCTTGCGCACCGGATGGCCCTGCGCATCCACCAGCCAGGCGCCGACCATGTTGCCGGTCAGGCCAACGCCAGCGATGCGTTCCGACGCAAACCGATGCTCTGTCAGAAGCGACCGGATCGCTGCAGCGGTCACTTCCCAGACGACGTTCATGTCCGTTTCCGACCAACCGGGCTGCGGGGTCTCAACCGGCGTGCGGCGACGCACCACCGCCAGCTCTCGCCCGGCGCGATCAAAGAGCGCTGCTTTCACCACCGACGTGCCGGCGTCGACGCCGAGCAGCAAATCCGAAGCCACCGATGCAATCATTTCACTGCGCCCGCCGTCAATCCCTCTACGAAACTCCGTCCCACCAGGCTGAACAGGAACAGCACGGGCAACATCGTCACCGTTGCGCCGGCCAACAGCAGCCCCCAATCCACCTGATACTGGCCGATGATGCCGGCCAGGCCAACCGGCACAGTGCGGTTGGCATCGCTGAGAATCAAGACCGATGCGAACATGTACTCCGTCCACGAAGTGATAAAGGCGAAGATCGCCACGCTGGCGACGCCGGGGGCGCTGAGCGGCAATACGATGCGCATCAGCGCCTGCAGACGGGTGGCGCCATCCAGCGCCGCAGCTTCCTCCAATTCCAGTGGGATCGTTGTGAAAAAGGCGCGCAACATCCAGACGGCGAAAGGCGCCGTAAAGGTCACGTTGATAATGATCAAGGCCAGCAACCGGTCGATCAGCCCCAATTGGCTCAGCATGCCGTACAACGGAATCAGCAACAGCACCCCAGGAAAGGCGTAGGTGACAAGGATGACGCGGAAAAGCAGCTTGCCGCCCGGCAGCCGCAACCGGTAGAGTCCATAGGCGGCCGGGGTGCTGAGCGCGACGCAGAGGAGCATCGCTCCCAAGGCGACGATCAGGCTGTTAACGAGATAGATCGGAAAATTGGAAGAACGAAACAGCTTCTCATAATGCTGCAGCGTGAACGACTGAGGAATCAGCGTGGGCGTCCTGGCGATGATCTCCTGCGGCGCCTTGAAGCTCGACGTAATCACGTAATAAAAAGGCGCAATCACGATGAAGAGCAGCAGAAAGACGCCAAGCGCCAGGAAGACGCGGTTGCGAATGCGCCGGGTCATGACTCATCCTCCTGCTTGGGCGCCATGAAACGAATGAACAACAGCGCGAAGATCAGGAGCGCCAGGCCGGAAAGCACGGAAATGGCCGCCGCCTGGCTAAGGCGATATCGGGTGAACGCTGTGTCATAGATCAGCACAGGCAGCGTCGTCGTCGCATTGGAGGGGCCGCCGCCGGTCAACAGCCAGATGACGTCAAAGACGTTGAACGACAGAAGCGTGCCCACCAGCCCAAGCACAAATAGCACCGGCTGCAACAGCGGCAGGGTGATGCGCCAGAACCGTTGCACGGCTGTGGCGCCGTCCACCGCCGCCGCTTCATACAGTTCTTGAGGGATGCTCTGCAGTGCAGCCAGCAAAGTCACCGCCATGAAGGGAAACCAGCGCCATGCGTTGATCAGAACTACAGACGTCGCAGCGGTCGTCGGCGCCCCAAAAAAGCCGACCGGCTCTGCAGTCAGGCCGATCGCCATCAAGAGGTAATTGATTACGCCGGAACTGCTCAACAGCCATCGCCAGATGATCACCACTACAACCGTCGGCACGATCCAGGAGAGGATGATCCAAATGCGCGCAAACTGCTGGCCGGGGAACCGTTGATTCAAGATCAGTGCAGCCGTAAACGCCGCCAGGGTCTGCACAACTGCGTTGCCCACCACCCAAATTGCGCTGCGGCCAAACGCCTGCCAGAAGCTTTCCGATCCCAGAATGCGCGCGTAATTATCGAGGCCGACGAAGTCACCCGCCGTCCCGATAATGCGGATGTCCTGCATACTCAGCGCAATCGCCGAAAAGAGAGGATATAGAATGGTCGCAGCCAGCCAGAGCAAAAGCGGCGCGACGAAAAGATAGCCTCCCAATCGATTGCGGCTCGCCGTTGCGCGACGCTTTTTCTGCGTTGTGTCGTTTGATGAAAAAGAACTGGCGTGATCCATCGTGATCGCAGGGGCTTTCGCCGTCCGGCGTTTTTGTGGTTCAAAAACGATCGTTATCGTTCAAGCATCTTCCAGGAAGTCGTGACGCCTGGCGACCCTATGCATGATGAAAACCGCATCTGGTCGCCAGGCTTATCAAGCGCGCTCTTGTTGATCTCTGCGCCTTTGCATTGACTCTTCTCAAAACAGGCTTCCTGGAAGATGCCGTTGACGGACCGCGTTACTCGCCGATCGCTTCCTCCATCAACGCCTGGCCGGCGGCCACAGCTTCGGCGGCGGGCTTGCCGTCGATGACCACCATCTGCAGCGTCTGCGCCAGCAGATTCTGGGCGGAGATGGCGGCGATGCTGGGGAAGGTGTTGCCGTTGGTGAAGCCAAACAGGCGGCCATTCCTGGCGTTCGCGATCATCGTTTCAATCTGGCTGCGATATTTGACGGCCAGCGGATCGTTCCAGAACGTTTCATCCTGGCTGCCCGCCTCTGTGACGGGTAGGAACAGGCCCGGCTCCATGTTCAGGAAGCGACCATAGTTGCCCGGTTTGAGTAAAAAGCGCAGGAACTCTTTGGCAGCCTCTTGCTTGGCCGGATCGTCGGTCAACAGCATCACTGCGTTCGAGTACGCGATGGTGCCGCTCTCTTCGACGTTCGGAGAGTGAGGGATGGCTATCACGCCGAGATCGTTCGGGTCTCCCTCCGCCTGGGTGTCGTAGGTGGTGATGACGGTGAATTGCAGGATCATGGCGCAGGTGCGGTTGGCAAAGCAGGCTTCGGCTTCGCCCCATGTCCAGTTCGGGCTATCCGGCGGCGAAAAACGATACAGCTTGCTGTAGAAATCATAGGCCTCCACCGTCTGCGGATTGTTGAAACGCAGCGTGCCATCCGGGTTATAGATTTCTTCGGCGCCTGCATTGACCATGAAATCATAGACCACCTGGTCTGTGTACAGATGCTTGTTGGCGGGCAAGCCAATGCCGTACTGCCCATCTCTGGTGAGCGCCTCCACGGCGGCCTCCCACTCCTCCCAGGTCTTCGGCGGTTCGACGCCCGCCTCCGCAAAAACGCTGGGGCGGTACCAGAGCGAATGCGCCATGTTATACAGCGGCAGCGCCCACGTGTGGCCATCATAGGCGTACGGCTCGACCGCAGTGGGATAGAAGGAATAGAGGGCGTCCATCTCTGCAACCAGATCTTCCATCGGCTGCACCTTGCCGAGGTCCTTCAGGATAGGCGTGAAGTCAGGAATGGCGAAGAGCAGCTCCGGCGCGTTGCCCGCAGCGACGGCGGCCGGCGCCTTGGTGTAGATCTCGCCCCAGTTTTGCGGCTCCTGGCTGACGACGATTCCCGGGTTGGCGGCGTTGAATTCATCGATGAGCTGTTGGATGCGCTGCACGCGGTGAGGCGGCTGCTCCATGTGCCAGAGCCTGACGCTGACCGGCTGCGCAGGACTTTCAGCGGCGGGAGCCGGCTGGGGCGCCGTAGGGGCGGCGGGCGCGCAGGCGGACAACCCCACCGCCATTGTCAATACGACTGCGATCATGAAGAGCATGGAACTTTTGTGACGACTCATGGTTTGGCTCCTTGTGGTGAACTCTGAGGGACCAAAAACGCCGACTACGATTTAACTCTATCCTGATCCTTACAGATGCGGATTCCGACTACGAAAGCGTTGGACCAAGGCCGCGTTGTGCGCGGCGGCGTTCGGCATGTTTGCGCTGATGTAAATCGGCGCCTCCCCGTCCACATTTGTCAAACGCCAGGCGACCTCGGTCAGGATGGCGTTCAGAATAAAGGCGCCCGCCACCGTTGAACTCGGTCCCGTGCGCAGCCCACTGCTCCCGATCTCCACTAAGGCGTCGCCCGGAACGCCCTGATTGTCGATCACGATGTCGGCCACGTCCGCCAGCTTTTTGCCGCTGGGGCCGGGCGCCACCGTCGCTGCGTATGCGCGCGCCACGACGGCGATAACGGTCATCCCGCGCTGCTTGGCGGCAAGCGCCGTCTCGACCGGCACTGCATTGACGCCGCTGTTGGAAAAAATCATGATCACATCCTCTGGGCCCACCGGGTAGCGCGCCAACACGGCGGGGCCCAGGCCGCTGGTGCGCTCCATGAGCGTGCTGGTCACAGCGCCTTCGTGCAGCATGAGCGCCGAGGAGAGAATGGGACAGACCGGCGCCAGGCCGCCGGCGCGATAGTGGCCTTCCTCGGCGAGCATATGGGAGTGTCCGGTGCCGAACAGATACAGTTGTCCTCCGTTGCGCAACGCCTGGGTGATGGCGGTTGCAGCGGCGTCGATGGCCGCGGTCTGCGTCTCTGCGATGACTTGCAGAAGCCGCTGCACCTGCTCCATATAGCGAGTGGCGCCGGGCAGTTGCTCCAGCGGGCGATCAGGGGATGCATGGAGAGTCGTCATCAGATTTCCTCAGTGCAAAGGTGGGCGAAATTATGCAATCAATCTATAGGATACTCAGAATAATGGTCTATACCACTATAGACTATCATATGCCGATCCTCCGGCGTTGTCAACTCAACAAAAAACGCTGCCCCCACATATAACATTCAGAGTTTCTCGCCGGATGCGAACTGGAGGGCAACCTAAAACTGCTTGGATTGCGACATCTGTCGCCGCAAATGCAACGCTCTTCGCATCTCTTTGAGAAAGGCGGCAATTGAAACAGGGGGCGTCGGTCTGACGCCCCCTGTTCAAATCAGCCTCGCATGCACCAACATCCCCCCAGAAGGCTCGATGCTACGAACTCTCTGAGGGCGGGAATCCTTACGGCGCCGCCATCATGGATTCGGCGGGGATAATGGTGGCGTCGGCCGGCGCGTTGATGGTCTGCGGCTCATTGAAGGCGGAATTGACCACCGAAGTCGAGAATTCAACCAGCGAAGCGCCTGACGGCATTTCTTCAGCCGGCAGCGCGCCGGTCATGGCCGCCATCTGCAACAGGCCGGAGAGATCCCAGGAGAAGAGCGTCGTCTGGGCGACGATGTAGTTCGGCTCCTCCAGGCTCACCGCCGTTGTGCTCTCTGAAACCAGCCCCTGGAAGAGCATCGGCCCCATGAAGCTCAGCATCGTCAGCGCCTGCTCAATTTCGGCTGCACTGGGCGCACCTTCGCCGAGGGAGCCGGATTCAGCCAGCCCTTTGATCAGGTCAATAAATTCCGGGCTGCTGATGAGAGCAGGGATGTCCATCTTGGTGACGAAGACGGCGACATCCATGTCGTTGATCACGTCGTCCTCAGCGCGAGAGACAGCCATGTACTGCTCGAATGCGGTGGGATCGGACAATGAGGACTGCACGGCGAACAACACGGCTGCGAGCGCTGCGTTTTCGGGGCTGTCCGCCAGCATGGATGGGTCCATCTCCATTTGGGTGGCGGCCGCCTCGAACATGCCCTGCTCGGCTGCGGCTTCCAGCACCGGGCCAAATTCAAAACCCAGCCAGCCGGCCAACGATTCGCCGCCTTCGAGCAGCGGGGCGACGTCGGTGAGGTTGACGTACAAAACGCCGTCGACCAACTTCACAGGAACAGAGAACAGGTCTGGCACAGGGACGCCAATGTCAGCAGAAAGCGCTTCGGCGAGCTCTTCACTGATGTCCACGACGATCACCATGTCGAAGGACCAGCCGTTGTAGAAATCGACCAGCACTTCAGGCGATTCGGCCATCACAGCGGCGAGGTCTTCCTGCGTCTGCACCCCGGCGAGCGCCGCTGCAGCCGCCACGGCCTCCTCACCGTAAGAGAAAGACCCGTCCACCGTGACGGTGACGGCGGCCTCATCGATTCCCAGCCCTGGCAGGCCGGCCAGCACACCGCGATACTCGGCTGAGGCTTGATAGGAGGTCACCCCCAACATGTTCTGCATGGCGACGGTCAACAACTCGCAGTCGTCAGCGGAGAGGTCTCCGCAGAAAGGTTCAGCCTGAGCGAACGCCGTGCTGAAGGAGGCCAACAACAAAGCCATCACCAGGAGCAGGGAAATAAGTTTTGAACGCATACCTCGAAACTCCTTTCAATGCTATAGATTTGTAAACGCCTGCAGGGTAAAATCAACTTAGCGAAACGGAATGGAAAGCGCGAGTCCAGTGTACCATGATTTGGAAATTTCGTAAACTCGATTTTTTTTAGCCTTGCCTTCTCCGAGCAATTTTGCGTAAATGCAGGAAGCGCCGGTCGACTTTCATTATCTGCGCCGACTGTTAACCCATTATTAACATAAAGTAAATCGTTGGCGGCATTACTTGCCTATCTGCGCATTTTACAATATAATGGTCGTGTAATGATATGGGATATTTGTCATCTTTCGTGTTCTCCGCGTCGGAGAGTTTATCTCGGTGATTCGCCCATTTTTGCTTGGCGATATTTTCCTGATTCAACGCCTTAGCCGTCAGGCGACGCATCTGCCCTGCGCATATATCTTTCTCCAGCCACAATCGAGCTTATCGATTGCGCTCAGCGCCGTCTTGCCATGGTCGACGACGAGAATGTTGACCTATGTTCTGCGGCAGGATGGTCATGGCCTGGTGCACGAAGGGTTCCTGCAAGCAAGGCGCTGCGGCAACACACGCGAGGCGGAGATTTTATGCCTGGCGCCCAGCCTGGACGCGCCCAAAGGGCATCCAGCTATCTGGAACAAACTATTGGCCCATTTCGTGCATGTAGCTGGAGCGAGCCATATTGAACGGATTTACGCCGACGCACCGGATCAACCGTTGCTTGTCAACACCTTTGCTGCGGTGGGCTTTGAGCCGTTCACCCGTCAAACCGTCTGGCGTTGCTTCGACCCCGATGTAACCTTGCATCGACGCGACATTGCTCTCCTCGCCCGACCGCGCAGCGCCGTTGACGACTGGGATCTGCGACGCCTGTATAGAAAGTCTACGCCTGAGCGGGTGCGCATGGCCGAAGGGTGCGGCAACGAAGGGGACGCCGCCTTTCCGTCGCAGGAGAACTTGCCGTCAGAGCAAAACGTTTTGTATGTAGTGCGAGAAGGGGGTGATCTGACCGGCGCCTTTGCAATGACGCGTAGCGCACACGGCGTCTGGCTGCAGCTTTGGGGCGACTCGCTGGAGCCAACCATGCGCTCCGTGCGAACGTTGTTCGAGCAGGCTCTGTTGGTGATGACGCTCAACCGCTGGAAGGGGCCTGTGTACTTCGCCGTCAGCGACTATCAGGGAGGCCTCGGCGCGGTGCTTGAAGAGTTTGGCTTTGCCCCTTTTTGCGACCGCGTTCGAATGGTGAAGCACATGGTGAAATGGGTGCGCGAAAGCGTCGCCAGCGCTGCACCGCTGGTGGAAACAGCCAGCGAAATTGTTCCCACCACCTATGCGCCGCCGAAGACAGTCGCATCGTCAGCGCACCCGTCTACGCATGCGCATTCCGGGGATGCCTTGTGAAAAAGAATCTATTCCCGCTTCCGTTGCACCGTGGGCCGGATCGTCTATCAGATCACAACTCGCATCAAACCGGTTCTGACGCTTTGACAACGAATCTTTCGACGACGAGTTCTTTGACAACTGACTCTTTAACGACTGACACATCTAATATGAACACACTTCAGATTACCGACGACCTTGATTTGCTGTTGGCTGTCCTGCCTGAACGCATTCGCCGGACGCTGGAACAGTCGGAGCGCAAGGAGAACCTGATCGAGGTCATCATGGACCTTGGGCGTCTGCCCGAGGCGCGCTTCACCGACGGAGAAATGGTGCTCAGCGACCAGGAGGTGACGCACGAGGACCTGCGCATGGTGGTGGAACGCGTCGGCGATTTCGGCGCGGACAACCGCGCCGGCATCGAGCGCACCTTGCATCGCATTTCGGCCATTCGCAATCGCAAGGGCGATGTGATCGGCTTGACCTGTCGCGTCGGACGCGCAGTCTACGGCGCCATTGAAATCATCAAGGATATCGTCAACAGCGAACGCAGCATTTTGTTGTTGGGTCGACCGGGCGTCGGCAAGACGACCCTGCTGCGCGAGGCGGCGCGTCTGCGCAGCGAAGTCAAACGCGTGGTGATCGTCGACACGAGCAACGAAATCGCCGGCGACGGCGACATCCCGCATCCGGCGATCGGCCGTTCGCGCCGCATGCAGGTGCCCGACCCATCGTTACAGCACGAACTGATGATCGAGGCGGTGGAGAACCACATGCCCGAGGTCATCATCATCGACGAAATCGGCCGCGAGCAGGAGGCGATTGCAGCGCGCACGATCGCCGAGCGCGGCGTGCAGCTGATCGGCACGGCGCACGGCAACAGCCTGGAAAACTTGCTGATGAATCCCACCCTCAGCGATCTCGTCGGCGGCATCGAATCTGTGACCCTCTCCGACGAGGAAGCGCGGCGGCGCGGCACACAGAAAAGCGTGCTCGAGCGACGCGCCCCACCCACCTTCGATGTGCTGATCGAGATCAAAGACCGTCAACATTTGGTGATCCACCACGACGTGGCGCAGGCGGTGGACGCCATTTTGCGCGGACGCGAGTTAATCCCGGAGGAGCGCTTCGTCGATGAACGGGGCGTGATTCAAATCCGACGCTTTGAGACAACTCCTGAGCACAGCGACTTCTCGGGGCGCATGCGCAGAAAACGAGAACGGGATGGCGTCGGCGAAGCGCTCGGCAGAAAGATGAATGGCCACGCTTACGCCGAGGAGCTTGATGCGCCGGACGCGTCCTCCAAGGAACGGGGGATGGCGTCGGAGCCGGTGAAACGCAACACAGTGCGCATCTATCCTTACGGGATCGGACAGAACCGACTGCGGGCAGCCGCAACTGCGCTCAACGTGCCGATCCAGATCGTGGACAATCTAAACATCGCCGACGCAGTGATGACGCTGAAAAACTACTACCGCCAACAACCGGCGCCGATCCAGGAGGCGGAGCGTCGCGGCATCCCTGTTTACATCTTGCGCAGCAACACCACGGCGCAGATGGAGCAGATCCTGGTCGATCTTTTCAACATCGCCGTTGATCCGATCGACGCGTTTGAAGAGGCGATGCGCGAAACGCAGGATGGCATTCAACGCGTGCTCAACGGCGCCTCTGACGTCACGCTCAGTCCGCAATCGGCGGCGATCCGCAGCCAGCAACATCAGCTTGTGCGGGCCGCCAACCTGATCAGCCATAGCTATGGACGCGAACCCTATCGCCGCGTGCGCATTTTTCGCCGCTGATCGTCACCGAATCCGGACGGACGGCCTCACGACTTCCTGACTCCATGGCCTTCCAGAGGGGAGCGCTCCGCTCTGGAAGGCTTCAATTTCAACCTTCGAATGACGCCGACTGCGTTTTCGGCGTCTCACTTCAGAGCAATGGACATACGCAGTGGGTGTTCTCATTACGTTTGAAGGCGCCGAAGGCAGCGGCAAGACGACGCAGCTCCGCATGCTCGCTGCTGCATTAGCGCAGTCCGGCTATCGCATCGTGGCGACGCGTGAGCCGGGCGGCACGCGCATCGGCGACGCCATTCGCACTCTTCTGCTCGACCATCGTCGCGTGGAGATCAGCCCTCGGGCCGAAACGTTGCTTTTTCAGGCCGCGCGCGCCCAGATCGTCGACGAAGTGATTCGTCCGGCGCTGGCCGCCGGCTCGATCGTCCTGTGCGATCGGTACGCCGACAGCACGCTCGCCTATCAGGGCTATGGCCGAGGACAGTCGCTCGATACGTTGAAGCTGTTAGGCGATTACGCGACAGACCATCTGTCGCCCACTCTGACGATCTATCTCGACATCGACGTGCATGAAGGTCTGGCGCGCAAGCGCGCCGGTGCGCCCGAAGAGTGGAATCGGATGGAAAATCTGGACATCGACTTTCATCAGCGCGTGCGCGAGGGCTACTTAGCGCTCGCTGCGGCCGAACCCGCGCGATGGCTGGTGCTCGATGCAACCCAGCCGATCGAGGCGCTCCATCGCACAATTCTGCTGCGCGTGCTTGCTTTGTTAGGCGATTTCCCTGAAAATCTGCTACAAATGAATTCAGGCGAAGCAGAAAGGAGTTAGAAGATGAAACTGGTGATGGCGATTATCAACAGCGATGACACCCGCAACGTGCTCGATCGCCTGGCGAGACGAGGATTTTCGGCGACGGTGACGAGCACAACGGGCGGCTTTTTACGCGTGGGCAACACCACGATCTTCTGTGGCGTCGAGGATGAAAAGGTTGAAGAGGTGATCGGCATCTTTCGCGAAAGCTGTCCGAGTCGCATTCAATATGTCACGCCGCTGCCGCCGGTGATGGAGCCGGGGGAAGTCCACATTCCGACTCCGGTGGAAAAACACATGGGCGGCGCCACGATTTTTGTCCTCGATGTGGCGCGTTTCGAGAAGATTTAGTCAAAGTTCAAGGTTCACGCGTCGTCCACCCCCGAGTCGTCGCCGGCAGGCTGCGGCATCATCTTCTCGATCTCCTCTGGACTCTCGCCGCGTTCCAATCGTTCAACGACTTCGGTCATTTCGGGATCCAACGGCTCACCCATCTCGTCGCTCATTTTGCGCATAAAGCTCGCCAATGCGCGCGGGTCTTCATTTTCCAACCCGGCCATGAACGAGGGATCCGCCAGATCATCCAGACGGCTCTCCTCCGATTTCAGCACGGCCACGCGACTCACCAGCCTGCGCAGCTTTGTTCCCTCACAGGTGGGGCAGCGCGCCGCCGCGTCGCTGGCGTCGGAAAAAGTGCGGAAGAAGACGCTGACGCGTTTGCGACAGTCAAAGCAGTAGTATTCGTAGATTGGCATGGCTCCCCTTTTCCCCCTCCAGCGTCCTCACGTATACTTACAGGCATGATGCAACTGTCAAGCACGATGAAACTGTGGTTGATTATATGCAGGAGCGCGGCCTCCACTCAAACCCATCAAGCCCACAGATTGCAACACCGGACTGAAGGAGATGAGGTTGAGCGCATTTCATGAACGCGACCAGGAAGTCGAGGCCCTCTACGCCAGTCTCAACGCGCCGCGGCCGGTGCTGGTCGTCATCTCTGGCCCTAGCGGCGTCGGCAAAGATTCGGTGATTCAACGGCTGAAGCAAACCGACCATCCTTTTTACTTTGTCGTCACCGCCACCACCCGCCCGAAGCGCCCCAACGAAATCGACGGCGTCGACTATCATTTTGTCTCCGTGGGCGAATTCGCCGAAATGATCGAAAACGACGAGCTGCTCGAATACGCCGTCGTCTACGGAGACTATAAAGGCATCCCCAAAAAGCACGTGCGCGAGGCGCTCGCCAGCGGCAAGGACGTCATCATGCGCATCGATGTGCAGGGCGCCGCCACCATTCGGTCGCTGATCCCGAACGCCGTCACGATCTTCCTGACGGCGGAAAGCGAAGAGGAGTTGGTGCGCCGCCTGCGGCTGCGCAAAACGGAGGAGCCCGACCAGCTCAAGATGCGCATCGTCACAGCGCGTCGCGAATTGCGTCGCTTCACCGAGTTCGACTATGTCGTGATTAACCGCGAAGAGCAGTTGGACGCCGCCGTAGAAACGGTGCTCAGCATCATTCGCGCCGAAAAGAGCCGCGTAGATTGGACGCCGGTGATCTTATGAGAACCATGCCTCCCTCCTATCCTGAAGAGCCGTCCTGGATGGAAGAGCCGCCGCAGTTCTATATCCGGCTCAGCCGCCCGCTTGTCACCCAGACGTTGATGGGCGTCATCCTGGCCGTCTTTGTGATTTCCGTCATGCTGAGCCTGTCCATGTATGGCACGTGGACCTCGCTGACCAGCACCGACATTCGCGTGCTCATCCTGATGGGCGCCAAGGTCAACGAGCGCATTGCAGCCGGTGAGCTGTGGCGCCTGTTGACGCCGATTTTCCTGCACAGCGGCGTCATGCACCTGCTCTTCAACCTCTACGCCCTTTACATCCTTGGCCCCATGCTCGAAGGCTATATCGGCCATGTGCGCTTCTTGACCGTTTTTCTCATCAGCGGGCTATACGGCAGCCTCTTCAGCTATGCGTTGTCCGGCCCTGTTTCCGTCGGGGCCTCCGGCGCCATCTTCGGGCTGTTAGGCGCGATTGCGCTCTTCTTCTTGAGATACCGGGACAACTTCGGCCCGCAGGGCAGGGCAATCTTGCAAAACATGCTGATTGTCCTCGCCCTCAACCTGGTCATCGGCTTCAGCTCGACCTACATCGACAACTGGGGGCACATCGGCGGCCTGATCGGCGGGACGTTTGTGATGCTGGGCCTCATGCCGCGTTACCGTTCGCCCGCCTCGACGCCGGGGATGATCCTTCGCCCCGGCCCGCAGCCGTTGGCCATCGAAGAGCGCAGGCTGGCGGAGATCGCCTGGGTGGTCTTCTGTCTGATCGTCTTTTTTGCGGGCGTCTACGTCGTCACAGTCACCCGCTTCCCATCGATGTGAACGACCTTTCCTATGGAGCCACCTGAGGAGTGAACCATCATGCTCAATGTACGGCGCAGCGGCATCCTGCTGCATCCCACCTCGCTACCCGGCGCATACGGCATCGGAAGCTTCGACCAACACGCCTACCGATGGGTGGACTTTCTAGTGCAGACGCGCCAGACCCTCTGGCAGGTGCTGCCCCTTGGCCCCACCGGCTACGGCGACAGCCCCTATCAGAGCTTCAGCTCCTTCGCGGGCAATCCCTATCTGATCAGCCTGGAGCATCTGGTGCAACTGGGGCTGTTGGAGCAACAAGCGCTCGATGAGGCGCCTGCCTTCCCGCGCCACCGCGTGGACTATGGGGCGATCTATGCGTGGAAACTGCCGCTGTTGCGCCGCGTTGCAAGCGAATTCGACGCGCGCGCTTCCGCCGATCTGCGCAGCGAATTTGAAGCGTTCTGCGCCGAAAACGCCGACTGGCTGGAGGATTTTGCGCTCTTTATGGCGCTCAAGGACGCCCACAACGGCGCGCCCTGGAACCAATGGGAGATGCCGCTGCGCAGCCGCCAACCCGCAGCGCTGGACGCAGCGCGCAAAGAGCACGCCGCCGCCATCGTCAACCACAAGCTCAACCAATGGCTCTTCTATCGGCAGTGGCTGGCGCTCAAGCGCTACGCCAATGACAAAGGCGTCTTTATCATCGGCGACATTCCGATCTTCGTGGCGATGGACAGCAGCGACGCCTGGACCAACCCTGCCGAGTTTTTCCTGGACGACCAATTTCAGCCGACGGTGGTGGCCGGCGTGCCGCCGGATTATTTCAGCGCCACCGGTCAGCTGTGGGGCAATCCACTTTACCGCTGGGACGTGATGAAAGAAAATCGCTACGCGTGGTGGATCCGCCGGATCCGCGCCGCCCTGCGCCTGTACGACATCGTGCGCATCGACCATTTCCGGGGCTTTGCAGGCTACTGGGAAGTGCCGGCGGGCGAGGAGACTGCAGTCAACGGACGCTGGGTGCAGGGGCCGGGCGCCGATTTCTTCCACGCCGTCCAGGCGGAATTGGGGGACGATCTGCCCATCATCGCCGAAGACCTGGGCGAGATCACGCCCGATGTGATCGAGCTGCGCGATCAGTTTGGACTGCCGGGCATGAAGATTCTCCAGTTCGCCTTCAGCACCGACGCCAGCGACAAGTTCCTGCCCCACAATTACACGCGCAACTTTATCGTCTACACCGGCACGCACGACAACGACACCACCTGGGGCTGGTATCGCAACACCGCCACCGACAAAGAACGCGATTACTTCCGCCGCTATTTTCGCACCGACGGCCATGACGCCGCCTGGACGATGATCGCCGGCGCATTTTGGAGCGTGGCGAATACGGCGATTGCTCCCTTGCAAGATGTGTTAAATCTCGGCGGCGAGGCGCGCATGAACCTCCCCGGCCGCGCTTCCGGCAACTGGGCGTGGCGCTTTGTCCCCGAACAGTTGACCGGCCATGTCGCCGAGCGACTGCTGGAAACCACGCTCATCTACGGCCGCGATCCCAAGATTTACGAAGGGAAAGGCCCGGAAGCCGGGGGACAGACCGGCCAGGAACAGAAAGGCATCGGCGGCGGCTGAAATGGCCGTCGCCATCAGCAGGCGGAGTATCCAGCGCCATTTGACCTATGACAACGCGCCTCAGCCGCCTTCAATCCTACACGCTGGTGCTCATCCAGTTCGGTGCGCTGCTTGCGCTTGCCGCAACAGGGCCGTGGATCGCGCGTCATCCTGTGTTCCTGGCCATGGAGATCGCTGCGTTGGCGTTAGGGGGCTGGGCGGTTCTGACCATGCGCATCCGTCGTCTGAGCGTGCTTCCCGATGTGCGCAAAGGGAGCCGCCTGGTGCGCGAAGGCCCGTATCGATGGATTCGCCATCCCATGTACGCTGCAATTTTGCTCGGCGCCTTGGCGCTGGTGCTCGATGCGCCGACGCCGCTGCGCTGGGGCGTTTACGTGGTGTTGGCGGTCGATCTGCTGGTCAAGCTCAACTATGAAGAGCAGTTGTTGGCGGCCGCCTTCCCGGCCTATCGAGCTTATCAAGAGACAAGCAAACGCCTGATCCCGTTCATTTATTGAGGGGAGGAGCGCCGTGTTCGCCAGCTTCGTCTTCACTGCAGTTGCGATCTGCTCAGGAATCGCCTACATCTGGGCGACTTACGCAGGGGGCCCTGCGCTGCGCTATCTCTTCAAGCCGCTGACGACGGCGCTGATCTTGCTGGTTGCGCTGACGTTGCCCGATCCGGTTTCACCGCTCTATCGCATCCTGATCGGAGCGGGCATTCTCTTCTCGCTGGCGGGCGACGTTTTCCTGATGTCGCCCGGGGATTTCTTCCTCTGGGGGCTGGTCAGCTTTCTGATCGCCCATCTCTTTTTCATTGCAGCCTACCTGGAGCAGGCCGGTTTTCGCGTGCACTGGTTCTTCCTAGCCTTGTTTGCGATCTACGGCTTCGTTCTTCTGTATCTGCTCTGGCCGCATGTCGGCGCGCTGCGGCTGCCCGTGCTGATCTATGCGCTTGTCCTGCTGTCCATGGGCTGGCAGGCCGGCGAGCTGTGGTGGAGCATGCGCAGCCTCTCTGCACTGCTGGCGCTGGGCGGCGCGCTGCTCTTTCTTGCGTCCGACTCCATTCTGGCGCTTGACAAATTTCGAGCGCCGATCCCTCATCGCGATCTATGGATCATGAGCAGTTATTACGCCGCCTTGATCTTGATTGCATGGTCCGTGCAGCGCTTTGAACGGGTCTGATCAAACATGACGCCACCTTTGCAAGAGATTGTGCAAAAATTTTTTGAGAGCTCTGTGGGCGAGGCCCTCCTCCAGCAGGCGCTCACCCTGGCCGTTCGCCTGCCGCGGGGGCGTTATGCCGTGCAACGAACGTGCAATGTGCGCATCCCGATGCGCGATGGCGTCAGACTTGCCTGCGATCACTACGCGCCGGTCGGCGTCGAACGAGGGCCGGCGCTTCTGATCCGCACCCCCTATGGCCGCAATGGCCCAGGGCGATCGCTGGCGGAAATGTACGCGCAGGCGTTCGCCACCCATGGCTATCACGTCATCAACCAGGACGTGCGCGGGCGCTTCGATTCGGAGGGGGCGTTCGTCGCCTTTGTGCACGAAAAAGAGGACGGCGTCGACACGCTGGCGTGGATGGGGAGCCAGCCCTGGTGCAACGGCGCCATCGGCATGTGGGGGCCAAGCTACCTGGGCTATGTGCAGTGGGCTGCAGCGGCGGGCAAGTCGCCCTATCTCAAGGCGATTACGCCGATCATCACCCATTCGCACCTGATGGAATACCAAGAGCACGGTTTTCCGCTCGACCTGTTGCTGCGCTGGATGTTCCAGCTTGCGTCCATGACCGATCCGTCGCTGAGCGTGTGGGAGCGCCTCCAACGCATCAACGACGGCGCAGTGCAGGATCGCTTTCTGCGCGCGGCGTTCATGCATCTACCCATGCAGACCGCCGATGAGCTGGTCATCGGCAGGCCGGACGCCCTCTACCGGGAAATGAGCGCAGCCGGCCCCGATCATCCGCTGTGGCGGGAGGTCGATCATCGCGGCGCCGTCGCCGGCGCGCCGCCGGCGCTTTTCGTCAGCGGCTGGTACGATCTTTTCCTCGACGGTTTGCTGGAGGACTATTCCGTCCAGGAGCGGGCCGGCCTGCAACCACGATTGATCGTCGGCCCCTGGCACCACATGGAATACGGATACATGGGCGTCGCTTTTCAGGAGGCGCTGCGCTGGTGCGCCATGCATCTGCGCAACGAACCGGCGACGCAAGCAGAAAAACCGGTGCGTCTCTATGTCATGGGAGCGAACCGGTGGCGAGAGTTCGACCGTTGGCCGCCTCCCTCGCAACCGTTGCGACTCTATTTACACGGCAATGGACTGGCCAAGACCGGTCGGCTGTTCCCGCATCCGTCGCCTGCGGAGGCGTCCGCCGACGTGTACACCTACAACCCTGCGGACCCGACGCCCAATCTCGGCGGCCCCAAACTGGCCAACGGCGCCGGCGCGGTGGACAACCGTCCGCTGGAACGGCGCAGCGATGTGCTTGTCTTTTCCTCGCTTCCGCTGCGAGAGGACGTCGAGTTCATCGGGCCGGTGCAGCTTGAACTGTACGTCCAATCCAATCTCCCGACGGCGGATTTTTTTGCGCGGCTGTGCGTCGTCGAGCGCTCGGGTTATTCGCGCAACATCTGCGACGGCAACTTTCGCGTCGAGCCGGGCCGTGGAGAAGTGCAGCCGGACGGCAGCGTGCGCATCGTCGTAGCCATGTCCTCGACGGCCTGCCGGGTCAACGCCGGCCAGCGCGTGCGACTGCTGGTCGCCAGCGGCGCCCACCCACGCTTTGCGCGCAACCTCGGTTTTCTGGGCAACCAGACGCTGATGACCGAGATGCGCCCCGCCGTTCAAACTGTCTTTCACGACGCCGCCCATCCCTCGGCGCTGGTGCTGCCCATGGTGTAAGCGCCGACAAAGACGCCGCGCCATCCCTTCTCACTCCAAATTGGCGTGGCGCTGCATCATGGCGACGTTGTCCTGCCCGCACTGAGCCGCCAACATCGCCCCGATGCAGAGAAGACAGATCGAGGCCGCCTGCTCGAACGCGTCGGCGAGGGGAAGCCGGGAGCGGGCGGCAGCGTCGCCTTCAGACAGGGCGACTTTGGGGGAGATGGCGGGCAAAATCAAGCTCCTGTCGGCCAAGGCGGCGAGCGGCGTCTCCGGGTCGGTGGTGATCGCCAGCACGCGGGCGCCGAACTCCTTCGCCTTGCGCGTCAAGAGAAGGATGGTCTCCGTGCGTCCGCTTCCGGAGAGGACGATGAGCAGATCGCCGACCTCAATCGCCGGCGTCGTGGCGTCTCCCACCACGTAAGCGCGCAGCCCGATCTGCATGAGACGCATCGCAAACATGCGCAGGATCAACCCGCTGCGGCCCAGACCCAATACAAAGATACGCGGCGCGGCCAGAATCATCGCCGTCGCCTCTTCTACGGTTTCCTCCTGCACACTCGCAAGCGTCGTCGACGTTTCATCGAACACGCACTGCACCCATTCAGAAAATCGCATAGGATCGCTCACTTCCATTGATCTCTGCGCGCCTACGCTTTGAGCTATCGACGTTTCAATGCTATGATTAACCAGTTACTGAACAGGCGTCGAAATCAGAGCGCACGCCGCCGGCCAGAGAAACTTGTGTCTACATACAGGAAGTAGTTTAGAGGAAACCATGTCATTTACAGTAAAAACAGAGCCGCGCGAAAATCGTCAACTCGCGGTCACGATTGAAGTCGATCCAGGGCGGGTCCAACAGGAGCTGCGCAAGGCGGCGGCCAAAATTGCGCAGCAATATGTGATCCCGGGGTTTCGCAAGGGCAAGGCGCCCTATCACATCGTCGTCCAACAGGTGGGCTTGCCCAGCCTCTACTCTGAATTCGTCGACGAGCTGGGCGAGGAATTGTTCCGCAAAGCCATCGAGCAAGAAAACATCCAGCCCTACGCCCAGTCTTCGATCGAGGACATTCAACTCGATCCATTGACCTATAAACTGATCGTGCCGCTGGAGCCGACGGTGAAACTCGGCGACTATCGCTCGCTGCGCGTCGAGGCGGAGCCGGTTGAGATCGACATGGCCGAAGTCGACCGCCGTCTGGAAATGTATCGCGAGGAATATGCCAATTGGCGGGAAGTGGAGCGACCTTGCGTCTACGGCGACCTCATCACGATGGACGTCAAGAGCGTGATCGTGCGCGAGGACGGGGAAGAAAACGCAGAAGACGAAGTGGTGCTCGACGAAACCGACTGGGAGGTCACTCTCGACGAGGAGCATCCCCTCGAGCCGGCCGGTCTCGACAAGGAAATCCTGGGCATGCGCGCCGGCGAAGAAAAGGAGTTTATCCTTTCCTGGCCCGCCGACAGCCAGAGCATCTATGCAGGCAAACAGGCGAAATTCTTCGTGAAAATCAAAAAGGTGGAAGGCTATGAAAAGCCCGAGCTGAACGACGAGTTCGCCAAACTGGTGGGTCCAGACTATGAGACGCTGGAAGACCTGCGCAAAGCCATCGTGGAAAGCCTGACCGAGGAGGCGCGACAGGAAGCGGAGCGCCAATATACGGACAAGGTGCTCGACGCCCTGGTGGAGATCAGCGAGCTGGACTATCCGCCTGTGGTGGTCGAAGATCAGATCGACGCCATGCTCAACGACCTCGATCGACGCATCCGTCAAATGGGGTTGGATGGTTTGGAGGCGTTTCTCCAGCAGACCGGTCAAACCGAAGAGAGTTATCGGGAGCGACTGCGCCCCACTGCAACGCAGATCGCCCGCCGCAACCTTGTTCTCTCCGAAGTGATCCGGCAGGAAGGCATCGAGGCGAGCGAAGAAGAGATCGAGGCCCATGTGCGCCGAATGCTTGGCGCAGACGCAGAAGGCGAAATCGATCCATCCGCGCGCGAACTTGCCGACTTCCTGCGCTTTGGCCCGGGCCGGTCGATGGTGATCAGCCAGATATTGACGGAGAAGGCGATTCAGCTTCTCGTTGCTCTGGCGCGCGGGCAGGAGCCGACCGTCTTCCGGCGAGAAACCGAGGAGGAGCAGACCACCCCTGACTCGTCCGTTGATGCACCTTCCAAAGAGGCCGAGGTTGCCGAAGAGAGAAGCGCAGAAGCCGGCGAGCAACCTGCCCGGGAGGGGTGAGCCTGCGGGCGTTTCTGAGGATTCCGCCGCCTGCTGTGATTTTTCGCGGATTGGGCAGCGAATACGCAGGTCGTCGTCTCCGGCGCGACATGGCTGTGCGCCCAAACCCACAACTACAAGTTGCAGCGCCATCCATTGCCGGATGATTTTGTCGACGCCCTTGAAGCTTCCTGGGAAGGTCAGGCATAGAACGCAAATTCTAATAGAACGCAAACAGGCTAATCGAAGAGCGCTTACATTGGCGGGATCGGAGATAGCGTATCCTGTTTTTCAGGAAGATTTTGTTTACATGAGCGCAGCGCTTCAAATACGCCCGCTCATGGCGGTAACATTCATGTGCATGGAACCATTTTGAAGGCAGGAGAGAGCTTATGATTCATCCAATGAACGTCATCCCGATGGTGATAGACAGTTCCGGCCGTGGGGAGCGCGCCTACGATATTTACAGCCTGTTGCTCAAGGAGCGCATCGTCTTTTTGGGCACGCCGATCAACGATCAGGTGGCGAATTTGATCGTCGCCCAGTTGCTGTATCTGAACGGCGAAGACCCCAATCAGCCGATCAACATGTACATCAACAGCCCGGGCGGCAGCATCTACGCCGGACTGGCGATCTACGACACGATGCAGATGATCTCGGCGCCGGTGGCCACCTACGCCGTCGGCGTGACGGCGAGCATGGGCACCGTCTTGCTGGCTGCGGGCGCAAAGGGCAGACGCTACGCGCTGCCGCACGCCACGATCCATATGCATCCTGCCAGCAGCGGCGCGCAGGGCTACACCGAAGACATGCGCATTGCCATCCGCGAGCAGGAGCGCGTGCAGACGCAGCTCTTCCATCTGGTCGGCAAGCATAGCGGTCACACCTGGAAAGAAATTGAAGAGGAATTCATCCGCGACCGCTATATGAACGCCATTGAGGCGAAAAAGTTTGGCCTGGTGGATCACGTGCTCGGCAACACGGACGATATCGTCGTTGTCACCAAGGAGGGCAGAATTGCCTTTGCGCACGAGCTGCCTGAGCTCACCAACGGCGCGCGCTAAGGCGAGATCGCTCCACAGCGTTTGGCGGCGGTCCTTCGACGGTCGCCGCCAAACGTATAGAGACAACCGGAAGAGATGAACGAAACCACGACACCCCACTGTTCTTTCTGTGGCAAAGATCGTACAGCCGTCAAACGCCTCATCGAAGGAAGCGACGGCGTCTACATTTGTGACGAATGCATTTTGCTGGGCGCCGAAATTTTAACCGAGGAAGGCGTCGTCACAGGCGGCGTGCGCCCGGTGGCGCCTTTGCGCTCTCACGCGCCGCGCATCATCCCCAGCCCGCGCGCCATCGTGGAGCATCTTGACCAGTACGTGATCGGTCAGGAGCGCGCCAAGAAGGTGCTCTCGGTGGCCGTCTACAACCACTACAAACGGGTCTTTGGCAGCGGTGCGGCCGAAACGGCGCACGACGGCGCCGCAACGTCGATCCCTATCGACCCCGACGTCGAATTGTCTAAGAGCAACGTGCTGCTGATCGGCCCCACCGGTAGCGGCAAGACCTTGCTGGCGCAGACGTTGGCCAAGATGCTCGACGTGCCCTTCACCATCGCCGACGCCACCTCGCTCACCGAGGCCGGCTACGTCGGCGAGGACGTGGAAACGATCCTGGTCGGCCTGCTGCAGAACGCCAACTGGGACACCGAACGCGCCGCCTACGGCATCGTCTACATCGATGAGATCGACAAAATTGCGCGCAAGAGCGGCGACAACCCCAGCATCACGCGCGACGTCAGCGGAGAGGGGGTGCAGCAGGCGCTGCTCAAGATCATCGAGGGCAGCATCGTCAATGTGCCGCCGGGTTCAGGGCGCAAACACCCGCAACAGGAATTCATCCAGCTCGACACGCGCAACATTCTCTTTATCTGCGGCGGCGCGTTTGCGCATCTCGCCGAGGTGGTGCGCAAGCGCATTCATCGTCGCGGCGCCCTGGGCTTCGTGGATGAAAACGAAATTCCATTGACGCCTACTCCAGGTCGCGAAGAGCCGGTCGAACCGCCGTTGCCCGAAGACCCGGTCGCACGGCGACGCGAGATGCGTCTGCGTCAGCTCGAAAAGGAGAGCCGCCAGGAGAGCGAGCTGCTAAGCCAGGTGCAGCCCGACGACCTGCTCGCCTATGGCCTGATTCCAGAGTTCGTAGGGCGGTTGCCGGTCATCGTCAGTCTGGATGCGCTCGACCGGCGCACGCTGGTGCGCATTTTGACCGAGCCGCGCAACAGCGTCGTGCGGCAGTTCCAGCGGCTGTTTGCCATGGACAACGTCAAGCTGGAGTTCGAGGAGGCGGCGCTGGAGGCGGTGGCGACCGAAGCCTTCCTGCGCAAAACCGGCGCGCGCGGGCTGCGCAGCATCGTCGAAGAGGCGCTGCTCGATGTCATGTTCGAAATTCCCAGCCGCACGGACATTGTGCGCTGCGTCGTCAACGTGGACGTCTTCACGCAGCGCGCCCAGCCCTTGCTCTTCAACGCCGCCGGACAGCGCGTCTTTCTCAGCCGGGAATACAAGAGCGCAGCCTGATCGACGCCGTTCTGCGCGGGCAAAAGTAAATGCATCGCATGGACGCCTCAGCGCCGTATACGTGCTCATAACATTCTCTTCATTTGAATGTTCGATAATGGAGGAGACGAGGCGTCGCTTGCGCCCGTCTCCTTTTTCTTTTCCGCTTCGGCAGCGGCGCATCTCCGACGGCCCACAGCGCGCCACAGTGGACAACGGTTCGTCCAAGCAGCCTGGCGTGCGCTCTTTTCACGCAAAGGAAGAGACCATGAAAGTGACATTAATGCATTATTCCATTCCGCCGATCGTCGGCGGCGTCGAAAGCGTGCTGGCTCATCATGCGCGTCTGATGGCGGACGATGGACACGACGTCCACATCATCGCCGCGCGCGGCGAGCCGTGGACCGAGGCGATCCCCCTGCAGCGCGCGCCGCTGGTCGATTCGCGCCACGACGAGGTGCTGGCGGTCAAGGCGGAGCTGGATCGCGGGGAAGTGACGCCGCGCTTCGAGGCGCTGCGCAAGGCGATTGCCGCAGAGCTGGCCCCCTTGCTGCGACGCCGCGATATCCTCATCGCTCACAACATCTGCTCGCTGGCAAAGAATCTGGCGCTCACTGCGGCGCTGGCGGAGCTTTACCAGGCGCCGGGCTTTCCTCGCCTGATCCTCTGGCATCATGACCTGGCCTGGACGACCCCGCGCTACCGCAGCGAGCTGCATGACGGCTATCCCTGGGATCTGCTGCGCTGGCAATGGCCCGGCGCAACGCATGTCGTCGTGTCGCAGCTGCGCCGTCGCGAGCTGAGCGAACTGATCGGCGTTCCCCAGGAGGAGATCGCCGTCGTCCCCAACGGCGTCGATCTGGCGGCATTCTACAAGTGGGAGCCGGAAACCCTGGATCTACTGAAGCGCATCGGCGTTGCACACAGGGCGCCGATTTTGCTGCTGCCGGTGCGCCTGACGCCGCGCAAGAACATCGAATTCGCTCTGCAGACGTTGGCGGCGCTGCGACGGCGCATGCCGGACGCCGCTCTGATCGTCACCGGGCCGCTCGGCGCCCACAACCCCGCCAACGTGCGCTATCAGGAGGAGCTGGTCGCCCTGCGCAGCCGGCTCGGTCTGCAAGACGCAGCGATCTTCCTGGCGGAGTGGAGCGAAGCTTTTTTGCCCGACAGCGTCATCGCCGACTTCTATCGCCTCGCCGATGCGCTCTTTTTGCCCAGCTTTGAGGAGGGCTTTGGCATCCCGCTGATCGAGGCGGCGCTGAGTCGAACGCCCATCTTTTGCAGTCGCATCGAGCCGTTGACGGAGCTCGCCCTCGATGACGTTTTCTACTTCGATCCGCAGGGCGACCCGGAGGCGACGGCGGAGCAGGTGGCGCATGCGCTCGGAGACTCCGCCGTTTACCGATTCGCCAGCCGCACGCGCACGTCTTTCACCTGGGAGCAGGTCTATCGACGTCACATTGCTCCCCTTCTCGTAGCGCATCAACATCCAATCGGAGGCGCATAATGTCAGCCAGACATAGTTCTTTCACTCCGTTTCGCACGGCGCTGGTGCCCGTATTGTTGGGGTGCGACGTCACCGCCGCGTTGGCGGCGGCCAGCCAGATCGCCGAAGAAGTGGTGATGGTGGGGCTGGTCGCCGCTTCGCCGGAACGCGGGCTGAGCGCCAACACCAAAGAGGCGCGAGAGCTGCGGCGCCTGATGCGTCAACTGCCGGACGCCGCAGAGCCTGCGCGCCCCAATGTGCGACCGCACAGCCAGGTGCTGGTGGCCGCCGAGCCCTGGCCGGAGCTCGTGCGCTACATCGCCAATCATCCGCCCGATCTGCTGGTGCTGGATTGGCGGAGCCACCCGCAAAGTCTGGGGCTCTCCGTAGAAGACATTCTGCGCGCGCCGCCCTGCGACATTGCGCTGGTGCGCGGGCCGTTCCCCAAGAGGCCGCAGCGCGTGCTGATGCCCTTGCGCGGCGGTCCACACGCCGAACTGGTGGTCAACGTGGGATTAGCGCTGCGCCCGCCTTCGCTGCATGCGCTCCATCTACGCCCCACCCAGACGCCGACGCAGGATCAGGCCTCGTTTGTCGGCCTGAACCGGGTGCTGCGTCAGCTGCCGGAAGTGCGCATGCACTGGCTGGTGACCGACGATCCGGTGGAAGCAATTTTGAAAGAAGCTGCGCAGCACGATCTGGTCATTCTCGGCGCCACAGGCAGACAGCTGGAACAACCTGCATCGCTGGGGCCGGTGGCGGACGCCGTGCTCCACCACTCGCGCACGCCGGTGGTCGTGTTGAAACGCATGCGCCCACTGCCTTTGCCGATGGAGGATGAGATGGCGAGCGCCGGCGCCATTTCAATTCTCGTCGACAAATGGTTCGCCGAGAACACCTTCAGCGCCGAGGAATTCGCCGATCTGGAGGAGCTGGCGGCGATCAAACGCAAAAAGGGGCTGACGATCAGCCTGGCGTTGCCGGCGCTCAATGAGGAAGAAACGGTCGGCAACGTCATCGCCACCGTCAAACGCGCCTTGATGGACGACGCGCCGCTGCTTGATGAGATCGTGTTGATCGACTCCGATTCCACCGACCGCACGCGCGAGATTGCGGCGGCGCTGGGAGTGCCCGTCCATATCCATCAACAGATTTTGCCTCAGTATGGCGCTCGCCGCGGCAAGGGCGAGGCGCTCTGGAAGAGCCTCTACGTCACGCGCGGGGACATCATTGCCTGGATCGACACCGACATCGTCAACATTCACCCACGCTTTGTCTACGGCATCGTCGGCCCGCTGATCCTGAACGAACGGGTGCAACTGGTCAAAGGCTTCTATCGTCGGCCCTTGCGCGTCGGCGATAAAGTGCAGGCGGGCGGCGGCGGGCGCGTCACCGAGCTGATGGCGCGGCCGCTCATCAACCTCTTCTTCCCCGAGCTTTCCGGCGTCATCCAGCCGCTGTCGGGCGAGTATGCAGGGCGACGCTCCGCGCTGGAACAGATCGTCTTCTATTCCGGTTACGGCGTCGAGACCGGCATGTTGATCGACATCTTTGAAAAATTCGGGCTGTCCGCCATCGCCCAAGTCGATCTGCTCGAGCGCATTCATCACAACCAACCGTTGGAGGCGTTGAGCAAGATGGCCTTCGTCATCCTGCAGACGGTGATGTACAAGCTGGAAAAGCGCTTTGGCGTCTCGATCCTGGACAATCTCAATCGCACCATGAAGCTGGTGCGCTACTCGCGCGGCAATTACTATCTGGAGGTCGAAGAGGTGGTGGAGCAGGAGCGCCCGCCCATGATCACCCTGCCGGAGTATCTGCAAGCGCACAAAGCGCAGAGGGACGCGCAAGCGGTGCAAAACCACCACGCTCACGGACAACCGCCGCACGGGCAATCGCTTCCTGAACAACAAGGGGTGAGCACCCATGACTGAATTCTGGCTGGTGCGCCATGGGCAGACCGATTGGAATCTGCAAGGGCGCTATCAAGGGCAGGCGGACCCGCCGCTGAACGAAACAGGCGTCCAACAGGCGCAGGCCGCGGCGGAAGCGCTGGCCGGCCGTTGTTACGCTGCGCTCTACAGCAGCGACCTCGAACGCGCCCGCGTCACCGCCGAGATCATCGCCAGGCGCCTGGGGCTGGAGGTCATCGTCGATCCTCGCCTGCGCGAGGTGAATCAGGGCGCGTGGGAAGGGCTGCTCGTTACAGAAATTCAAGAGCGCTATCCGCTAGAATGGGAGGCGCGGCAGCGGGATCGTCTCCGCTTTCGCGCCCCGGGCGGCGGCGAGAGCGTAGAGGACGTGGCGGCGCGCATCTGGGCGGCGATGGACGACATCGCCCGGCGCCATCCTTGCGAGGCTGTGATCGTGGTGTCGCATGGCCTGGCGTTGGCGACGATGCTCTGCCGCGTGCAGAACATTCCGCTTGCGCAGGCGCGGGAGCTGATCCCGGACAACGCGGAGATTGTGCGCCTGGAATGGAATCCGCCCTTTGCGCAATGAGCGCGGCCCTCACCCCCTGGCCCCCTCTCCCAGCATTGGGAGAGGGGGAAGAGAGCGCCGGAGCTGCGGCTCGCAGCCGCAGGTTCTGGCACACCGTCACGTCACGCCGGAGGCGATGCTCTGTGCTGCCCATTCGCCGATGCAGGGGCGAGCGTTTTTGACGGAGGATTACAGAGGAGAAGATCGATGGACACCCTTCCCCTTCAGTCTCCTTATCTGGAGATGCTGAAAAATCGCGTCAACCTGTTCAAAGTGCCCTTCAGCGACCGCGGCTCGCGGCTGATGGTCTTTCGCAAAAACCATCACCTCAGCGTGCGCCTGGCCGAACGCTGGTTCAAACTGGACAGTCAGCTCTCCGGCTATCGCAGCCGCGAGCCGATCGTCAACGAATGGACGTTGACCGACGCCAATGGCGCTGCGCTGCCCATCGAGACGACCACCTATCCCCATTGCGTCGAAATTCACAACGCCAATGGCCTCTATCGCCTCGTGTTCGTCGATCAGGAGACGCTGCTCATGACGCTGCCGGCGGGCGTGCACGGCGTGCGCTTTCGCGTCTCCACCGCCGATGAGGCGCAGCCAGATCGCCGCGGAGGGGTGCTGAGGCTGAACCGCGCCATCCGTCGCGCCATCGCCTACACCACCGACGCGCGCATTTTGCAGCATGACATTCACGACAACAACGGCGGCCGTCTGGTGGAATTGAGGCTTGACTGTCCTGGCGGGGGGCGGCTGATGCTCAACATCACCCCGCGGCTGGGCTTCAACCGCCATCTTCCCGACGCGGCCGCCGCCATCCATGCGGCGGCGCAGCGCTGGCATGACTGGTTCGCCGCCGCGCCGCCCGTCGCCGGGCCATTTCGCGCCCAATACTATTTCGCCTGGCTGGTGATGCGCACCGGCCTGATCTCCTCGCGTTTCTACACGACGCGGGAGGCGATGACGCCTTCCAAGATTCATTACGTCGGCGTCTGGCAGTGGGACGCCTATTTCCATGCGCTCGCCTATCGCCACGTCGAGCCCAAGCTGGCGCAGGATCAGATTCGCATCGTGCTCGACCACCAGCGCGAGGACGGCATGATCCCGGACGCCATCCACGACGAAGGCGTCGTCACCCACCTCAATTTTCCCGTGGAGGCCGACGTCACCAAGCCGCCGTTGCTGGCATGGGCGGCCTGGAAACTTTACGAAATGGACCATGACCGCGAGTTCCTGGAAGAGATCTACGAGCCGGTCGTGCGCTGGAACCGTTGGTGGTTCGAGCGCAACGACCTTGACGGCGACGGCCTGCCTGAATATCAGCATCCCTTCTCATCCGGCCTCGACGACAGCCCGCTGTGGGATGAGGGCATGCCGGTGACCTCGCCCGATCTCAACACCTATCTGGTGCTTCAGGAGGAGGCGCTGGCGCGGATTGCGGGCGAGATCGGCCTAGAGGAGGACGTCGAGCTCTGGCAAGGGCGCGCCGAACGTCTGACGCAGCGCATGCTCGAACGCCTCTGGGATGCGGAGGCGGGGCTTTTCTGGGCGAAACGCCAGGGCCAACCCGTGCGCGTCGTCACGCCTTTCAACCTCTTTCCTCTGCTCACCGGTCGATTGCCGGGCGCCATCACCGCCCGCCTGCTCGCGCGCCTCACCGATCCTCAGGAGTTCTGGACGCGCTATCCCGTGCCCACGGTCGCCATCAACGACCCCAAATACGAACCGCTGACCATGTGGCGCGGCCCTTCTTGGGTGAACATCAACTATTTGTTGATCGAGGGGTTGCAGCGCATCGGGCAGCACGCCATCGCCGCCGAGCTGCGGCGACGCACGCTGGAGATGATCTCCAACCACGACGACATCTACGAGTATTACCATCCCGAGACCGGTGAGGTTCCACCCAAGGCGGCGCCGCTTTTTGGCTGGTCTTCGGCGCTCTTCATCGAGATGGCGATCGAGGAGTCGAAGGTTCTCGCCGAATCTGCATCCCCGTGAGGCGGCGCTTCAAGCACCGGCACCGGCGTCTCTCTGCGCCAACAAAGCGCGGTGGACTCTCTGGTCGGTCGCCGGCAGAGGGAGCGTCTCCACCTCGTCCAGCTCCAACCAGCGCCAGTCCAGGCAGCCGAGCGCCTGCGGCGAGCCTCCGACATGGCGGGCGTGAAAAGCGTGCAGGGTGATGCGAAAGTGGGTGTAGGCGTGTTTGACTGTGGTCAGGGGCTCGAGCACGGCGATCTCGATCCCCAGCTCCTCATTGATCTCGCGACGCAGGCAGGCGGCCAGGTCTGCATCTTGCGGCTCTCGCTTGCCGCCGGGGAACTCCCACAGTCCGCCCAGCATGCCCTCGGGCGGACGCTGCGCCATCAGCAGCTTGGAGCGGAATGGCTCGCCCGCCCAAATCACGCCGGCGGCCACGTCATAGTGGGGCGTCTTGGGGCGCGCCAGACGAACCGGTCGCGCGTGCTGCACGCCTTGCTGCGCGGCCTGACAAAATTCCCTCAACGGACAGAGGAGGCAGCGCGGATTCTGCGCAGTGCATACGGTGGCGCCTAACTCCATCAGCGCTTCGTTGCAGTCGCCCGCCCTTCCCGGCGGCGCTGCTTCGACGATGCGGCGCGCCAGCGCCCACAGTTCACGCACTACTGCGCCATCGTCGATCGGCCGCTCGATGTTGAACAACCGCGCCAACACGCGGCGAACGTTGCCATCGAGGATCGGCTCCGGCTGATTGTAGGCAATGCTGAGGATGGCGCCGACGGTGTACTCGCCGACGCCGGGAAGCGCCAGCAGCGCGCTGCGGTCGGCGGGAATTTCTCCGTTGTGGCGCTCGACGATCAGCTGCGCAGCTCGATGCAGGTTACGCGCTCGTGCATAATAGCCCAGCCCCTCCCAGAATTTGAGCACCTCCTGCAGGTCGGCGGCGGCCAACGCCTGGACGGTGGGGAAGCGCGCCATCCAGCGCCGAAAGTACGGCTCCACCGTCTCCACGCGCGTCTGCTGCAACATGATCTCGCTGATCCAGACGGCGTACGGATTGCGCGCGCCGGCGCGTGCGTCTCGCCAGGGCAACGCGCGCTGATGGTCTGCACACCAGTCGATCAGGCGCGCGGCGATCTGTGCGAAAGGAGGCGCATCCATTGCGAAAATTCACCAGCAGGGAGTGGGAAACGCGCTATTGCGGGACGTTGAGCGGGGAAAACAGGCACTGTCCCAGCAAAGTCATCGCAAAAAATGCAGCGATCAACATCCACATCCAACTGGGAAAGCCGCCGGTCTGCGTGCGCTTCTTGGGCGGTTTGGGTTTCGGCAGCGGCGTCTGACAACGCCAGCAGACCTCTTTATCGTCAGGATTCCAGGTCTTGCAGTTTGGGCAGTCCATGTAAATTGCTCCTCGTGCTGCGCAGTACACAGGTATCGTAGCACAACCGTGATATGGATGCGAAACTGTCTCAAGTCTCAAGAATCGGTTTGCAGATTTGGAGATGCGATTTCATAATGGGCGATATGACCGCCATCGAACTGCTCAATCAAACGAACTTTCGCCGCAGGCTGGATCAGTGCATCCACTGCGGCCTGTGTTTGCCCGCCTGTCCGACCTACGCCGTCGATCAACGGGAGGCCGACAGCCCGCGCGGGCGCATCGCCTTGATGCGCGCCGCGGCTGAAGGGCGGATCGGGCTGGAAGGGGCCTTCGAGGAGCACATCGAGCTGTGTCTCGGCTGTCGCGCCTGCGAGACGGCCTGTCCTTCGGGCGTTCAGTATGGTCTGCTGCTCGAAACGGCGCGAGCCGCCCTGGCGCAGGAAAAGGCGCGCACGAGACGCGCACAGCTCGCAGACTTGGTGCAACGGATAGGGTTGCGCAGCTTGCTGCCCCATCGTCGTCGCCTGCGCTGGCTGGCGCGCGGGGTGTGGCTCTATCAACGCCTTGGCCTCGCCCGCTTGGCGCAATGGGCGCTTCCACATCTGCCGCCTGCCCTGACCACGATGGAGGGAATGACGCCGCCCGTCAATTTAAATTTCCTAGACCTTTCACAGCCTGCGCCTGCGCTTGGCCCCAGGCAAGGCAAAGTCGCCTTTTTTGTCGGCTGCGTGCAGGACGCGTTTTTAGCCGGCGTCAATCGCGCCACGGTGCGCGTGCTGCAGCGCAACGGCTATGAGGTGCACTTTCCGCCAGCGCAGACCTGCTGCAACGCCGCCGCACTCCACAGCGGCGACGTCGAATTTGCACGTGCGCTGGCGCGGCGCAACATCGACGCCTTCGCCGACGGGGACTTTGCCGCAATCCTCAACAACGCCGGCGGCTGCGGCGCAGCCCTTAAAGGCTACGACCACCTGCTGGCGGATGATCCGCTCTATGCAGACCGCGCCCGAAGCTTTGTCGCCAAAGTCAAAGACATCCATGAATTTCTGGCCGACCACCTGCACCATCCGCCCACCGGCCATATCCAGGCGCGCGTCGTCTACGTTGACTCGTGCCATCTCCGCCATGGGCAGAAAGTCGTCGGTCCGCCGCGTGCGCTGCTGCGCGCCATCCCCGGCGTCGATCTGGTCGAATTGCAGCAGCCGGACATGTGCTGCGGCAGCGCCGGCGTCTACAACCTGTTGCAGCCGGAGATGGCCAATCAGGTGCTCGACGCCAAGCTGGCCGATGTGCGCAGCGCTCACGCCAATATCATCGCCACGGCGAACACCGGATGTTATCTGCAGATGATCTACGGAGTCAAACGAGCAGGGTTGAACGCCACGGTCATGCACGTCGTCGAGCTGCTGGAGCGGGCGTACACCAATTAATGCTGATGCGCAGCTCCATAAATGTCTTGTTGGTTGGTGAGGATTCCCACCCTCGTCGATGCAACCTGCACACCGGATGCGGCGCTGATTCATATACGCGCCGCTTGACTTCAGTGCGTGATGCGCGTTCCGTGCGTTCGACCTGTCTCGCGCAACACGCATCACGCACCAACTCATCCCAAGCAGAACCTGTTCACGCTCCACGACGAATCTCGCCGAGCGATCTCATCCCGCCACGGGCAGCGCCTCAACGGCGGCGCGTTCGATGGGCAGCCCTCGCTTGTAGCGCTCCATGAACGCCGCAAAACCGTCGACGTCGCGCGGATCCGGCGCCAGGGTGACGGCCTTCTGGCCGGCGAAGACCCTGTCAGCTAGATAGGCTTCCAGCGACTCGTTCGCCTGGCGATAGAGCATGTAGGCCGCCAGCAGCGCAATGCCCCACGCGCCGCCCTCGCCGGCGGTCTCCATCACCGAGACGGGCACGTTCATCGCCGCGGCCATGACGCGCTGGCCGACCTCCCGCGTCTTGAAGAAGCCGCCGTGGCCGAGGATCTGGTCGATCTGCACCCGCTCCTGTTCGAAGAGAATGTCCAGCCCGATGCGCAGCGCGCCGAGCGAGGCGAAGAGATGCGTGCGCATGAAGTTGGCCAGTGTGAAGCGGCTCGTCGGCGTGCGTACGAAGAGCGGGCGGCCTTCCTCCATGTGCGTGATGTGCTCGCCTGACACGTAGTTGTACGCCAGCAGCCCGCCGCCGTCGGCGTCGCCCGCCAGCGCCAGCCTGTAGAGCGTTTCGTACAACTTAGACTCGCTCACTTCCACGCCGATGGCCTGGGTGAACTCCTGGAAGAGGTCGATCCAGGCGTTGAGATCGGAGGTGCAGTTGTTGCTGTGCACCATCGCCACCGGCTTGCCCGTAGGCGTCGTCACGATGTCGATCTCCGGGTAGACCCTGGAGAGCGGCTTTTCGAGCACGATCATGGCGAAGACAGAGGTGCCCGCCGAGACGTTGCCGGTGCGCTCCGCTACGCTGTTGGTGGCGACCATGCCGGTTTCGGCGTCGCCTTCGGGCGGGCAGAGTGGAATGCCCGGTTGCAGCTCGCCACTGGGATCGAGCAGCCGCGCACCCTCGGGCGTGAGCTTCCCGGCCGGCTCGCCCGCCACCAGCACTCTGGGCAGAATGTCCGGCAGCCGCCACGGGAGATTCTGCGCCGCCAACAGCGCATTGAACTGCTCGATCTTGCGCGCGTCGTAGTCGTTCGTGGCGCTGTCGATGGGAAACATGCCCGAAGCCTCGCCGACGCCCAGCACCTTCTCGCCGGTCAGCTTCCAATGCACGTAGCCGGCCAGCGTGGTGAGGTGACGGATGTCCTTGACATGCGGCTCCTGATTCAAGATGGCCTGCCAGAGATGCGCAATGCTCCAGCGCTGCGGGATGTTGAACTGAAATAGCTCGGTGAGCTGGGCTGCGGCCTGGCCGGTGATCGTGTTGCGCCAGGTGCGGAAGGGGGCAAGCAGGTTTCCTGCCTGGTCGAAGGGCATGTAGCCGTGCATCATGCCGCTGAAGCCGATGGCGCCGACCGTGCGCAGCGAGACATTGTACTGTGCCTGCACCGTCGCGCGCAGGTCGCGGAAACACGCCTGCAAGCCGTTCCAAACGTCGTCGAGGCTGTAGGTCCAGACGCCGTTTTCGTAGCGATTTTCCCATTCGTGGCTGCCCGATGCAAGCGGCGCATGGTCTGGGCCGATCAACACCGCCTTGATGCGCGTCGAGCCGAATTCGATGCCGAGGGCAGTCTGTCCCTTTTCGATGGCGTTGCGAATATCGCTGGTATTCATCGGAAAACTCCTATCATTCGTGGAAGATCATTTTGATTTTGTTTGAAGTCGCTTCGTAGGGAGTATGCTTACAAGATACACGATATGCCCGCCATCATCAAGCGCAACATGGCGACTGATAAAGTCTCTGAAGGAGAGATCGAGGAGGAGCCAGCCGCCGCCAGAAGTTGAGACGTCCTGGCTGATAAAAAACGGTTAGAAACCGGTCTCTGTTGCCAGAGGCCGGTTTCTAACCGACGGCGATTCCCGCCGCGTCACTTGCAGCGATGCCTACGCGCTCGCCCCGGATGTCAGCGACACCGGTTTTGCCTCCGGCCCGCCGTTCGTCCAGCCGTTCGCCGCCGCCCAGCCCTCTTTTGCGACGCGCAGGCAGAAGTCCACCACCTTGGCCGGAATGTTGACGCCGGTCGGCGCGATGCTGTTGCGGAACTCCATCGTGTAGTTCACTTCATTGACCAACAGCCCGCGCTCCGGGTCCTCGAAGACGTCGATCGCCACCACGCCGCCGCCGACCGCCTTCGCCGCCCGCACGCAGAGGTCGTTGAGCTCCGGCGTCACCGGGCAATTGCTGGCCTTGCCCCCGCGCGCCGTGTTGGTGATCCAGTGATCGGAGGTGCGATAGATGGCAGCGATGGTCTCGTCGCCGACGACAAAGGCGCGAATGTCGCGCAGCGGCTTGTGGATGTATTCCTGGATGTAGAAGATCGAATGATGATAAGAGCCGAGCACTTCCTTGTGCTCCAAAATCGCCTCGGCGGCCTCGCGGTCGTTGATCTTGCTGAGCAGACGCCCCCAGGAGCCCACCGCCGGCTTGAGCACGACCGGATAGCCGAGCATCTCGATGGCTTCGAGAGCGCTCTCCTGCGTGTAGGCGACCAGGCAGCGCGGCTGCGGCACGCCGGCCGCGGTCAGCGCGCTGGTGGTCTGCAGCTTGTTGCCGCAGTTGTCCGCCACCAGCGCAGTGTTGACCGTCTTGACGCCCTGGTCGTTGAGGATGCGCAGGCTGTAGAGTGCGCGCCCATGGCTGATGCAGCGCTCGACGATGACATCGAAGTCTCGAAAGCGCCGGCCGTCTCCCCGAGCCGTGATGTCAAAGATCAACGTGTTGTCGTCGATCAGCTCGAGATCGACTCCACGGCGGTCGAACTCCTCAAAGAGCAGCTTCTCCTCGGCGCGCACGCGCGAGTAGAGAACCCCCACCTTCATCTTACTCACCCCAGTCTTCCTCTTCTTCCGGCGCCGGCGCCAGCTCGATCGGGTCGATGTTGACGACTTCCAGGTCGACGCCGCAC
>NZ_CAKZMJ010000014.1:42500-76464 GCF_937128415.1 uncultured Caldilinea sp.
TTGAAGGGCACGTCGACGTCGACCAGGCTGGCCACATAGTTGTCGATCTCGCGCAACAGCGGCAGATTGTACTTGCGTCGGATCATCTCCGGGTTGTAAGCGTACATGCGCGCGATCAGGCCGCCCAGCGGCGTGATGCCGTTGCGCTCGCCGATGCCGAGGACCGAGGTGTCCACATGCGTGGCGCCCGCCTCCAGCGCGCAGTAGGCGTTGGCGACGGCGCAGCCGGTGTCGTTATGGCCGTGAAACTCGATGTCGCAAGAGACGACGCCGCGCAACGTCTTGACGAGATCATACACCTGCCGCGGGGTGGCGATGCCCACGGTGTCGGCGATGCCGACGCGGTTGACGCCGATCTTGTCCACCGCCCGGTAGATGGTGAGCAGGTCCACGAGGTCGCTGCGGAAGCTGTCTTCAGAGCTGAAGCGCACCTCCAGCCCTTTGCTCTTGATGAACTCGATCACCTCGATCGCCGACTCGATGATGTAGGGGATGTCCTTGCCGTGGGAGAACTGGCGCAGATAGCTGCTCGTGCCGAAGACTACGTCGATGCCGTCGGCGCCGGTGTCGACGGCCAGTCGGGCGTCGTCCATGTGGCAGCGCACGTGCGTGAGGATTTTGGTCTTCAGGCCCAGCGAGGCGATGCGCTCGAGGTCGGCGCGGCTTTGGGGGCTGGCGGCCGGCGAGGTCAGCTCGATGTACTCCACGCCGAAGGCGTCGAGCAACCGGGCGATCTCCACCTTCTGTTCGGTGGTGAAAAAGGCATTGGCGAACTGCTCGCCCTCGCGCAAGGTGGATTCGATGATGGCGAAATTGTCAAGACTCATGGCGCACGCTCCTGTGATGAAAAACGAATTCCAGACAAACAAAAAACCGGCCGATCCGTCTGGATGGCCGGTTGGGTGTCGTCGCTGAACCCGAGCAAGCACGCATCACCAGACGGTGAAGTCGTCCGGAAACTGCTTCTTGCTCTTCTTGTTCAGAGCGATCGATAGACCGAGAAACACCTTCAGGCTCCGCTGTTCAGAGATTCAAAACACGTAATCCGGATAGTACCAGAATGCGATCGCGCTGTCAAATCGACACAAGGGGCAAGCGACCGAAAAGATTTCAGCATCGCAGGCTACGGTGAAACAAAGCGTTTCCGGCTGCAGACGATAAGCTCAGGTCGCGCAAAAGATGCTCGCCCCATTTTTTGGCAAACTGAGGAGTTGAGGAATTCGCAAACGCTGACGCCGACCGATTGTTGACTTTTCCCCATCACCTATGGCAGACTTTTGTATAGGAGTCTCCATCGGGGAGTAGCGCAGTCTGGTAGCGCACAGCGTTTGGGACGCTGGGGTCGTAGGTTCAAATCCTATCTCCCCGACTCGTGCGGGTATAGCTTAAAGGCAAAGCTCCTGCCTTCCAAGCAGGCGATACGGGTTCGATTCCCGTTACCCGCTCTCAAGCAAATCAGCTCTCCCTCTCGGATCGGTAGCTCAACGGCAGAGCAGGGGGCTCATAACTCCTTGGTTACAGGTTCGAATCCTGTCCGATCCACTCGCTTTCCCCTCTGTTTTTCTCATCCTCCCGCAACTTCAAAAAGTGCAACTACTTCAAAATGTAATAGGTGGCGCGTTTGCTGCCGATGCGGATGAGCAAATTTTTGTCCACGAGGTCGGCGAGATCGCGACGGATCGTCTCCGGGTGGACGTCGGGCGCCAGCGCCTGCAGGTCGCTGTTGGTGATGCGACCATGCTGCCGGACGAAGGCTAGCGCCGCCTCCTGTCGTTCGTTGAGGAAGGCGTGCGGCCAGCGCTGCTTCTGCGCCTGCACGCTGACCAGCTCCTCGCCCGCCGAGCGCAGCGTGACGCGGAAGCCGGCGGCCGTCTCCTCGAACTCCGGCGGGGGCAGCCCGGCCTCCTCCATAGCGGCGATCATGCGATCGATGCCATAGCCCAGACGCTCGATGTAGCCGAGATCGGTGAGGACGGCGACGATGGCTTCGTTGCGACTGTACCGTTCGTCTTTGATGTTTTCGACCGTCACATGGCCGGGCAAGCGCCCCGGGCTGTAGACTTCGAGCCGGTCGCTGAACATGAGCAGCCGAATGCCCTCCCCGCGGATGCTGTAGTCGCGATGCGCAATGGCGTTGACGATGGCCTCGCGCACGACCGGCAGAGGGTATTCGGTGGTCTCTTCCCGCGCCATGCCGCGTATGCGCATGCCGCGCCGCATGTTGGCGATGACGAAGGCCTCGGCCTGCCGCGCCTGCTCCGCCAACACGCCGCCGATGTCCTGACGAACGAACTCATCGCCCATGGCGCCGCCGGCGTAGCGCACGCAGATGATCTCGGCGCTGCGCAGGAAACGCTGCGGATTGCGCCCAAAGAGCAGAATGCCGGCCACCGTCGGCGTCGGCTGCTCCAGGGGAAGCCCGTCGGCGCCGCGGCGGGTGATGCAGCCGCGGCTGAGCAACGCCTCCACCACATCCTCGTCCGGCGGCAACCCGAGCTGATCGAAGTAGCGGCCAACGCGCGCCATATCGAGGTCTTCAAGCGTGGCCTCTTCGACAGGCTGGCTCTCGAAGCCGCTCTCGCTGCGTTCGAGCAGAAGCTGGCGCAGCTCCGTCGTCGTCAAGGGGCGATTCTGATGACCGGCGCGCGTCAGATAGAGGCCGCGGACGTTGTAGACATGGGGCAGTCCTTCCGGCACATAGACGGAGAGCACGGCTGCGCCGTCGATCTGAACGATTTGAGGGCTGGGCAGGATGATCGGCGGGTCGGGCAGGAGGCTAGCCTCCATCAGCAGGTCGCGCAGTTCGGCGAGGTCAACGTCGGGCTGCGGGACGCCTTTTGCGGTCACGCCGAGCAGGACGACGCCGCCCTCTGCGTTGGCCATCGCCGCCAGCGTCTCGGCCAGATGGCGCCGCGAGATTTTGGCGGGCAGCAAGGCGACGCGCATGGAAGGCCCATCGGACAACAGACGCTTCACTTCTTCGGGCGTCAGTGCAGCCACGCGGCGACGCAGGGTCATGTCCTCGTCTCTCCTGTACGGTCATCTGTGCGGCCGTCAACATCCAGGGCGTCCTGGACGTCGCTCTCCCCATTCTCCCTCACTTCGATCTCCGCTTCAAAGTCCTCCTCGAACTCCTCATCCCAATCGTCGTCATCAACATCGTCCAGCTCGTCCGCCTCGGCCTCCTCCTTGCGCAAATCCTCCGCTGCGCCGTAGAAGATCAACAGCACCGACCCATAGCGGCGCCGGTCGTATTCTTCCAGATGCGTCAGTGCAACCGGCGCGTCCTCGCGCGGGTGAATCTGCACGACCACGCTCCCGTGCGGCGCCAGCAGCGCCGGCCGGGCGTCGATCAGCTGCAGCGCCTTGATCCAAAGCCCCTGGTATTGCGGCGGCGCCACGAAAATCAGATCGTAAGGCTCGCCTTGATAGCGTTGCAGGTAGGCGAAGCTGTCGCTGCGCAGCACGGCGGCCTGTTGTTCGAGGCGGCAATGGCGCAAATTGGCGTGAATGGTGGCGATCGCCTTGCGACTCACCTCGACGAAATCGACCCAGGCCGCGCCGCGGCTCAACGCCTCGATGCCGACGCCGCCGGTGCCGCCGAAGAGGTCGAGCACGCGCGTCTCCACGATCCAGTCGCCCAGGATGCTGAAGAGCGCCTCCTTGGCGCGATCGGTGATGGGCCGCGTGCCCTCGCCCGGCGTCATGATCAATTTGCGTCCTTTGGCCTTGCCCGCAATCACGCGCATGGCGACTCACCCTTACAGGCTAGCGCACAACCAGAAGCTCCCAGGAGCCGTCGTTCAACAGGCTGAAGTAGCGGATCGTGGCGTCCTCGAAGCAGGCCAACATGCGGCCGCGCTCGAAATTCTGCACGATCGAATGCTGACAGAGGCGCTCCTCCCGTTCGATAAAGCCGAGTTGTTTTTGCAAGGCCTCGACGGAGCACCAGAGTTTGCCGAAGCCGCGGCGCGGCAAAGGCGGAGAGGTGGGCGGCCCGTCCAATGGGTTGCATGAGAACTCCGGCTGGCTTTCATCCCAGGTGTCCCGGTACGATTGCCAGCTTTGGTCGGCGAAGAGCACGTAAATTTGCTGGTCGCTGCTGAACCAGAGCATGAAACGGTTGTAATCCGGCCCTTCGCCGAATTCATTGATGGCGACCGGCTCATGGCTGCTCGGCCCGATCGGGCAGCCGAGGCGCGTGTACAGGTCTGGAAAGCCGGCCAGGTCCATGTCATAGTCGATGGCGCAGCGCTCTTCCTTTTCGTCGACCGTCAACACGGAGACGGTGGGGGTGGCGGGCGGGCCGGCCGGCTGCGTTGGAATTTCTACGGCGGTTGGCGGCACTTCTTCCTCGCCAGGAGGCGTAGGCGTCTCCGGCGCTGCGCTGGCGGGGGTGGCGGTCGGCGTGGGGGTTGGGCGCTGCTCGCCGCCGCATGCGACAAGCGCTCCTGCAAGGCCCACGGCCAGCAACACAGCGAGCGTCAGACGTCGCCATCGCAAACAAAGCATGAGCAGATTGCTCCACAGCGCTGATGATGGCAAGATTCCCTTCCTTTTACTCCACTTCAATCGGACCTAACTCAATTGCAAAGTCGGTGGGGCCAGCGCTCACCGCCAGGCGCTGACCGGTGACCGCATCGTACAGGCCGACCGCAAGCGTGTAGCGGCCGGTGGCCAGCGTGGTGGGCAACAGCAGGCCGTATCGATCCACGATTTCATCGCCCGGACGCCATGTGCTGGTGGGGCGCATCCAGAGCACGGGTTGACCATCGCGCTGCAAAATCTTTTCGCCTCGATCGTTGAGCAGATGCACAAAAACTTGATAATCCTTCTCCACCGGACGCAGGCTTTGCCACAACAACGTCAACAGGATGTGGCCGCCAGGGCGAGCCGTTGGGGTCAGCGCATAGCCGCGCAGTCGTATCCATCCGTTGGCGTCGTTGATCGGCGCAGCGGCCGGATCGCCGAAGATCGTGCCCAGTCCACTCTCGATCATCTCGGCGGCGGGCGCCATTGCATAAAGCGCCAGGCGCTGATTGGAGGGGCCGGAAATGCGGTCATCCATCAGCAGAAAATCATGGATGCGCAGCGAGCGCTCCCAGCCGGACTGCTCCGGCGGCGTATAGTCGGGCGTCACCCAGAGGCGTTCGTAGGCGTTGCGCAGTCGGTTCAAGAGCGCCTCATCGCTTTCGTCCAGCGCAGGACGGGGCGCCGGACCATACACCGGCAGCGCGCTGCGGTGCACGTTGGCAAAATCTTGCGCCCAATCGATGCGCAGCAGCAGCACGGCGTCGCCGCCACGCCCCTCCTTCTCAATGCGTTCGGCGACCAGGCGCGCCTCCGGATTGCTGAGGGCGGTGTTGTAATAGGTGAGCAGGCCAACGACCAGCAAAGCCAATGCGAATCCGTAAAGAAAATTGCGCGGGCGATCGTTGACCTCTTCCCCCTGAGGAGTCCGCAACTGCTGCACCAGGAAGACAAGCCCCACCAGGGCGCCGACCAGTGAAACGACCAGCGGCAGCCAGTCGACGGCGTCGAGCCAGGCGCCCCCGCGCCACCAGGCAAACTGGATGGCGTCGTTGCGAATCATCTCCCACTGCATCACCAGCGGCGAGTATTCAAGACGGGTGAAGGTCTCCGCGGCGAAGAGCGGCTTCACCGTCTCCGCCAGTCGATCCTGCACCAGCCTGTAAGGGACGAGCAGGCCAAGCGCCTGCACAAGCAACGACATCGCCAGCAGAAATGCAACGAGCGCAACCCCGGGCCACCCCAGCTTGCGTTCAGAAACGAGCAACCTCCAGCCAGGCGCGGCGAGCACGCTCAAGAAAGGCAACGTCGGCGTGATGAAGCGCGCGCCCCAGCTATACCCGCCGTGCCACATGTACCATTTGGCGTACACGACGAAGTAGAGCGCAACCAGAGCGAGCGTCAAAATCAGAAAGCGCCGCTGATGACGCCAAAACCAGAGCGCCCCCGGGAGGGCCAGCAGCAAAATCGGGTTGTACCAGACGAACCCTCGTGCAGGGCCGATCGTCAGTCCAAAGAAGCCAAAAAGCCAGTCGGCGCTGAAGGTTTCGCTCTCCACATAGCCTGTGTCCCAAATGCTGCCGAAGCGCGCCCAGTTCCACCAAAGCGAGAGCAAGCCCGCCGCCACCACCGGAATGCCAAACGCGACGACGGGGCGCCAGTAGAGCCAGAAGGCGCGACGCAGCCGCTCTAACGTTGTTTCACCGGCGTGGGCTGCAATGGCCGGCAAGACGAACCAAAGCCCAATCAGGTAGATCGGCAACGTCAACAGGTTGATGGTGCGGGCGAGATAGGCGACGCCCCAGGCCAGGCCGGCGCCGAACAGATAGCGTTTGCGCCGCGATTGACCGTAGGCGACCAGGCCATACGCTGCAGCGAACAACCCCCACCCACAGACCGGATCGCTGAAGAAGGTCTGCGTGTAAGGCCAGGCCAGCGTGAAAAGGCCATAGATCAGCGCAACCGTGATCGAGAGGCTGCGCGACCAATCGAGCCGACGCCCCAGCCGGAAGAGCAGCGCGCCCGTCCACGCCGTGAGCAGCGGGTTGAGCAGCATCGCGGCGTGCACCATGCCGATCGCCGGCCACACCCTGGCGATCCACACCAGCGGCGCAGCCAGCAGCGCCATCCCCAGGCCCTTGCGCGTATAGAGGGCGCCGTCCGGCCCGATGTTGCCCTGTTGCGCGCCCATCCACAGCAATTGGTTGTTGTCGAAGGCGCCGCGACGCACGAGGTTTTCCGTCACGGCAAAGGTGGCGAGACCGTCGCTGCTGTCGATCACGCCGGTGTAGGTCAGCATGTAGCAGGCCAGCAGAAAGCCGAAAACGAGCAGCGCCGTGCTGCGATCTTTCGGGCTGATGTCTGGGTGAAACGTTCGCATCGTTCAACGCACTTCCACGTCGATTGTCACATGGTCGGCGAGCGCGCCATCTGTAAGCGTCACAGGCAGCCGCCCGGTCTGATTGTACAGGCCGATGTGCAGCTTGTACGCGCCCGGCGCCGCATCCGCCGGAATCGTCAACCGATAGACGTCGCGCACCATCTCGCCGACGCGCCATGCGCTGGTCGGCGCCTGCCCCAACATAGGCGGGTTGTCCTGCTGCGCGACCATGCGGCCATCCGGCGCAAACAACTGTGTGAAGACCGTGTAATCGTCCTTGATCGGCGTCATCGCCTGCCAGTATAGCACCAGCGACAACGTTGCGCCCGTTTTGGCCTCGCCCAATCGAACGCTGCGCAGCGCAATCTGTCCGGAGGCCGCCTCAAATACGCCCAACGGCCGGGCATCGTCCAAAAGAAACGCGCGCACCAGTTTACAGCCGTCGAGATGTTGCGCATCGACGCGATAGACGTCGGGCCGAGCGAAAAAGTTCATCGCCGCCTGCGCCCATTCTGCGGCGCCGTTGGCCCGCTCGATCCACCAAAATTCGCCCTTCTGCGCCAGCGCAGCAAGCTTCTCCGCCTTGACCAGGTCAAACGGTCGGTCCTCCGGGTTGTAGCCGTCGACGACGACCAGCGCGTACTCCTGACGCAACCAGGGATGCAGGTCGCGCCATAGGTCGGTCTCCTCCATCGCAAGGGTGTGCGTCAGCCCATCCGCCTCCGCGCGCAGGAACGCAATCGTCTCCCGGCAGGGATGCTCGGCCAAGCGGCGCTCTTGATAAGCCTGCGCCGCGCGCGGCGCGCCGAGAAGCATGACCACGAACACCATTGCCATCACAGCCGCCGAAAGGCGCACAGCTGCGCTTTGCAAGCGAACGCCTGTTTTCGCCTGCGGCCAGATTTGCCCCAGAAAATCGACGGCGATCAACGCCAACAGCGCCGTGCGCGCCAGCACCGTTGCGACCAGAATCCAGCGCTCATCGGGCAGCAGAATCAGATAGACGCTGCTTTCGAGCACGTTGAGCAAGGTGAGCATGACGGCCAGCAGTGCGCCGAACATGTCGGCGCGCAGCAGCGCCAAAAAGGCCAGCACCCACACGACAAATTGAGGACTCCAACCTTTGCTGTAGAGGAAGAGCCAGATGACGCTCACCGCCGTAAAGGCGATGGGCGTGCGCACGCGCCCCCAATCATAGCGGCGGGTGTAGAGCCACAGATAGAGCAAGACAAAGCCCAGCGTGATCCACGTCCACGGCAGCCGCGAGCTCCACTGGCCGCCCTGCTCCAACCCGCGCAGGTTGCGCATGTCGATCGGCACCAGGCCAAAGCCATAGTAGCCGTCGAGCAAGGCCCACACGCTCTGCCACGGCGGACGCAGGTTGTTCACAGTGAAGCTGCTGACCGCCAGCGAGGGGTTGAAGTGCGCCAGCGGCAGACCGACGCCCACGACCACAAGGAGAAACACCGTCCCGTAGAGGAAGGGCTTCAGCAAGTTGCCGGGCGAGCGGCGGTTGAACCATTCGCTGCGCAGGGCGTCGAGGCTGAGCCGCGCGCCCAGCCAGCGCACGGCCACCGGAACGAGCACCATCGGCGTCAGCTTGACCAGAAAGCCCAGCGCGGCGGCGACTGCGCTGGCGATCCATGCGCCGCGACGTCGACTCAACAGCAGGTCAAGGCCGAGCAAGAGGAAAAAGAGCGGCATCGCCTCGAACCAGCCCAGCAAGGTGTAGACCGGCGCAAAGAGCAGCGCGTAAAAGAGGGCCGCCTTCAGCGGGAGAGGTGGATCACCGCTCTCCCACCCGCCCGGCTTTTCGATCAGGCTGTGCGCTTCTGCGTCTCTACGTCCTTGCGGCGCTGCGCTCTCCGCCTCTTCGATGCGCCCTGCCAGCCGATAAATTAAGATCAAATTGCCGATCTCAAAAAGCAGCAGCTCGAGACCGAAAAGCAGATGAAAAAAAAGCCTTGGCTCCACCCAGGGCGGGATGCGGCTCGACCACTCGAAGACGGGCAGCATCAAGGCTGGGAAGAGCGGGGGGTACGCCGTCCACAGATCGACGAAAGTGGTGTACCCCATGGGGATAGTCAGTCCCCATGCGTAGTAGAACTCGTAGTCGGAGTTGTCGGCGATGAAACCGCCCGGGCGAAAGAGCACGATGGCGAAAAGGCGGAATGCGCTGAACAACAGCAGCAAAATCAAAAACCATCGATGCATTGCGTAAAAACGTCGCAGCCGGGTCAGCAAGGTGCTCATGAGGATGCGTCAGAGGAAGGATGAACGGCCAGCGACGCACCGGCGTCGACGCCGGTGAATGCAGTTGGCTCTTCACTGCGCAGGCGACGAATGACCTCTCCGAAACCCGCCAGCGCAGCGACGCCGCCGCTGAAGAGCAAGAAGCTCCAGTAGGTGATGAAGCGAACCAGCAACACGGCGGCGCCGACGTTGAACGCAGCGCCGACCATCGGCGTGAGCGCAAAGAGCGCAACATAGGCGACGTCGATCTGCCCCACGCCGCCGGGAGTGATCGGCGCCGCAGCCAGCACATCGACGGTCAACGCCACAAAGGCTGCATGTGCGAAAGGGAGATCGCCGCCCAGGCTGCGGATAACGAACCAGAGCACCATCGCATCGCTCAGCCAGATGAACAGGCTCTCCACAAAGACCAACGCAGCGACGCGGGGGCGTCCCGCCAACAGGCGCAGCGAGCCAACCACCTGTTGGACAAAATTCAGCGCCTTCTGCCAGAGGAAGCGCTGACTCCACGTGCGCAACCAATCCAGCAGGGTCGGCGCTGCAAGGATAACGACCGCCAGCCCGACGAGCAAAGCAAGCGCGGCGACATAGCTCACGGTCACCCAGCTCGGGGCCTGCGTATGCAACACCGACCAGCCGAATCCGGCGCCCAGAGCCAGGATGGCCAGGATGTCGAGCGTCCGCTCGCTCACGATCGAACCAAGGCCAACGCCGACCGGGACTGCGGCGCGCCGTGGGTCTTCCAGCCGCAACACACCGACGCGCAGCAGATCGCCGGCGCGGGCGGGAAGAAGCGCACTGACGAACCAGCCGGCGATCAACAAGCTGGTCGCGTACCCGTAGCTCAGACGATAGCCCGCCATGCGCAACAGGCGCCGCCAGCGGAGTCCGCGCACGCCGAAGCTGACGTAGTGCACCAGCAGCGCCGCCAGCAGCCACCAGCCGTTGGCGGAAGCGATGGCGTCGAGCGCAGCGCTTCCGCCAAACAGGGCGATCAACGCCGCCCAGGTGACGACGCCCAAAATGACCAGCAGCGACAGCCGTCTACGCGTCAAGACGCTGGCGAAGGCGCTGGATGAACGGCCCAGGGTCGACTGCGATTCCCTCATTCCACCCATTTTGCGGAGGAATGCACGGAAGCGCAAATCGTCGGCGTCGTCAATCCGTCTGTCAACCTATCACGGCCCCCAATCCGCCACCTGCTCTCCGCCGAAGCCGTAGTGGATTTCGACCTCGATCGGCAGGGGGCGTTGGTTGCCGCCGTCTGCGTCCATCACCCATAGCCGCCAGGGGCCGGCGTCGTTGCGCTCGTTGCGATTGCTCAGGTAGACGATGTGCCTGCCGTCATAGCTGAAGGCGGGCGCCACGTTGCTGGGAAACTGGTCGACCAGCGCCGTCACCGGCCGCGTGAGCTGGACCAGGCCACTGCCGTCCGGGTTGATGCTGAAAATCTCCCAGCGCGGACCTTCCTTGGACTGATAGACGATGCGGCCGCCGTTCGGCGCCCAGTCGGGGTCCCAGTCCCAGTGGCCGTTCTGCACCGAGCGCGTGTCGCCGTCCGGCGCATCCTGTGTGATCTCGAGTCCGGCCTTCGATTGATAGACGATGCCGGCCTCGTTCCAGTCCGGCGCCAGCGCCGAATCGAGCGCGGCAATGTCGCGAAACTCCTTGCCTTCGGCGTTGACGCGCGAAAGGCCGAAGTTGGGCAACGAGATGCGTTCGGCGTTGCGCAAGAAGATGCGGCCCAGGAGCGCAGGCGGAATGTTTGGGAAACGTCCGGAAAGCTCTCTCAGGCTCACGCAGCCGAAGAACTCGGTGTCGAAGCATTTGTATTCGCCCAGCAGCCGGCTGAAGACGATCCACTGCCCATCCGGACTCCATTTGGGCGAGGTGATCAGCTCATTGCCGCCGTACACCTTCCGCTCGTTGGCGCCGTCGATGTCGATGCTGTAGATGCCATCGCGCACAAACGCCACTTTCCGACCGTCGCGGCTGATGGCGGGGTCGAAGCCGTTGGTCAGAAAGCGCACCTCGTTGCGCGTCAGATCATAGACGTAGATGGCGCCGCGGCCGTCCTGAAAGACGATCTTGCCGCTCAGGCCGCTGGCGCCGGTCGTGCGCACAGCCGGTTGGGCAGTAGGCGATGCAGTGGGCGATGCAGCGGGCGACGGCGGCGCCGTCGCAGCAGCCGGAGGCGGCGTCGCTTCAACTTCGGCGGAAGGCGTTGCCACAGCAGGCGCATTCAACGGCGTCGGCGACGGGGTCGAACCGGTGAACTCCGCTGACGAAACAGGCAACGTCGTCAAGTCTTTCTCGACGCGCACCAGCGACGCCGCCACCCAACCTGCGCCATCCGGCAGGTCGTCGCGCACAATCAACAGCCAGTCGCCCGCGTCGTTGCGCGCCGCCAGGGAGAGCGTCTCGCCGCCGACCGCCTTGCCGATGATGCGGTAGGCTGCGCCCGGGCCAGAGCGGATATTCAGCCGGGCGCCGGTCACGTTGGCGACGCCGGTCATCACGGCTTCTGGCCGCGCCTCGGCGGCGACAGGCGCAGGCGTAGGCGTCGCCGCAGTCTGAGCCGTCGCTGTGGGCGTCGCCTCGGCTTCCTCTGCAGGAGTCGTCATCGCCTCCGCAACGGCGTCATCCTGCGCAACTTCACCCTGCGCAGCGACGACCGGCAGCTCCTCGACGCCAAAGATCACCACGTCCGCCGCTTTCACCCAACCCTGCCGTCCGTTCAGCAACTGCACCATCAACCAGCTTGCGTCGGCGTTGCGTCCTATGGCGGTGACCGCCTCGGCGCCTGGCAGCTCGGCCAGCGTTTCGCCCTCTGGCGCGCTGGCGAGTCTGGCGCCCGTGCCGATCACCACACCGAGCGCTCCACTCTCGACGGCCAACGGCGCATTGATAGGCGTCAAGCTGCGAGTGGCGGACGCCGAAGGCGTAGCTGTTGCAGCAGCAGCAGAAGTCGCGGTTGGCGTTGGCGACGACGCAGGCTGTTGCATAGGAGTTTGTGTGGGAGTCCGCCCAGGAGTTGGCGTCGGGGGCGGGGATGTCGGCGTCGCCGTGGGCGTCGGCGTCGCCTGCTCAACGATCGGCAGCGTCTCAACGCCGAAGATCACGACGCTGCGCGTAGCGACCCATCCCCTCGTTTTGCGTTCTGTCTCCACCTGAAGGTAGGCGCCATCGCGCGTGCGCCCCAGCGCCGTCAGGATATCGCCGGGGGCGAGCTGGCGGATAATGCGCCCGCCGGGTGCGTCTGTAAGCGCGGCGCCGTCCAAACCCACGACGGCCATTTTGCCCTCGCCGAGGCTTTCCTGCGCCGATGCAGCGGGGAACGTCCATCTGTTCGGCGCAACAACGGCGCCGAAGAGCAATCCCATCGCCAGCAACACGCTGAACAGCGGTTTTAGGCGTCTCCACCTCTTGCTTTTGAACATGGCAACCTCATTCACTTTCACAACCCATTTGAAATTCTTAAAATTTACAACACTGCTGCAAAATCCGTTTTACAGATCTATTGAGAGCGCAACGCATCCACCCGACGAGGCTCCGCACGCGTTGCGCCGCAAAGCCGCTCTTTTATTATCGCACCGACGTTTCTGTTCGACCAGCAATGCAACTTACGATGACGGCCGTCGTTGGGAAAAGTGCAAACCATCCACTACAATGAGTGAGAAAATACAAATGAGCGTGGAAAAAGAAGCGACACGCAACATGGAGCATTCGTTCGACGCGAGTATGGCTGAAGAAGCACTTGTTCTGGGCGCGCCGGCGCCCTCTTTCACCTTGACGGCGCTTGGCTCGAATCGCTCGGTCGGAAGCGACCTCTGTCGAGGAACGCCGTTGATGCTGGTCTTTCACGACCAACACACCATCGAAGCGGTGCGGACTATGCAGGAGGCGGTGCGCGCCCGCTGGCCCGACGCCGCCCAACTACTCATCTGCAGCGTTGTCGACATGAGCGCGCTGCCGGTTTTTGTGCGCCCGCTGGCCGAACGGGTGATGAAAAGCGCCTACGCCAAAGCCAGCGAGGCCATGCCGCCGGGCCTCAATGCAGCGGATTACGTGGTGATCTTGCTCGACTGGGACGGCGCTGTGTCGCGACAATACGGCGCCCACAAAGTGAACGAAGCGCCGTTGCTCGTCCTTCTCGATGCCATTGGGATCGTGCGCGGCGTTTACCGGGGACGCCAATTGGCGGAGGCGGCGCTGCAGATGCTTGCTTCCCTGGAAAGCGCCTCTGAGCAGCATCCATCATCGACGCCTCTATGATATAATTTTGCGCCATGAAAGCATTCACCATTATGGGGCGCACGCTCAAAGGCGCCTATGAAGAATTTTTCCTGGTCATGGCTCTCAGCGTCGTTTTCTGGATCGGGACCCTTTTGATCGTGACGGCCCCGATGACCTGGGCGGGCGTTCACTACGTCGCCAACCGCATTGCCAATTACAAACGCGCTGGCTTCGACTTTTTCTGGGAAGGCGCAAAGCAACATATCGGCCGCGCAGTGTTGCTCTGGTTGCTCCTGCTTGCGGCGCCCCCGATCATGGTGAACAGCGTCGATTTTTACTTCAGCAACGGTGGCTGGCTGGTGGTGCCGGGCTTCATCACGCTCTGGCTGCTTTTGCTCTCGGCGCTGGCGGCGCAATACTTCTATCCGCTCTTCTGGCAACAAACGGAGCCGAAACTCTCGCTGATTCTGCGCAACAGCTTTCTGCTCGTCGTGCGCCATCCGCTCTATTCGCTGCTGATGCTGCTCTTCCAACTTCTGTTAATTGCAGTCAGCGTGGCTTTGCTGGTGCCAGTGCTGTTGATCTTGCCGGGGCTGTTGATTCTGGCGCACAACTACGCGTTGGTCGGCCTGCTGCAGGAGATGAACCTGGCGCCGCAGCCGCCGGAGATGTCGGGAACGTGATGATGCAAGAGAAGACGTTGGAGATCCTCATTCCGGCGAAACAGCGCATCGTCACCGTGGCCGAGATGCAGGCGCTCGAACGCGCCGCCGACGCCGGCGGCCACTCCTACGCCGCCATGATGGAGCTGGCCGGCTGCGCCGTGGCCGAGGCGATCCTGGAGCGCTACGGTCGCGTCTCCTGTCTGGTGCTGGCCGGGCCGGGCAACAACGGCGGCGATGGGTTGGTCTGCGCTCGCCATCTGCACGAAGCGGGTGCGGCGGTGCGCGTCTACCTGTGGAAACGCGCCACCGACCCGGAGCGAGACTACGAGGGACACTTCGCGCGCCTCCAGGCGCTCGGCGTTCCTGCAGCCCACGCCGATGCGGATCCCGCTTTCGAGACGCTGCGCGCCTGGCTCGACTGCAGCGTCGTCGTCGATGCACTGCTGGGCACCGGCGCCAACCGCCCCATCCAGGGGCAACTGGCCGACCTGCTCGACGAGGTGCAACGGGCGCGCAGCCTGCGCCAACCCGCCTTCCGCGTCGTCGCCGTCGATTGCGTCAGCGGCATGAACTGCGACACCGGCGCGCTCGACCCACACTCGCTGCCGGCGGACCTCACCGTGACCTTCGCCTGCGCCAAGGCAGGCCACTATCTCTTTCCCGCAGCCGAGGCCGGCGGCGAGCTGCTCGTCGCCGACATCGGCATCGACCCTGCGCTCGTGCAGGGCGTGCGCACCTTTGCGCTCGACGAGACGACGATTCGCTCCTGGCTGCCCGCCCGGCCCGCCAACAGTCACAAAGGCGCTTTCGGCAAGGTGATGCTGGTCGTCGGCAGCGAGGCGTATCCGGGCGCCGCCTATCTCGCCAGCGCTGCGGCCGGACGCGCCGGCGCGGGGCTGGTCACCGTGGCGTCGATCCGCGCGGTCTGTTCGCTGACGGCGGCCAAACTGCCGGAGCCGACCTACGTGTTGCTACCCGAAGCAGCGGGAGCCAATGGCGCCGTGATCGCCGGCGAGGCCTCCGCGACCGTCCATGAGGCCATTCAGGGCTATCGCGCGCTGGTGGCGGGATGTGGCCTGGGCAACGCGCCCGCCACGCGTCAGTTCATGGCGAATCTGCTGAGCCCTTCCCTCCCCGCCGCCGTGTTCGACGCCGACGGGCTGAATTGTCTCGCTGCGCATAACGGATGGTGGCAAAGCCTCCCTGCGCACACGGTGCTAACGCCGCATCCGGCGGAGATGGCGAGGCTGTGCCGTCTTTCCATTGCGCAGGTGCTGGCCGACCGCTGGGCGCTGGCGCGCCAAAAGGCCGCAGAATGGGGCTGCACGGTGCTTCTCAAAGGGCCTTACACGGTGGTCGCCGAGCCGTCCGGCTGGCTGGCGGTGCTGCCTGTGGCGACCTCGGCGTTGGCGACCGCAGGCTCCGGCGATGTGTTGGCGGGGGTTATCGGCGGCTTGCTGGCGCAGGGGCTAGACGCCTTTGCAGCGGCCTGCGTCGGCGCATGGCTGCACGGCGCAGCGGGGCTGGCGTGCGCGGCCTCCATCGGCGAGGCCGGCGTCGTGGCGTCTGACCTGCTGCCGCACCTGCCGCGCCTTCAGAAGCGCCTGCGGAGCGAGGATGTGGATTCCTCCCTCAGCGGCGGTGCCCCCTGATCAATCCTTCATCAACTGCACAATCGAACGCACGATGTCGAAGGTGGCGTGTGGATGGCCCAGCGCCCGGGCGCGCGCCGACATCTCGCGCAGATGCTCGCGCTCCGGTCCGAACCAGCGGGCGACGATGGCCGCAATCGCAGCGGGCGACTTCTCGTAGACGCCGACGCCGTTCTCCACGACGAAGGGCACGTTGCCCTCTTCCTGGCCCGGGATGAAACCGCTCAGGATGATCGGCAGGCCGCAGATCAGCGCCTCTGCGATCGTGCCTGGCCCCGCCTTGGTCACGATGCAATCGCAGGCGTGCATCCAGTCCGGCATGTTGTCGACGAAGCCGTTGACGCGCGCCGGCGTGCGCCATGCACGCGTGGTCAGCCGCTCTTGCAGCGCCTTGTTGCGACCGCAGATCACGACGATCTGCCCAAGGGGGCGCCCCGTTGCGCTCAGGCTGGCGTCGCATGCGGCGGCGATTTCTTCCACCGGCCCCACGCCCTCGCCGCCGCCCATGAGCAGCACGGCGGGCAGCTCCAGCGCCATCCCCAACTCGGCGCGCAGGTCGGCCTTGGGGCGAGGCGACCGCGCAAAGGCGGGGCGAATCGGGAGACCCAAGAGATGGATGCGGGCGGGGTCGACGCCTGCTTTCAACGCCATTTGGCGCGTGTTTTCGCTGGCGACGTAGACGGCGTTCACCTCGCGATGGAACCAAAGCGGATGAGCGGTGGTCAGGTCGGTCACGACGGTGACGAACGGAATGCGCTGCGGGCGCCGCGCCATCGCCAGCATGCAGACCAGTTGCATTAGCGGGTGCACGGAGATGATCAGATCGGGCTGATGGGCGTCGATGACGCGGTGTGCAGAGCGGACAAGCAGTCGGCTGCCGATCTGGGCCAACGTATTGCTGAGGCGATGGTTTGGGCCGCCGTAGAGCAGCTTCCAGAGCCAGGGCGCATCGTTGGAGAGAAAAGGATACGCCTTGGGCATCTGGTTGAAGGGCCACGGCATATAGTCGGTGATAAAATCGACAATCTCGATGGCGAAGCGGTTGGGATAGAGCTCGTCGAAACCGGCTTTCAGCGCCTGCGCGCTGGCGCGGTGACCACCGCCGGTGTCGCTCATCAAAATCAGGATGCGTTTCATGAAGGTCGTCGACTAGTAAGCGCCTGTTGCGCGCAATACGGCCGGCGCCGAACGCAGCAGAATGCTGATGTCCAGGCCAATGCTCCAGTTTTCCACGTAGTAGATGTCCAACAGCACCATCTCGTCGAAGGTGAGGTCGCTGCGTCCGCTCACCTGCCAAAGTCCCGTCAGGCCGGGGCTGACCGAGAGACGCTTTTTCATCCATTCCTGATATTGCGCCACCTCTTCTGGCAGATTGGGTCGCGGGCCGATCAAACTCATTTCCCCGCGCAGCACGTTGTAAAGCTGCGGCAGCTCATCGAGGCTGTAGCGGCGGATGAAGCGTCCCACGCGCGTCAGGCGCGGATCGTTGCGAATCTTGAAGAGCGGGCCGGTGGATTCGTTGAGATCGGCAAGCTGGCTGCGCATCTCGTCGGCGTTGTCCACCATGGAGCGAAACTTGTAGCAGACGAACTCTTTGCCGTTCTTGCCCACGCGCACCTGTTTGAAGAGGATGGGGCCGGGCGTGTCGAGGCGAATTGCGATGGCGATCACCGCCAGCAGCGGCAGAGCCAAAAGCGCCATCAACGAGCCGACGACTAGATCAAAGGCGCGCTTGAAAACCAGGTTCCACCCCTGAATGGAAATGTCGCGCGTCGAGATGAGGGGAATGCCGTTCAGTTCGTGAACCTTCATCTGATTTTTGGTGAGCTGAAAGAGGTCGGGAACCACATAGGCGTCCACCTTCATCTGCTCACATTCGCGCAGCAGCCGCTGAATCGTGCGATGCGTTTGCCACGGCAGGCAGATGATCACGCTCTGAATGTTGTATGCGGCCATTACCTCGGGTGCGTTGTCGACCGGCCCTAGCGCTTTGAAACGCCCGACGTCGGTGCTGCTCTTGGCCGGGTTGTCGTCGAGAAAGCCGATGAGCTTCCAGCCGTAGTCGGGCCGCGCCGCCAGCGTGCGCATGACCATGCGCCCCACGTCGCCGGCGCCGATCAACAACACGCGACGCACGCCGATGTCGTACTGACGCAGATGGGCGCGCGCCATCATGATGATCAGCCGGCTGAGGCCCAGATAGAGCGTCACGAAGATCGCCGTGTATAAGAAAACGAGACGGCTGTAGAGCATGGGGCGGAAGAGCAGATTGACGGCGATCAGGATGATCACGCCGGCGGTGGTCGCCGTAGCGATGCGCCAGGTTTCCTCGATCCAGCTCCGCCCAGGTTGATAAGGGTAAACTCCAGAAAATCGATAGGCGATCAGCAAAAAGAGCACCAGCAGCGCCACCTGCGGCAAATAACTGGTGAGCGGAAGCTGAAAGGCCGGATCGACGGCGATGAACAGCTGAGCCTGATAGCGCAGCGCATACGCCGTGAGAAAAGCCAGGAAGATCAACAGTCCATCCGAGGCGATGAGCAGCGGCCTCCACAGACGCTCGGGCACGCGGCGCGCCAGCGCCGCCAGCCAACTTTCACGGTGTTTCTGCGTCTTGAGATTCTCTTGCGTAGCCGTTTTCGTCACGCTCAGATGGTCAACGCCTGCCATTGTCTAGGAATGATTTTAGAGCCTGCAGGCGCACCTGCGTCCCTGACCCAACCCGGTGCGCCTGACTGAGTTCGCCAGACCGATATTGTGCCAGCGAATTGCATTGCTCACAAGTTGGCGGCGGCGCGTAGATAGACGCTGCAGGTCGCTTCGGCGCACCGTCGCCAGGAAAAACGCGCTGCATGCGCCAGCCCGCGCTGCCCCAGTGTGCGCCGCAGCGCCGGCTGACTCATCACCAGATGCAGCGCAGCGACCAATCCCGCCTCGTCCTGCGGGTCGAACGTGATCGCTGCGTCGCCCGCCACTTCCTGCACGCCGGGCGCCCGACTGCAGATCACCGGCGTCCCGCTCGCCATCGCCTCCAGCACAGGCAAGCCAAACCCTTCAAATAAGCTGGGATAGACGAACGCCTCTGCGCCCGCATACCAGGCGGGCAGCGTTTCTTGCGAAATAAAGCCCGGAAAGTGCACGGCGTCGATGAGCCCCAACTCCTGAACGATGTGGAAGATTTCTGCATACCACCATCCTTTGCCGCCGGCCAGCACCAACTTCACCTCTCGGTCAGCCGGGGCGCACAGCGTGCGCCAGCGGGCGAAGGCGCGCACCAGCAAAGCCAGGTTTTTACGCGGCTCCAGCGTGCCGAGATAGAGCAGATAGCGCGGCGGTGCGCCGCTCTGGCGACGGAAGGTCTCCAACTCTGAGGGCGAGTGCGGCCTGAAGCGCGTCGACACGCCATTATGAATCACGACGACGCGGTCCGCCGGCGCTGCAAAATAGCGCTGCACATCGTCGGCCGTCTGTCCGCTCACGGCGATGATCCGGGCAGCCCGCTTCACACTGGCGCGACAGAGGGCGGTCAGGTATGTGCGTTTGACGGGCGGCAACGTCTGCGGAAGCCGCACAAAGGAGAGGTCATGGACGGTGACCACGCCAGGACAGGGCGCAGCCAGAGGCAGCACGTTGACGAGGCCATGCACAAGGTCGGCGCGTTGACGACGCAGGTGCAGAGGCAATTGCGTCTGCTCCCAGAGAATGCGCGCGGTCGGCTGCTCGAGCAGCCGGGGCGAGTGGATCAGGCGGACGCCGGGCGCTTCAAAGGAGTTGACATGGAGATAGGCGGAGAATTCCCAGGGCGATGAGCCGCGCTTCCTCTCTTCAAGCGCCAGTTCGCCGAGGGCGCGCACCAACTCGGCGCTGTAGGTGCTCACGCCTGCACTGCGATAGCCCACCTGATCGCTGATCAGTTGTGCGTTAAGCGCAACTTTCATGAACGCCTCAACACCTCTCGATACAGGTTCACCGTGCGCTGCGCCACCTGCTGCATCGTAAAGTGCGCCAACACGCGGCGCCGCCCCGCCTGCGCCAACCGGATGCGCATCTCCGCATCATCCAAAAGCATCTGAAGCTGTTGGGTCAACGCCTGACGGTCGCCTTCGGGGAAGACCAAGCCGGCGTCGCCGATCACCCTGGGAATCTCGCCGCTGTCGCTGCCCACGACAGGCGTTTCGCACGCCATCGCCTCGATCAAGACGCGACCGAACTGCTCCTTCCAGCTCGGCGTGGTGCGGCTGGGCAAGACCAGCACGTCGATGCTGCGGTGGAAGGCGGGCATCTCCGTGCTGGGGATGCGGCCGACAAAGGCCACGCGCTGTGCAACGCCGAGCCTCGCCGCCAGGGTTTGCAGCGCGCGCTGCTCGCTGCCTTCGCCCGCCAGCGTGAGCCGCCATTCCCCTCGCAGATGGGCGCACGCGTACAGCAGATCGTCGAGTCCTTTCTCCGGCAAAAGGCCGCCGGCGTAGCCGATATGCAGGCGGCCGGCGAGAACGCTGCGCGCCTTCGCCGGCGCGAAATGCGCCGGATCGACGCCGAACTGTGGAATCACCGCCAACGCGCCGACGTAGCCTTTGCGCCGTAGGACGTTCGCCGCCTCCTCGCTGCCGGCAATGGCCGCAGCGGCTGCAACGTAGTTGGCGCGCTCGAACCAGGAAAAGGGCGGCGGATAGCGGCGCAACAGATTCTGCCACGTAAAGAAAAGCGCCGGAATGCGTTGGCGGTGCGCCGCGCGCAGCGCCAGCCACGTGGCAAAGTTGTACGGCTCTTCGTCCATGTGAAGCAGATCGGGCGCAATGCGACGAATCTCCGACGGAAGCGTCGGATAAAAATGAAGATGAAACGCGCCGTTGAAACCAATGGGGATCGAACGCAATTGGTAGCCTTCGGTGTACGTCCGCTGCAACGGTTGCGCGCCACGGCGATCGCGCCAGGATGGCGGCGTCAACACGATTAGCTCCACCCCCAGCGCCGCGATCTCTTCCGCCTTGCGCTGATAGGCGCCGACCACCATCGCCTTACTGACCAGAAGCACGCGCATGCGCCCATTATAAACTGGGTTCATCCCACCGAAGGATTTCCCGCCCTTGTGCTATGCTATAGTGCGATCAAAAAGTGCGATCAAAAGCGCGCAGATTCGTTTCGGACGAAGGTGTTGATAAAGGACGTAGAGACAAGATGAGAATTCTGCTTTATACGGGCAAAGGAGGCGTGGGCAAGACCAGCATCAGCGCGGCCACTGCCGTGCGCTGCGCCGAGCTGGGCTATCGCACTGCAGTGCTCTCCACCGATCCTGCGCATAGCCTGGGGGACAGCTTCGACCGCCGCATCGGCAGCCAGATGGTCGAGCTGGCGCCGAATCTCTGGGGGCAGGAGATCGACCTGCTCAGCCAGATGGATCAGTACTGGGGCACGGTGCAGAGTTACCTGAACGCGCTCTTTATGTGGCAGGGCATGGACAGCCTCGTCGCCGAGGAGACGGCGGTGCTGCCCGGCATGGAGGAGTTGGCCAGCCTGATGCAGATCACCTCTCTGGCGGAAAGCGGCCGCTTCGACGTGATCATCATCGACGCGGCGCCCACCGGCTCCACCCTGCAACTGCTCAGCTTCCCGGACATCGCCCGCTGGTATATCGAAAAAATTTTCCCGTTCCAGCGCAAAACCATTCAACTGGCGCGGCCGATGGTCAAGCGCATGACCGACATGCCGCTGCCCGACGATGAAATCTTCGACAGCATCGAGGAGCTGGTCAGTTTTCTAGAGCGCATGAGCAAACTGCTCAGCGACGGGCGAGTGAGCAGCATGCGCGTGGTGCTGAACCCCGAAAAAATGGTGGTCAAGGAAGCGCAGCGCGCCTACACCTACCTGAATCTCTACGGCTACAGCGTGGACGCCGTAATCTGCAATCGAGTGTTTCCCCGCTCCATCGCCGATCAATATTTCGACGCGTGGAAGAGCGCGCAGGCGCAGAACCTGGAGCTTGTGCACGAGTGCTTTTATCCCTTGCCGATCCTGGAAGCGCCCTTCTTCGAGCAGGAGGTGATCGGCATTCCCATGCTGCGCCAGATGGCTGCAGCCGTCTTCGGCGCGGAGGCGGTGCGCGGGGGCGAGGGCGACCCCACCCGTCACTATTACATCGGCAAACCGCAGGAAATTTTCCGCAACGGCGCCCACTATGTGCTGAGCTTGCCGCTGCCGTTGGTCGAACGCAGCGAAGTGCATCTGCACCGCAGCATCTTCGACGAGCTGATCATCCGCATCGGCAACTGGAAGCGCAACGTGGCGCTGCCGATGGGGCTGGCTCGATTGGACATTGCGGGAGCGAAGTACGAACAGGATCGCCTGAACATCTACTTCAAAATCAACGAGGCAACGCCCGAAATCAGCGAAGAAGAGCTCAAGCCCAATCGTTGGGAGAACCTGAAAGCAAGATTCCGGCGCAGTTGATGGGAAGATCAGCGATTGACCAGCGGCAAAAAGATGCTGTTGGTGAAGCGGATTTGTGCGCCGCCCGAAGCGTCGCCAGGAATCGGAAGATCGATGCTGCTGGCGCCGTTGACCTCGTCCAGCGTCACAAACTGCACTGCAGAACGGTTGGCTTCAGCGTCCTGCGCCCAAACCCGATAAGCGCCGTAGGGAAGATCGCGTGCAACGAAAAAGCCCTCGGCGTCGGCGCTTAAGACGATCGGCGCAGCCTCTCCTTCACGCTGAATGAAGACCGTCGCGCCTGCAGCGTTCGGCTCGCCAACGTTCGCCTGACCGTTCCCGTCCAAGTCGTAAAAGACCGAACCGGAAATGTATCCGCTTGAGCCAGGCTCTTCACCGACCGCCAGCGCCGCCGCGCCGAAAAGGGCAAGCAGTGTCAGTTGGATGACGCCAATGGCGACGAGCCGTTTGGGCCACTTCATAGGGACGCTACGCTCCGAAAAAGGGTTCATCTGGGGATGAGCATACCACGCAATGCGGCTTACGACGCTTTCATTTTCCTTTCATTCTATTCCTCTTTGCGTAAAGAAGCAATATATTCTGGTTAAATAGACGATAATTTTAAGGTTGGAATTTGCAGCGAGGGCTCTATCGTCAAAAGAACGGCGCTTTAGGAGGCTCCTTTTGTCTTGTGGTAAAGTACGCACGCAAGTGACGACAGCATTTCTCGCATTTCGCTGTACAATGAGGGAGCGCCTTGCATTGGGACGCCACGGCAGGCGGAAAACTCAATGCTCAGCGGTGGGCGCTCGGGAGCAGGCTCTATGAAGGAGAACGGATATGGGAGTCATGGTTGAACAACGCGTGAGCCTGGAGCAGATGGGCGCAGCGGCGCGCGCCGCCAGTCGTCGTCTGGCTGCTTACACCACCAACGCTAAAAACCAGGCGCTGCTGGCGATTGCAGACAGGCTCGAAGCGCGCCTCGAGCACATCCTTGCGGCCAATGCCCGGGACATGGAGGAGGCGCGCGCCAAAGGGCACACGCCTGCGCTGCTCGATCGGTTGCTGCTCAACGAAGGCCGCGTGCGCGCGTTGGCGGCGGACACGCGTAAAGTCGCCGCGCTGCCCGACCCGGTCGGCGCCGAGATCGAAAGCCGCCTGTTGCCCAACGGCATGCGGCTGAGCAAGCGGCGCATCCCGATCGGCGTCCTGGGCGTCATCTACGAGGCGCGGCCCAACGTCACGATCGACATCGCCGCGCTGTCGCTCAAAACCGGCAACGCCGTGATTTTGCGCGGGGGCAGCGAAACTTTGCGCAGCAACCTGGCGTTAGTGGAGACGATCCAGGACGCGCTGGAGGCGAGCGGCTTCCCGGTGGAGGCGGTGCAATATATCGACAACCCCGACCGCGCGCTGGTGACGCAACTGCTGCGTCTCGACCGCTACGTCGATATGATCATCCCGCGCGGAGGAGCGGCCCTGCACAAGCTCTGTCGCGAGCAGGCCACCATCCCGGTCATCACCGGCGGCATCGGCGTCTGCCATTTGTTCGTCGATGAAAGCGCCGACCTTGCGCGCTCGCTCGACATCATCGAAAATGCACGCGTGCAGCGGCCGAGCGTCTGCAATTCCTGCGACACCGTGCTCGTCCATCGAGCCGTGGCCGCGCAATTTTTGCCCATGCTCGCCGAACGTATGGCGCGCTGCAAGGTGGAGCTGCGGGCGGAGCCGAGGGCGTATGCGCTGTTGCAGGCGAATCCTTACGGCGCCACCGTGTTGGAAGCCGGGCCAGACGATTTCGATCAGGAGTGGATGGCGTTGATTTTGGGCGTCAAGGTCGTCGACGATGTGGAAGAGGCGATTCAGCACATCTACGAGCACGGCTCGGAGCATTCCGACGGCATCCTGACCAACAACCTCGCCAACGCCAATCGTTTCGTCGACGCCATCAACTCTTCGGCGGTCTTCGTGAACGCCAGCACGCGCTTCAACGACGGCGGACAGTTTGGCCTCGGCGCCGAAGTGGCCATCAGCACGCAAAAACTGCACGCCCGCGGGCCGATGGGGCTGGAGGAGCTGACGACCTACAAATGGGTGTGCATTGGAAACTGGGATATCCGTCCATGAACAACGCCGATCCGCCTGAATATATTTATTACGTCAACGGAGCGTTCGTGCCGGCCCGCCAGGCCGCCTTGCATCTGGACGACCTGGGCCTGGTGCGCGGCTATGGCGTCTTTGAGCTCTTGCGCACCTACGGCGCGCAGCCGTTCGGTCTGCAGGCTCATCTCGTGCGCTTGCAGCGCTCCGCCGCCCAAATTGACTTGGCGTTGCCGTGGTCGTTGGATGTGCTCGAAACGATCGTTCAGGAGACGCTGGCGCGCAACGACCCGACGGACGTGACGGTTCGCATTATCGTGACCGGTGGACCCTCGAGCAGCTTTCTCATGCCCGAGGGTCCCCCTTCCCTGCTGGTAATGGTGGCGCCGATCAAACCGCAGCCCGATCACCTATACAGCCAGGGCGCCAGCCTGATCACCTTCGACGCACCGCGCTTTATGCCAACGGTCAAAAGCCTCAACTACATCACTGCGATCCGCGGGCAACAGCGCGCACGCGCGGCAGGCGCCGTCGAAGCGCTCTACTGCGATGCGCAGGGGAGCATCACCGAATGCACCACCAGCAATTTCTTTCTGTTTCACGGCGATCAACTGATCACGCCGGCCAAAGACATCCTGCCCGGCGTGACGCGCGCAGCGGTGCTGACGCTGGCTGCCGATCGCTTCGCGATCATCGAACGACCGATCCATCGCTCCGAGTTGAGCGTCGCCGATGAGGCGTTCATCACCAGCACCACGAAGGAGATCCTGCCGATCGTGCGCATCGATGGACAGAAAATCGGCGATGGCCGCGTGGGTAAGCGCACGCAATGGCTGCTCGAACTTTTCCGCGCTTCTGTCAGGCAAGGTCTTGTTCCCATGTATGAGCCAGCGTAAATTTGTCATCAACAGAGTCGATTCTGTCACCGCTTGTTTGATGGAATATGCGTTTGATGGAATATTTTTGATGAAGTTGCCTTTCACCATGTCGTCCTTTCATCCATCTTCTTTCACCATCTCATCCAGAGCCATCATGTTGCATCGTCTCACGAAACACAAACGCATCCTATTTTTCGTTTTGCTTGTTGTGGCTGCGCTTCTCCTTGCGGCCTGCGGCGCCGGTGGGCCTGCGCCTACGCCTACACCCACCAAGACGCCGGTTGCGGCGGCCGGCAATCCGCATGCCTCGCCCACGCCCGTGGCGCTGCCGATGCCGACGCCCACGCCCGAGCCGCCCACCCCCACGCCGCGACCGGAAAACATCGCCCCGTTCACCGGTCTGCCGGTCGATGATCCGGAGCGCATCAAGCAGTTGCCGATTTTTGTGTGCGTCAACAACGACGCCGCCGGCCGCGCCGCGCACTGGGGGTTGAGCAAGGCCGACCTGGTGTACGAGTACATCGTCGACGGCTTCTCGCTGACGCGCCTGACGGCGATGTATCAAAGCCAGGAGGCGGATCGCATCGGGCCGGTGCGCTCGGCGCGTTATCCGAATATCTGGATGGTGCAGATGTACGGCGGGGTGCTCGCCTGTTCGGGCGGCAGCGACGCCATTCGCTATCTGCTCAAAAATGAAGTCGGCTTTCCCTATCTCGACGCCGATATCGACGACCCTTCCAACAACCGCTATTTCACCAACTTGGGAACCGACTATCGCACGCGGTTACAGGCGCGTACCGATGGCGTACGACAATGGCTTGCGGATAAGGGCATTCCCACGGAGTGGAATAAACCGGGCTTTGAATTTAGTGAAGAGCCCCCGTCCAACCCTGCTGGCGAAGCCACTGTGATTGACATCCCCTACCCTGGCGGCAACAGCGTGCAATGGCGCTACGACCCCGCGCTGGGGGGCTATCTTCGGTACCAGGGCGGCGTGCCACAGTTCGACCCTGCCATCAATGGCCCCATCGTAGCGTCCAACGTGATCGTCCTGGCCGCCGTGCATGAAGTGACCGACATCATCGAGGATACGCTCGGCACCAAGGGCATCAACATCAAACTGCATGAGTTTGGCGACCTGCGCATTTTCCGCGATGGCAAGGTCTACGAAGGCACCTGGCGCGCCAGCCAGGAGGCGCCTCCGCGCTGGCTTGGCCCCGGCGAAGTGCCGATCACGCTGAAACCGGGGCAGAGCTGGGTGCAAGTTGTGCGCAAGATCGAGGACATTTCGTATCAATAATAGAATCGCCCTATCCATCGTTCTATCGACGCTTCCCCGGTCACGTAGGGCCAGCGGACTCGGGATGCAAGCCTTAAGAGATGCAGCAATAAAGAGAGGCCACCCATGTCCCGAATGCAAACCCATGGTCAACGCCTGCTCCCCACCGTGCGCCGCCGTTGCTCCCGCACTCATCTTGCTTCCCGAGGGAAGCGAGGATTTCGACGGGCAGCGTTGTTCCTGGCTCCGCTTGCGCTGCTGATTGCAGCGTTGGCGCTGCCCGAAGGTTTCGGTGCGCGCGTGGAGGCGCAGATGACGACGCCTGTGCCGGCACCCACCTATGTCGTGCAGCCCGGAGATTCATGGACGAGCGTTTCGCGCAAGACAGGCATTCCGATCGGAGAGCTGCAGGCCGCCAACCCTCGCTCTGTGCGCCCCACCGGCTGGTTGTTGGTCGGCGAAGTGTTGATTTTGCCTGTGCACAGCGAGGCCACACCTACGGCTGCAACGCCGACAACCTCGCCAACCACGGCCACCTCCACCCCCACGCCCGACCCCATCCTCGCCCTGCCCACGAACGAAGCCGGCCAACGCATTTACATTGTGCAGCCAGGCGAATCCTGGAACAGCATCGCACAGAAATTCGGCGTCAGCCCTGAAGCTCTGCGCGCCGCCAACCCGCGGGCAGTGCGTCCGGGGCTGGTGCTCTTCCGCAATGAACAACTGATCATCCCTGCACCGGTCTCGGCCACCCCGACGCCCTCGCCCGAAGCCACGTCTGCCCCCGAGGAAAGCGAAGCCACGGAGACGTCCGCAGTGGAGGAGCCGACGGAGGCGTCCGCTCCCTGCCCCGCTGCGTTCGCCGATTACCCTGCGCGCGTCGCAGAGATGCTCGCCAACTCGAGCGACATGGACGCAGTGATGACTTTCCTGGGCAGCTGCGAGGCGCTGGTCAGGAACAACGCGCGCAGCGGCGACTGGAACGGCGACGGCGTTGCAGACTGGGCAATTGTGCTTGAGAATCCCCATTCCGACTCGGCGCAGCCTGAACAGGATCTGCTCATTTTGATGAGCGATGAGGTGGGGTATGTGCTCAGCTATCAGGCGCGGCCGGCCGGGCGGGTGAGCATCCTGGCGGCGGATGACGTCAATCTGGACGGCCAGCCTGACCTGATCTGGGTGGACACCACCTGCGGAGCCAGCACCTGCTTCGACGCGGTGCTGGTGCGCAGTTGGGACGGCTCGAGCTGGATCGACTGGACGGAGCGAACGATCGTCATGGCCTACGCCGAAGTCAAACTGGATGAGGTGAGCAACGGCGGCCAGGGGCGCGAGATTGTGCTGCGAGGGGGCCAGTATGGCAGCATCGGCGCCGGCCCGCAGCGAGAGCGCACCGAGGTCTGGGGCAGCGTCGACGGCGCCCCCTACACGCTTCTAGAGAGAGTTTACGCGCCGAGCAACTGCCTATATTTCAAAGTGCTCGACGCCAATGAGGCGCTGGCTCGACATCAGGAACTCGGCCTTGCGCAAGCGCGCGAGCTGTACACCGAAGCGATCACCAATCGCACGCTGGTCAAATGTGGACAGCGCAGCGATGAGATGAACGAACTGCGCAGCTTCAGCCTCTTCCGTCTGGCCGTGATCCACGGGTACGAGGGCGCGCCAGCGCTGGCTGCGGAGACGGTAGAGCAACTGAGGGACATCTTCCCGGACTCGCCTTTCACACTGCTGGCCGAGGCCTGGCTGGAGGCCTACGCGTCGACCGGAGACGCTGCAGCGGCCTGCTCCGCCGCGACCGCCTACGCCGAAGCTCATCCCGAAGCTCACCAGGCGCTCTCCGACTATGGATACGCCAACCCCACCTTCACCGCCGCCGATCTCTGCCCTGTGCTCGCCATCGAGCAGACGACGCCGACCGACGAAACAGCGGAGGACGCCACACCCGCCCTCGAGGCGAGCCAGCCGATCACGCCGCTCTTCACGCTCACGGCCACGACCGACCTCTCTGCAGTGGCGCCGGTGGCGGCGGAGCCGGCCGGCGAGCTGCCCGACTGCCCCAAGACGCTCGATGAATACACGACTGCGTTGCCGATCGTGCTCACGTTGGCGGAAGGAGATCCGCTGATCGTGGAAACCTGGCTGCGCCTGTGCGACGGCATGACGGATCAACGCGGCGGCATGTTGCTGGCCGACTTCAACGGCGACGGTGTGGAAGACGCCCTGTTCCTGCCCACCATCGTGAGCGACCTCGGCTTCGGGCCGGGCGGTGCGCAGGGCGCCGTGCTGCTCTACCACGGCGGAAGCGCAGGCTATGCGCTGGTCTATGCGCCGGAAGTCTACGGCCAGCCCACGCTGCTGGCCGCCGATGACCTCAACGGCGATCGGCGCCTCGATCTCGCCTGGACGGTCGATGGCTGTTCGACCTTCTGCGTCAAAGAAGTGCAGATCGTGACGTGGGATCGTCAACGCAGAGCGTACATCCCAATCATCGAACCCGGCGCGATCATTGCGGAAGGCAAGGCCGAATTTACGGAGGCTGCGCCGGAGCTGCCCGGCCAGGGGCTGCAGCTCGTGCTGCGCGGCGGCGTCAGCGGAGCGCCCGACGGTGGTCTCAAGATCGAACATGAGGAAATCTGGCGAAGCGTCGATGGCCGCCCCTTCCGCCGGCTGAGCTGGACGTACGATCGCAACAACAGCAACAGCAACTGCATGGGGCTGCGCTTGATCGAGGCGGATATTGCGCTCCACGCAGCCGATATTCTCGGCTACGGCCCGGCGATCGACCTCTATCGCGCCGCGCTCGCTCCGTCGCTGAGGGCGTGCTCGATCTACGGCATTCCTGCGCCGGAGGAGCTGAAGTTGTTGCAGGGGCTGGCCATGTTCCGGCTGGTGCAGGCCCAGGCGCTTTCCGGCGATCTGGAAGCCGCCCAGGAGAGTCTGGCTGCGCTGCAACAAGGTCAGGGCGACAGCGCCTACGCAAGAGCTGCAGCCCAGTGGTTAGAGGTCTACACCGCCCAGAAGGACGCCGCCCTGGCCTGCCAGAGGTTGCAGACGCTTTTCGACAAGGAGACGCTGACCTGGCAGATCACCGATCACTTCGGCTACAACCACCCTGCCCTGGCGCCGGAGCAAGTCTGTTTCGTCCCGCGCACCCAATAGCCTCTGTGACCATTCAGCTGGAGGCCGCCGATTCGCATGACCGGCGGCCTCCGCTCTTTATCCTTTGCTGGTGATCACCGGCGCTCCCGCCTGCATCGCCTCCAGCAGCATCATGCCGAAGCCTTCGTAGAGGCTGGGAAAGACGAAGGCGGTCGCCAGCGCGTACAGGGCGGGCTTGTCTTCTTCTTCGATCCAACCGCAAAAATGCACATCGGCGGCGCATCCGGCTTCTTGCGCCAGCCGCCGCGGGTCGGGGAAAAAGGGAGTGTCTTGCGTCGGCGGCGCGCCCGCCAGCACAAGCTTGATGGTTGGATCGCCCCCGCGCGCGCGAAAGCGAGCGTACCCCTCAATGACGGCCTGCACATTCTTGCGCACGTCGAAGCCGCCCAGGTACAGAAAGAAACGCTCCGGCAACGCGTAGCGGGTGCGCACGCGTTGCAAATGGGCGGCGTCAACCGTTGCGAAGCCTTCCTGGTTCGGGCCGTGATAAACCACGTGCACGCGCGCCGGCTCCACCTGTAAATGTGTCACGATGTCGCGCGCGGCGGCCTCGCTGACCGTCAGAATGGCGGTCGCACGACGAGCCGTCCAGCAAACCAGGCGCGTGTATAGACGCTGCAGGAAGCCGCCATGATAGGCCGGCAGCAGCAATGGGATCAAATCGTGAATGGTGGTCACGACAGGAAGTGGACTCCAGGCGGGAGGCGCCCAGTAGGGAACGAAATACACATCGGCGCCGAGACGACGGGCGGCGAGCGGGGCCGCCACCTGCTCCCACCACACCTTCGCGATGTTCTCCGGCAGCGGCGGCAACGACACAGGAACGACCTCGATCTGCGGCCAGAGCCGTCGACTTTCCTCCGGCCCTGTGTTCGCCACGGCGCGATGCACCGGTTGCAACAGCGCAATCCTGGCCGTAGGCGCCGTGCGCGGCAACCAATCGAGCAGATGGGCGAGGTATTGACCGCTTCCACTGGCGAGGCGCCCCGCCATCCAGCCGTTGACGGCCACCCGCAAGGAGTGCGATGCATCCATAGCATCGGATTGTACTCCTCGGCGCTCAGGGGCGGCAAAGAATTCAGGAAAGAGATCGAGCGATCGCCCTCCAGGGAGCCCGGAATTTCCTGCCGCCCTTCATGGAGCCGCAAATCACCGCTTCGGCGCAATTTGACAAGGCATGCACCTCGAAGTAACATCTTCGTGTAACTCCAAGTTACATACAGTGCGTTCCGGACCTCTCACATTGAGGCGACCGTGCAATCATCCCAGTCTGCGCGCAATCGTCAACAGGGCAAACATCAGGTTGATGAACAACGCAACGCCATCCTGGCGGCGGCGGAGAAGCTGTTTTTGGAAATGGGTCTCGACAAGACCCAAATGGTGGACATCGCCGCTGCGGCTGGCATTTCCAAAGTCACCCTCTATCGTTATTTCCCTCACATCGACGCCATTGCGGTCGAGGTTCAGATTCGCATGTTGGAGCGCATTGCGTCGACGGTTGGATTGGGTGCGGAAGGGTTCGAGCCTTCTCTAGAGACGGTGAAGGCGGCGGTGCAGCGCATGGTGCGCAGTTTTAATCAGTTGCGCGACGCTTACCGCTACATCGGCATGTTCGACAGCCTGTACCTGGACCATCCTTTTGACGCCGAGATTCCGCAGCGCACCAAAGATCGGCTGCGGGCGCACTGGAAAGGGCTCAAGTCGCTTGAGCGCCCCCAAGCCGCGTCGGAGAGCAGTCGTGCAGAGGTGATTTTGAGCGCCGCGATCTGGTTTTTGGAAAAGATCGCCCTGCGCGGGGAGCTGACGTGGAGCGACGCAGCGATCCCGCTGGAAGCGCATCTGGGCGTCTTTGAAGAGATGGTTACGATCTACATCGAGCACTGCCTACGTGAAAATGCAAGCAAAGACGACTGAGGAGGAGCGATGACGACGCACGAGACCCCACCCGCCCCCATTTTCATCAAACATCTGCGCACCGAATATCTGGAAAATCCTCTCGGCATTGACGCGCGGCGACCGCGGTTGGAATGGCGGATCGAGGCGGACGCGCGCGGCGTCTTCCAGAGCGCCTATCAGGTGCAGGTGGCCAGCTCGCCGGATGACCTGACGCAGGGCGAGAATCTGTTGTGGGACACCGGCAAGGTGACGTCCGACGCCGCCTTTGTGCGCTGCACAGGCGTCGAGATGCGCTCCCGGCGACGCTATTTCTGGCGCGTGCGCGTCTGGGATGGACAGGATCGCGCCTCGGCCTGGAGCGAGCCCGCCTGGTGGGAGATGGGGTTGCTTGATCCACAGGAATGGAGTGCGGAATGGATCGAGGTGGGATGGGATGAAGACCCAGAGGCGTTCAAGCCCTGTCCATTTTTCCGTCGCACGTTCAGGCTGGACGCGCCGGTGCGCTCTGCGCGGCTCTATATCACGGCGCACGGCCTTTACGAGGCCTGGCTCAACGGCCAACGCGTCGGCGATCAATGCTTCACGCCCGGCTTCACCCCCTACCACAAGATGCTTCAATATCAGGTGTACGACGTCACCGCGCTGATGCAGGAGGGAGACAACGCGCTCGGCGCCATCCTGGGCGATGGCTGGCATCGCGGCAAGGTGCACATCGCCGGTCATCGCAACGTGTACGGCGAACGATTGGCGCTGTTGGCGATGCTTGTCGTGGAGACTGCGCAAGGGACGCAGATCGTCATCGGAACCGATTCGGCGTGGAAGGCGACGACCGGACCCCTTCTGAAATCGGACCTGAAGGACGGCGAGATATACGACGCGCGGCTGGAGATGCCTGGCTGGTGCGCGCCCGATTTCGACGACCGGGGCTGGCAAGGCGTGCGCGTGGTTTCACATCCCAAGCATCCACTGGTCGCTTCGATGGGGCCGCCCGTGCGTCGCAAGGAGACCTTTACACCCACCGTGCTCACAACGCCCAAAGGCGAGACCGTGCTCGATTTCGGCCAGAATCTGGCCGGCGTCGTCCATTTCAAGGTGCAAGGCCCGCGAGGAACCTGCGTGCGTCTGACCCACGGCGAAGCGCTGGACAAGGACGGCAATTTCACCCAGGCGCATCTGTTCCTGTTTAGCAAGCCCGACCCGGAAAAGAACCCCTTCCAGCAGGTGCAATACATCCTGAAGGGGGAAGGCGTCGAGGAATACGAGCCGCGCTTCACCGTGCACGGCTTCCGTTACGTGAAAGTGGAAGGGTGGCCGGGCGCAATCAACCCAGACGACTTCTACTCCGTCGCCATCTATAGCGACATGGAGCCGACCGGTTCGTTCGAGTGCTCCGACCCGCTCATCAACCGCCTCCACCAAAACGTCGAATGGAGCATGAAGAGCAACTTCCTCGATCTGCCGACCGACTGCCCGCAGCGCGAGCGCGCCGGCTGGACGGGCGACGCCCAGATTTTTGCCCCCTCCGCCGCCTTTCTCATGGATGTGCGCGCCTTTTTCCGCAAATGGCTGAAGGAGCTGACCCTGGAGCAGCGTGCGGACGGCATGGTCGGCAATTTCGTCCCTAACCCGGAGCAGTTGGTGAAGAAGCGATTCCCCATGAATTTCCTCACAAAGCTGGAAGGCTCTGCAGGCTGGGGCGACGCCGCAACGATCGTCCCCTGGGCGCTCTATCAGGCGTATGGAGACCTCGAATTTCTGGAAAACCAGTACGAAAGCATGAAGGCGTGGGTCGAATATGTGCGCAAGCGCGCCACGCACACCAACTGGTCCAAATATCTAACCCCGCGCTATCTTTTCAACAAGGAGCGTCGCAAGCGTCAACATCTGATCTGGGACACCAACTATCACTGGGGAGAATGGCTCGAACCCGGCGAAAGCGGCGGCTTAAACACCATGCTCGGCGTCATGAAGCGGTTCTATCTGGGCGAGCCTGTGGTGGCCACCGCCTACTTCGCCTACTCCACGCGCCTTCTGGCCAAAGCGGCGGAAGCGCTGGGCAAGAGCGAGGACGCCGCCTACTTCGGAGCCTTAGCGGATCAGATCAAGGCGGCCTATGCAGCGGAGTTCATCGGCAAAGATGGTCGCATCCATCCCGATCGGCAGGCCTCCTATGTGCGCGTGCTCGCTTTCGACCTAGCGCCGGAGGAACTGAAGCCGGCCATCGTCGAGCATCTCGTGCGGCTGGTGCGGGCCAGCGGCAACCATGTCGGCACGGGCTTCCTTTCCACGGTCTTCCTATGCGAAGTGCTGGCGGAGAACGGCCGGCTGGACGTAGCCTACGATCTGTTGACCCAGAAGACGGCTCCCTCCTGGCTGTACGCTGTCACCAAGGGCGCGACGACGATCTGGGAGGCGTGGGAAGGCATCGACGCAGATGGCGAGCCGCACGCTTCGCTGAACCACTACAGCCCCGGCGCTGTGGTCAACTTTTTACACCGCAAAGTGGCGGG
>NZ_CAKZMJ010000015.1 GCF_937128415.1 uncultured Caldilinea sp.
CGGTGCATATGCTCGAGCAAAGCCAATAGCTCGTCGGCGGTCGTTGCGCCTTTCACAATTGCGCCCCATCCTTGCAAGAGCGCCATCGTCGCAGCCAGCGCTTTGGGATTGGACTCCGCCACCCAGATGCAGCGATCCGTTAAGAAAGCCGTAGAGCGCGGCGTCTCCGGCGTCTGCGCCCGCCGACTCAGAATCGTGCAATGAAATGTGGAGCCTTCTCCCGGCGCGCTCTCCACCCAGATGTCGCCGCCCATCAGCTGCGCAAGCCGCCGGCTGATCACAAGCCCCAGACCGGTGCCCCCATATCGTCGCGAAAGCGACGGATCGACCTGGGAAAAGGGTTTGAACAGACGATCAATTTGGTCGGGGGCGATGCCGATGCCTGTATCCTGAACCGAGATGTGCAGACGAAGCTGCTCGCCTTCGGGTTCAGCCCTTGCGCTTACGATGACTTCGCCTGCGTTCGTAAATTTGACGGCGTTGCCGACCAGGTTCACCAGAATCTGGCGCAGTCGTGACAGATCGCCCACAATCCAGGGCGGAACGCTCTCGTTGATTTGGTAGATCAGCTCGACGCCTTGAGCAGCCGCCTTGCCGGCGAACAGGTCAAATGTTTCCTCGATGCAGGTCTCAAGCTGGAAAGGATGGTTTTCGAGCTCCAGACGGCCGGACTCAATTTTGGAAAAGTCGAGAATATCGTTGATCACGGAGAGCAACGCGTCGCCGCTGGTGCGGATCGTCTCGACGTAATCCTTCTGCTCAGGCGTCAGCGGCGTGCTGAGCAAGAGGCTGGTCATGCCGATGACGGCGTTCATCGGCGTGCGAATTTCATGGCTCATGTTGGCGAGAAAGATCGATTTGGCGCGATTGGCCGCCTCCGCAGCTTCGCGCGCCTGCTGGGCCTCCTGAAACAGCCGCGCGTTCTCCAGTGCAATGCTCACCTGGTCGGCGAAGGTCTGCAGGCGCAATGCATCTTCTTCGGTGAAGAAGTCCGGCGCCGCCGCATCGAGCGACAGAAAGCCGATCACCTCGTTGCGGCGGCGGATCGGCGCGCCGAGATAGCTGTGAATCCATTCCGCCCCCGGCGCGTGCAGCCAGTTGGGATCTTCATGGGTATTGGCGATCCGCACCGGTTTTTGCAACGTGTACATCGTGCGCAAATTGGCTACGGCGGCGACCTCATATGCGAGAGCCAGAAAGCCTGAATGGAGCACGGCGGGATTGTAGCCGACGGCGCGCGCCACCCGTGCATGGGTGCGGCTTTCGTTCAGCAACATAATATTGGCTGCATCGTGCTTGACTACGCGCCCCACGTCGGCGAGCAGCCGATCGAGGATTTCGTTTGGATCGAGCGAGCTGATCAGCGCCAGGGTGACGTCGTGCAGCGCCTCGATAAACTCGCGCTGGCGCCGTTCGCGCTCCTCCGCGCGTTTGCGTTCGGCCAGCTCCTTCTGAAGCGTCTCATAGAGTTGCGCATTCTCCAGCGCCTGTCCGACTGCTCTGGCGACGCTTTGTGCGATGTCCAGGTCCTGTTCGCTAAATTTGCGCGGCGCGTGCCAGTCGATGCCGATGGTGCCCACGATCTTGTCACGGGCGAAAAGCGGTGCGAGCAACAGTGAGGCCGTGTGGCGTCTGCGCATCAGCTCGCGGATCGGCTCCATGCGCTCATCGTTCTCGACGTCGGCGACGGCGAGCGGTCGACGATGCTTCAACACATACTCCGTCGTCGGATTGCCGTGCACAGGGATGCTCTGGCCGATGGCGCTCAGAGAAGGGTCTGGGATATACTCTGCGGCCACGATGAGCGCCTCTCCGGCGTCGTCAAACAGGGCGATCCCCGACTGCGGCGCCTGAAAATGTTGCGCCAGGTCGCGACAGATGTGGTTGAGCGCCTCCTTCAGATCGAGCGTCGAGGCGTGGAGGATGGCGCGGTTGAGCAGCTCCATCTCGCTGAGGCGCTGAGCCAGCGCCTGCTCGGCGGCCTGGCGTTCGGCTAACTCGCGTTGGATGCTTGCATAGAGCCGGGCGTTCTCGAGTGCAATCGCCGCCTGCCCACAGAAGGCGCTCAGCAGTTCGGCGTGTACAGGCGTGAAGGCGTGGGGGCGTGCGCTGTTCAACGTGATAAAGCCCAGCACGCAGCCATGTCCGACAATCGGCGCGCCGACGGACGAGCGGATCCAGCTTGCTTCGGGCAGGTGCGTCCAGTTCGGGTCGGAGGAGGCGTCCCCGATAATCATCGGCTGCAGTGTTTGTTGCATGATGCGCAAGTTGCGGAAGGTGTTCAACGAAAACGTGGCGCCGATTAAACTAGGATCCGTGCGGCCACCTGCGCCGGTGTTCGCCGAACGCACCAGCTGCGCGCTGTCCGCCGCCTCATCCAGGAGCATGATGTCGGCGGAGTCGCTCTCCACCACTCGATTGACGTTGAGCAAGATTCGGTCGAGCACTTCGTTGAGGTTCGGGGAGGCGGTGAGAGCCTGCATGGTGTCCTGCAGCGCGTGGAACAGCGGGTGATGCATCTGCGTCGCCGCCGAATCGACCGATTGAGGGTGCTTCAAAGGGCGCATCGCCGTCCACTGCAGCGCAGCGATGACTGCGCCCCCTGCCAAT
>NZ_CAKZMJ010000016.1 GCF_937128415.1 uncultured Caldilinea sp.
TCTCTCCCAATGCTGGGAGAGGGGGAGAAAGCGCCGTCGCAGCCCCGAATTCTCTGGATTCATCGTAGGTGCGGCTCGCAGCCGCACACCTCAGGCGCACCCAGGAGCCGCAGGAAAAAAATCTGCATACAGAGACTCCTTTGCGACTCTCAACGCAACCTCATCGGACTCAATCGATACGCGCCGATGAAGCGCATTTGACAGACGTCACTGTTTATGCAAGAATCGAAAGCAAATGAAAGTGATTGAAGATAACCGCAAATTGACAGACGCATTTGACGATCTGTACCTGGCCGAGCGGAGACGCGCCATCGTGGAGCTGGTGCAGACGCAGGGGCGCGTCGCCGTGGCCGAGCTGAGCCAGCGTTTCGGCGTTTCAGAAGTGACGATCCGCGCCGACCTGCAGGCGCTGGCCGAGCAAAAGCTGCTGGTGCGCACGCACGGCGGCGCCGTGCGTATGGACAACGATCTCGGTGAGATGGCGCTGGCCCTGCGTCGGCAACGTCAGGTCAAAGAAAAGAGCCGCATCGGTCAGGCGGGCGCCGAGCGAATTGAGGAGGGGGACGCTGTCTTTCTGGATTCGAGCAGCACCTCGCTGGCGATTGCCCACCATCTCAAGCAACATCGTTACGTGACCGTCGTCACCAACAGCCTGGAGGTGGTGCACGAGCTGTTCGACGCGCCAGGTGTGGATGTCGTGTTGGTGGGGGGCGTCTTGCAGCGCGAGACGGCCTCGTTCGTCGGCGCACACGGGCTGGAGGAGATCGCCAGGCTCAATCTGCAGAAGGGGTTCTTTGGCGCGCATGGCGTTGATCTGCTGGCCGGCCTGACCGACGTGAGTCCCGACGAAGCGGCGGTGAAGCGCCCGATCGCAGCGCTGTGTCGCCAGGTGATCGCCGTGCTCGACGCCACCAAATGGGCACGGGTGGGCGTCGCTTCTTTCGCCAGCCTCGACCAGGTGAGCGTCATCATCACCGACGCGGGCGCGCCCGGTGAGATGGTGGCGGCTGTGCGCGCCCGCGGCGTCGAAGTGGCGATCGTTTGATCCAGTCGCGCGTTGGACAATGCAAAGCCATAAAATTTGGGGCAAAAGCCATAACGTGAAGTTAACCCAAAGCTGGTACACTTGAGCGATGTGAAAAATACTATCGTTCAAGAACTTCACGGAGCAGGAAGATGAAACAATACAAAAATTACCTGATGGACATGGACGGCGTACTGGTGCGCGGCAGGACGCCGATCCCCGGCGCCCAGCGCTTCATCGACGCCTTGAACGAGCGCGGCATCCCGTACCTGGTGTTGACCAACAATCCGATGTACACCCCACGCGACCTGGCGCACCGCTTGCAGACGGTGGGACTGCACGTGCCGAGCGAGCGTATTTTCACCTCGGCGATCGCCACGGCGCGCTTTTTACAGCGTCAGCGCCCCAACGGCAAGGCGTTCGTGATCGGTGAAAGCGGCCTCACCGACGCAATTTACAGCGTTGGCTACGTGATGACCGAGACAGAGCCGGATTACGTCGTGCTGGGCGAAACGCATGGCTACAACATCGCTCAGATCACCAAGGCGATACGCCTGATTGCGGCCGGCTCACGCTTTGTGGCGACCAATCCCGATCCTTCCGGCCCTTCAGAGGATGGCATTGTGCCGGCCTGCGGGGCCATGGCGGCGCTGATCGAAAAAGCCACCGGCGTGTCGCCCTACTTCGTCGGCAAGCCCAATCCGTACATGATGCGCAGCGCGCTCAACTTCCTGGGCGCGCATTCCGAGGAGACGATCATGATCGGCGACCGCATGGACACCGACATCGTCGGCGCAGTGAGCAGCGGCCTGGACACTGCTCTCGTGCTCACCGGTGTGACCCGCCGAGAGGAGATCGACCGCTTCCCCTATCAGCCGACCTATGTCTTGGAGTCGATTGGGGATGTTGCATTATAGCGGGAGATGATTTGCAACGGTGATTTGTGGTGCGTGTTCCGTGGGGATTCGCCCACGCGCCACAAACCCTGGAACACCTATGAGCGACTCAGTTTGAACAAAAAGCAGGAGAGAATCCATGCCCACATCGGTCGTCATGCCGAAACAAGGCAACACCGTCGAAAGCGTCATTATCGTCGACTGGAAAAAGCGCGTTGGCGAAACCGTTGAGGTGGGCGACGTGCTATGCGAAGTGGAGACGGACAAAGCGACGATGGAAGTGCCCAGCCCCGTCGCCGGCGTGTTATTGAAGACGCTTTACAATGTGGGCGACGAAGTCCCTGTCATGACGACGATCGCCTGGATCGGCGAGCCGGGGGAGGCGGCGCCAGATGGCGAAGGGGAGGCTGTAAGAAGCGAAGAAGTCGCTTCTCCATCGGTTCCATCCGCTGTATCTCCTGAAGCGCCGGCGGCTGCGCCATCTCCGGCCCCGGCTGCTGAGCTTCGGCCTCCGATCTCCCCGCGCGCGCGTCACCTCGCCGAACGCAAGGGCGTTGACACAGGTGGGTTGACGGGCAGCGGGCCGGGCGGGCGCATCATCGAGCGCGACGTGCAGGCCGCCCTCGCAGCGCAGCCCAAACTTACGCCGGTGGCGAAGGCGATGGTGGCCGAGGGTGGATACGCCGTGCCGGCGCAGGGGAGCGGGCCCGGGGGACGCGTGACATCGAAGGATCTGGTGAGAGCGGGAGAGCAAGAGAGCAGAAGAGTGGGAGAAGTTCTGGAGCGGATTCCGCCTGCGGGGGCTGCGCAGGCTCCTGTCTCCATCGCTGCCCCTTCGCCCCTCGCTCCTGGCGAAGTCGAGATTATCCCCGTCAAGGGTGTGCGCAAAGTCATCGCCGAGCGCATGTTGCAGTCGTTGCAGACGACAGCGCAGCTGACGATCCATGCCTCGGCGGATGCGCGGGCGTTGCAGGCGCTGCGCAAGCGGCTCAAGGAAAGCCCGGAGGCGATGGGGCTGCGAGGGATCACGATCAACGACCTCGTGCTCTTCGCCGTGGCGCGCACGTTGCCCGCCTATCCTGGCCTGAACGCCCTGTTCACCGGAACCGAGATCCACCAATATCGCAGCGTCCATCTGGGCGTCGCCGTCGACACCCCGCGCGGGCTGATGGTTCCCGTGATCCGCGCGGCGGAGGCGCTTAGCCTGCGTCGGCTTTCCGCCGAGGCCAAGCGCCTGGCTACAGCCTGCCTTGAGAGCAAGATCACGCCCGACGAGCTGACCGGCGGCACCTTCACCGTCACCAACCTCGGCGCCTTCGGCGTCGAAAGCTTCACCCCTGTGCTCAACCCGCCGCAGGTGGCGATCCTGGGCGTCTGCGCCATTCAGCCCAAAGCAGTGGAGGTGGACGGCGAAATTCGATTCATCCCTCACATTGGACTGTCGCTGACGATCAATCACCAGGTGGTGGACGGCGCGCCGGCTGCGCGGTTCTTGCAGGCGCTAGGACAGGCGATCGCAGCGATCGATCTGTTGTTGGTTGGATAGGATCAACGGAGAGGTGGTGCGTGTTTCGTGTTGCGTGTTTCGTGATAAGAACCGAATACACAACACGCAATACGCACTACGCAATACGCACTACGCAACACCCAATCACGCAATACGCAGTACGGAACACCCAATCACGCAATACGCAGTACGGAACACCCAATTGCGCAACACGAAAGAAGCCGACTATGACGAAAGCAATTTTGATCGACCCCACGGAAATGCGCAAGCCCTCGATTTTGCGAGGGCCGGAAATCCCGTTGAACCAATATGTCTCCGACCCGGCGGCGGAGGCGGCGCGCTATGGACGAGACGCGCTGGTGCGCGTCTATCGCGATATGGTGATCATCCGCGAGTTCGAGACCATGCTCGACCGCATTAAAAAAGAAGGCGTCTACCACGGCATTGAATATCAGCACAAAGGGCCGGCCCATCTCTCCATCGGACAGGAGGCGGCGGCGGTGGGCCAGGCGCTCGTGCTGACGCCCGACGATTTCATCTTTGGCTCGCACCGCTCGCACGGCGAGATTCTTGCCAAGAGCCTCTCCGCCATCGCCCAGCTCGATGAGGCGGCGCTCACGCAGATCATGACGACCTACAACGGAGGCGACACGCTGCGCGTGGTCGAAACCTTTCACCGCAACGGCGGCGTCAAAGATCTGGCTGTCGACTATGTGCTCTTCGGGACGCTGGCGGAGATCTTTGGCCGTTTCGCCGGCTTCAACCGCGGCATGGGCGGTTCGATGCACGCCTTCTTCCCGCCCTTCGGCGTCATGCCCAACAACGCCATCGTAGGCGGCTCCGCCGACATCGCCACCGGCGCTGCGCTCTTCAAACGCGTCAACCGACGACCGGGCATCGTCATCGCCAACATCGGCGACGCATCCATGGGCTGCGGCCCGGTGTGGGAGGCGATGATGTTCGCCGCCATGGATCAATATCGTAAGCTCTGGCCGCCCGAAGTCGGCGGCGCGCCGCCCATGCTTTTCAACTTCATGAACAATTTCTACGGCATGGGTGGCCAGCCCTACGGCGAAACAATGGGCTTCGAGGTGCTGGCGCGCGTCGGGCTGGGCGTCAACCCAGAGGCGATGCACGCCGAGCGCGTCGATGGCTACAATCCGCTGGCGGTGGCGGACGCCGTCGCGCGCAAGAAGGAGCTGCTGCTGGCCGGCCGCGGCCCTGCGCTGCTCGACACGGTGACGTACCGCTTCGCCGGCCACTCCCCGTCCGACGCCTCCGCCTATCGCACCAAGGAGGAAGTGGACCTCTGGCGCCAACACGACTCGCTCATCGGCTACCGAGACTATCTGATCGCCAACGGCCACGCCTCCGAAGGCGAGCTGGACGCCATGATCGAGGAGACCATCGACCGGCTGGTGCGGGTGCTCTCCGCCGCAGTGAACGACGAAATCGCCCCGCGCATTGCGCTCGATTCGGAATACATCGGTGACATCATGTTCTCCAATCGCCGCCGCGAGCGCTACGGCGACGGCGCACCCTGGGTGTTGCAGAAAAAAGAGGAAAGCCGCTGGGCGCAGACGCAGGCCAAGTTCCGCTTCGCCTTCGATGAAAATGGCAAACCTCACCCCAAGCTGAAGACGCTCACCTACGCCGAGGCGCTCTTCGAGGCCATGATCGAAGGCTTCTATCGAGACCCCACGATGATCGCCTTTGGCGAGGAGAACCGCGACTGGGGAGGCGCCTTCGGCGTCTACCGCGGCTTGACCGAGGCGCTGCCCTATCCTCGCCTCTTCAACACACCTATTTCCGAAGGCGCCATCGTCGGAGCGGCGGTCGGCTACGCCCTGAGCGGCGGCCGCGTGGTGGCGGAGCTGATGTACTGCGACTTTATGGGCCGCGCCGGCGATGAAATTTTCAACCAGATGGCGAAGTGGCAGGCGATGTCCGGCGGCGTGTTGGAGATGCCGCTGGTCTTGCGCGTCTCGGTCGGCGCCAAATACGGCGCGCAGCACTCGCAGGACTGGAGCGCCATGGTCGCCCATGTGCCCGGGCTAAAGGTCTACTTTCCGGCCACCGCCTATGACGCCAAGGGAATGCTCTCCCTGGCGCTGCGCGGCAGCGATCCGGTTGTCTTCTTCGAGAGTCAACGCCTCTATCCGGAGCCGGAGACGCTGGTGGAGGGCGGCGTGCCGCTGGAGGACTACGTCGTGCCGGAAGGCGAGCCGGCGCTGCGCAAGAGCGGCCGCGATCTGACCCTCATCACCGTCGGCGCCACCCTCTACCGCGCGCTGGAGGCGGCGCAAGTGTTGGAGGAAAAGTACGGCGTTTCGACCGAGGTGATCGACGCGCGCTTCCTCAACCCGCTCAACTATGCGCCGCTGGTGGAGTCGGTCAAGAAGACGGGCAAGGTGGTGTTGGCCTCGGACGCCTGCGAACGCGGCTCCTTCCTGCATACGATGGCCTCCAACCTGACGCAGCTCGCCTTCGACTACCTGGATGGACCGCCGGTCGTCGTCGGTGCGCGCAACTGGATCACGCCGCCCGCCGAGCTGGAGGAGATGTTCTTCCCGACGAAAGAGTGGATCATCGACGCCGTGCATGAGCGCATCCTCCCTCTGCCAGGGCACAAACCCTCGACGCGACAGGCGACGAACGAGATTTTGCGCCGCAATCGGTTGGGCGTTTAACCACCCTGCGCCCATGGTTCGCGTGCATCACAGCAACGGGGTCATCACCTACGTCTTCGAGCAACTGGCGAGCGCGCCCGTCGCTGCGCATGTCTCCACGCGCCACGGCGGCGTCAGCCCGGAGCCGTGGCGCAGCCTCAACTTCAGCGTGGCGCGCGGGGATGCGCCCGAGCGCGTGCAAGAAAATCGCAGGCGGTTGGCCGCCGCCCTGGGCGTCGACGCAGGCGACATGGTGCACTGTCGCCAGGTGCACGGCGTGGGCGTGGCCAGGGTGGGCTGGGAGCACGCCGGCGCAGTGATCGACGGCTGCGATGGTCTCATCACCGACGCCATCGGGTTGCCGCTCAGCCTCGTCTTCGCCGACTGCGCGCCGATTCTCATCTATGACCCGGATCATCACGCCCTGGGCGTCGTTCATGCGGGCTGGCGCGGCGCGCTCGAAGGCGCTGCGCCAGCGCTGTTGCGCGCCATGCAGCGCGCCTACGGCGCCGACCCCGCGCGCGTGCTGGCCTGCATCGGCCCGAGCATCGGCCCGGAAAGTTACGAGGTGGGGCCGGAAGTCGCCGCGCTGGCGCAGGCGCGGCTGCCCAACCCTGCTGCAGCGCTCCACCATCCCAACGGCGCACATCGCAATCCTCACTTGAACCTGTGGGAAGTCAATCGCCAACTCCTCGTCGAAGCGGGCGTTGACCCTCGCCATGTCGAGATCAGCGGCATCGACACCGCGCGCAACACGCAGGACTTTTTCAGCCATCGCGCCGAGAAAGGACGCTGCGGATTGTTCTGCATGGTGGCCTGGCTTCTGGCCGACTCACCTCGTGCGCTTTTGGCTGAATAAAAACGCTATCGCCATAGCCTGCCCTTGCGCCCAAAATAAATCCTGCACCTCTCCCAACACCCTGTTCCTTCAACAGAAACAAAAAATTCCCCCTTGACAACCCTTCTCAGATCGTCTATATTTCCGGTGTAGAACATTTGTTCTATTCTTTGACTGGAGCAACGACGCGATGGGCTATCGACGACGCACGCTGGAAATGCAGGCGGATCGCATCGAGGCGGTGCTGGAGCGCCATCATGTTCAGGCGCGCGTCACGGGGGGAGCGGTGACTCCTCGCTTCGTGCGCTTTCAATTGGTCACCGACGGTGCGACCAAAGTCAATAAGATCAAGGCGCTCGCCGATGAGATCGCCATGGAGCTGAACAAGCGAGAGGCGCGCATCTATCGGGAGGGCGCAGCCATTCAGGTGGAGGTGCCAAGGGAGCGCCCGGCGCCGGTGCGGCTGCTGCCCCTGTGCGAGCGGTTGGGAAGCGCGCCGCCGCTGACGGCCGTGCTGGGGCTTGAGCCGGACGGCACGCCGCTGATGTTGCGGCTGCCTGCGCCGGATGTGGCGCATGTGCTGGTGGCGGGCACAACAGGCTCCGGCAAGACCGCCCTGGCGCGCACGCTGTTGACCTCGCTGGCAATGTACAACCGCCAGAGTCAGGTGCAGCTTGTATTGATCGACCCAAAGGGTCGCGGCTTCGGAGCGCTGGCCTGTCTTCCACATGTGTTGGGGCGGATCGCGGCCAGCGTCGAGGAGGCGACCGAGCGGCTGCGCTGGCTGGTGGAAGAGATGGAGCGCCGCGACCGCGCCGGCGTCAATCGCCCTGCGCTGGTCGTGGGCATCGATGAGCTGGCGGACCTGCTGATGACCGGCGGCGCCACGGTCGAGACGCTGCTGACGCGGCTTGGCCAGCGGGGGCGCGAGGCGGGCATTCACCTGGTCGCCTGCACGCAAAAGCCGACGGCGCAGGTGATCGGCGGCGCCCTGAAGGCAAACTTTCCCGTGCGGCTGGTGGGCGCAGTCGCCAGCAAGGATGAAGCCCGCTACGCCACCGGCATCACAGACAGCGGCGCAGAGAAGCTGGAAGGCAAAGGAGACTTTCTGCTGATCGCCAAAGGGGAGAGCGTGCGCTTTCAGGCCGCCTGGCTCGGCCCTGAAGACATCGAGAGAATATGCCTGGTGCTGCGAGAGGGCGCCTGCGGGCGGCGATGTTGGTCCGGCAGCCACGTCCGGCCCGCAGGCGTCCGGTGAAAGGATGTACGTGGTTCATGTTGTGTGTTTCATGAAAAGACACGGCGTATGCAACACGAATCACGCAACACGCGACAGATTCAAAGGAGCAAATGCACATGAAATTCTGGGTGGTGGTGGGACTCTTTCTGTTGGTTGTGGCGGCGTTTCTGGTCGGCCAACGATTGAGCGCCGACGCCGTAGGCATGGCGATCGGCGTGCTGCTGGGCGTGTTGGCCGGCGTCCCGGCTGCGCTCTTGGTGCTGGCCTCCGGTCGGCGACGGCAGGAGGAGGCGTTTGACGACGAGGACGAGGAGATGAACCACTACGGTCCACGGCGCGGACGCTACGCCGCGCCTTATCCTGCCTTGCCGTCGCAGGCTCCGGTCATCATCTTTGCGCCCCCAACGGCGCAAACGTCCCACGCCGGCGAACATCCCGGCGCGCACTATGCGCACGGAGGCTATGCACCGCCCCTGCCGTCACGGGCGTTGCCGGCGCCGGGGCAACGCACCGTTGACGGCGGGCGCGCTTTCAAAGTAGTGGGCGAGCAGGAGGAGTGGCTTACAGAGTGGTGAGCGGCCCCGTCAAAATGAGGAAAACTTCTCATAGCCCGCCTGCGGAATCTCGCTCGCCGGCGGGCTCTTCGCCTGATGGAGGTCCAGGTTGTAGGTGTAGCCACTGCCGAGCGTGTGAATCTCCACGCCGCTGACGCGAAAGGGTTGGTTGGCCGCCGCTGCGTACAGGGTCGTTTCCTCCATTTGCCAGCCATCGACGATCAACGCCGCGCCGGCGCCGAAGACCTCCAGCTCGCTGTTGGCGTAGATGACGGCGCCGGTGTTGGGGTCAAGCGCCACGCCGATCAGAAAGGGATTATGGGCGACGGCGACGAGCAGGCGCGGCAGGTGTGTGCGCAGATGTGTTCCGGCCTCCTCGTCGCAATCGAACGCTACGCGGTTGACGATGCCCAGGCCCGGCGCAAAACGAATCAGGGAGGACGTCAACTGGATTTCCGGCGCAGGCGCAACATGGGTTGGAAGGATCATGTGCTGGCTCAAGACGCTGGCGCTGCGCCCTACGCCGCAGACGACGCGGCCGCGTGCGTTGGCGCGGCGAATCGCCTGCGCAACGGGCGTTCCTCCCAGAACGCCGACAAAGCGCAGGGGATTGCCGTCGGTGATCATGACGCCCGTGGCGCTCTCGATACGCGTTATCAGTTCAGACGCAAAGGCCATGCGACGGTCGGCGATGGAAAGCACATCGACCGACTCCACCTCGGCGTCGAGAAGCCAGCGGCGACATCGCTCCACCAGAGGGTCGTCCGGCGCAGCCGTGGGCGCAATCAAGATACGCGCGCCGTAACCGCCCGCCTCGTCCCAAAAGCTCTGCATCATGCGCTCAAAACCGAGCGGTTCGGTCAACGGCCCCATAAAGATGATCGGGCCGCGCGTGAACCCTGGTGGAACCGGGGCTGGCATGGGAACCTCCTGTTGTGTGTTTCGTGGCTCGTGTTGCGCCTGCTGGAAAGACGGTCACGGAGCACGAGCCACGCCACAAATGCTTATTCACCAAACTGCATTGCGCCGGTGAACGACCGCAAGAGCTGCATTCCGTCTTCCTCCGGCTGGACGAGCGTAGCGATCAAGAGCTGTTCGCCCGTTGCGTCAAGCGCAGCGACTTGATGGCCGACCATGCGCCCGAGCTGCGTCGCAACGCGATACGAAACCAGGGCGACCGGCAACCCATCTGGCCGCAAATCGGTTGCGAGGCGGGCGGCGACGTCGCTGACGCTTTCGTCCTCGGCCAGCTGGCTGCGAACGTCTTCCAGATAACGCTCGAGCGACAGGTCGTTGCGAGGGATGGCGACCAGCGTGAAGCGCAGAATGCTGTCGGCGAACGTCTCGGCTCCCCGCCAGGCTATCAGCAGCGGCGCAACGTCCTGCATGTCAAAGGGAGGATCGTCGGGCCATTGTTTCACCACATAGCGCCAACCTGCGGGCATTGAAAACGTCACCCAGTCCAGGTCAAGCGTCCCTTCGCCTTCCTGCCAAACGCCGCCCTCCTGCCAGGCATTGTGGGTCGGCGGCGAGGAAGTCGGCGTCGGCGACTCGGTGACCGGAGCAGGCGCAATCTCAAGCGGTCGCAGCGCAGCCCAAGCCATGAACAGCGCCGAAGCGATGACCAACACACCGACGATGATAGTCCAGAGGGTTTGACTGCGCATGGCGAGAGTAATCGGTCTTTATACTTGGGCGGACGGGCAAAGATGGCGGATGACGCAGGCGGCGCAGTTGGGCTTGCGCGCGTCGCAGACGCGACGACCGTGAAAGATCAGCAGGTGCGCAAGGTCGATCCATTCCTCGCGCGGCGTGATCGCCATCAAATCCTTTTCGATCTTGTCCGGGTCACTGTGCGCGCTCAGCCCCAAGCGGTTGGCCAGTCGCTTGACGTGCGTGTCCACCACGATGCCGTCGGCGATGCCATAGGCGACGCCCAGCACGACATTGGCCGTCTTGCGCGCCACGCCCGCCAGCGTGAGCAGCTTTTCCATGTCGGCGGGCACCTCGCCGTCGTATTCCTCCACAATGCGCCGACACGCCTGCTGGATGTTTTTGGCCTTGTTGCGATAGAAGCCGGTGGAGCGGATCATCTCCTCCAGCTCGCCGAGGTCGGCCTCGGCGAAGGCGCGCGCGTCTGGATATTTGGCAAAGAGCGCAGGCGTCACCTTGTTCACCCGCTCGTCGGTGCACTGCGCGGAAAGGATGGTCGCCACCAACAGCTCCAGCGGGTTGCGGTGATCGAGCGCACAGCGGGCGTCCGGATATTCCGCATGCAACAGTTCAAGGATGGCGCCGATGCGCTCCGCCGCCGGCGCGTCTGCAGTGAGTTCCTTCTTGTCGTTCATGAGTAGCTCGGTTCCGTGCGCACTCGATAGTCAGAATCGTCAATCCGTTGCCAGGGGTAATGGACGAAGTCCTCGGTGATCTGAGCGTAATAGTCCGGCTCATCGTCGGAGAAGATGCTGCTCGCTTTCTTCCAGTGCAGCACGGCCAGCTCCGGATAACCGCCCGCAATTTCAATGCGACCTTTCACCGCCATGATCGTGCGGCCGCGGTACCAGAGATTATCTACGACCAGAATCTTGCGGCCGCGCAGCAGCTCGTCGGCGGGGAACTGGATAAAGCGCGGCCAGCTCAACGCCGCGCGTTGCCCCGCCTGTTCAGGGAAGAGCACGGCGGCCGTCAAGACCTCCTTCATTTTCAGCGCTTCGGCGATCATGCCGCCGGGGATGATGCCCCCACGCGTAATGGCAAGGATCAAGTCGTAGGGAGTGTTGAGCTTAAAGATCAGACGGCTGACGAGCTCCTCCAGCTCACTCCAGGTCAGGTAAACATGCTTCATGGCCCTCTTCTCCACATCGATGAGTCTCTCATGCGCCGTCATCGAAGAATCTCCACCTTACGGCGCAGAGGCAGGCGCAGCGCTCCATAGCGCCATGGCGGCGCCGGCTGCGCTGGCCTGATGGCGCGCTGTTGTCATGAAGCGATTTTCGCCGGAAATGACAGTTATCGCAACATCGGAGAGCGACAGTTCAACATGGGGAGGGGCTTGAAGCAAGAGGCGATAGGCTCCTGGCCTCACGTTCCAGAGGCGGAAGTCCCCGCGGGCGTCGGAGGCGGCCTGCGCCACGCGAGAACCGCCGGCGTCCAACAGCTCCACCTGCACGCCAGGATAGCCGACGTTGCCGGCCACCCAGCCGACCCCGCGCGGCCAGATGCGCACCAGCAGGGGGTCATGGTCGCTGGCGTGAAGGACGTCGGCGGCGGTGGGCGCCTGCGGAGACGCATAATCGGCGCTCAAGCGCAGAATCGTCGCCTCGCCGACAATTTCGGCGAGCGCCGGACTGACCAGCACATGGTCAAGCGCCTGGCTGGCGCCGTTGTAGATGTAGGTGTAGCGGCTGAGCGGCGGCAGACGATCGAAAAGGTGGACAAGGTCCGGCTCCGTCGCCGTGCGCACCGTCTCGACCGGCTCGCTGCCGTAGTAGTCGTTGAGGTCGCCGAGCACAATCACGGCGGCGTTTGGGTTGGCGGAGAGCCGCGCCTGCGCAAGCTCGGCCACCGCCTGCGCCTGGCGGATGCGACGAGGCAGGTTGACGGCTTCGTCGCCCACCTTGCTCTTCCAGTGGTTGACGATCACGGTGAGGGTCATGGCGTCGCCCCAATTCCCTTCCACCGTCAGGTCGGCGACAAGCGGCGGCCTGTCGAAGAGCGGGAACGTCCCGGCGGGGCATGCGCCGGGATCGACGACCCCGTAGTCGACAGGGGAGCAAGACTGCGGGCTGGCCAACGAGAGCACGCGCACGCGGTCGTTGCGCGTCAAGAGCGCATTGGTGAGAGGAAATTCAGGGTTGGCGGTCTGAGGCCCCGGCAATGCAGAGGCCGCGTAGTCGAGGCCGAAGCGTTCGCGCAGATGCGTCGCCAGCGCCTCAGCGTCGCGCGGGGTCCCGCTCTCCTGCAGACCGATGACCAGGCAACCGCCCAGCCATTCTGCGATCGCAAGGCTGCGACGGTGCAGCTCCCGCGCATAGTCATTTGGATCCGGATGCTGCGCCGAACCGCCGCCCAGCGCCATCAGGTTGTAGGAACAGACGGTGAAGTCTTCCCCGCCGGCCGGGGCGGCTGGAAGCGGCGCAGCCCCAGCCGCGTGAATGCGCTCCACAATCGCGCCGGGCAGCAGCAACAGCTGATACTTGCCGAAGTTGTAGTCCAGGATAGCGTCGAACGCGGCGCCGTCGAGGCCGGCGATGCGGACGCGGTCGCCGTGGTGAAGGTCAGGCAGAGGAGCGCCCAGGGCGCTGCTGACGTACACGAGCAGCGCCTGCTCGACCGGTTCATCGAAGAAGATGCGGCCATCGCTGATGTAGGGGTGGAGCGAGGCGGGGATGAGCGCAATTTCCGCCTCGCCGCTGGCGTAGCGTTTGGTCGGGCCATGCACGACGCCGGTCAGCGCCTCGGCGCGCACCCACATCCCTTCAAGCGGCTCATACATCTCCTCAGGCCGCGCGGCGTAGGGAAGCGTCGGCAGCGGCGCGGGCGTCGGCCTGCCCCGGCAGAGCATGGAGGGTTCGATGGCTTTGACGCGCGAGAGTTCGGTCTTGTCGTAGAATTCGTCGATCAACGCGCCGCGCACCAGGACGCAATCGCCCACCCTCACGTCAGGACGGCGCCGCGTGTAGACGTAGATGCCGTCGCTGGTTTCGCCGCGGCCGTCGCCGACCGGGTCCTGCAAATAGAAGCCGGCGCTCCCCACGCCGGTGACCACGCCGAGGGCGTCCACATAGCGGCCGCGCAGGGGCGTGGCCGTTCCTTCGCCTTGCAAGACGTAGACGGGGATTGGCTCGCTCGGTTGCGCTGCAGAGAACGAGGTGAAGCAAAGCCAAAGGAGCAAAGCAATGGTGGTCAGGGTGAGTGATCTACGTTTCATCGTCTGATCCTGGTGGGGATTGGCGTATAATAGCTCAATCATTGTGGCAGTTCGGAAACCACTGCAAAATAGACTTTTGCTGCATTCTTCCAGGATGATGTTGATGCATCGACGCATTTTGCTTCGCTGGCTCGCGTTCTTCAGCGCTCTGGTCTTTTTCGCACCGTTGCGAGGCGAGTCGAACGCCGGCGGGTTGCAACGCCTTCCGCTCGCAGTCGACTCGCGCTCGCTGCGCGCCTACATGATCGAGCTGGAGGCGCCGCCGGCGACCGTCTATGCCGGCCGGCTTCAACAGGAAGGCGTAAGCGCCGCAGCCGCCGTCGCTGCAACGCAGGCGCATATCACCGCGCTCGATCAGGCGCAGCGCTCCTTGGCGCACGCAGTGGAGGCAAGCGGCGCGCAGATGCTCTATCGCCTGCAGCGCGTCTACAACGGCGTCGCCCTGCTGGGGACGACGGAGCAGGTTGCGCAGTTCGAGAGGCTCCCCGGCGTCAAGGCCGTGCACCCCATCGTCAGCAAGCAGCCGGCGCTGGCATCCAGCGTTCCATTTCTGGGGGCGCCGGCCCTGTGGCGCGGCTTCGATGGCCGCCTTCCTGCACGCGGGGAAGGCGTGCGCATCGCCGTCATCGACACCGGCGTCGATTATCTCCACGTCGATTTCGGCGGGCCGGGCGTCGGCTATGCGCAAAACGATCCGACGGTCGTGGGCGACGTCCTCGGCTTTCCCGGCGTCAAAGTGGTGGGCGGCTACGATTTCGCCGGCGACGCCTACAACGCCGACCCGCGCGCATTCTCCTACAACCCGATCCCGGCGCCCGACCCCGACCCGATGGATTGCTATGGGCATGGCACGCACGTCGCAGGCATTGCGGCTGGCTTCGGCGTCACCCAAGGCGGGCAGACCTACGCCGGCCCCTGGGACGACTCGACCGACTTCGCTAACCTGCGCATCGGCCCAGGCATAGCGCCGCTGGCGCACATCTATGCGCTCAAGGTCTTCGGCTGCTCCGGCAGCTCGGACATCGTCGACCTGGCCATCGAGTGGGCGGTCGATCCAAACGGCGACGGCGATTTCTCCGACCGCGTCGACGTCATCAACCTCTCGCTCGGCTCCCCCCTGGGCGCGCTCTATGACGCCACCGCCGTCGCGGCCGACAACGCCGCTGCGCTCGGCGTCATTGTGGTGGCGTCGGCGGGCAACGTCGGCGACGTGCGCTTTGCCCTGGGCAGCCCCTCCAACGCCGACCGTGTGATCAGCGTGGCGGCGACGCGGCACGGCCTGGTCGAGATGGGGCCGGACGCCCCACAGCCGCTCGATATAGCGACGGGCTTCTCCTCGCGGGGGCCGCGCACAGGCGACGCCGCGCTGAAGCCGGACATCGCCGCGCCGGGCGCCGGCATCGTCTCCGCCGCAAGCCAAAGCGGCGCCGGCGCGGTGAGCCTGTCCGGCACGTCGATGGCTGCGCCGCACGTCGCCGGCGCCATGGCCCTGCTGCGGCAAATTCACCCAGACTGGAGCGGCGCCGAATTGAAAGCGCTGGCGATGAACACGGCGCTGCCGTTGGTGCGCAGCGCCGCAGCGCTGACCGGCGCGCTGAGCGCGCCTTCGCTCGTCGGCGCAGGCCGCATCGATTTACCGTCGGCGGCGCGCGCCGATGCAGTCGCCTACGCCGCCGACGCACCCGGTCGCGTCTCGCTCAGCTTCGGCATGCCCGAAGTGCTGGATCGCTATCAGGCCTCGCAGCGGCTGCGCATCGCCAACAAGTCGAGCCGGACCCTCGCGTATCAACTCAGCTATGTTCCTCTGACCGACATGTCCGGCGTCACGGTGACGACGCCCGTCTCCACAGTGACGGCTCCGGCTGCAGGCTTCGCCGACGTTATCGTGACTCTCCACGCCGACGCCGCGCAGATGGAGCGAGCTCTCTCGTCGCCGGACCTCGATCGCCCGCGCTTCGACGAGGAAAGCGGCTATCTCCTGCTCTGGCCTACGGAGGCGACCTGGCGCGCCACGCTGTCCCACCGCGACTATCCGGCGGAGGTTGCGGCGGCCTATCGCCCCGCCGAGCGCTTGCTGGAGCTCACAGTCGCCTTCACTGCGACCGCGCCTGGCGGAAGCGGCGCCCTGCGCCTGCGCACGGTGGACGGAAGCGCGCTGGCTCACACCGCGCCGCTTTCGTTGACAACCTCCTTCACGGTCGCCCTGCCCCTCGCTCCATCGCATGAACTGCTGCTGGCGACAAACAAGCTGGTTGTGGAGCTCTGGCTCGACGACAGCGCTGCGGTTTTGAGCGGCGCGCTCCGCAGCGAGGAGAGCGTTTTGCATGTTCCGTTGCATGCAGCCCCGCGGCCCGTGAGCGCCATGCGTGCGGCAAGTTCTCTGCTGACCTTCGACGAGACGCTCACCGCCACGCTGGTCTTGACCGGGCAGGCGCTCGACGCCGGCGCGCCCTCGACCGATGTCGTCTCGCAGGTGAGCGTCTTTCAACTGGAGGTGCAAAGCCCCAACAGCCGCCCCCAACGCCTGCCGGACGAGGCGCTCGATCTCTACGACAGCGCCGACATCAGCCACATCGGCGTTGCGACCAATGCCCCGATCGCCGCAGACGATGAAGCCCTGATCTTTTTTGGGATCGCGACGCATGCGGCATGGTCGTCTCCCAACCAGGTGCGCTTCGACGTGCTGATCGACGCAGACGGCGACGGCGCCGCCGATTTCCGACTCTTCAACAGCAGCCGCGAAGGCTATGCTTCGGAGCGCTTTTTCGGAGACTCATTTGTCAGCGCGCTCGAAAACCTACGCACGCGACGACGGGTGATCCAGGGGCCGCTCAACGGGGCGCCGCCCTCCGTCGCCGATCTGCGGCCCTTTGCAAGCCGCGTCATGGTGTTGCCGCTGCGCGTATCTGACCTGGCCCTGCCGCCCGGTCAGACGGTCATCTCCTACACGGTGGAGAGCTATCATCGCTCCTTCGGCGATCAGCCTGAGGACGTCATCGACCGCACGCCCCCGCGCCGGTTCGATCTGGCGCGGCCGGCGCTTCAGGTCATGAACGACGGAAGGGAGGCCCCTCTCTGGGAGGACCGGCCCGGCGCTGCGCCGACGCCGGCGCTTGATCTGGACGGTTACGCAAGTCATCCGGGGACAGGAATTTTGCTCTTCCATCATCACAATGGCGTGGAGGCGCAGGTGGAGGTGGTGCAGGTGCGCTATTCCTGGCCAAAGACAATTCACCTGCCGCTGTTGATGCGGTGACCGCCTTGCCATCAACGGCCCGAGCAACGGCTGTCGTCGCTAGGCGGCGAAGAGGATGCGCCCACAACTCGGGCAAAAAACCGGCGTCCCCGCCGCCGTGCGCGCGTGGCTGACGACGCCTGTAGGCAAGGCCATGTTGCAGGCGCTGCATGCCCCGTTCTGCACGGCGGCCACGGCGACCCCGGCCTTGCGTTCGACGAGCTGCGCGTACAGGGAGAGTGCATCGGCGCTCAGGCGCTCGCTCAGCCGTTGGCGCTGCTGCTTCAGTTGGGCGTAGAAACGTTTGTATTTTGTCTCTTCCTCTTCCAATGTGGCCTTTTGCGCCGACCAGGTGTTCTCCAAATGGGCAAGCGTTGCCTCTTGGTCGGCGAGCTGACGCTGATGCGCTTCGCGCTGTTGCATCGACTCGATGGCGACCTCTTCGACCTGCGCGCGTTGCCGCTTCATCGACTCAATGCTCGACTGCAACGCTTCCAGCTCGCGCGCGTTGCGCACCTCGCCGCTCATCAGCCGGCGCTCGCTCTCCTGGATGCGTTCGGCGAGTTGGCGGCTGTTCAGCTCGGCGTCGATCTGTCTCGCGTGCAGGCGCTCCAGCTCGCTGCGCAGCGTTGCGACTGCGGCGCGCGCCTGTTTCAGTTCCTCAGGCTCCTCCAGCTTCCGACGAATTTGCGCCACGCGACGCCGGGCCTTGTCCATGTTGAGATCGATCTTTTGCAGCTCATACAAGCCGGCGATATCCATAGCAGGCCCCTTTCCTCTGGAGACGAGAAATGGTTCAACAACCCTAGAAGTGCATCTATCCGTTCCACCCTGAGGAAGCTTCAGGCTCCCTGAAAGGTTGCAAAATCGCGAAACAAAGGCTCTTCCTATTGTAGACCTCCCCGCCAACGTGTGCAACTTGGGACGCCGTCGCCGCCGATGGTATACTGACGCCATTGTGAGTGCGCCTCAGGAGAGACGCCGATCGGGAAAGGGGCAACGGTGAACGCTATGGCGAAATACCCATCCAATCGAGGCAGCGAGAGCTTCATGGAATTCGCCTTGATGATTATTCTGCTGGCGATCGTGATGCTGTCGATCTTGCTGATCGTGGGAGACAGCATCCGCGAGTTCTTCAACGACATCGGCATTCGCTGGTCGCTGTTCGGCGGGCAGGGATTGTGGACGCCATTCTATCTGCACCGGATTTTTTAGCTTATGTCGACTGCGCAACGGCGTCGCCTTCTGCGCTGGCGCAACGCAATTCGCACGTGGACGACTGCTGGCGTCGACCTGTTGTTCCCGCCGACCTGCGTAGCCTGCGATCGGCCGGGGTGGCGCATCTGTCCGCGCTGCGCACAACTCGTCCTTCCTGCACCTCAAACGATCTGTCAGCGCTGCGGCCGCGCCCAACCGACGCCGGTTGATCGTTGCGACCTCTGCCGAGACGACGCAGCGTTTCCGTTGCAACGCGCGCGGGCGGCGGCGCTGCATGTCTCGCCCCTGCGCGAATGGATTCATCTGCTGAAATACGAAGGGCGCCGAGACCTTGCGCCGTTGCTGGCGCGGTACCTGGTCGCTGCGCTCGATCGCCCGGACTGGCGCGAGATCGTTCCGCGCCTGGACGCCGTGGCGCCGGTGCCGCTGCACGACGAACGACGCCGCGAGCGCGGCTACAATCAGGCGGAGCTGCTGGCGCAGGCGCTGTGCGAACGCCGTCGCCTCCCCCTGCGCACCGACCTGGTGCAGCGCTCAAGGCTCACCCGCTCTCAGGTGGGCCTCAACCGCGCCGAACGCCGGGAAAATGTACAGGATGCGTTCACGGCCACATCGGCCTGCCGGGGGCTGTCCATCCTGCTGATCGACGACGTCTACACCACCGGCGCCACGTTGTGCGCCTGCGCCTCGGCTTTGTTGAAAGCGGGCGTCGCCGCCGTCTACGCGCTGACGCTCGCCATCCCCGAACGCCCGGACGCAAGCGATCTTCCAGACGACGCCTTTTCGGACCCACGCGTCGTCCGGAGTTTAGCCGACCGAACAACCGCTTCCACGAGTGCATCATGAGCCGTTCCGTTCCTCTTGAGTTAATCGCCGCAATTCACAGCCACGACAAGTTTCTGTGCGTCAGCCATGTCAACGCCGACGGCGACGCCTACGGCAGCGTGCTCGGCATGACCCATCTGCTGCGCAACATCGGCCTGCAGGCGACGCCGGTCATGCCGGAGCCTGTCAGCCCAGACTTCGCCTTTTTGCCCGGCGCGGAGGAAGTGCTGTCGCCCGAAGCGGTCGACGTTGCAGAGTATGACTTTATCATTTGTCTGGATATGTCCAGCCCGGATCGCATGGGTGCGCTCCAGCAGGCGGCGGAGCAGGCGCAGACGCCGCTGCTCGTCATCGACCATCATGTCACCAACACACGCTTCGGCGTCGTCAACTGGGTCGAGCCGAACGATGCAGCTACCTGTCAGATGTTGACAAGGCTGGCGGATAAACTCTTTGCGCCGATCGATCCCGATGCGGCGACGTGCCTGCTCACCGGCATCGTCACCGATACGCTCTGCTTTCGCACCAGCAACACCACGCCTGAAGTGATGGAGGCTGCGACGAGGCTGCAGCGCAAAGGCGCCAGCCTCCCCTGGATCGTGCAGAAGACCTTGAATCGCCTGCCCTTCCGCATCCTGCGGCTATGGGGCGACGTGCTGCCCGGCGTGCAACTGCGCGAGCGCGTCGTCTGGGCGGCGGTGACGCAGGAGCAGCTGCGCGCCGCGGATTGCGAAGACGACGACCCGCGCCTGAACAGCGTTCTCGCTTCGGTGGAGGAGGCGGACATGAGCGCCATTTTCACCGAGAAGCGAGATGAAACGGGCAGGCCCATCGTAGAGTGCAGCTTCCGCGCCAAGCCGGGCTTCAACGTCGGCGACCTGGCCTTTCGGCTCGGCGGCGGCGGGCATGCACCCGCCAGCGGCTGCACTCTGCCCGGTTCGCTCGCCGAAGTCGTCGACCGGGTGGTGGCGCTGCTGATTCAAGAGCGCAAGCGGCAGGAGATGGCAATCGAAGGCGACGCCTGGGTCTGAACAAGATGACCAAAACGATGCAGACGATAAACGACAACAACGACCATCCATCGTTGGATGGACTGCTGGTCGTAGATAAGCCAGGCTGCGACGACCTCGCGCCGCAGCCGGCGCAGGGCGACCTGACGACCGCCCCTGACGATGTTTCAAGGCGGTTGCTCTCCAGCCATGATGTGGTGGCGCGCGTGCGAAGATGGAGCGGGCAAAGACGGATCGGTCACACCGGCACGCTTGACCCGATGGCCAGCGGGCTGCTGTTGCTCTGCCTGGGCAAGGCCACGCGGCTGGCGGAGTTCTACCAACATCAGCGCAAACGGTATCGGGCGGTGGTCGTCTTCGGCGCGGCCACCGACACCGACGACGCCACCGGTCGGGTGATCGAAACGGCGCCGACGCCGACGCTTGACCCTGCAGCCATCCGACATGCGCTGGCCTCCTTCCTCGGCGACGTCGAACAGCAGGCCCCGCTCTATTCAGCCATCAAGCGACAAGGAGAGACGCTCTATCGACGCGCGCGCCGAGGGGAAACCGTCGCAGCGCCGGTGCGCACCGTCGCCTTCTACGCCATCGACCTGGTCGAAGTCACGCCTCCCGACCGCATCATGCTGGAAGTCGAATGTTCGGCCGGCGCCTACATGCGCAGCCTGGCGCGCGATCTGGGCCGCGCGCTGGGGTCGGCGGCCTACCTGCAGGCGTTGCGCCGCACGCGCATCGGCGAGTTTCGCATCGAAGAGGCGCACAGCCTCGCAGCCGTCGAGCAAGCCTGCCGCGAGGGAAGGCTGGCCGACCTGCTTCTCCCTGTCGGCGAACGGCTCCCGCTGCCCGTCCATTGCCTGGACGACGAGACGTTGCGCCGTTTGGGCCATGGGCAGGTCGTCTCGCTGGCGGAAGGCGCATGCGACCCGGAACGGCGACTGGCGGTCGCCCAAGACGAGCGAAGCCGCTTCATCGGCGTCATGCGTCGGCTTGACAATGGAGCGTCCGGCGCCGGCTGGCGCTGGAAAGCGGAAAAATGGTTGGGATAACAGCGCGACCCACAAGAAACGAGGACTATGCGCATCTTCACCGATTTGCGTCAGGCGCAGCTTGACGGCCCCACGGTGCTGACCATCGGCAACTTCGACGGCGTCCACCTCGGCCATCAGGCGCTGCTCACTGCCATGAAAGCCATCGCCGCGCGTCTTGAGCAGGAACAAGGACGGCCGGCGGCCACGGCCATTCTCACCTTCGACCCCCATCCGGCGCGCGTGCTGCGGCCGGAGGTTCCGTTTCACCTGCTGACGACGCCGATGGAGCGCCTGGAGATTGCGGCCGGCCTCGGCGTCGCCTATGGGATCATCCAGCCTTTCACCCACGAAATCGCCCAACTCACGCCGGAAGCGTTCATAACACTTCTCAAAAAACATCTGGGGCTGGCGGCGCTGGTGGTGGGGCCGGATTTTGCCCTGGGCCGCAACCGCAGCGGCGACCTGCCTTCGCTGCGCGCGCTGGGAGCCGCCATGGGCTTTACAGTGGAGGTGATCGAGCCGACCGCCATCCAGGAAGAGATCGTGCGCAGCAGCCGCATCCGCGCCCTGTTGAACGAAGGCGAGGTGGCGAGGGTGACCGCCTTGCTGGGGCGCCCCTATCGAGTGGTGGGCGTGGTGGAGCACGGCGACCAGCGCGGGCGTCAGGTTGGCATTCCGACCGCCAATCTGCGCACGCCGCCGGAAAAGGTTCTCCCCGCCGACGGCGTCTACGTGACGCGCACGCTGATCGCCTCCTTCGAGCGGATCGATATTTATCCAAGCGTCACCAATATCGGCGTTCGCCCCACGGTGAACGGCCTGCACCGTCGCGTGGAGACGCACATTCTCGACTTCCCGCCGCCGGATGAGGTCGACGATCTGTATGGCCGCACGCTGGCGGTGGATTTCTTGAGCCGGCTGCGCAGGGAGATGCGTTTCCCCAGCCTCGACGAGTTGGTCAAGCAAATTCACGCGGATATCGCCCAGGCGCGTGCATGGTTCGCCTCCGAGGCGCAGAAAGCGGCTG
>NZ_CAKZMJ010000017.1 GCF_937128415.1 uncultured Caldilinea sp.
GAAGAGCCGCGCCACCAGCCGGCCGTCATAGGCTTTGCCCAGCACGTCGTCGTCGCCGCCGTGAAGCAGACCGGCGATTTTCGCCTCGCGTCGCCGTCGCGCCTCCGGCGTGTCCTGCGGTCGTTTCCAGTGGATCGTTGCATGCGTCATACGACGCTCTCCTGCGCTCTCAACTGTAGATCGTAAATTCTCCGATATAACCCATCTCGTCTCAGCAGCTCGTCGTGCGTTCCGCATTCCACGACGCGACCGGCGTCGAGCACGTAGATGCAGTCGGCGTTCTTGAGCGTGACCAGCCGTTGCGCAATGATGAAAGTGGTGCGATTGCGCATCAGCGCAGCCAGCGCCTGTTGAATCAGATGTTCGGTCTGCGTGTCCACGCTGCTCAGCGAATCGTCCAAGATCAGGATTTTGGGGTCATAGAGCAGCGCCCGCGCGATGGCGATGCGTTGACGCTGGCCGCCGCTGAGCGTCACCCCGCGCTCGCCGACGCGCGTGTCGTAGCCCTCGGGAAAGTGCATGATGAACTCGTGCGCGTGGGCGGCTTTCGCTGCGGCGACGATCGCCTCCTCCGAAGCGTTCTCGACGCCGTAGGCGATGTTTTCCCGGATCGTCGTGCTGAAGAGGAACGGCTCTTGCAAGACCATGCCGATGCGCCGGCGCAGGCTGCGCAGCGTCACGGTGCGGATGTCGACGCCGTCGATCAGCACGCGACCGGCGGTCGGATCGTAGAAGCGCGGCAGCAGCGAGACCAGGGTCGACTTGCCCGCGCCGGTCGGCCCCACGAGCGCAATCGTCTTGCCTGCAGGCGCCTCGAAGTGAATGTCGTGCAACACGCGGTCGGAGCCTTCGTAGGCGAAGGAAACGTGCTCGAACGTGACGCGGCCCTGAACGTCGCCGAGTTCGATGGCGTCGGGCGCCTCCTCGATCTCCACAGGCGTGTCGATGATCTCAAAGACGCGCTGCGCGCTGGCCCCCGCCGTCGCCGCCAGATTGACCAGGTTGCCGAGCTGCTGCGCCGGCCCGTTCAGCATGAGCAGGTAGGAGATCATAGCGAAGAGCGCACCGACGCTGATGACGCCTTCCATCGCCAACGGACCGCCGAACCAGAGCATCAGAAAGACGCCGACCGCCAGCACGAAGGTGAAGAGCGGCCAGTAGTCGCCCCAGGTGCGAATGACGCCCATGCGCCGACGGAACCACTCGTCGCTGATGGCGTCGAATTTTGCAAACTCATACGGCTCACGCGCAAAGGCTTTCACCACGCCGATGCCGGTCATGCTTTCCTGCATCACGGTCGAAAGCAGCCCGAGCTGCTCCTGGATGCGTTGAAACATCGGCCGCACCACCACGCCAAAGCGCAGCCCCAACGCCACCAGCGCCAGCACCGGCGGCAGCGCCAGCAGCGCCAACGCCCAGTCGACGATGAACATCGAAACGACCACGCCCGCCAGCAGCAGCAAGACGCCCGTCAGCTCCAGCAAGCCGATGCCGGCGAAGCGCTCCGTCTCCGAGATGTCGCCGGTGGCGCGGCTCATCAGGTCGCCTGTGTGCGAGCGGTCATAAAAACTGAACGGCAGGCGTTGCAGCGCAATGTAATAGTCGTTGCGCAGATCGTAGGCGACGCGATGCGTCAACCACTCGCCCCAGTAGCGTTGCAGGAAACCGGCGCCCCCGCGCACCAGCGCAATGATCAGGATCAGCGCAGCCGCAAAGAAGAGCGC
>NZ_CAKZMJ010000018.1 GCF_937128415.1 uncultured Caldilinea sp.
AGCTTTTTCGGTCAGATTGTCGAGGGCGTCGATATTCTCGCCACCCTCACCGTCAGCGACACCATCGAAAGCATCACGGTTGTTGAGGAATAGGGCTGGCGGTTTGTCAATGAGTCTACAAACAGACCTGATGGAGCGAAACTGAGTTTCGCTCCATCAGGTGATTTTATTACGGGCAGCGAATCAGCCCCTGCGCCCATAGACAGGCGCCGCAGACCGGCGCTTCGTTGCCGAAGCAATCCTCCAGATTTGCTACGGAGAGGTCGCAGCCGCCGCAGAAGGTGCAGGGCGGAAAGGCGAATCCCTGTACACGCGCCCGGTAGGCGACGTAGGCGGGATCGTTCCAGAGGTCGAGCAGGCTGCGCTCGTGCACGTTGCCGATGATGTGACGGTGGATGACGTGCGGTTTGTCGTGCAGAATGCTGTTGTGCGTGTGCAACAACGGCCAACAGGGCGCCACATCGCCGTTCCAGCCCACCGTCAGTGACCCGGCTTCGATATAGTCGCACACGTCGTTGCTGCCGCCCCACTTGGCGCCGGCGTAGCGCACGCTAAAGCCGCTTTGAAACGCCTCGAAGAGCGCCTCGCGCGTGATCTCGTCGAAGTCCATCTTGGGCAGGCTAAGCTGCGGCGTGTGCGTCGAGTCCAGGTAGGTGATCGAGCGCATGGATTGCTTGTAGAGCACTTCCTCCTTCAGATTTTCGGTGACAGGCAGCACGTTGCTCACCGAAAAGTGCAGCGCGCCGAGCTGGCGGGCGATCTTGAGCACCTTGGGCAGGTCGGCGATGTTGCGTTTCATGGCGACGAACGCCACGCCGATCTCGGGTTTTGCGCCTTTATGCCCCTTGCGCAGCGTGCGGAAGCGTTGCAGGTTCGCCAGCACATTCGGCAACTCGGCGCCGAGGCGCACGTCGGCGTAGCTTTCCGGCGTTGCGCCGTCGATGGAGACCCACAGCAGGTCGAGGCCGGCTTCGATCAACTGGCGGCTGCGCTGCTCCGTCAGCAGTGTGCCGTTGGTGATCAGCTCCACGCGCGCGCCCAGCCGTTTGGCCTCGGCCACCCACTCCACGGTGCGCGGATGAAAAAGCGGCTCGCCGATGCCGCCAAAGTAGAGGGTCGGAACGGGATCGATCTGCCTGACGCCTTCCAACACGGCGGCGAAGGTCTCCTCGCGCATGCGTCCGACGTTCGCTTGCCAGGCGTTGCGAAAGCAGGTGATGCAATCGAGGTTGCAGGCGTTGGTCGGCTCGACATAGACCTTGGCCAGATGGTTCAGCGGGCGATGCAGGCGCAGAGTGTTGCCGTCGCGTTCGACGCGCAGGGTTGCGCCCGGCTGCAGGCCCAGGCTGCGCCGCATCTCCGGCGAAAGCACGAGCCGCCCCTCCTCATCGACATACCCCCATTCGACCTTCGGCGTCGGCGACGATGGGGATGCAGCGCCGTTTGTCCTTGCAGGCGCCGAAGCAGTTTCTTCAATCAACGCAATCGGGAGAACGGCCATCCCTCACCTCCCATGACATGAGAGTGGAGTAAACGCAAAGGTGCAAAGAGAAAGTAAGAGTTCGCTGGTGATATCCAGTGTAATTAATTATGCAGCTTTTTTGCCGCACGTCGACGGAGGATCGGCTTTCATTTTAGATGACAGACGCCCTCTATCGAAGAACGTAGCCAGCGCTGAAAGAGAAACTTCTAACCTTTTCTGGCGTCTCGCCGGGCTTGCAGATGCAAAACAAACTTTTGTGTTGCGTTGTTGCGACGGAAATGGCGCTCACCGCAGGACGGCTGCGGCGGACTCCAGTTTGGCGAAGAGTTCATCCGAGAGATCGATGTGCAGCACCTGTGCG
>NZ_CAKZMJ010000019.1 GCF_937128415.1 uncultured Caldilinea sp.
GGCGACATCGTGCGCGTGCTGGTGAACGGCGCAATCGCCGCCGCTGCGTTCGTCGACCCACAGGGGCGCTGGCAGCTCGAGGTGACGCTGCCGGAGAGCGGCGAGGTCGAAGTGCGGGTGGAGAGCGTCACGCTGCTGGGCGAGGTGCGCGCGGCGGCGCCGCCGCTGCGGCTCACCATCCCGACTCCGACGCCGACAAGCTCACCGACCCCCACTGCAGAACTGGAAACGAGGGCGTCAGGAGAGGAGCAACCCGGTGAGGCCAAGGGCGTCGAGGTGGAAGTTGCAGCCCCTCTCGACAGGCTGCCGCCCACAGGGATCGATTTCAACAGCTATCCGGCGCAGATTGTCGTAGTTGTCGTCCTCAGCGTTCTCGGTCTGTTTGTATTGAACGATCGGCGTAAAGGGGTGAAGTAGGGCCGAAAGACGTCTCCGCCCTACTTTCAAACCAGAAGATTGGTTAGTACAGATGATCGGTCAATCCAGGCTCCAGTTCGTCCAGGATATAATGGCGCGCTGTGGTCTCGAGTCGTTTGTGGCCGAGCGCCTTCTGCGCCATGCGCAGGTTGGTGCGCGCCAGCTGCGTCCCGACGAAACGGCGAAAATCATGCGGCTTGACGTCGCTCAGACCGGCCTCCGCCGCATATTTGCGCACCACGCGCCAGATCGCCACGGCTGACATCGGACGCTCCGAAGCTCGCTCTCCTCGGCCGTCGAAGGCTGTGAAAATGTAATCGCTCTGAACCGGCCGCGCCGCCAGCCAGCGCTGGATATGGGCGTGCGCCTCCCGGCTGAGCGGCGCCTCGCGAAATTCTACGTCGTTTTTGCCGCGCACCCATAGGACAAAACCGCCGCCCTTAGAGCGGATGTGCTGTTGTTTAAGCGTCGCCACTTCGCTGACGCGCAGCCCACTGCTTGCCAGCGTCGCCAGCAGGGCGGCGTCGCGCAGACCGATCAGGCGCTCCATTTCTGGCGCACCGCACACGGTTCGCATAGCAACAGGCTCAATGCGAGTGCGAGCGTTCTCCTTGATTCGCTCCTTCAGTGCAGCCACCTTCACGCCGGAAACATCCTCAAAAGCCGCCGCCGCCTCGTGCGAGATGTATCCTTGCGCCGCCGCCTCTCGCATCACGCGCTTGACCGCACTCAACATTCGGTTGATGGTGTTGGGACTCATCTCCGTCTCCTGGGCAAGATGCGTGCGCCAACGCGCCAGGGTGGCGGCGTCAAGCAGGGCGTCAAGGCTGCCGGCAAATTTCGCATAGGCCACAAAGTCCCGCTGATACATGGCGATGCTTGAAGGCGCCAGTTGTCCGGCGAGCAGCGTAGCGTCGAAGGGGTGCAGAGCAACTTCGTCGGACTTCTCTATCGAGCAGGGCGATGCAATGAGTTCGTTCATATGAAAATCTCCTTCAAATTTTTTAATTAATCTAATTGAAGCACATTCAGGTCAGCTTGTCAACAGAAAAAATCGAATAAAAAATAATAAAAACAAGATAAATTGACATAAAAATTAGTCATTATTAAAAATAAAATCTAAATTTCCTGTGCATCTTGATTTCTCTGAGAGCTTCTCAAATTGGGGGAAAGCGCATCGGGTGAAAGGAGCGCTTCCGGGGCCGCCCTGAGCGTTGCTTTTGCGTCATGTTTGGTCCGATTTGTGACTGAATTGTGTCAAGAAGTCCGAAGCAGAAGACGGTAAGATCGGGGCAGAGATCGTTTACAAGGACCGCATTCGTAGAATCGCGAAAAAGCGCATTTGCTATGCGAAGTTGTCAAACTGGCGCCCTTGCGCCGCCAGTTTGCTCAATAAAAGGGTCATTTAATTAAGCTATTTTGCAGATCGAATCAGGAGCATTGAACGATGATGCAATCCAACCAACGGCAAAATCAGAACAACGCCAAACGGCATCATCTTTCAACACACACGCCAACCGCCGGGCGCACCCTCCACGCCCAGGATTTCACCTGGGAGTTCGGCTGGTCCTTCGATGGCTTCGACTGGATGGGGAAGAACGAGGCGCAACCATCCAAAGAGATCACACTACTGGACAAAGCGCTGGCATTGGCGGGATAGCGCTTCCCACACCTGGTTTCTAGGGCCCGCAGACCGCTTACGTCTCATCTGCCAGGAAATTCCAGGTTTCCTGGCAGATGGCGGGCAATGGATTTAGTTTCCCCTTGTTTTGCAGCGCACCCCTCTCGTGCTATAATTTTTTCACCATTTTCTTTTCGTGCAGAAATCTTATCCCAGATCCGTTTCAACGATTGTCGCAACGCACACATCTTGCTTGCCCTGCCAGCGTCGCTGCGAGCGAGGCAAAATCAGCTCTCGTGCCGCCTCAATGGTCGCCTGTCCCTCCCGGCCCATATTCTCGTTGCGAAGCCTGGCAGTTTGTAACCACAAGTCACCACGGAGGGGGAAATATGATTCGCACATCTTCGTTGACTTCTAAACAACAGGTGCATCCCTGGTTGCGCCCGGTTCACGTGGCTGTGGTCGCATCTCATACGTCTCCCTTGCTCGACAACGCCCTTTCCAGGTTGCTGGATGCATTTCGCGCCGGTGGTCATCTGGTTCAGGAGGCGCCCGATGAGACCACCGATTTGTTGATCGCGTCTGCGCCGTTTGGACGCCCACTCCCCTGGCGAGAGGCGGTGCTGTTTACTGCGCGACGACGTTTCGGTTTGAATCGCGTTCCCACCGTGCTCACGCTCGTTCACGCGCTTCCTGACGAATTCCATCGCCTGCTCGATCAGCTAAGACGCATCCTGCGCAGATCTTCCCCTGATCCGACGGATTTTGCCTTTGAGGGGTTGTCCCCCTCAGCCTTCGAGGTGCTCGTTGAGCAAGGAAAACGCGGCGGGCCGATTCTGGCGCTGGAGCGCATCGTGCAGGCGCAGGCCAAGAGCATTCGCGTGCTGCTGTTCGTAGGCGAGGATCATCCCGAAGAGGCCTATCTCTTCGATTTGGTGGGCGCTTATCCACGCTTGTTGCCCTCGGAGGGAGAGGCCTTTTACCACGACCTGGTCTTGCGCATCGCCACCGTGCTCAGCACCAGGCAGATCACCGAGCATGAGGTGGTGGGGGAGCCGATTCCCGCCGAGGAGTGGAGGTCGCTCGAGACGCCGCTCCACATGATCGAGGCTGCGCGCGAATTCGGTCTACGGCGCTTCTTCGATCCTGCGGTCAAGATCGCCGACCTGGTGGCCGTGCCGTCAATTGGAGAGGTGATCGCCGAACAGTACAGCGAAGGATGTTTCGCCACCTGGGAGCCGCGCCTGCCCGGTCTGATCTCAACCGTCACCGGCAGCGCACGTCCGGTGGATAAGGACAACATCACCGCCGATGACCTGGCCGTGATCGTGGGCATCCGCGACGATGGACGCGGCGCGCTGGTGCGCTGCGTGGAGGAACATCGCAACGATCCCCCTTCCTCGGAGGCGGTGGAGATGTTTCTTCTAGACCGATCGCTGCCTACAGTCTCGATCTCCATGAATGGAAGACACTACAAGGCGCCGGTCGTGCGTTCAAAGTTGCACGGGCATCGCGGCGTTGCAGCCTATCATCCCGATTTCGTAGAATTTGTTCCGCTGGACGAGCCGTACTATTTTTATCCCGTCTCCTGCGCCACCGAAGCCCAGGCGTATGGCATCTATCATGCGTTTTCGCGCGCCGAGTGTCTGCGTCATCCCGAGGATCCGCGGCAGGCGGCGTTTACGATTTTACCGGGACATGGCGTGATGATCGTCGAGAAATGGGCGCCCGGCAAGCGTCCTTTCCAGGTGCTGTGGGAATATATGGACGCCGGCTATCTGGAGATCGAACCGCGGGTGCCACAAGGCGCGTTGACCTTCGTCGCAGGCGCAGACGGACGGCGACATCTGCATGACCTTATGCCGGTTCCCTATGCCGAGCTATAGCTCTACCGGTGGAGCCTGCTATGCGCGCCATCTATGTAGACAAGCACATTCCGCGCGTCCTGCTCACCAAAGCCGTCACCCCGCTTTGGCCCGGGTTCGTCTGGACGCCCTTTTCGGCTGCGCGCGCCGCAGAGTTTCCCGATCCGCCGCTGCCGGGGCCTCGCTGGCTGCGCGTGCGCAATCTGGCCTGCGGAATCTGCGCCTCGGACCTCTCACTGCTCTTCGTCCACGCCGATCCGTCCATCGCCCCTGCGGCCCTGCCCGGCCTCTCCCGCTTCTGGCTCGGCCACGAGACGGTGTCCATCGTGACCGAAGTGGGGACGGGCGTCACTCGTTTTCGGCCAGGCGACCGCGTGCTGATGGATACGCATTTCGCCGGCGCCAACTGCGAAACGCTGGAGCTGGCGCCGAAATGTCGTTACTGTGCGCAGGGGGACTACCATTTTTGCGTCAACAAGTCAGAGCCCGGACCGCGCGGGATCGGCGGCGGCTTCGGCGACGCCTACATCACCCATGAGAGTGCGGTGTATCCGGCTCCACCCGACCTCGATTGCGATCAGGCGCTGTTGGTGGAGCCGCTCTCCATCGCCGTGCATGCGGTGATGCGCTTTCCGCCTCAGGTCGGCGACAAGGTGCTGGTGATCGGGGCGGGCATCATCGGCCTACTGGTGACCATGGTGGTGCACGCCCTTGCGCCGCAGGCCGAGATCACCGTGCTCGCCCGCCATCCGCATCAACAGCAAATGGCCGAGAAACTGGGCGCCAGGCGCATCCTCTCTCGCGCAGAGTACGGCGCCGTTGCTCGGATCACCGGCGGCAAACACTTCTCGGCACCGCTCAACCGAGGCGTAGTGATCGGCGGGTTTGATCTCATCTACGATTGCGTGGCCGATCCGCGCACGACCAATGACGCGCTGCGTTGGGTGCGGGCAGGCGGAACCGTGGTGATGATCGGCGCGCACATGGCGCCGATGCCTCGCATTGACCTGACGCCCGTCTGGTATCATCACGTCAACCTGGTCGGTTCTTACGGACACGGTATGAACGAGTGGAACGGCGAGCGTAAACACACCTACGAGTGGGTGTTTGACCTGTTTCGAGCGGGCCGGCTCGATATTGAAGGATTGATCACGCATCGCTTTCCACTGCGGGAGTACAAGGAGGCGATTCGCGTCGCCAGCGCCAAGGGGAAGCACAGGGCGATCAAGGTCGTGCTCGAACATGAAGGGTGAAAGTCGCCGGCTTCAAACGCATCACTTCTGTCTCGGTTCACCGAGTCGACGGCGAACCTTTTCATCTATCGTCACGCCCGCCCCTTGCAACGCCAACAGACAGGCCCCTAACACCGGCGGCAGCTCCGGCGCGACGATGCGCACCAGCGGCAGCAGTCCCGCCAGCGCTTTCCGAAAGGGCGCCGTCACCGGCTCGCCGGCGCGCCAGAGGCCGCCAACCAGCGTCACTTCGCAGGGGGCGGCGCCCCACCCCAGATGACGCGCCACCGCCGCCACCATCTGCGCCAGCTCCTGGGCGCCCTGCCAGAGCAATTGCTGCGCCATCGCATCGCCTGCTTCGGCTGCAGCGATAACCAACGGGGCAAAGGCGGCGATCTCCGCCTTGGTGACGCCTTGCGTGTAAAGGCGATAGTGGATGTCGGTCATCTCCTGCAAGCCAAGCTGACGCTGCACCGGCTCCAGCAGTGCAGTCTGCCAGCGACCGTCGTAAGCGCCCATCGCCAGTCGGATGGCGTTCCAGCCTAACCAGTAGCTGCTCCCTTCGTCGGAGATGAGATGGCCCCAGCCGCCGGCCTGCCAGCGCTCGCCCTGGGCGTTGACGCCGAAGCAGGAGGAGCCGGTGCCGGCGATCAGCGCAATGCCGGGACGGCCGGAGAGGCCGCCCGCCAGCGCAATGCGAATGTCGTGATCGACCTCGACGCAGTCGCCGAGCCGGAGCCGATGTGCGATGTCCCGCACGATCGCCCGATCCGCCTCCGAGACAACGCCGGCCATGCCGAAAAAGACGCCGTCGAACGGCGCAGCGGGCAGCCCGACCTGCCGACGCGCCGCTTCCACCGCTTCACCGATGGCGAGCAAGGCGCGCTCTGCACCGGCGCTGTCGATGCCGGAGCCGCCAGCCTGGCCGACGCCGAGCACGCGCCCTGTCTCGTCGCAGATGGCGGCCTCGGTCTTGGTGCCGCCGCCGTCGATCCCAAGAAAGATGCGCGCCATCTTATGCAACCACCCCCTCCACCCATTGCGAACGCGGCTTGACGAAGGCTTGAACCACCTGCACTTCATCGCCTTCTTCGCTGACAAGGCGATACGCGCCGGCCGCAGCCGGCACGACGAACGTTTCAGCGTAGTGGAAGCGCCGTCGCACGCCGGCCGCCGTCTCCACCAGGACGCTGCGCCCTTCGACCAGGCTAAGCACGTGGCACGACCCCTCGGTGCGCACGTCCACTGCGCAGCGCAGATGATAGCGATGCACGTCGTAAAAGTGGTGCGGATGCGTGGGCAAATGGATCAATCGCCAGCCGGGGCCGCTCGACAGCGTGCAAGGCTTGGAAATTAGCTCGGCCTGCACGCGCGCGCCTTTGCGGTCGAAGTAGAGATTCTCGAAGGCGCGTTCGATGTTGAGCGGTCGCGGCCGTCCATCCAGGTCAAGGCGCATCCAGTCATACATCTTGAAGGTGAAAATGTAGGGCGTAGCGCTGATTTCCAGCACCAGGTTGTTGACGCCCGAGCAGTGGATCGTGCCGTTCGGAATCAGCAACAGATCATGTTTGCGCACCGGGTGCGACTGCACGAAGCGGTCCACATCCACCGGCGCGGCGTGACGATAGCTGTGCTCCAGCGCAGCGCGGAATTCGCCTGGATTGATGTCTTCTTGAAAACCTAAATAGCAGCGCGCACCGGGCGTGCAGTCCAGGATGTAGTAGGTCTCATCTTGCGTGAAGGTTTCGCCGAAGTGTTTGCGGATGTAAGCGGGCCGCGGGTGACATTGCACCGACAGGTTGCCGCCTTCAAAGGTGTCGAGAAAATCGAAGCGGATCGGGAACTCGTAGCCGAAGGCGGCTGCGCTCTCGCCCGTAATGTCATAGGGATTGCGGTGCATCAGGAAGTCAAACGAGACCTCGAGCAGCCAGCCGTCGCTCTCGAAGACCAGGCCGTTTTCGGGGGAGATCAGCTCAAAGGACCAGGCGTAGTTGGGGACATCCTGCGCCAGCTGCGGCATGCGTCGGCGAATCCATTGCCCGCCCCACGGCCCCGGCTCGAACCACGGGCGCACGCGGAAGACGTTGTTCGCCAGCAGGTCGAGCCCGCGGCGCAGCGCGTCCCCGCGGGCGAAGGTGATGGCGTCCGGTCGCTGGCCGTCGACGATCCAGTCGATGCGTTCATACAGGGCCAGTTTATGACGATTGGCTGCGATCCAGTCCACAAAGTAGCTGCGCTTGTAGGCGGGCTTGGGGTCGAGCGGCTCCGCTGCGCCCAGGCAGGTCACACTGCGTGCGCGCTGGCGAAATTGAATTTCGTTCTTCGGCGCATCAACGTAGACCAGGACGCCCTGCCAGCCGCTCAGGGCCGCGCCGCAGCCATAGACGATGTTCAGGTCGGCGTCAGGATCAGGACGAAGCTGGTGCAACGCAGCGGCGTCGAAGAAGTCCTCCAGCCTGCCTGCAAAACGGAAGCCAAAGAGCGGATCGTCGCCGCCCAGGAAGGGCGCAATCAGCGCGTCGATGGCCTCCGGCGGCTTCATGGCATTTTTTATGTCAATCCAATGGGCGCGCACTCCCAGCCCATGCAGGGCGGCTGCAAGCCGCTCCCGGAAATCCTCCCAAAAGACGCCGGGATAGCCGTCGAGGATGACCTGACCGGCGGCGGCCAGTCGTTGCGCCAGCCTCTCGAAGCCGAACTCGATCTGGCCCTCGCCCAGGTCATGTGAAGGGTAGATGTCGTAGCGGCCGGCGACCTGTTCGCGACCGGCGGCGGAGACATGCGCCGGCATCAAAGATTGCGTCGTCTTGCGCCAGGGATTGGGCAGCGTCACGCTCATTCTCCTTCCTTGGGACGTTGATAATCGTCTTCGTAGCGAACGATGTCTGTCTGTCGCCAGTCGCCGAAAGCGACTTCCAGCACGCGCACCGTTGGCCCGCGGCTGGCAAGCCGGTGTCGAGTGTTGGCCGGGATCCAGATTTCGTCGCCAGGCTGGGGATGGAGTATCTCGTCGCCGACCTGCACCTCGCAACCTTCATCGAGCACGATCCACAGCTCGGCGCGGCCGGCGTGCGACTGCAAGCTGAGGCGCTGCCCCGGTTCGACGGTCATCAGACTGACGGTGACTGGCTCGTTGTGAGCGTATTGCTTAAACGATCCCCATGGCCTCACGGTGTAGCCGACGGTCGGCTTTTGCTCTGGAATTAAAGGCGTGGCCTGCTCGGTCATTGCGTTTGCGCCTCCAGTTCCCGTAGAAAAGCCGACCGCTCCATCACGACTGGTGCGCCGTTTTTCTCCACAACGACTATACGAAAATTGCGCTCGCCCATGGCGCCGTAGTCGTGGCCGGCCTCGCTGGGAAAAACGCCCCAGTAGACCAGCGGCTCCTCGCCGATGTTCACCGTGCGGTGAGCGGTCCAGCCCGGCACATAGACGACGGTGTTCGCTTCCAGCGGCGTCACGCGACACTCGCCCGTGCGTTCATCCTCCAGCACCATCAGCCCGCGCCCACGCAGGCCGATGTACACCTCAGCGGCCGGCCGCCAGGCGTGCAGATGTCCCCTGGTCATGAAATACTCGCGGCCGATCTTGCCCGGCATCAGCACGCCCAGCCCATAGTGCAGCTGCCCCGCCCCATGCTGGTCTTCGATGGAGGTCACTTGATAGAGCAGCGGATTTTCCTCTAGCCGCGCCCGGCACGCCGCCTGATCGGCGAAACTTGCGCAGAGATCGCGTAAATAGCGTCGCACCGGCGTCCGACCTGGAATGAAACCGTCCTTCGGCTCAAAGCGCAGGAACGCCTCCGGCCCTAATTCAGGGCAATGCTCTATCATCCGAAACGCCTTTCTCTCCTCGGCAGATTTGCCGACTTTCATCCTTGGCAAGAAATTATGTATTGAGAAATTTATTGCATAAATTACAGCAAGGAACAATGCTTGTCAAAGTCTATTCAGCTTTCATCATATTATATCGAAATATAACATATTTTTGGCGCCAACTGACCTTCTAGCCAGATTGATAGGCTTGACGTTGCCTTTGTTTAGTGTTATGTTTTGGTGTAATGAACTCTACAGCAAGATATGGGGAAAATTTCAACGATGTCAAAACTGCCTGCCGAATTGCGCAGAGAACAGATCGTGAATCTCGTCGAAGAGCGAGCCAGCGCCACCGCTGAGGAGCTGTGCAAAGCTTTTGGCGTCTCGCTGATGACGATCTGGCGCGATCTGGCTGCGCTCGAAGAGGATGGTCGCGTGCGACGCGTGCGCGGGGGCGTCGCACGCATAGAGCGGCGCACCGACGCCGAGCCGCTCTACGACAGCAAGCGCGTGCTCAACCTTGCGTTAAAAGAACGCATCGCCCGCTACGCCGCAGAGCACTTTGTGCGCAATGGGGACATCCTTTTTATGGAGGCCGGCACCACCGTGGCGGCGATGGTGAAATATCTGGCCGCCTACCAGCATCTCACCGTGATCGGCAACGGCCTGGGCACAATGAATGAGCTGGCGCGGCTGACGCCCGCCATCAACGTCTACTGCTGCGGTGGGATGTTGCGCCCTGTCGCCTACACCTTTGTCGGCCCGCAGGCGGAGGAGTACTTCCGGCATGTTCACGCCACAACCTGCTTCTTGAGCGCCACCGGCGTCACGCCGACTGAAGGGATCACCGACGTCAATCCGCTCGAGATCCAGGTCAAGCGCGCCATGGCCGCCAGCGCAGCGCGCGTGATCTTTTTGATGGACAGCACCAAGTTTGGCGTGCGTTCGTTGCAACAAGTGATCCCCCTGCAGAAAGTGGACGCGCTGATCACCGACGACGCTGCGCCCGCCGCCGACGTCGAGGCGCTGCGGGCGATGGGCATCGACGTGCATGTCGTCTGAGCGTCCCTTCACTCTGTGGGACTTGTGACAACGCCGCCGCTGTGCTAGCATAGCGCCAGCCATGGAACGCGGATGCACACGGATGTCACGGATTTTCACAGATCGACCCGTTTCAATCCGTCGCACCCGCGTCCATCCGTGTCCCAAGTCACAGGCAGCCATGGAACGCGGATGCACACGGATTTCACGGATTTTCACAGATCGACCCGTTTCAATCCGTCGCACCCGCGTCCATCCGCGTCCCATCTAACTCACCACACAACAGGAGCGATTTCATGTCCGACCTCAAGGCCCAGTTCGAGCAGGCGACGCGTGAATCAACCGAGCTGCCCTCCCGGCCCGACAACCAGACCCTGCTGCAGTTGTACGCCCTCTACAAACAGGCGACCGTCGGCGACGTCAACACCAAGCGCCCCGGCATGACCGATTTCGTCGGCCGCGCCAAATGGGACGCCTGGGAGAAGCTGAAAGGGATGACGGTCGAGGACGCTATGCGGGCGTACATCGACCTCGTCAATCAGCTCAAGGCGAAAGGGTGAGAGGTGGAGGCTCAGATCAGGAGCCTCTGCTTCATGGCCAGATAGCGGTCGATGACGGCGACGCTCAGCGCATCGGCGGGGACGTCAAGCGTCTGCACACCTTGGCGCCGCAGTTGGTCGAGCGCCAGACGACGCTCGGCGAGCACGCGCTCCGCCACCGTGCGTTCATAGAGAGACGCGCTGTCGACGATCGGCTGGCCGGCAAGACGATTGATCGTTGGATCGGCGACCGTCACCAGCAACGGCAGATGGCGACGCCGCAGTCGCGCCATCTGCGCCACCAGGCTTTCCGTCGTAACGCCGCCGGTCAGGTCGGTAAAGACGAGGACGAATCCGCGCTTGTGCTGGCGTGCAGCGAACTCGCCGAAGGCCGCAATGTAATCCGGCTCCACCGGCTCCCCTTGCACGGCGTAGAGCTGCTCCAGCAGGCGATGAAAGTGCGCCCTCCCCCCGCGTGGGGCGACATAGCTCAACACGGCATCGGCGAAAGTCAACAATCCCACGCGATCGCCCTTCTGCGTCGCCACATAGGCAAGCAAGAGCACGGCGTTGATGGCGTAGTCCATTTTGGCGACGTCGCCGACCGGGCTGCGCATCATGCGGCCGACGTCGAGCAGGACGTAAATGTTCTGGCTGCGCTCCGTCTCGTACTCGACGCTGATCGGCCTGCCGCGTCGCGCCGTCGCCTTCCAGTTGATGCGGCGGTGCTCGTCGTCGGGCGTATACTCGCGCAGGCGCTCGAACTCGTTGCCGACCCCGCGCAGCCGCGTCGCACGCAGCCCCATCTCCGCAAGTCGGTTGCGCCGTAGGAGTAGGTCATATTTGCGCACATCGACCAGGTTGGGATAGACCTTCACCGGCGCGGCGGCTGCGAAGCGCGCCTGCCGGCGCAGCAACCCCAGAGGCCCTTCCCAGCGCAGATAGAGGTCTCCAAAGGCGTAGTCGCCGCGGCGAGGCGGGTTGACGTGGTACGCCAGCTCGATCAGACCGTTCGGCGGTGCAACGCCTGTCAGCAGCGGCTCCGGACGGTCGAGGCGAAACGTGGGGGGCGGCGTGTCGCGCAGCCAGATCGGAACGGGGCGCAAGGTTGTGCGCCGCGAGGGGAGCAGCTCGATCACGATGCGGATGCGATTCTGTGCGGCCAGCGAAAGCCGGGCGTCATGGCGCCGCTCCAGGCGCCAATCGTTCGCCCTGGGCATCAGTTGCGCGTCGACGATCAGCAATGCGGCAGCGAGCAGCAGCCAGGCTCCGGCGGCCCAGAGCAGCGGTGGAAGCCAGCCCGAACCGGCGATCAAAGGCGCCGTCATCATCAAAAGCAGCCAGCTGCGCACGGTCAGTTGCATGGAATGGCGTCGTCCTTATCAAATTATGGTGCGGTCAGCAGTTCCAGCGGATTGGTGAGGCGACCGAAGTCGCGAATCTCGAAGTGGAGATGAGGGCCGGTGCTGTTGCCGGTCGAGCCGACCGTGCCGATCACCTGTCCTTGCCCCACGACTTCGCCTTCCCGCACGAAGATGCGGTCGAGGTGAGCGTAGAGCGTCACGTAATCGATTTGATGGTCGATGACCACGAAGCGGCCGTAGCCCTGGTTGTTCCAGCCGGCGCGAATCACGATCCCGCGATCGGCGGCGGTGACCGGCGTCCCCTGCGGCGCAGCAATGTCGATGGCGCGGTGGTCGAAGCGATAGCCCTGGCTCAGCCAGCCGTACACCGGCCAGGTGAAGCGCCCACTGCCGTAGGGCCAGTCCGCCGGGACGGGGCCGATGGGCGTCGTGGGCTTGCGGGACGCGCTCTTCTGGGCGAAGACGATGAAGGGCGAAGTGTCCACCGGCATGTTGAGCATGGTGAGCAGGAAGTCGAGGTCGGCGTCGGTCGCCGTTCGCCCTGGCGACACCATCAATGGCACGCGCAGGTGCGTGCGCGGGACGAGCGCCGCCTCTCCCTCGGCAGGGAGGCGATTCCAGGGGAGGCTGCGAATCTGCGCCGGGTCAACGCGATAGCGCGCCGCAATGGACTCGACCGTTTCTCCTGGCGCCACTTCATGGCAGAGGACGTTGGCGGGCGGCGCAAAGAGCACGTCGCCGATCACGAGCGGCTGCTCAACGGTGAAGGTCGGCGCAACGGCGCAGGGGACGTCCGTCAGGTCGAGGCCCATTTCCAGCGCAACGGAGAAAAGCGTGTCGCCCGGCTGCACGGTGTATGTGACAGGCGCGTCGCCGGCGAGGTGCAGGGTGCGCGCCATAAGCCGTGGAGCAGCGAAATCTGGTCCGGTGGGTGCAGGCGTCGGCGAGGGCAGCGCCAGGGGCGTGGGCGTCGGCGTGGAGACGTCCTCGGGCGCAACCACCGGCGCCTGTGCGCTGCCAACGCACGGCAAGGCCAGAGCTGCGGCCAACGCAAGCAGCGCAAGCGCCAGGAGTTTAGAGGAGGGAAAAGACGCAATGAAAAATTGTCTGAAAACTTGCAATGAACAGCTCCTCATCAGAGCGCCACCGGTTTATCGCCCACGATCCTGGATTAACCCCGCAAACGTCTAGATTTATGAGAAGATATTATCACGCACGGCAACAATTAAGAGAATTAATCTGGAAGCGCCGCCGCTAGGCCCTCACCCCCTACCCCCTCTCCCAGTGCCGGGAGAGGGGGAGAAGAAACGCTGCAAACCTCGCAATTGGGATTCACCGTAGATTCTCTCGTGAAAGTCAGGAGAGCAAGATTCAAGGAACAGGTTTGAGAGCGGTCTGGAAAGGTTGAGCGGAGCGAAAGACCGCCCATGCCCACAC
>NZ_CAKZMJ010000020.1 GCF_937128415.1 uncultured Caldilinea sp.
TCAGCCGCTGCGGCGGCCTCCTCGAGCGGCGGCACAAGCACAGCGTCGATCACGTGGATCACGCCGTTGGAGGCCTCGATGTCGGTGGCGATGATGTTGGCGTCATTGACCATGGCGCCCTCGTCGCTCAGCGAAATGGTCAGGGGGGCGCCCTGCAGCGTCACAATTTCCTGACCGTCGACCAGGTCGGCGGCCATCAATTTACCCGCCACAACGTGATACAGCAGAATCTGCGTGAGCAGGCCCTCGGGATCGGCCAGCACAGCGTCCAGCGTCTCCTGCGGGAGCGCAGCAAAGGCGTCATCCGTTGGTGCGAAGACGGTGAAGGGGCCAGGGCCGCGCAATGCATCCACCAATCCGGCCTCGGTCAACGCAGCGGCGAGCGTCGTGAATTGCCCTGCGGCGACGGCGGTGTCGACGATGTCGGCAAGCTCCTCGGCGGCCTCTTCGGTCGGCTCGGGGGTGGCAGCAGCTTCGGCCACAGCTTCTTCGGTCGGTTCAGGGGTGGCGGCGGCTTCAGCGACGCCCTCTTCGGCGGACGGCAGCAGGTCGGCCAGCGTCGCAGCCAGCGAAGGCGGCAGAATGACGCTGTCAATTGCATGAATCACGCCGTTGGAGGCTTGAATGTCGCGCGCAACGATGGTGGCGCCGTTGATCTTTTTGACGCCGTCGGTGAAGGAGAATTGCACGCTCTCTCCCTGCGCCGTCTGAACCTCCTTGCCATCGCTGATCAGCGCAGCGACCAGTCGTCCCGGCACCACATGATAGAGCAAGACGCTGCGCAGCGCCTCGGGGTCTTCGGCAAGGGCGGCCAGAATTTCCGCCGGCACTGCGGCGAACGCCTCATCCGTCGGAGCAAAGACGGTGAAAGGGCCTTCGCCCTTCAAGACGTCGACCAACCCCGCCGCCTGCACAAGCTCCACCAGGATGGTGAAATCGCCCGCAGCAACGGCGGTTTCCACAATGTCTGGCTTTTCGCTGAGACCTGTCTGAGCAAAAGTCTGCAGGGGAACCAGGCTCAAGATCAGCGCAAAGACCACAAGCGCTTGAAGTACGGCTGGAACGCGTTGTTTCATAGAACTCTCCTTTGTGTTTTATGGAATCCTGTTAAAATTTTGGAAAGTGCGCTGTCATGCTCCAAGGCGCTGCCGGGCAGGTCCTGACCACCATTATATCAGAAAAACTTTGAAAAACCATAGAAGACCTTGCCTCCCAGGGCAATTGCACACCTTAAATTCCCGGCGCCCGATCATCTATTGCGCTTCATAAAATGCGCCGATCGGCGCAAAATTCACTCTTTGAAGCCGATTGCCGCCGATTGATGTTGATTTAACGGCTTACGTTGCACGTGAGGGGATGAGGAGTGCACAAGCGCCGACGCCGACCGAGTCGCCGACCTGTGCAACGGGAGTTAACAGATCAAAATTGATGCTATGATGAGGTTCGCGATCGCCCTGCGTCTTTCTCCAGGGCGTGAAGATGAGAGGACCACCGGATTACGTGAGAAGCGGCGGCTTCATTTGCGCAGCGACCGGACAAAGGAAGATGGGCGAGTGCGTTCGGCCCATCTTCCTTTTCAATAGCAGCCCGATTGCGGAGTTACGCCAGCCGTCGCCGCCAGGCCAAGGCGAAGCCGGCGACCGCAAGAAGGATCAAACCTGCGGCCAGGAGCGCATTCAACCCGCCGCCAGACTCGCCGCCGGTGACCGGCAGCAGCGCCGGCGGCTCCTCCGCTGGCGTCGGCGTGGCCTCGACGGCAGGCTCGCCTTCGGCGGCAGGCGGCAAAATCACGCTGTCGATCACATGAATGACGCCGTTGGAGGCCTCGATGTCAGCGGCAATGATGTTGGCGTCATTGACCCTGGCGGCGCCGTCGGCCAGGGTGAAGACCACTGCGCCGCCCTGCAGAGTGGTCGCCTCCAGGCCGTCGCTCAGGTCAGTCGACATCACTTTGCCGGGCACGACATGATAGAGCAGAATCTGCGTCAGGTCACCCGTCGGATCGGCCAGCAACGCATCGATGGTCCCCGCCGGCAGCTTTGCGAAAGCGTCGTCGGTGGGGGCGAAGACGGTGAAGGGACCTGGGCCGCGCAGCGCATCGACGAGGCCGGCAGCCTGCACCGCAGCGACCAGCGTGTTGAAGCTGCCCGCAGCAACGGCGGTGTCGACGATGTCGGCCAGCTCCTCCGCCGGCGCAGGCGTGGCGACAGGCTCAGCCGCTTCCTCGGCGGCGGCAGCCGCTGCAACGATGCTCGGCGGCAAAATGACGGTGTCAATGACGTGGATGACGCCGTTGGAGGCCTCGATGTCGGCTGCGATGATATTGGCGTCATTGACCATCGCCGCGCCATCGCTCAGCGTGAATTTCACGCTTTCGCCCTGCAGCGTCGCCACCTCCAACCCATCGCTGAGGTCGCTCGACATCACTTTGCCCGCTACGACGTGATAAAGCAACACTTGCGTCAGCAACCCTTCCGGGTCGTCGAGCGCCGCCTGCAGGACGTCGGGCGGCAGCTTGGCGAACGCCTCATCCGTCGGCGCAAAGACGGTGAAGGGCCCCTCACCCTTGAGCGCCTCGACCAGCCCCGCCAATTGCACGGCGGTGACCAGCGTGTTGAAGTCGCCCGCGGCAACCGCTGTGTCCACAATGTCCGCGTCCTGCGCAAAGGCGGGAGCGACCGGCGTTGCGCTGAGGACCAGCAGCAATGCAAGCAACAGTTGAAGGATGCGTCGATTTCGCTTTTTCATGATTTTCTCCTTGTGTGTACGTGAGTGAGTTTGAGATTGCGCAAAAGTTATACAAAACACAGCCAATACTTATACAATTTTATAAGATGAGCAAAGGATTTTTCTGTAGATTGCGCCACAATTTTGCTTGCAGATACGCTTGTTCAAGCCGAGCAGCTTTCACCGGGTAAGACGTGGAAATCCACTGGTCGGATTGGGGAAACGCGAAGAGGACTCGAGAGCGCTGTCTCGACTTACAGCGCTTTACGCTTGCCAGGAGAACAAACTTCGAGGAAGCGTGCAGAGATTCGGCAGCGCTTATGGAGCGGCGGATACGGGACCGGCCAATGATTGGGGATTGGCCAGTGCACTGCGGATGCGCTCCTCCGCCAGCGCACAGTAGACAGGGTCAACGTCAAAGCCAACATAATGACGACGGTGCAGGGCGGCGGCTACGCAAGTGGTTCCCGAGCCGACGAAAGGATCGAGCACCACATCGCCGACGTAAGAGTAAAGTTTAACGACGCGTTCGGCGAGCGCCAGCGGGAAGGGCGCCGGATGTCCTATGCGCTGCGCCGACTCCGGCGCAATCTCCCAGACCGACAGCGTTGCCGCCATGAACTCCTCGCGATCGATGTCAGACTCGCCGCGATCCGGGCGAGAGAAACTCTCTTTGGCAAAAACTAGCAAATATTCATGGATATCGCGCAGCCGCGGAGAGCGAGCGCTCTGCCAGCTGCCCCATGCGCAGTTGCCGCTGGCGCCTTTCGCCTTGCGCCAGATCACCTCGCCCATCGGCAGAAAGCCGACCGCCATATGTCTTTGATAGAAGTAAGCGTGAAGGGGAATGTAGGGTTTGCGCCCCAGGTTGGCGATATTGACGACGTAACGCCCTCCCGGCCTGAGCACGCGGTGCACTTCGCGCGCCACCGCCTCGATCAATGTCAGATAGGCCTCGAAGGAGAGATCGTCGTCATATTCCTTGCCGACGTTGTAGGGCGGCGAAGTAAACGCCAGCCCCACGGCGTTGTCAGGGATGGGCGTCATTTGAGCGGCGGACTGACAGTAGATGCGATCGGCCCATGTCTCCAGAGGCGCAACGCATTCCGTCGCTGCATCGTCTTCTAGACTTTCTGTGTGTGCGCGCTCGCCGTTGCGCCGGAACATTTGACGGCTATAAAACGCTGACGCGTCATGTCCCTCGCGCTTGCTCACGCCAAAAGTTGAGGTGGACGTCCGCTTCCCCATTCTCTTCCCAGGATGTGTGTTGTTTGGCGACTACAGAAAAGTTGACGCCATCAACGCTGCACTTTACGGCAAAAGGCAACCGTTGGGCCCTCTGTGACCGCGTATATCTTACCACAGAGAACGCATTCGCCTGTGCAACGTAAATCTGAACCGACCCGAAGCGAAAGAGCCATTTGTGCGCCTGGGGGCGACGACGGCCGAAAACGCAGATTGGTGGATGGGCGCACACCTGATATATTGTAGACTTCGACGATGCGGTGCGCTCGTCAAGGGCGATTCATGCGCTGCGGTGTTTGACAACGCCGTCGGAGCAGTTCGAGGCGACAAATTGGATTGCTCTGGGTTATGAATTACTCTCTAGGGAAGCCAGACAAGAAGAGGATATTTTGATGAGCAGTCGAACCATTTTGAGCTTTCTATCGGTCATTCTGCTGATTGCATTTCTGGCGGCTGCCTGTGGCGGCGGGAACGAACCGACGCCGACTCCGCCGCCGACGTTCACCCCGACCCTTGCACCCACTCCCACGGCTACACCGATTCCGGCCGTCGAAGCCGCCAGTCCAGAAAGCCCGCTGGCGGAGCCGGAGAGCCCACTCGCCGGCCCAGAAAGCCCGCTCAGCGCGCCGGAGAGCCCACTGAGCGCCCCCTGATTCAGAACCCTAGAATGCGAGTCTTCACCGGGGGCCGATGAAGACTCGCATCGACTCTCTGCACACACCGTCTGGAGGTCAGGGCTTCTCTTTAACGCGTTCTGAAGAAGATTCGCGGACCGACGTCTCCGTCTGTTCTTTTTCTTTGTGACCTTCGCCGCGGCCGGGCGCTTCGGGGTCGGGCAGGACTTCATACACCCAGCGCACGGCGCGACGCCACATGCTGCGCGCCGCTGCTGCGCTGTACGTCGCCTGGCGCCGCGTGTTCTTCCACCAATCTGCTTCGGGCTTTTCAACCGGCGTGCGCCAGTCAATCGCGCACGACGCCCACGTCAGCCCTGCGCCGAAGCCGACGAAGACCACCTTGTCGCCTGGCTTGAGCTTGCCCGCCTCGATAGCCTCGCACAGGGCTATCGGGATGCTGGCCGTGCTGGTGTTGCCATATTTTTCCAGGTTCACAAAGACTTTTTCAGGCGGAATCTTGAGCTGGTTGAGCACGCTGTTCTGAATGATGCGGATATTGGCCTGGTGGGGCACCACGAGGTCGATGTCGTCGGTCGTATAGCCGGCGCGCTCAAGCACCTTGCGCGTCGAAGCGGCCATCACGCGCGTGGCAAAGCGAAAAACCGCCTTGCCATCCATCTTGATGTAATGCTGGCCACTGCTGACCGTCTCCAGGCTGGTGGGCATGGCGCTGCCGCCGGCGGGCAGGATCAGGGTGTTGCCGCCTGAGCCGTCGCTCCCCAGGTCGACGGCCATGATGCCGCCGGGCACCTCGCTCGCCGCCACCAGCACGGCCCCAGCGCCGTCCCCGAAGAGAACGCAGGTTTTGCGATTGGTCCAGTCGACGATGCGCGAAAGCGTCTCCGTCCCGATCACGAGCACATACTCCGCATCGCCGGCGAGAATGTGCCCGCGCGCCATCGCCAACCCATAGACGAAACCAGAGCAGGCCGCGCTCAGATCAAACGCGCCAGCGTGATGCGCGCCCAACATATCCTGAATCAGGCAGGCGGTGGCCGGGAAGGAGTACTCCGGCGTGGTCGTTGCACAGATCACCAGATCAATCTTACTGGCGGGCACATCGGCCACCTCCAACGCCTTGCGTGCGGCCGCGGCGCCCAACGTCGCCGACGTCTCTTTAGGGTCGGCGGCCACGCGACGCTCGGCGATGCCGGTGCGGCTGCGAATCCATTCGTCGCTGGTGTCGACGATCTGCTCCAGATCGTGGTTGGTGATCACCTTGCTGGGGACATGGTAGCCCCAACCCACGATGTGGGCGTAGCGCGGGCGATAGGAGGAGGGGGCGACGGGCGATTGCTTCTGTTGTGTGGAAACGCTCTCCTCTCGATATTCGCCTGCGCCATTCGTTGAGTTAGAGCCACCGGTGGACATGGGTTTCGCTTCGGGCATCCTTCCCTCCTTCTTGGTTGCTGCTCTCAGGCGTAGCGGCGCAGCATAATGCATGCGTTGTGGCCGCCGAACCCAAAGCTGTTGCTCATCGTCACGCGGACGTCGGCTTTGACTGCGTGGTTAGGGGTGTAGTCCAGGTCGCACTCAGGGTCGGGATTGTCCAGGTTGATAGTGGGCGCCACGATGCCGGTTTCGATGGTTTTGACGCAGATGATTGCCTCCAGGGCGCCGGCTGCGCCGAGGAGATGGCCGGTCATGCTCTTGGTGCTGCTGATGCGCAGATTGTAGGCTCCCTCGCCAAAAACCTGTTTGATGGCCAGCGTCTCGCCGACGTCGTTGAGCCGCGTGGCGGTGCCGTGGGCGTTGATGTAATCGACGTCGGCGGGCGTCTCTCCGTAAGCCGCCGCCTTGCGCAGCGCCATGCGCATGGCGTCTGCAGCCCCGCGGCCGGTTTCGTGCGGCGCCGCCATGTGATAGGCGTCGTTGGTGTTGCCGTAGCCGATCACCTCTGCATAGATGCGCGCGCCGCGCGCTAACGCATGTTCGAGCGTTTCCATGACCAGGATCGCCGAGCCCTCGCTCATGACGAAACCGTCGCGGTCGCGGTCAAAGGGACGGCACGCCGCTTTGGGATTGTCGGTGCGTTGGCTGAGCGCACCCATCACATCGAAGGCGGCGATGTTGATGGGCAGCAGCGCCGCCTCCGTCCCGCCGGCTAGCACGACGTCGGCGTCCCCGCGGCGCAATAGCTCAAACGCCTCTCCCGCGGCAGTGGTGCCGCTGGCGCAGGCGCTCACGACTGCATGGTTCGGGCCTTGCAGATTGAATTCAATGGCGATCTTCCCACCAGGGCTATCAACCAGCATATTGGGGATCATGAAAGGGCTGACCTTGCGCAACCCTTTGCTCTGCACGATCTCGACGTTCTCCCGAAAAGAGCCAATGCCGCCGATGCCGCTGCCGACCAACACGCCGATGCGCGTGGGGTCTTCGTTTTCCAACTTCAGACCTGCGTCGGCGATGGCCTGTTGTGCGGCGACCAGCGCATACTGGATGCAAGGGTCCAGACGCCGCGCCTCTTTGCGATCCATGTACTGTCCTGCATCGAAGTCGCGCACCTCGCCCGCAAAATTGACGCGCAGGTCGGACGTATCGAATTTGGTGATGTAGTCGATGCCGCTGCGCCCGGCGACCAGGTTGCGCCAGGTCTCTTCGACTGTGTGACCAAGAGGGGTCAGCGCCCCTAAGCCTGTGATGACGACGCGTTGAGGAAAGCCTCCGTTAGTTGTTGTCATGAGCGTATAACCATTCGATTTT
>NZ_CAKZMJ010000021.1 GCF_937128415.1 uncultured Caldilinea sp.
GGAACATTTGATGGCGTTTGGAGAACTGATCGAGCGATTCTTCTCCTGCAATTAAGAGAAGCAATGGCTCGAAGCTCGGCGGCGAGCAACGACTCGACGGTCATGGCAGAGAGTGGTAAGCTCACTTACAAGTCTGTCGGTTCAGTTTTTTTATAATGATATTCACCTCTTGCCCTGTCGACAGGATCGCTTTTCATCCAAACAGTTGTCAAAGGAGACCTCACCATGCAAAAAGCAAGATTCACACTTCTGATTGCGCTGCTGGTCAGCGCCTTGGTCTTTGCTGGCTGTGAGCAACCGGCGGCGCCCGCCCCGGAAGCGCCGCCGCCCGCCCAGGTGGAAGCGCCTGCACCGGCGCCGACCGAGCCGCCCGCCGCGGAGCCCACAGCGCCCACCATGCGCAACGGCGCATGGCTCGACGCCGTGATCATCGTCGAAGAGCCATCGGCGGACGCCGCTGTGACCCGTCTGGAAGTCGGCGACATCGACGTCTACGCCTTCCAGGTCACCAACCGCGAGGTGGCGGCCAAGGTCGCCGAATCCCCCGCTCTGAAGACCTATCGTTCGTTTGGCTCCTACAACGAATTGAGCTTCAACCCGGTGGGACCTGTGTTTGAAAGCACCGGCAAGTTGAACCCCTTCGCCGTGCCGGCCGTGCGCGAGGCAATGAACTGGCTGATCGACCGCCAGTATATCGCCCAGGAGATCATGGGCGGCCTGGCGACGCCGCGTTACGTACCGTTCAACACAGCGTCCGGCGATTACGCGCTCATGGCTGACGTCATCCGCGCCCTGGAGGCCAAGTACGCGTACAACCCGGAGCGGGCGGACGAGGTCATCTCGGCGGAGATGGAGAAACTCGGCGCCACCAAGGTGGACGGGAAGTGGACGTACAACGGCGAGCCGGTCGAGATCAGCGTGCTGATCCGAGTCGAGGATGAGCGCCGCGCCATCGGCGACTACGTCGCCAACCAGCTTGAAACCATCGGCTTCACCACCATTCGCGATTACAAGACTGCGGCTGAAGCTTCGCCGATCTGGATCAACGGCAACCCCGCCGATGGCCTGTTCCACATCTACACCGGCGGCTGGATCACGACCGCCGTGCCGCGCGATTTGGGCGACAACTTTGAATTCTTCTACACCCCGCGCGGACTTCCCTCGCTGCTCTGGCAGGCTTATACGCCGACCCCAGAGTTCGACGAAGTGGCCGAAAAACTGGGCAATCAGCTCTACAGAACGTTGGAAGAGCGGCGCGAGCTGATGGCGAGAGCGTTGGAGTTGGCGCTGGAAGATTCGGTGCGCATTTGGCTGGTGGACCGCGCCGCCGTCACGCCGGTGCGGGCGGAAATCGACGTCGCCGCCGACCTGTATGGCTCGATCTCGGGCACGCCGCTTTGGGCCTCCACCCTGCGCAAGGGAAATGCAGAGGGCGGCGAAGTGCGCATCGCCATGCCGAGCATCCTCACCAACCCCTGGAACCCCATCGCCGGCACCAACTGGATTTTCGACCAGATGCCGATCCGGGGCACGGGTGAGTTCGCCACCATCCCCGATCCCTACACCGGCCTCGCCCTGCCCAATCGCATCGAGCGAGCAGAGCTCTTCGTCGAAGAGGGACGCCCCGTCAATGTGACGCTGGATTGGGTGGACTTGCAGTTCGTCCCGGAGATCGTGGTGCCGGACGACGCCTGGGTGGACTGGGACGCAGAGAGACAGGTCTTTATCACCGCTGCAGAGGCTTACACCGAGCCGGTCAAGGCGGCGCGCAAGAGCGTCGTGTATTATCCCGCCGACCTCTACGACACGGTCAAGTGGCACGACGGCAGCCCCTTCTCGGTCGCCGACGTAGTGTTGGGCATGATCCTGACCTTCGACCGGGCCAAGGAAGCCAGCCCCATCTTTGACAGCTCGGCGGTGGCTGCGTTCGAGTCCTTCATGGCCGCCTTCCGCGGCGTGCGCATCCTCTCCACCGATCCGCTCGTCATCGAAACCTACAGCGACAGCTTGCTGCTCGACGCCGAGCAGAACATTAACACCTGGTGGCCCTACTACGCGCAGGGGCAGGGCGCCTGGCATGCGCTCTCGATCGGCATCATGGCCGAGGCGGACGGAGAGACGACTTTCAGCTCCTCCAAGGCCGATGAGCTGAAGGTTGAGTATATGAGCATGATCGCCGGCCCGGTGCTAGAGATTCTCAAGTCCAAACTCGACGCAGCGCGCGCCGAAGGCGCGATCCCGTATGAGCCGACGCTGGGCGCCTACCTCAGCGCCGAAGAGGTGGCGCAGCGCTACGCCAATCTGGCGCAGTGGTATGAGACCTACGGTCATTTCTGGATCGGCACAGGCGTCTTCTATCTGGAGCGCGCGTTCCCGATCGAGAAGACGATCGTGCTGCGCCGCTTCGCCGATCATCCCGATCCGGCGGATAAATGGGCGCGCTTCAGCGAACCGGCCATCGCCGAGGTCGAGGTGGACGGCCCCAGCCGCGTGACGGTCGGCGAGGAGGTCACCTTCGACGTGTTCATCGACTTCCAGGGCCAGCCCTACGCAATCGACGACATCGCCGAGGTCAAGTACCTGCTCTTCGACGCCCAGGGCAACGTGGTGGAGGTGGGCGCAGCCGAAGCTGTAGAAGACGGTCTGTGGACTGTGACGCTCAGCGCCGAGACGACCGGCCAGCTCGAGGTCGGCTCCAACCGGCTGGAGGTCGTGGTTGTCTCCAAACTGGTCGCGCTGCCCAGCTTCGCCGACCTCTCGTTCGTCACCGTGCAATAACGTTGTTTGCGCCGCCCGACCCTCCGCATCCCCCGGCGGCCGGGCGGCGCATTAAAAAGCAAATTCCATCATGGCTGAAGCTTCTCTGCCTTCACGATCAAACCTTGCTGCGACGCTCACGCGCCGACCAGGCTGGACAACGACCCTGCGCGTGCTGCGCTATTCGGTCGTGCGTCTGGTCGCCCTGTTCGCCACCGTCGTCGTCGGCGTTTATCTCACGATTTTGATCGCCAACATGGGCGGCTATGTCGATGAGATTAAAAAGGCGCAGATCCGCGAGGGAATCTCGCTGTCCGTCAGCATGGATCCCGCCAATCGGGCGCTGACCCCTGCACAGCGCAATGAACTGATCGAAGGGCTGGTGCAGGTGGAGGTGAGACGCCTTGGGCTGGATCGTCCCTTTCTGCTGCGCAGTTTCGCCTCGTTGACGGATGCGCTGACGCTGAATCTTGGCCGCACCAACTATCTGACCAGCGACAGCGGCTCCAAGCTGGTGCGCCTGGTGATTCTGGAGCGCCTGCCTCCAACCCTGCTGCTCTTTGCGACCTCTAATCTCTTTTTGTTCTTCTTCAGCATCTTTGTAGCGCTGCGCCTTTCGCGCAACTACGGCAACCTGGCCGATCGCATGGTGATTGCCCTGGCCCCCACTTCGGCGGCGCCCGGCTGGTTTTACGGTATTTTTCTGATCCTGATCTTCTCTGCGCTATTGGGCTGGTTGCCCTTCGGCGGCATGGTGGACACGCCGCCTCCCGCCGACCGTCTTCAGTATGCATGGAGCGTGCTCCGCCACATGATTTTGCCCGTTGCTGCAATTACGCTGAGCGCCATCTTCCTGACCATTTACAACTGGCGCACGTTCTTTTTGATCTATTCCAGTGAAGACTACGTGGACATGGCGAAAGCAAAGGGGTTGCCCGGTCGCATCGTAGAGAACCGTTATATTTTGCGGCCGACGCTGCCCACGATTATCACCAACTTTGCGCTGCTGGTGATCGGGCTGTGGACCGGCGCCATCATTCTCGAAACCGTCTTCAACTGGCCAGGGCTGGGGCGCCTGCTCTATCAGGCGATCGGCCTGTTCGACACGCCGATCATCGTCGGCAGCACGGTGATTTACGCCTATCTGCTGGCGATTACAGTGTTCGTCCTGGACTTCACCTACGCACTGGTCGATCCTCGGGTGAGGGTTGGAGAGGGAGGCGCCAAGTGATCCGGAACGCCTGGGCGGACCTGCGACAGTATCCCTCCGCCATCATCGGGCTGTTGATTGTCAGCCTTCTGGTGGTGATGGCCATCTATGCGCTGGCGACAATTTCATACAGCGAGGCGATCCGACTGTGGCGCGGCGGTGAAGATATCTGGCAGGATTACCCCCGCACCGCCTCGCCGGAGTGGACGAATTTTTTCCGCGCCCAAAAGTTGCCGTCCACCGTTCTGCTCGACAGCCGCCAGGGCCAGGGCAGCAAGGTGGTCGAACCGAGAGGAGCGTTGACGGAGATCACGATCGAGTTTCCGTTCAATTTTCAGGCCGACGATTTTCCGCAAGAGCTGGCGATCTTTTTCTACGCGACCTTCACTCAAAAGCAGCCCCACGTGGAGATGACCTGGCTCACGCCGGATGGCCGCGAGATTCGCATCGGCGAATATTCCCCGCGCGCTCGCGACTCCTATCGCTTTGAAGGGGACAGCCGCCTCGCCCGTCGCCTGCGCAACGTGCCGGCGCAGCAGGCGCTCTTTGCAAAGCCGGATGTGGAGCCGCTTGCGCCCCTCAAGGGCGTCTACACGCTGCGACTCGACGCCCTGGTCTTCGAGGGAAACGGCGATCTGGACGCCAAGTTCATCGCCTATGGCAAGGTCTCGGGGCTGGCCGGCACCGACCATCGACGACGCGACCTGATGGTCGCCATCCTCTGGGGGACGCCGATCGCTCTGGCCTTCGGTTTGCTCGCCGCCCTCGGCACGACGGTGACCACGATGTTCATCGCCGCCTTTGGGGTCTGGTTCGGCGGGCTGGTCGACGCCGCCATCCAACGCATCACCGAGATCGTATTGATTCTGCCTGTGCTGCCCATCCTGATTATGGTCGGCACCTTCTACTCGCGCTCGATCTGGGTCATCCTGGGCGTCGTGATCCTGCTCAGCATCTTCGGGTCTGCAATCAAGAGTTATCGGGCGATCTTTTTGCAGGTGAAAGAATCCCCTTACATCGAGGCCGCCCGCGCCTACGGGGCGGGCAACCTGCGCATTATCGGCAGATACTTAACCCCGCGCGTCATTCCGCTGTTGATTCCCCAGCTCGTCGTGCTGATTCCCAGCTATGTGTTTTTGGAGGCCTCGCTGGCTGTGCTCGGCCTGGGCGATCCGGTGCTGCCGACCTGGGGGAAAGTGATCGACGACGCCTTCCGCAACGGCGCGCTGTTCAACGGCTATTATTACTGGGTGCTGCAGCCATCGGCGTTGTTGATCGTCACCGGCCTCGGATTCGCCATGGTCGGTTTTGCGCTCGATCGCGTGTTCAATCCCCGCTTACGAGGTTTGTAATTCTTTATGGCCAACCGTTCCTCTTTCGATGCTCCGTTGTTGCAGGTCAGGGAGCTGGTGTTGCATTTTCGCACCAGCAAAGGGGTTGTGCAGGCCGTCGACGGCGTCGATTTCACCCTCAACGCCAACGAGGCCGTGGTGATCATCGGCGAGTCGGGCTGCGGGAAATCTTCGCTGGCGAAAGCCATCCTGCGGCTGCTGCCGCGCAATGTTCATCGCTACACCGGGAAGACCTTCCTCTACGGGCAGGAGGTCATGGCGCTTTCCGATGAGGAATTCCGACGCACGATCCGCTGGAACCGCATCGCCATGGTTCCTCAGGCTGCGATGAACGCGCTGAATCCCGTCCTGCGCGTCGGCGACCAGGTTGCGGAGCCGTTGATGATCCATCAAGGCATGAGGAAATCCAAGGCGCTCGAAAAAGCGGTGGAGATGTTTCGACTGGTGGGCGTTCCTGAAGATTTCGTCCATCGCTACGCCTTCGAGTTGAGCGGCGGCATGCGTCAACGCGTGGCGCTGGCGATGGCGCTGGTGACCTCGCCCGACCTTATCATCCTGGACGAGCCGACATCGGCGCTCGACGTGCTCACCCAGGCCAATATCATGAATCAGTTGAAACGCATCAAAAAAGAGATGGGGATGAGCTTCATCCTGATCACCCACGACATCGCCACCTCCAGCGAGCTGGCGGACCGCGTGGCGGTCATGTACGCAGGTCAGATCGTCGAGGTGGGCGATGCGCTGCGCTTTTTCCAGGAGCCGCTGCATCCCTACGCACAAAAATTGATGGCCAGCGTGCCGCGGCTGCGCGAGACCAAGGACCCGGAGTTCATCGTCGGGCAGCCCCCCAGCCTGATCAATCCGCCCACAGGATGCCGCTTCGCCGACCGTTGTCACAGACGCTTTGCGCGCTGCGCCGAGGAGCCGCCGGTGATCGAGCAGCATGGGCGTCTTGTCAAATGTTGGCTCTACACAGAAGATGGAGTGAACCAGCGTGACGCAAGCCACAGCCGACATCAAGATTGATACAACCAGGGATGAGCGCGTCAAGCCGGCAAGCGATGCGCCTTCGACTCGTCCCGAGCAAGGCGCACTGCTCTCCGTTCGGAACTTACGCGTCTGGTTTGAGCTGCGGCGCTTCGGATTCGGCCATGCCGGCTATGTGCGCGCAGTCGACGACGTGAGTTTCGACCTGAACTACGGGGAGACGATTGCAATTGTGGGCGAAAGCGGCTGCGGCAAATCCAGCCTGATGAAGACGATCCTGGGGCTGCACCGACCGACGGAAGGCGAAATTTACTTCGAGAATCGGCGCCTGAACGATTTCTCGCGCAGGGAGATGCAATGGTATCGCACGCAGGTGGGGTACGTCCAGCAAGACCCCTACGGGGCGCTGCCGCCCTTCATGAACGTGCGCCGCATTCTGCAGGAGCCGCTCATCATCGCCGGCGTGAAAGACCCTGCGGAACGCGAGGCGCGCATCCGCAAGGCGCTGGAAGAGGTGAAGATGACCCCGGTGGAGGAGTTCCTGCCGAAATTTCCGCACATGTTGAGCGGGGGGCAGCAACAACGCGTGGTGATCGCACGCGCCATGATTCTGAACCCTAAACTGCTGGTCGCCGATGAGCCGGTTTCCATGCTCGATGCGTCGGTGCGCGTGGAAATCCTGCGCCTGCTGCGCGCCCTGCAACAAGCGCACAACCTGGCCGTCATCTACATCACCCATGACCTCTCCACCGTGCGCTATTTCTCGAGGCGCATCATGGTGATGTACGCCGGACAGGTGGTGGAGCAGGGCGAGGTGAATGACCTGCTCTCGAATCCAAAGCACCCTTACACGCAGGCGTTGATCGAGGCCACCTCGGATCCGGACGCCGCCAACGCCATGAAATTTCGGGAAGTCCCGTCCGGCGAGCCGCCGAGCCTGGTGCGCCCGCCCGCCGGGTGTCGCTTCCACCCGCGCTGCGCCTATTTTATCGCAGACGTCTGCGACAAAGAGACGCCCCCAGATTTTGACGTGGGGCAGGGTCATCTGGCCCGCTGTTGGCTCTATCGATAACCATGACGAACTCAATGCGATTCATGCTGATCGGCGCAGTGCTTTTGCTCTTCGGCGCGGCCATGCCTTTTTTGATGATCCTCAGGTTTTTGGAGCCTGGGTTCTTGTTGCTCTTTGCGTCGTACGCAGCCTCGGTCGGAGGATTGCTCTTCGGCGTGGTCGGCGCCATGCTTTATGTGCGCGAGCGACAAGAATAATCGGCGCGCAGCGAGCGGCGCAAGCTCCAGTCGCCTGATGAATTGACGACCCGTGCATTGCTTCCCATCCCGATCATGGAACCGTTTCAGCCCAAGACCATCATCGAACCGTTCCGCGTGCGCTCCGTGGAGCCGATCCGCTTCACCACGATGGAGGAGCGCCAAAGTAAGCTGGCGGCGGCCGGCTACAACCCCTTTCTGCTGCGCGCCGAAGATGTGCTGATCGACCTGCTCACCGACAGCGGCACGGGCGCTATGTCCTCCCGGCAGTGGGCGGGCATGATCGCCAGCGATGAGTCCTACGCCGGCGCCAGCTCCTTCTATCGCTTCGAGGCGGCGGTGCGCGACATCACCGGCTTCAAGCACGTCATCCCGACGCATCAGGGGCGCGCCGCCGAACACATTCTGTTCACAGTGCTGGGCGGCCCCGGCAAGGTCATCCCGAACAACACGCACTTCGACACCACGCGCGCCCATGTCGAATATACGGGCGCCGAAGCGCGCGACCTGGTCATCGCAGAAGGTCGGCAGCCGCGCTCGCTCCATCCCTTCAAGGGCAACATGGACGTAGAGGCGCTGCGCCGCACCATCGAAGAGGTGGGGCCGGAGCGCATTCCCTGCATTTTCTTGACCGTCACCAACAATTCAGGCGGCGGCCAGCCCGTGAGCATGGCCAATGTGCGGGAGGTGAGCGCGCTGGCGCATCGGCGCGGCATACCGCTCTTCATCGACGCCTGTCGCTACGCCGAGAACTGCTGGTTCATCAAGACGCGCGAGGAGGGCTACGCCGACAAGGCGCCGATCGACATCGCACGGGAGCTGTTCAGCTACGCCGACGGTTGCACCATGAGCGCCAAAAAGGACGGCATGGCGAACATCGGCGGCTTCCTGGCGCTCAACGACGACGCATTGGCGACGCAATGTCGCAATCTGGAGATCCTCACCGAAGGTTTTCCCACCTACGGCGGCATGGCGGGCTACGACCTGGAGGCGATCGCGGTGGGGCTTTACGAGGCGTTAGACGAGCACTATCTGCGCTATCGCATCCGCTCGATCGCCTATATCGGCGAAAAACTGACGGCTGCGGGCGTGCCCATCGTCCAGCCGACGGGCGGCCACGCCATCTATCTCGACGCGCGGGAGATGCTGCCTCACATCCCGGTCGACCAATACCCGGCGTGGTCGCTCTGCAATGCGCTCTATCTGATGGGCGGCGTGCGCGGGGTGGAGATCGGCTCAGTCATGTTCGGACGTCAACCCGACGGCAGCGAGAAGCCCGCAGCGATGGAGCTGGTGCGCCTGGCCTTCCCGCGGCGCGTCTACACCCAGAGCCATGTCGATTACCTGATCGAGGTCATCCTGGCGGTGAAGGATCAGGCCGCCTCGTTGCCGGGCTATCGCATCGTCGAACAGGCGCCGGTGCTGCGTCATTTCACCGTGCGCATGGAGCCGATCTCGTCCCCGTGAGTATACGCCCTCTACCGCATCGTCAGCGCCATGACCGCCTTCTGCACGTGCAGGCGGTTCTCCGCCTCGTCATAGACGACCGACTGCGGACCGTCGATGACGCCGTCGGTGACCTCGATGTTGCGGTCCGCCGGTAGGCAGTGCATGTAGATGGCGTCCGGCTTCGCCAGCGCCATGCGCCGCTCGTCGGTGATCCAGTTCGTGTACTTCTTGCCGATCGCCGCACTTTCGGCGTTGTCGGAAGTCGTCAACAGCGCGCCCCAGCTCTTGGGATAGACGATGTCGGCGTCCTTGAAGCCGGCGTCAAAGTCGTCGAGGATCTCGAAACTGCCGCCGAATTTGCGGGCGTTGTCCTTCGCCTGCTGCACGATGTCCGGCATCAGCTTGTACTCCGGCGGATGGGTGAGGCGCACGTTCATGCCGAAGCGCGTCATCTGCAAGATCAGGCTTTGCGGCACCGAGATCGGCTTCTGATAGCTGCTGGCGTAGGCCCAACTCACGTTGATGGTCTTGCCGCGCGGGTCGCCGACCTTCTCGATGATCGTCATCAGGTCGGCCAGAATCTGAAAAGGATGGTAGATGTCGCACTGCATGTTGAGCACAGGCGCGCGACTCGCCTTCGCCACGTCGTTGATGTACTTGTTGCCGAAGCCCCAGTCGCACTGGCGGATGGCGATGCCGTCGAAGTAGCGGCCGTAGATTTCGCCGATCTCCTTGGCGGTGTCGCCGTGGCTGATCTGCGTCGTCTCCGAGTCGATAAACGCAGCGTGCCCGCCGAGCTGCGCCATGCCCACCTCGAAGCTAGAGCGCGTGCGCGTGCTGGTGAAGAAGAAGAGCATCGCCAGCGTCTTGTCGCGCAGCAGGGGGTGCGGAATGCCGAGCGCGCGCTCCTGCTTGAGCTTGAAGGCCACGTTCAAGACGGTTTCCACTTCTTCTTTGCTGAAGTCCATGTCGCTGATGAAATCGCGACCGCGCAGGTCGGTTTGCATAGATGGCGTCTCCTTGGTTGTTCGGATCCTTGGTTGATCGATGCTTGGTGATAATCGAGCTTGTGGTATTGTATCCTCACCAACGGAAAGCACAAACACCAAACCATCCAAAATCATGAGGAGTCCAGCGATGACCGAAAGCAAACTCGCCCGCCGCCGCGGCCTTTTCTTCGAGGAGTTCATCGTCGGCGACCAGACCGAGAGCGTCGGCCGCACCATCACCGAGGCGGACATCGTCAACTTCGCCGGCCTCTCCGGCGACTACAACCTCATCCACACCGACGCCGAATACAGCAAAGGGCAGATGTTCGGCCAGCGCGTGGCCCACGGCCTGCTGGTGTTGAGCATCGCCAGCGGGCTGGCCGTGCGCCTCGGCTTCATGGAGGACACCATCCTGGCTTTCCGCGGCTTGGAGTGGAAATTTGTAGCGCCCGTCTTCATCGGCGACACCATTCGCGTGCGCGTCGCCGTCGAGGCCACGAAAGCCGTGCCGCGGCTGGGCGGAGGAATCGTCACGCTCAAGATGGAGGTCGTCAATCAGAAGGACGAGGTCGTCAACCGCGGGACGTGGGAGGTGGTGTGCAAGGGAACAGGAAAGGAGTAGGCTGGCTGCTGCATTGTCAACAAATCTGGTTCTTCAAATCCGGTTCTTCCCGAGCATTCGCCGACGATGAACTACCTGATCCTGCTCCTCATCCTTCTTGCGCTCGCCGGCCTTGTCCTCTACCTGTGGGGGCGGCGTCGGCAGCGCGCGGCCGGGCTGCCGACGGGACGGGTGGCTTACAGCGACACGGGTGCGGAGCAGGCGGTCTCCCAGCCGCTGCTGAGCCGTCGCTATGCGCTGGTCGGCAAGCCGGATTATCTGGTGGAGGTGAAGGTGGGCGGGCGGCGCACCATGATTCCGGTGGAGGTGAAGAGCCGACGCGCGCCGCCTGCGCCGTCGCCGGGGCATCTGCTGCAACTGGCGGCCTACTGTCTGATCATCGAAGATCTGTATGGCGTCGCACCGCCTTACGGCATTTTGCGCTACGCCGACCGCTCCTTCGAGGCGCCGTTTACGCCTGCAGTGCGTCGCGCCGTGCTCGACGCCGCCGAGCGCATCCGCGCCGGTCGCACCGCCGTCGACATGCCGCGCAGCCATCAGGAGCCGGCTCGTTGTGCGCAGTGCGGCTATCGCGCCGCGTGCGGAGCGCAGGCGCTTTGAAGCGTCGGCGCTCCGCCGCTATACAACGCCTTTCATCACGCATTCCTTGCCTCTCTTGTGATAAAATCCACAACTGATGATTCGCAAAGGTTGGCTGGGCTTTTTCATGCTACTGGCGGCGGCGCTGTTGCTGCGCCTCTGGCGCATCGACGCTACGCCGCCCGGTTTTCACTTCGACGAGTCCTTCGAGGGATTGGAGGCGTGGCGCATATTGAACGACCCGACCTACCGCCCTATTTTTTTGGCCGGCAATTTCGGCGTGGCACCTGCCAACGCCTACGCCAATGCCCTCATGTTCGGCCTTTGGGCGTGGCTGGGCGGAGAGCCTGGCCCAACCGCCATGCGCGTGACCGCTGCGCTTTTCGGCGCGCTGGGCGTCGTCGCAACCTGGCTGGCCGCAGAGGAGCTGCGTCGCCTCCATCCCGATCGCCTGACCGCGGCGCTGCCGTGGCTCGCCGCAGGGCTGCTGGCGACGATGCGCTGGCATATTCACTTCAGCCGCATGGGCATCGAGCCGATCCTCGTGCCGCTGGCCGCTGGGGCTGCGCTCTGGCTGCTTCTGCGCGCGCGGCGGACGAAGAGTTGGCAGGCCTATATTGGGTTGGGCGTCGTCCTATCCTTCAGCCTCTACGCCTATCAGGGCGGCTGGGTGCTGCCGCCGTTAATGGCGCTGGCGTGGGCCATCCTCTGGCTGTGGGATGGCGAGCATCGTCGCGCTCTTGCGCTCGGCGGAGGACTGGCGGCGGCCATCGCTTTGCTGTTGACGCTTCCTCTCCTGCTTTTCGCCGTCAGCCAGCCTCAGCTTTTTCTGCTGCGACCGGAGCAGGTCGCCGTGGGCGCCGGCGCGGCCACGCAGCAGGGGTTCGCCGAAAACGCCCTTGCCTATCTGCTTATGTTCGTTCCCCTGGTCGAAGCGGGCGACCTCGACCCCAGGCGCAACCTGCCCGGCCTGGCTGCGCTGAACCTCTGGCAGGCGATCCCTTTCTGGCTGGGCGTCGCCTTGGCCCTGTGGCGTATTCGTCAGCCGGGCCATAGCATCCTGTTGCTGTTGCTGGTCGGCTTGCTGACGCCCGGCGTCGTGAGCGAATATGCGCCCCACTATCACCGCGTGTTGGGAGCGGCTGCGCCGGTGGCGCTGCTCGGCGGCGTCGGCCTGGATTGGCTGTGGGGGTGGGGCGCTCGAGCGGGCGCCCAGCTTGCGCATCGTGCGTGGCGTCGTCCACTGTCGTGGGTGAGCGCAGCGCTGCTTGCGCTCGGCGCAATGGTCTCAGCCCGCGACTATTTCGTGCGCTGGGCTGCGCTGCCCGATCTCTTCTACGCCTTCGACGTGGGGCTGTGGACGATCGGCCAACAGATCGCGGCCCAGCCCGCCGACGCCGCCCTCTATCTCACCCCGCGCAGCGCCGATCATCCGACGCTGGCTTTCGCCTGGGAGACGCAAGCGGGCGCCCACGGCCCGCCGGTCACGTTTGACGGTCGTCATATTTTCCCGCTGGCCGCAGGCGCTGCCCCGGCGCCGGAGCACTACATCGTGATCGAGGAGGAAGACTTCCGCACCCGCCTGCTCTTGCCCGAACTCTTCCCCGACGCCGCCGTGACGACGACGATCCTGGATTGGCAAGGTCGCGTCTATGCCAACACCTACGTGCGCCCGGCCGGTTCGACGCCGCAGCGCCAACCGATGGTCGCCACAACATTCGAACTCGGCGACGGCGTGGCGCTCGCAGGCTACGACGCGCAGATGGCGCAGCTCGAGGCGGGGCGGATGCTCTACGTGCAGCTCTACTGGGATGTGCGCGCCGCGCCCACGCACAACTGGACCGTCTTCGTCCATCTGATCGACGAGGCGGCGGGCGCTCCCAACTTGCTCGCCGGCGTGGACAGCGCGCCGGGCGCAGGCTCGCTGCCGACGAACCGATGGCAGGCCGGCTGGCGCATTCTCGATGAATATCAACTTTTATTGCCCGACGACTTGCCGGACGGCGACTATGCGCTTTTCATCGGGCTATATACGGCGGATGGCGCACGCCTGCCGGCGGAGGGAATTGGATTCCGCATCGGCGAGGTGCAAATTGAGTGACGCAGGCGCTTTGTTGCCATCGTTGTACGCAGCGGAGGAAGCGGGCGGCTGGAATGTCGGCATGCGCGCAGTCGCGCAGGCGCTGCTGGCGAACGTTCCACTGCCGTTTGGGCCGATCCTGGAGCTTGGCTGCGGCGGCGGCGCCTTCGCCATCGAGCTGGCCAAGGCGCACCCCGACGTTCAAGTGTATGGCCTCGACCTGCGCAGCGCCGCTTTGGCCTTTGCGCAGAGCCGCTCACAGCGCGTGGCGTGGCTGCAAGGCGACCTGTTGCGGCTCCCGTTCGCCGGGCCGACCTTCGCCCTGATTGCGGCGCTCGATGTGGTGGATCAACAGGGCGTCGATGCGGGCGCGGCGTTGACCGTCATCCACGACCTGCTGCTGCCCGGCGGCGTTGCACTCCTGCGCGTGAGCGCGCACGCGTGGCTGTATGGGCCGCACGACGTCGCTTTTGGCACCGGTCGTCGCTACAGTCGCAGCGCCTTCGTTGCGCTGGTGCGCCGGGCTGGGTTGACTCCCTTGCGCGTAACCTACGCCAACAGCCTGCTCGCACCTGCGGTGGCGGCCGTGCGTCTTTTACAGCGGCGTGGCCTGTTGCCTTTTTCGCAAGACCTGTACGAAGAGGGCGTCGTTCATCGCCTGGTGGGCGCTGCGTTGATGCAGGAGGCGAGGTGGCTACAGCGCCATGACCTGATGTGGGGACTCAGCCTGCTGGTTGTGGCAAGAAAAGCATGGAACGCGGCGGACAAGCGCTCGGGCCGACAGATGGACGAGGGGACGCCATGACGTTGGTGTGCACGGTGCTGCCGACCTTCAACGAACGCGACAACATTGCTGCGTTGATTGAAGGCATCCTGACAAACGCCGTCGCCCCGCACATGATATTGGTGGTCGATGACTCTTCGCCCGACGGCACGGCGGAGGTGGTGCGTTCATTGGCCGCGCGCTACAACAGCGCCGACCAACTGCGCGTAGCGCTCTACGTGCGCATCGGACAGAAAGGGTTGACCTCCGCCATCCAGTGCGGGATCGACTTTGCGCTCGAAACCTTTGGCGCAGACATCGTCACCTGGATGGACTGCGACCTCTCGATGCCGCCTGCGGATGTGGCGCGATTGGTGCGCGCCATCCTCGAAGAGGGCGCAGATATCGCCGTCGGTTCGCGATGGGTCAAGGGCGGCGCCGACGCTGCGCACGGCTGGATGGCGCGCACCTTGAGCCGCATCATCAACAGCTTCGCAGTGCTCCTGCTCGGCGGCGTCGTGCACGACTACACGAGCGGCTTCATCGCAGCGCGCGCACCGGTGCTGCGCACGCTGCGGCTGCGTGGGGACTACGGCGAATATTGCATCGATCTGCTGGCGCGCGCGGTGCGCGTCGGTTTCGTGGTCAAAGAGGTTCCCTACATCTGCGTTCCTCGCACCGCCGGCGAGAGCAAGACCGGCGCCAATCTGTGGGATTATCTCGTCAAGGGGCGGAAATACGTGGCGACGATTTGGAATCTGTGGGAAGAAAGAAGAACGTGAACCATGTTGCAGCCTGCTGAACTGTCACTGGAAGAGATGGGCGATCTGGCGGCGATCATCCCCGCCGCCGATCCGGAAGTCAAGCTTGTCTATCGGTCGATCCCGGAATTCGGCGAAGAGCCGCGGCGGACGATCATCCCGGTCTGTGAGCCGACGCTGGGCGGCAACGAGATGAAATACGTCCAGCAGGCGATCGAGACGAACTGGATTTCATCCGCAGGGCGCTTCATTCGCGAATTTGAGGCGCGCTTCGCCGAAGCCTGCGGCGTCCAGTATGGCATCGCCTGCGCCAATGGCACCGTGGCCATGCACCTGGCCATGGCGACGCTGGGGCTGGAGCCGGGGGACGAAGTGATCATCCCCACCTTCACCATGATCGCCACCGCCAACGCCGTCACCTACTGCGGCGCCAAACCGGTGTTGGTCGATATGGAGCCGGAGTATTGGCAGATGGACCTGAACCAGGTGGAGGATAAGATTACGCCGCGCACGAAGGCCATCGTGCCTGTGCATATCTACGGCCATCCGACCGACATGGACCCGCTGATGGAGCTGGCGGAGAAACACGGGCTGACCGTGATCGAGGACGCCGCCGAAGCGCACGGCGCCGAATACAAGGGGCGGCGCACAGGCGGGCTGGGCCATGCGGCCGGCTTCAGCTTCTACGGCAACAAAATCATCACCACCGGCGAGGGCGGCATGGTCACCACCAATGACCGCGAGCTGGCGCGGCTGGCCTGGAACTTGCGCGACCACGCCTTCAGCCGCGAACGCCACTTCTGGCACAAGTACATCGGCTTCAACTACCGCATGACCAACTTGCAGGCGGCCGTCGGGCTGGCGCAGGTGGAGCAGTTAGACGCCTTCGTCGCCGCGCGGCGGCGCAATGCAGCCGAATACACCTGTCGGCTGCACGGGATTCCCGGCATCCGCACGCCGTCGGAGGCGCCCTGGGCCAAAAACGTCTACTGGATGTACGGCATTCTGGTCGATGAAGCAGCGTACGGCATGAGTCGCGACCAGTTGCGTCGCGTGCTGGCCGAGCACGGGATCGAAACGCGCACGTTTTTCATTCCTATGCACTGCCAGCCCGTCTACTGGAAACAGTTCCGCGGGGAGCGCTATCCGGTGGCCGAAGATTTGTGCAAGCGCGGCTTTTATCTACCTTCCGCTTCGTCGCTGCGCATCGAGGAGATCGAGTACATCACGCGCGTGATTCGGGAAGCCTGCCCGAATCTGTGAGGTTGACGGAAAGGACTGCGCTGGGCGCGTAGTTTACAATGTTGCGTAGTAGAATACGTCCGGCCCTGTGCGATGAATGCCCTATGCGATGAGCCATGTCTGAACGAAGCTTCGATGCGCCGTTTTCGCGCGATCAACTGATCACCGATCCGTCCGAGCTGGTCGTCTATGAGATCGACGCCGGTTTCGATCGCGGCAGACCCGACGCGGTCTTCTATCCAGAGTCCGCTGCGGACGTGAGTCTCCTGGTGCGCTGGGCGCGCGACGCTCGCCTGCCTGTCGTAGCGCGCGGGGCGGGCACCGGGCTATCCGGCGGGGCGGTGGCCGAGCGTGGGGGCGTCATCGTCGAATTTGCGCGCATGAACCGCATCCTTGAACTCAATCCGCTGGGTCGCAACGGGATCGTGCAGCCGGGCGTCGTCAACCTGGCGCTCGACGCTGCGGCCAAAAAGCTCGGGCTCTATTATCCGCCCGATCCGTCGAGCGGGCGTTCTTCGCTGCTCGGCGGCAACATCGGCGAGAACGCAGGCGGACCGCACTGTTTCAAATACGGCGTCACCGCCAACTACATCACCGGCCTCGAGGCGGTGCTGGCCGACGGACGCATCATCCGCACGGGTGGACAGGCGTTCGACATCCCCGAACTCGACCTCACCGGCCTGATCGTCGGCAGCGAAGGAACGCTGGCGCTCGTCACCGAGGCGTCGATTCGGCTGATCCGCAATCCGCCGGCGGTCAAGACGATGATGGTCTCCTTCCGCTCCGACGAGGCCGCCGGCGCAGCCGTCTCCGCCATCATCGCCGCCGGGCTGACGCCTGCAACGCTGGAGATGATGGATCAGAAGGTGATGGGCATGATCGAGGCGTACGTCCGGGTCGGGCTGCCTGTGGAGGCGCAGGCGGCGCTGATCGTCGAGGTGGACGGCTATGCGCAAAGCCTCGACAGCCAGGTTAAAGAGATCGCCGAACTTCTCGTTGCGCACGGCGGCTACGACCTGCGCATCGCAGCCGGAGAGGAGGAGCGTCAGCGCATCTGGTACGGACGCAAGAGCGCGGCGGGCGCTTTCTCGCGGCTGGCGCCCGCCTTTTATCTGGTCGACGTCACCGTGCCGCGCTCGCGCCTCGCCGAAACGCTGCACGAGATCGCCGCGGTTCTGGCGCGCTACAACCTGGAGACCGGCCATGTCTTCCACGCCGGCGACGGCAACCTTCACCCTTGCATCCTGTGCGACCCGCGCAATACCGAGCAGATGGAGCGCGTCTTTGCGGCCACGCATGAGATCGTCGCCATCTGCATCGCCAAGGACGGCAGCATCACCGGCGAACATGGCGTCGGCATCGAAAAACGCCAGCACATGCCCGCCATGTACACAGCCGCCGAGCTTGCGGCGATGCGCGACGTTAAGCAGGCGTTCGACCCCGACAACCTCCTCAACCCCGGCAAGATTCTGCCCGATGACCTGCCGGCGCCGGTGAGGATGGCCGGCGCGGCGCCGAAAGGCGAGTCGGCGGCCCCATCCACGGCGGAGGAGGCCGCCGCCATCCTGGCAGGCTGCACGGTGGAGAGGAGACGCGTGCACATCGCCTCGACGGAGCGCTCTGGAAGACGGCTCGACGCCGCCTTGCAGCTCTTCACTCACCGCCTGCGCGGAGTGCTTACGTTCGCACCCGACGATCTGGTCGTGACCGTCGCCGCAGGGACGCCCTTTCACGAGCTGGCCGAGTTGTTAGCCGCCCACGGTTTTCAGGCGTCCTTCGCTGCGCCATGGCCGGACGCCACGGTCGGCGGGCTGCTGGCCTCCAACCTCAACGCGCCGCTGCGCATGCGCTACGGCGGCTGGCGCGACAATGTATTGGCGGTCACCGTTGCGCTCCCGGATGGCCGCGTGATTCGAGCAGGCCGGCCCGTGGTCAAGAACGTGGCCGGCTACGACCTGACCAAGCTCTTCATCGGCTCCCACGGAACGCTAGGATTGATCGCCGACGTCACGCTCAAGCTGACGCCGCTCCCGCGGCTGCGGCGCACGTTGTCTCTTCCCGTCGAAAGCCCGTTGCAGGGCGTCGAGTGGGCGCAGGCGACGGCGTTGCGCTGGCTGATGACCGCCGGCGTCGCCATCGCACAGGATGAAGCAGGGGGCTGGCGCGTCCTCTTCACGGTGGAAGGGTTGCCGGAAGACGTAGATGCAGAATGCGAGGAGCTTACAGCTGCGCTCCGGCAGGTCGGCGCCGACTGCGGCGATGAAGCACGATTCACCGTGACCGCACGTTGGTGCGCACATCTCGCCGCGGCGAGTGACGACGACTTGCTCGTGCGCGTCGGCGTCCCGCCGCAGCACCTGGCGCTCTATTGGCGGATGCTGCCGGAGGACGTCCAGCGCTCAGGGTCCTGGTTGATCGACGCAGCCTCTGGCCTGCTCTTCGTGCGCTGGCCGCAGAACGACGTCGCAATGTTGCGCAATTTCCTGCAGGGGGCGCGGCAGCCAGCCCTGGCGCTGCGCGGCTACGCCGCCGTCCTTGCCGGCCCTGAAGAAATCATGACTGGGCCAGAGCGTTGGGGGTGGCGCGCCGACGCCGACGACATCGCACAGGCCATCCGGCGTCGCTGGGACCCATCAGGGATTTTGACCTGAAAGGAGCGCTTGATCTGGGCCATTGCTTTGCACTCTTCGCACCCTGCCCCCTTCATGCACCCACTCAACGCACGTTCCATGGGTTGACAGCGCCGTCATTTAGACTTCTGTAACACTCAATGAAGCGTATTTGATACAAAAATGCCTCTTGCACTGCAACGCGCGTTCTGGCAAGAATCAGGGCGAACAAGCGTTTCAGCCGATTCCCGCAATGTTGCATTCAGGAGGCGTCTATGTCCTATCTACGCTCGCGACGACTTCGTATTCTGTTACCGCTTTTTCTCTTGCTGTTTGGGTGCACCCCCTCATCGCCTGCGCCGGCGCGACAAGTCGCCCTGGAGGAAGCCCACCTGATTCTGATGGGGCAGGTCGAGCATCTGGCGCCTCGAAGCACGGCCAGCTTTCTTGTCCAGGTGCGCAATCCGTGGGCCTCGTCGGCGCTGGCGGATGTCGCCAACCGGACTGTGGAAGTGGCGCTCGAGGATGCGGAGGCGGGCGTCAGCACCCCGGTCTTCAGGGGGCGGACCGATGAGAATGGCCTGGTGCGCGTCGAATTCGAGACGCCGGCATTCGACAAGCCTGTGCATCGGCGACTGGTCGTTTCCGCCGACACCCCGGACGGCAAAAGGCGCCTCGCTCAGGACGTCTACATCGGTCGCATGTACAACGTTCTCATCTCGACGGACAAGCCGATCTACCAGCCGGGCCAGACGATCCACCTGCGCATGTTGGCGCTCGGCGCGCTCGACCTGCGCGCTGCCGCCGGAGAGACGGTGACCGTCGCGATCTCCGATCCGCAGGGCAATAAGCTCGTGCGACAAGCGCTGACAACGAGCAACTACGGCGTCGCCAGCTTTGATTTTCCACTGGACGCCCAGGCGCCCTCCGGCCACTACGCCATCGCCGCCGAGATCGGCCCAAATCAGGCGACGCGCACCGTCGAAGTCAAGCCCTACCGACTCCCGCGCTTCAAGATCGATTTCAAACCGGATCGCAGCTTCTATCTGCCCGGCGAGATCGCCACAGGCGTCATCGAAGCGCATTACTTCTTCGGTAAACCGGTGGCGGGCGGCAAGGTCACAGTGCGTGGGACGATCACCGACGTGGCCGAGGAGACGGTCTTCGAGCTGACCGGCGAAACCAACGCAGAAGGCGTCTTCCGCTACGAAGCGCCGACGCCCGAGTTTCTGGTGGGGCGGCTCGACAACCGCAGCGCCCAGATCGACCTCAAAATCGAAGTGGTCGATGCCGCCAACCATCTTGAGGAGATCGACGAGAGCATCACCGTCGCCGAAAAGCTGCTCCTGATCGACGCCGTCCCGGAATCCGGCGTGTTGAAACCCGGGCTGGAGAACCGCATCTATCTCGACGTGACCACGCCCGACGGCGCACCGGTTCAGGCGACGCTTCAGATCACCTCGCCTTCGCTCCCGACCACCGTGACCACGACGACCGACCCCTATGGCTTGGCCGTGATCACGCTCACCCCGCCTAACATGAACTACGTCCCTCTCGAAGTCGAAGCGGTTGACGTCGAAGGGCGAACGGCCGTGCAGCCGTTGTTGCTCGCCGGAGAGCGCCGCGCCGGTGCAGCCGTGCTAATGCGCCCCGAACGCAGCGAGTATAAAGTCGGCGAGACCGCCAACATCGACATCTTCGTCAACGGCGACGCCACAACCGTTTATCTCGATGTGATCAAGGGGCGGCAGACCTTTGCCATGGCAGCCTTGCCCGTGGTGGACGGTGCGGCGCGCGCCGCCATTCCCATCGACGGCAGCCTGCTCGGCGCGCTTGAATTGAACGCGTACGCCATCGGCGACACCGGAGAGCTGGCGCGCGACCGCCGCCTGCTGCTCGTCAATCCGGCGCCCGCCGAGGTGACGGTGAGCGCCGACGCCGAGGTCTATCGCCCGGGCGACGTCGCCACGCTCGACATTCAGGTGAAACGAGAAGGCGCGCCCATGCCGGGCGTGATCGGGCTGGCCATCGTCGATGAGTCGGTCTTCTATGTGCAAGAGCAAGACCCGGGCTTTGCGCGCACCTATTTTCTGCTCGAACGCGAGCTGCAGGAGCCGCGCTATCAGATCAAGGGTTTCGTGAAGCTGGACGACGACGTCTACTCGCCCTACGATGGCCGACCGGACAGCCTGCAATACACCGCCCAGGCGCGCGAGAGGGCGCTGGCCGGTCTCTTCGCCCAGGAGCTGGCTGCAAGCCAGCCGCTTCCCGCAGAGGAGAGCGTCGCAGCGCCGCCGCTGCCCGTTTCCCTCGCCATGAGCTGGGGCAATCGGCTCTACCTGCTGGCCCCGCTGGTCGGCCTGGCGCTCTACAACGGCAGCCGCAGACGCCGACGCCTGCTGATTGCGCTGACGCTCTTTGCGCTGGCCGCCTTCTTCTGGTCCGCCTGCAGCGCACCCGCTGCGCCTGCCCCGGCGTCTGCCCCGGCTGCATCCAAGACGGCCGCCGCCCGAGGTCCCGAGCCGCCGCGGCTGCGTCAATTCTTCCCAGAGACGCTTTACTGGCTGCCGGAGCTGGAGACCGACGCCAATGGCCGCGCCCGCGTGGAGGCGCCCATCGCCGACTCGATCACGACCTGGCGCGTCAGCGTGCTGGCCTCCGACGAGGCGGGCAACCTCGGCAGCGCACAGGTGCAGCTGCGCGTCTTCCAGGAGTTCTTCGTGGAGCCGGACCTGCCGCGCTTCCTCACCGTGGGCGACGAGATCGAGGCGCCGGTGAGCGTGTACAACTATCTGGATGAGCCGCAGCTGATCGAGTTCGAGGTGGCGCCCGGCGACTGGTACGAGCTGACGAGCGAGCCTCCCCGCAAAATCGCCGTGCACGCCAACGAGGTGACCGTAGTCTACGTCCCCATGCGCGTGCTGCGCCACGGCGTCCATGACTTCCAGATCACGGCCATCGGCGCCTCGCTCAGCGACGCGGTCGTGCGCCAGGTCGAAGTGCTGCCGGACGGTCAGCAGGTGGCGGAGACGTTCGGCGGGCGGCTGGAGAAGGCCCAACGCTTCACCGTCTCCCTGCCCGATGCAGCGATCCCGGAGACCGAACGGCTGACCGTGCGCATCTATCCGAGCCTGATCAGCCAGGCCCTGAGCGGCCTGGAAGGGCTGTTGCAGACGCCTTACGGCTGTTTTGAGCAGACCAGCAGCATCACCTATCCCAACATCCTCGTGCTCGACTTCCTCAAGGCGAGCGGCCAGGTTTCGCCAGAGCTTCAGATGCGGGCCGAAACCCTGATCCGTCTTGGTTACCAGCGGTTGCTCACCTTCGAGGTGCGCGAGACGCCGGGCGGCTTCAGTCTCTTTGGAGATCCGCCCGCGCAAATGATGCTCACCGCCTTCGGGTTGATGGAGTTCACGGACATGGGCCGGGTGGCGTACGTCGATCCGGCGCTGATCGATCGCATCGCCGCCTTCCTCGCCGACCGGCAGAATCAGGATGGAAGCTGGGACCCGGAAGACACGGCTATCCTCACGGGCATGGACAAACATCAGAGCCGATTGAACGCCACCGCCTACATCGTCTGGGCGCTGGCGGACGCCGACGCAGAGCCGGCCGCCGTCCGTCGTGGGGTGCGTTACCTCGAGGCTGCGCTCAAGCGCGCCCTGGCTGCGGCGCCGCTGAAATCCCAGACCGCCGTCGGGGCCGCCGCTCTTGCCGCCGCCGGTCAAAAAGGCGCCGAAACGACGGCGGGGGCTCCGTTGAGCGATTACACGCTTGCCCTGATCGCCAACGCGCTCATCGCCGCCGACGCCGACGCTGCGCCCGCGCTCGCAGCGCTGGCAAGCCGCGCGAAGACGATCGACAATATGGCCTACTGGGGCGGCGATGGCGTGACCTTTCTCGGAGGCCACGGGCTTGTGGAGCAGATCGAGACGACGGCGGTGGCGGCGCAGGCGCTGCTGCGCAGCGACCACGCATCTGATCTGGCCATCTACGCGTTGAATTACCTGATTCAAAACCGCGACCCCTTCGGCGCCTTCTACACAACGCAGGCCACCGTGCAGGCGCTGCGCGCGCTGGCGCTGGCCGCTCGTCAGGAGACCGAAGGAGATGTTGCGATGGTGACCCTCTCCCTCACCGGCGCCGACGGCAAGACGCAAACCCGTACGCTGACCATCGACGCCGACAACGCCGACCTTGTGCACCAGGTGGTCTTTGAAGGGATCGGAAACGGCGCCGCGGAGCTGGAGATCACGGTCGAAGGCAACCGCACGCTGCACTACCAGGTCTTCGCCAGCTTCTATACGCCGTGGAGCGGGGTAAGCGAGCCGCCCAAGGCCGAGCCGCCGATGCGCGTCAATGTCGTCTATGACCGCACGGAGCTGGCGGTCAACGAGACCGTGCAGGCGACGGCCACGGTGGAGCTGCTGCGCGCAGATCGCGCCGGCACGGTGCTCGTCGATCTCGGCGTCCCGCCGGGCTTCGACCCGTTAACCGAAGACCTGGATGCGCTGGTGGAAGAGGGTCGCATCGCCCGCTATGAGCTGACCGGCCGGCAGATCATCTTCTACCTGACCGACGTCGTCCGCGGCGAGCCGCTGGAGTTCACCTACCGGCTGCGGGCCCGCTATCCGATCCGCGCCCAGACCCCGGCCAGCCGGGCCTTCGACTACTACACGCCCGACCAGGGCGACGTCGAGCCGCCGCAGCGCATCATCGTGAAGTTGGGGACGCCGGAGCGGTGATGGAGAAAGCGAACGCCGTCGGTTCATTCTCGACAGACGAGCCATCCGAACATGGGTCATCTCGCAAAGCCTTCCGGGGAGCCTTCCCTTGGAAGGCTTTGCGTTGAGAGGTTGTGAATCATCGACTAAATCCGCCCGAACGCTTTTTCCAGCTCACTGGCGGAGAGTTGAATCATGGTCGGACGGCCGTGCGGACAGGTGCGCGGGGACTGGCATCGCTCCAACTGCCGCACCAGCTCCTGCATTTCCAGGTCGCTGAGCAATTGCCCCGCTTTGACGGCGGCGCGCTTGCACACCATCTTGACCAGCGTCGCCTCGACGGTTTCATCGACCAGGTTGCGTCGCTCTCCAAGCGCAGCCACGATCTCTTCCAGCACCCGCATGGGGTCTTCCCCCGCCAACACGGCGGGCGCCGCGCGCACGAGAAAAGCGTCGCCGCCGAAGGGTTCGATCTCGAAACCGATGCGCTGAAGCGTTTCCAGATGCGCGGCCACCAGCCCTGTGAGGCGGGCGCCGACGTGGAGCGTCAGCGGTTCAAGCAGATGCTGCTTCGCCACTTCGCCGTGCTCCCCGGCGCGCTGCATCATGTACTGTTCGTACAGAATGCGCTCATGGGCAGCGTGCTGGTCGATGAGAAACAGTCCCTCTGGCCCTTCGGCCACAATGTAGGTTGCGCCGATCTGGCCAACGACGCGCAGCGGCGGCAATTTGGGAAGCTCGCTGCGCAGCGCAGGCGCCGAGGAGCTGGAAAGAGACGCCGGTCGCGCAGGCTGATCGCGCTCCTGCGGAGAGAGATACGACGGCAAAACGCCCGTCGAGCGAGGCGGCGGCGGCGCCAGGTCCAGGGGGGCTTGCTCGCCCGCAGCGAGCATCGCCGCGCGACGACTCGCCCAGCCGTCGGGCCAAATGGAGGGCGTCTCGTCGGTGGGTTGCAGTCGCCCTTCCTCATCGACGCCCAGCTCCGGGATCGGCGCAGCGCTGACGACCGCGCGTCGCACCGCCTTTTGCACCGCCGCAAAGACGCGACGCTCATCGACGAAGCGCACCTGCGTCTTCTGTGGGTGCACGTTGACGTCCACCTGCCCCGGATCGATCTCGACGAAAATCACCGCCATGGGGAAGCGGCCGACGGGCAGCAGCGTATGATACGCCTGCACCACCGCGTGCGTGAGGCTGCGATCTTCGACGTAGCGGCGGTTGACGAAGAGGTCGATGGCGCTGCGATTGGCGCGCGTCAGAGAGGGCAGGCTCACGTAGCCGGAGACGCGCACTGCGCTGCGGTCGAACGTCTCCGGCGTTGACAGGGGCGCGTCGGCGCGGAAATCGACGTCGTGCGCCAGGTCCTCGAGACCTGCGCCGCTGCGCAGCGGCGAGCCCGTCAGACTGACCATCTGCACTGCGTTCTCGCGCCCGTAAATCAACAACAGGACGTCGAAGAGGTCGCCGCTGCCGGTCGACTGAAAGACCAGGCGTCCGTCGTTGATGAAACTGAAGCGCTTCTCCGGGTGGGCAAGCGCGTAGCGCTGCACGATGGCGGCGATGTGGCCGGCTTCGGTGGCGGCGGCGCGCAAAAATTTCTGACGAGCAGGGACGTTGAAAAACAGATTTTCCACGCTCACCGTCGTCCCAACCGGTGCGGCGGCGCGCTTCGTCGACTGCAGCGCGCCGCCCTCGACGCGCACGCTGGCGGCGAAGGGCTGGTCGGCTGGCCGGCTGGTCAACGTGACCTGGCTGACGGCGGCGATGCTGTAGAGCGCCTCCCCGCGGAAGCCGAAAGTGACGATGTGGTTGAGATCGTCCACGCTGCGCAACTTGCTGGTGGCGTGTCGTGCAAAGGCCAGCGGAAGCTCCTCTGCAGGAATGCCGCAACCGTTGTCGATGACGCGCAACAGCCGACGCCCGCCTTCGCGCACCTCCACGCGAATTTCGTCTGCGCCGGCGTCGAGGCTGTTTTCCAGCAACTCTTTCACGACGTTGGCCGGACGCTCCACCACCTCGCCTGCGGCAATCTTAGCGGCGACTTCCGATGAGAGAATCTGAATGGCCATGCAGTGAATTATAACAGAAGGGAAATCGTCCGGATCAACCGCGCAAATCGTGCTATAGTAAAGCCACGACGGATTCAGCTGGGACGTCTTCCCCGCCGTCCTCTCCTCATCCGGGCTGAATCCGCCGTCGATGCATCGTCGCCGTCGTCATTGAATCGGTCGTTTCCGTTCATCGAAAGGAGAAGATGATGCATATCGCTGAACCATTACATCGCCTCATACGCGTTCCATGGGTGTATGTCGTTGGGTTTCTGTTCGTGATCGGGCTGGCTGTGTGGGCGCCCTCCAGAGAGAACGCCTTTGCCCAAGGCGGGCCAGGCGCCGCCTCTCCCACCATCGGCACCATTCCCCCGCCGTTGCTCGCAACGGTGACGGTGCTGCACGCTGCGCCCTTTGACGCCACGCCCGCCAATACGGCGGTGGATGTTTGCGACCTGAACGCTCAGGTGTTGCCGGGCCTGGCGGGCGTCGTGTATCAGGAGGCGCGCACGGTGCAGGTGGAGCCAGGCCCGAAGAGCTGGAGCGTGGCGGCCGCCGACGGGACGTGCAGCGCCGTCTTGCTGGCGTTGCCGACGCTGACGCTGCCGCCGGCCAGCCATACGCTGATCGCGATCACAGGGGACGGGGTCAATTATCCGGTGGAAAGCGTCGTCGTGACGCTGGAGGCCGGCGGCCTCATTCTGTACGCGCCGCTGATTGCCAATGAGGTGGAGGATGCAGAGCCGCCGGAGATGGCCGGCACGAAGTGAATTTCGGAAGGCTCGTTGAGGCGCTGCCGCAGGCCGCGCGTGCTGATGACGCCGTTGACAGCGACGGCGATGCCCGGCCGCAAGGTGTCGCCCTGCGTGAGCCGCGCAGCCAGGCCGGGAAAACGCCGCTCTAACGCCGCCACGATCTCGCCGACCGTGGCGGCTTCAACCTGCACGCGTTCTGCGCCGGCGGTCAGGTCGCGGTGCACCGGCGGAATCCACACTTCATGCAGCGGCGCCATCCTGCGTCTTCCTCGCCAGTGCGGCGACGATGCGGGGCGGAGACATCGGCAGCTCGGTCATGCGCACGCCGATGGCGCGATAGATGGCGTTGGCGATGGCGGCGGCCGGCGGCACGATCGGCACCTCACCGACCCCGCGCACGCCGTAAGGATGCCCCGGATTGGCGACCTCGACGAGCACGGTGTCGATCATCGGCAGGTCGAGCGCGGTGGGCATGCGATAGTCCAGCAGGGTGGCGTTGAGCAGCCGCCCCTTTTCGTCGTACACATACTCCTCGTTCAGCGCCCAGCCGACGCCCTGCGCCACCCCGCCCTGGAGCTGCCCTTCCACATAGCTGGGGTGAATGGCTTTCCCCACATCCTGCGCCGCCGTGTACCGCAAGATGCTCACCTTGCCGGTCTCAACGTCCACCTCGACGTCGACGATATGCACGCCGAAGCCTGGGCCGTAGTTCTGCGGGTGCACGGCGGCGCTGGCCGTCACCGGCGTATCGAGCTTGCCCGCCAGCTCGCGGAAGGAGAGAGACTCGCCGTTGTGTGCAAAGACGCCGTTGGCGACGCTCACTTCCTCGACAGGCACGCCCCAGTAGTCGGCGGCGCGCTGCCGCATCTCGGCCAAAATCTTCTTGCCCACCTCATAGACCGCCCAGCCGGTGCCGAAGGTCGTGCGGCTGCCGCCGGTGACGTCGTTATAGCCGACGCCGGCCGTGCCCACCACCTGCGGCCGCACATCCTCATAGGGGATGCCGAGCGTCTCGGCCAATTGCATGGCGATCGAGGCGCGGCTGCCGCCGATGTCCGTCGAACCTTCGATCAGGTTGACGGTGCCGTCGCGATTGACGGTGGCGGTGGCGCTGGATTTGCCGCCCCAGTTGAACCAGAAGCCGGTCGCCACGCCGCGGCCGCGATGCTTGCCGGTGAGGGGCGCAGTGTAGTGGGGGTGGTTGCGCGCCGCCTCCAGCGTCTCGATCAGGCCGATGCGTTTGTATTCTGGGCCATCAGCGCGACGGTCGCCCTCGCGCACGGCGTTGCGCAGACGAAACTCGATGGGGTCCATGCCCAACTTTTCCGCCAGCTCGTCTACGACCGTCTCCGAGGCGAACGCTGCGTTGGTGCCCCCTGGCGCGCGGTACGCAGCCGCCTTAGGACGATTGACGACGACATCATAGCCGTCGATCTGCACGTTCTCCAGTCGGTAAGGAGCGAAGATCACGCCGCAGCCTGCGCCGACAGGAGAGCCGGGGAAGGCGCCGGCTTCATAGATCAGCTCCGCCTCTGCTGCGGTGATCACGCCATCCCGCCGTGCGCCCATCTTGACGCGGATGTAGGAGCCGGAGGTCGGCCCGGTGGCGGCCAGCACCTCGGCGCGCGTCATCACCATCTTAACGGGGCGATGGCCGGCCTTGCGCGAGAGCAGCGCGGCCAGCGGCTCCAGATAGACGTTGATCTTGCCGCCAAAGCCGCCGCCGATCTCGGTCGGCGTGACGATGATGCGCGAGACCGGAATCTGGAGCAGCTCCGCCAGTTGCTCCTGCACAGAGAAGGCGCCCTGTGTGCTGCACCAGATGAACAGCTGGCCGTCCTCGTTCCACAGCGCGGTGGCGTTCTGCGGCTCGATGTAGCCTTGATGCACCGTGGCGGTGTGGAAGATGCGTTCGACGATCACGTCGGCTTCGGCAAAGCCCTTCGCCAGGTCGCCCCGTTGGTGGCGAATATGCTCCGCCACGTTGGTGGGGCGATCGCCCAGCTTGCCCAGCTCGTTGGTGCGCAGATCGTCGAGCAGAATCGGCGCGTCGGGCGCCATGGCCTGCTTGCCGTCCAGCACATGTGGGAGCACTTCGTATTCAACCCGAATCAGCGAAAGCGCCTCCTCGGCGATGTGCACATTGTCGGCGGCCACGGCGGCGACGGCATGGCCGTAGTAGAGCACTTTGTCGTGCGCCAGGATGTTGCTGCTGGCGTAGCGCAGATTGACGGTGGATTCGCCCAGGTCGGCGATCTTGTCGCTGATGGCGGGCATGTCTTGCGCCGTGATGACGGCGTGCACCCCGCGCAGAGCCAGCGCCGCCGAGGCGTCGATGGAGAGGATTCTGGCGTGTGCGTGGGGGCTGCGCAGCACCTTGCCATGCAACATGCCGGGTAGCCGCACATCGGCGCCGTAAATGGCTCGGCCCGTCACTTTGTCGACCCCATCCGGGCGCACCGGTCGCGTGCCGATAACCTTGTACGGTGAAGCTGTCGTTGTCATGGGTTCCGCCTTTTTTCTCTATTGCGTGTTGCGTTTCGTGGCAAAGGGCTGCACCGAACACGGAGCACGCAACACGAACCATTTCACATTTTCTGATAGACTTTCCTCAGATCTTCAGGCGTCTCGGCAAAGCGGATGGCTTCATGAACCGCTCTGAGCAGCGCTATATCTTCGAGCCGCGCAATTTCAGGCAAAAGGGCCAGGCCATCAAAGCCAAACTTGAGCTCCAGGGCCAGTCGAATTCCGTCAAGGAGCCCTTGTTGCAGCCCTTGTTGCAGCCCTTGTTGCAGCCCTTGTTGCAGCCCGCGTTGTAGTCCTTCGCGTAGACCCATCTCCTGTCCTTCGACAAACCCTTGATGCAAGCCCCGCTTCATGCCTTCTTCGATCCACTGCTCGGCGATTGTCTTCATGGTTTGTTCTCCTTCCTCATGGAAAGTTTCCTCAACCGCCCGTCGTAGATCGCTCCCCGTGACTTGATCGGTGGCGACCGAGAAATATCGCAGCAAGACTTCCAACGCACGGAGGCCGGTCGGCTGAGAAATCACCTCATGCAAGAGCCTGAATATGTCATGCAGTCGCGCAGGCAATTCTGGTCGGAAAATATATTTTAGCGCCATCACAGCGACGCGCAACGTGATTTCCCCCTTGAGTTCGTCGTCGCTGTAACTGGACAGATCGCACAACCAATAACGAAAGTCTGGCGTGTATGGACGTAGCGCATCCGGCAGCTCGTCAAAGAGGTCTTGCAGCCGGTCAGAAAGGCGCCATGTCGCTGCGCCATGATAGACCACGACAGGGAAGATCGGCTGCAAGTTGTCAAGATCGCGCAGGTCGTTGTCCCAGATGCGCGTCATATAGCGCAGCAACTGATAACAAACCTTACGGTCGGGATAGCTTTTATGTTCCATCAGCAGGTAGACATATGCATCTCGCTCTCCCCTCAAACGGACCTTGTATAGGAGATCTGAAAAGTAAGTGCGCAGCTCCGGATCCACATAGGAGTCCTTCATCGGCTCCGGAGCTTCGGAAAGATCGAGCAATTCAGTAATCTCGCCCGGAAGATAATAGCGTAAAAAGTCGCTCGCAACCTTCGGATCAGCCAGCGCCTCGCGAAAGAACCGATCGTGCGGATTGGTGATTTCTGTCATGGCCGAAATTTACAACGCATCCGCCGCATCGAGGACAGCGCGTATGATCTTATCGTAGCCGGTGCAGCGGCAGAGGTTGCCGGCGAGCCAGTGGCGCACCTCCGCCTCCGTTGGGTCGGGATTGTGATCGAGCAGCGCTTTGGCCGCCAGCAGAAAACCGGGCGTGCAGACGCCGCACTGCAGGGCTGCATGTTCAAGGAACTTCTGCTGCAGAGGATGCAGGCGCCCGCCGACCGCCATTCCTTCGATCGTCTCGATCGTCCGACCTTCCGCTTCAACGCCCAAAACGAGGCAAGAATTGACCAGCACGCCGTCCAGCAACACGTTGCAGGCGCCGCAATTGCCGTTGTTGCAGCCTTCTTTGGCGCCGGTGAAGCCCAGCACGTCGCGCAGCACTTCGAGCAAACTTTGCCGGGGCTCGCATAGAAACTCAAATTCTTCGCCGTTGATGGTCGTGGTCACAATCACTTTCGATGACATGCGAATTTACTCCGTTGTTTGGGTTGCTCGTTCCACTGCTTTCGCCAGCGCGCGCCGCGTTAAGACGCCGACCAGGTGGCGACGAAATTCCGCCGTGCCGCGCATGTCGGTGATCGGGCGGGCGGCGGCTTGCGCGATCGCTGCAGCTTGCGCAAACGCCTCCTCGCCCACCTCGGCGCCGATCAACGCCTCACCCGCCTCGGGGACGAAAAGGGGCGTCGGCGCCACTGCGCCAAGCGCAACGCGCGCGGCGACGATGCGTCGCCGGCTCTCGTCGAGCTGCACCGCAGCGCCGACGCCGACGACGGCGATGTCCATCTCGTTGCGCGGGATGAAACGTAGATAGGCGCCGCCGAAACGCGGCGGGGGCGACGGCAGATGCAAACTGACGAGAAATTCTCCCTTGCCGAGCACCGTCTTGCCCGGCGCTACACAGAATTCCTCCGCCGGCACGCGCCGACGCCCCTGCGGCCGCGCGATCTCACAGACGGCGCTGTGCACAATCAAGGCCGGGATCGAATCTGCGGCCGGCGAAGCGTTGCACAGATTGCCGCCGAACGAGGCGCGCCCCTGAATTTGAATCCCGCCGATCAGCGAGGCGGCGTCCACGATGCCGGGGTACCGCCGGATCACGTCGGGGTGTCTGTAGATGCGATAACAAGGCGTCGCTGCGCCGATGCGCAGCCCTTCGGTGGGGCTGTACGCGATCTCCTCGACTTCGGGAATGCCTTTAATGTCGATCACCAGGTCGGTCTCGATCCGTCGCTCGCGCAGCGCCACGATCAGATCGGTGCCGCCGGCCAGAATGCGCGCCCGACCCTCCTGTTGCAACAACAAGGCGGCTGCATGCTCTGCATTCTGCGCACGAATATAGCGAAAAGCTTGCATGAATCGACTCCCAAGAATTACATGATGGCGTCGTGTCGTCTGTTTCCGTTTGCGCCGTGAATCAATCTGCTTGCGTATTGAAAGGGTTGCGACTTTGATTATACCATGTTTTGAAGTGATTCCGAGTTTCGCATGAGAACATTCCTTTACCTCGGCAACAACCACAGAGTCTCCCCGCGCACATTTTCTTTGCCGAACAGCATCGGCAAATACTCGACGTCCCGGTGGCGGCGGATCAGGTCGTCGTAGTGGCGGCTGAGCACATTGCCCGATTGCCCGGTGGTGATCATGAAACGACTGTTGACCATGTTGCTCAGGTCGATGATATGACGATAGCCGGGCGTGTGAGTCTGCACGTAGGGCTCCGACAATTTGACCGGCGCCACATTGACGGTGTAGCGGTCGCCGCCGTTGGGAATGGTGCGATGGAAGATCCCTCTCAGATAGTTCACCTCGCTGAACGGGTTGTGCGGGTACTGGGTGATGTGAATGCGATCCCAACGCCAGCGGTTGATGTCTTCGCCCATGCGCGCACTCAGATCCTCCAGTGCATTGTCGAGGGCGACCTGTGCCGTATCGGTGCAGCTTTCAATCGGGACGGACAACACATTGTCGCACCAGACTGCGGCCAGCGCCGGGTCGTTGAGCACGTTGGTCAGGAAGATCGGGTTGGCGCGCGTAGACATCTCCTCGAAAAGCGTAGCGCGCAGGTCATCCTCAAACAGCGCCCGCTCCAAATGAAGCATCCATGCCTGGTAGATGGCGACCGCTGCGCTCTCCATACGCATGACGCCGTCGAACTCTCTGAGCAAATCGATCGCCTGCTGCTGGCGTTCATCCTTCGCCGGCACGGAAAGTAGGAAAGGCAAAAGGTCGCGCACTTGCGCGCTTTCCCAGTCCGCCTGCATGGCAGCGACGTCGTCCATCGAAATCCTACGTCCGTTGCTGCTCCGTTCTTCGATCATCTCGACGATGCGCTCGGCCCGATAGGGCGGCGCCCAGTCGGTGCTCAACAAGTAGGGATACTCTTCGCCGACGACGCGATTGTTGGCCGTAGCAATATATCCTTGGGGTGGATTGAAGGCCTGCGGCAGCTCGTCGAACGGAATGAAGCCCTGCCATTCGTATTCGCTCGCCCAGCCAGGCACCGGCAACCTGCCGTCGTGTCCTTCGACGCGAATCGGGATGCGGCCCGGCGCGAAGTAGCCGATGTTGCCGTCCACGTCGGCGTAGACGAAATTCTGGCTGGGCGTGACGAATTTCGTCATGGCGTCGATGAAATCCTCCCAGTCGTCGGCGTAGTTGAGCCTCATGAAGGCGTCAATGGTAGTGTCGCCGGGTTGCAGCGCCGTCCACTGCAGCGCCACCGGTTGGCCGGTGTCGCTGACGTCGGAGATCAACGGGCCATGACGCGTGCTGCGCGCCGCCCAGCGGATCGGCTCGTCCCGACCTTTGACGACGATCGGCTCTTCGACGATGGTCAGGTCTCGCCACTCGCCGTCGACCTCGTACTGGTTGGGATTGGCGGGGTTGAGCCGCTCGACGTAGAGGTCCTGCACGTCGGGGCCGACATTGGTGACGCCCCAGGCAATGCGGGCATTGTGGCCGATGACAATGGCGGGCAAGCCCGGAAAGGTGGCGCCGATGGCGTGCAGCCGATCGCCCTGCAGTTCAGCCAGATACCAGATCGATGGAATCGATGTGCCGAGGTGGGGATCGTCGGCCAGGATCGGCATGCCGGTCTCGGTGCGGCTGCCGGCGATCACCCAGTTGTTGCTGCCCGATTCGCGGCCGCCGCGGCCAAAGTCCTGTTGCAACTTTCGATCGATTTCCAACAGACGGGCGACGCCTGCGTCATCCAGTTGGACGTCCGCCAGGATGGTGATGGCGTTTTCCGGATAATCGGGCAGAAGCTGCGCCGCGCGCTCGGGTCCAAGCATCTGCACCAGCCGCTGATTCAGCAGTTCCAATTCGTAATTGCCGCCGAGATCCCACGACATCATCTTTTGCCAGACCAGCGAATCGGCCGGCCGCCACGGTTCGGGCCTGACGCCGAGGAGGAGGAACTCCGGCGGCAGCGTATGTCCTTCGCTGAGCCATTGGTTGACGCCGGCCGCGTACGCCTCCAGCGCCTGCCGGCTGCGCGGCTCGATCACCTCCAGGTCGGCCTGGGCTGCGCGGTAATAGCCCATTGTGCGCTGAAACTTGTCGATGGAGAGCGTGGCCTCGCCCAAAATTTCGCTCAG
>NZ_CAKZMJ010000022.1 GCF_937128415.1 uncultured Caldilinea sp.
CCCGGCGCACCGTAGCTGACGCATTGGTTGCTGGCGTTGGCGTAGCAGACCAGCCGACGTTCGCGCGTCAGCGCGCCAGCCACAGGCGGCGCCCAGAAGTGCGGCTGGTCGTCGTAGACCAGGTGCCGCGTCTGCACGGCGTCCCCCAGGCTGTAGGTGCAGGCGCCGTTCGGGCAGCGGAAGACGATCTCGCGCGCCGGCAGCCCCACCACGTAGCGCGTGGCGTCGTTGCGCGGATAGTAGAGCCACTGCGTGGCCCGATAGGCGACGAAAGTCTGTCCGTTCCACGCTTTCTCCACCCTGTGGGTCGCATTGCCGTACTGGGCGCCGCCTTGCAACGCAACTTCGTACAGATATTCCACCTGCTTCACCTGGCCGACAAAGCCGGGCTTGCCGCTGTATTCGAGCGTGGTGACATGGTCAAGCCGATGCCAGTAGGCGGCCACGCCCAACAGCGGCTTGCCGTCGCTGCGCGTGCGCGGCCAGGTCGCAGTCTGCTCCGCCCAGTAGCGCTGCACACGCTCACGGAAAAAGCGCATTTCGCTGTAGGCATCCAGCGTCAGCGCGCCGGCCGAAATCCAACCCCGGAAGCGCCAGTTCTTGTTTCCCGAAACATAGCCGCCTGCATGGCGCGCCTCCGCCCCCTCCTCCGGCGTCGCATCTCGCAGCCACAGCCGCACCATGTCCACGTTGTCCACGCCCAGTTGCAAGACATACCACCGGTCGTACTGGAATTCGCCGGCGCCCAGCAGGGTGAACACTTCCTGATCGCCGTCGCCGTCGTTGCGTTGCACCACCACGCTGCGGTCGCTTTTGATGAAGACGCCCCACCGCCGTCCGTCCTCGCTTTCCAACGCCAGCACCGCCATCGGCGCCCCCGCGCCGGTGGCGGCGACGCGGAACTGCAGCTGCGCCAGCTCGCTGTCCTGCACCGCATAGGCGCTCCGATAGGCGGAGACAGACCAGTTCACAGCAGGGTTGTGGATGCGCAGCGCATGGTCGCCCTGCACCCGCACGAGCGCAGCCTCCCCAGCCCACCCCCAGCCGCTCACGTCCTGCAGCCGGCTGACGGCGAAGCCGTCGAAGGATTCCTCCCACCCCTCCTGCACGCGCACCGTCTTGCCCTTGCGCACGTCGTCCTGGCGGCGCCACGTATAGCGGATGCGACCGTCCGGCCCCCGCTCCCGCACCATGGCGTGGCCGCGAAATTCCGTGAAAGGGTCTACGTAGGCGCGGTTGTCGTTGCGACAGCAGCTCCAGTCGTCCTTCAGCACATTCTTCACCACCGCCGAGTGCAGGGGGTCGTTGACCGCCGGCTCGTCGTAGCTGTACTCAAAGACGTGCACGGTGTTGGTGACCTGGTCGATGAGGCGTTTTTGCACCACGCGATAGCGCGTCAGCGTGTCGTAGCCGATGAAGACGCGCAGCACGGCGTTGCCCTCGTAGGTCAGCCACATGCGGCTCGCCGTGGCCGGCAGCACGAGGGTCGCGTCTACAAGCTGCTCTCCACTCTCAGGCAGCGCCCAGAACGGCTGGTTCGTCTGGGGATCGCCCGCTTCCCAGACAACGTCTCCGCCGTAGTCCAGCCCGGTGCGCACCTGGTGCGGCGTTTTGTCCCAGCGCTCGAATTTGCTGACGATGCGATAGGCGCCGCCCGGTCGAAAGATGCGGAAGTAGTTCGCCGTGTGCACGCGACCGTGATTATTGACGGCGTCCCCCCGGGCTTTGAAGTAAAAGCCGCGGCTCTGCCCCGAACTCGACGAGCACAGCGTGTCCGTCTGGCCGTTCGTCCCCCACGAATACTGCGAGCATCTCCCTCCGCTCTGCACTGCGTCGTCGCCTCCCACCCCGCGGTCGTCCGACCACAAGGCGTAGCTGAACTCGATGCGCCCCTTGTAGCCGTTCTCCGCCGCCGTCAGGTGCATGGCGTCGCCGTAGGTGAAAGTCGTGGGGGGCAGGGAGTTCCCGTTCGCGTCGAACTCCTGAATTTTCACCAGCGCAGGCGTGCGGCCGCTTACGCCCCAAAAGACGCCCGGGAAGACGGCGTTGAAATCGTAGGTGAGATCGTAGCGGCGCACCGTCTCCCACCCGGCGCCGTTGTGATGCTCCACCACGATGCGGCTCAGCAGCGAGCGCTGAAAGCGCACGTTGGCGCACGGGTCGGTCCACCCCCCCTCGTAGTCGCTGCGGCCCATGCGCTCAAAGCGCACGCGGTATTTGCCGTTGGGATAGAGGATTTCGGACGGATAGGTCGCCACGTTGTTTTGGCTCTCGCTCGCCTGATAATACTGGCCGCAGTTCTTCTTCACCCCTTCATAGGCGTACGCATAGGAGATGACCTGGCCAAAGCGGCTGATGGCCCGGCTCAGCGACCACCGCCACGTCCACAGCTGCGTGGTGGTGGGATAGATGTAGCGGGCGTAGGTGGCGCGGTCGCCGTTGTCTCCGAAGACGTAGCGATTCCCCTCTTTGTCCCACACCGTCCACGCCCCGCCCTGACCGGCGAAGACCTCCGGGTCGCCCGAGTATTCGATGCGCAAATAGGCGTCGTCCTCGGTGCGCCAGCGCCCGGCGCCGTCTCTGACCAGCCGGTGGCTGGCGCCGTTGAGCGTCAGGATGAAGACGTCGTCGCCGGTGTGGTCTGTCCCGCGCATGAAGCGTTCGACGGCGCCGACGTCGAAACTCCAGCCCATGCCCACCCAGTCCGCCTGCGTGCGGTTGGTGGCGCCGTCCACCACCTGGCTGTTGTAGCTCAGCGCCAGCTGCGGCGCCCACCCGCCCGGGCCCGGCGGCAGCGTCAGCGCATAGCTGTACTGCGCCGCACCGGTGAAGTCCGCCACCTGGAAGCCGCTCAGGCTCGGCAGCCGCGCCGCCTCCCAGTTTTGCACGTCGAAGTCGAAGACGCTGAAGTGGTCGGTCTCGGCGATGAGCAGGTTCTCCTCCGCCTCCACGCGGCTGGGCAGCGGCCGCCACAGATGCTCCACTTCGTCGTAGAAAAAGAGATAGAGGCTCTCTTCGTCGCCCTCAATCCACGCCTCCTCGTAGTGCAGCACGATCTGCACCGGCTCTTTGAACGAATGCACCTCGGCGCCGCTCTCTTCTCCCCACGCCGTGATTTCGAGCGGCCAGCCGCTCAGGCTCTCCGGCGGCGCCCCCTTGCCCACCGCCGGCCGCACGCGCACCGTCAACGGCTCGGCCACCGCCTCCGCCGCAAAGCGCACCTGCACCCGCCCCTCGAAGGCCGCCACCTCCCCGCCTTGCGCCGTCACCGTGGCCGTGAAGGTCAGCCGCTCGCTCACCGCCGCCTCCTCGACGTCGGCTGCATCGTCGAGCACGTAGAGCGCCGGCGCTGCCTCGGCCGCCTCCATCTGCGCCAGCAGCGCCTCCAGGAAGGGGTCCGGCGTCGCCGTGGGCGTCGGCGTTTGCGGCGCAGCCGGCGCCTCCTCCAACGTCCCCGCCGCCGCAGCCCCGTCGAAAGGCGCAGCGATGAAGGGCGCATAGAGCTGCACCTGGGCGGCCTCGCTCGTCCCACTCACCGGCGCAGCCACGGGAAGGGAGACGTCCACCGTCGGCGTGGGCGAAGCTTCCACCGTCAGGCTTGGCGCAGGCGTCTCTGCGGCGGGCGGGGACGGCTCCTCCGCAACCGTGGGGGATGCGGTCGCTTCCGGCAAGAGGTCAGGCGCGCTTTCCAAAGTCGGCGCAGCGGCCGTCGCTTCCGCCGTCGCCGAGGCGCCTTCCTGCGCCCGCGCTGACGGCAAAGCCATCACGAGCAGGCTTGCCAACGTCGTCACATGCAACAGCCAAAGCAGGCGCCGCGCTCGGCGTCCAGAACGGGGGGGGGTGAAGCGCATAGAATCTCCTCGGGTTGGATCGTCTAAAAGGGCGATGAATTCAACTTGAATCTACGGCTCGGCGCGTTTGTTGTAATTTTTATCCCAATTCTTTCCGTCTTGCATGACGATTTCCTGACGAAATAAGCGGTGATTAACGAATCGCCCTGCGCTCTCGCTCCAATAGCCGGCGCTTGCGTTCGAGGCCCCAGCGGTAGCCGCCGAGCTCGCCGTCCTTGCGCACGACGCGATGGCAGGGGACGGCTACGGCCAGCCGGTTGGCCGCGCAGGCGGCCGCCACCGCGCGCACCGCCGAAGCCGCGCCGATGCGCGCGGCCAGCGCTGTGTAGCTGATCGTCTCGCCCGCCGGGATCTCGCACAGCGCCGCCCACACGCGACGCTGAAAGGCCGTGCCCTGCATGTCAAGCGGCAGGGACAGCTCCCACTGCGGCGCTTCGAGAAAGGCCGCAATCTGCTTCATCCAGCCGCCGAGGTCGGGATCGCGCACAAGCGCCGCATGGGGAAATCGCTCTTGCAAGCCGGTCTCCAGCGTCGACGGGTCGTCTCCCAACTCGATGGCGCATAGCCCTCGCTCGGTGGCTGCAGCCAACACCCAGCCCAGAGAACACGGCGCTATGCTGTAGTGAATGCGCTCCATTTTTTCTCTCCGTCGATTTTCTCTCTCCGTCGATATCTTTGCATCGAGCCTGGCCCACTGCAAATCACAGCAGCTGCACTTCGTCCACCGGCTCAGCGCTTAGGATATCACCACAAAGGCGCAAAGACACCAATAAACACGAAGATTTAAGCGTCCTTTGTGCCTTTGGGTCTATGACTTGAATTATTCAACCCGTGCAATCCGCCGAGGGCGTGCGGCTGAGAACCGCACCTACGGAAGACCGTCGTGGTTGCGTATTTCGTAGGCGCTGCTCGTAGCAGCGCTTCGCCGGTTCATCCCGTGTCTCGGGGTCTGTCGAAAGCGTGCGGCTGAGAGCCGCACCTACGGAAGACCGTCGTGGTTGCGTATTTCGTAGGCGCTGCTCGTAGCAGTGCTTCGCCGGTTCATCCCGTGTCTCGGGGGCCGTCGAGGACGTGCGGCTGGGAGCCGCACCTACGAGCAAACCGACGCCTTTCACGTAAGCGCAGCTCCCCCTCTCCCAAGGCTGGGAGAGGGGGCCAGGGGGTGAGGGCGTGCAGCCGGGAGCCGCACCTACGAAAATGCCGGGCGATTCTGTGAAAACCTTGAAGCCTGCGGGAAGGCGTATTCTGCAAAAGCAGTGCGCGCATCTGCGCAACGTCTGGTTTGAATCCTCTGGATTGAACCAGACGTGAACGAAATGAATGAAAAGTCAACGAGAGCCGTTTTTCGTTGCGCAACGGGGAACGGACGGCGCAGCGGTTGCGTTATACCCATAAAACCAGTTTGCTGAGAGTCAAATTAACCGAGTCAGTCGCTGCCCCGATGCTCAGCAGATGGCCCCGACGCGGTGCATAGTGTGTTCGGTCGTTGGCTTGCGATAGCAGAGGACGCCGATGATGAAACGATTCAAAACCCCTGTCTCGCCGCTCTGCATCCTTACGTCCATGCAGGCGATCTGGAAGACTGCCCGCAACGCGCTGAGCGAAAGACTATCCTCAACGCAAAAACGCAAAGACGCAATGAGAGGAAAGGCCGCTCCCGCTGCTTTGGGCCCAGTCTTTGCTCGGCGCCCTTGCGCCGTTGCGCCTCTGCGTTCCGGAAGCGCCGCATTACAGACGATTTCTGAAAAGCCGCCGAAAAACAAGCGCGTTGCGCTGCTGTTGATGCTGACGGCGTTCGTGTTGGCCGCCTGCGACGCCCAGCCCACCGTCTCCTTGCGCCGCGACGCGCAGGTCGCCTCCGCCCTGGCGCAGGCCGAGGTGAATCGCTACATCGAGGCCTATCGCGCCCGCTATCAACTGGCTCCGCGGCCGCCCGGCGATCTGCAGGCCGTGGCCGAGACCTACATGCGTCGCTATCAGCCCGGCCCCGAACCGCGCATCTTCGAGAGCAGCGTCATCTACGACCGCAAGGGCCGCGTGCTGGCCGAGATTTTCGACGAAGGGCGCCGCGTGTGGACGCCGCTCTCGCAAATTTCGCCCACCTTGATTCAAGCCGTCATCGCCACCGAGGACGCCACCTTCTACACCAATCGCGGCGTGGACAGACGCCGCGCCGTGGCGGCGCTGGTGCAAAATCTCGCCAACCCCGAGCGGCTCTCCGGCGCCAGCACCATCACGATGCAACTGGCGCGCAATTTGTTCATGCCGCCGGCGGAGCGTTTCCAGCCGACGCTGGAGCGCAAGGTCAACGAGGTGTTGCTGGCCCAGGAGCTGACCGAACTCTTCACCAAGGACGAAATTTTGGAGATGTATCTCAACCTGGTCTATTTCGGCCATCGCGCCTACGGGCCGGAAGCCGCCGCGCGCACCTATTTCGGCAAGTCGGCGCTGGCGCTCTCCATGGCCGAGGCGACCCTGCTGGCCGGCCTGCCGCAGCAGCCGGCGCGCCTCGATCCGTTCGTCAACTTTGAGGGCGCCAAGCGACGCCAGCGCGTTGTGCTCGACCTGATGGTGCGCCACGGGTATTTGAACGCAGCCACGGCCGACCGCATCTTCGCCGAACCGATTGCGTTGGCGCAGGACCCAGACCGCCGCCCCACGCAGGCGCCCCATTTCGTGCAATACGTGCGCGATTATCTGGCTCGCTATCCGGAGCTAGACAATCTTGGGCGCAGAGGGCTGAACATCTACACCACGCTCGACCTCGACATGCACAACCTGGCGCAACAGATCGTCACCGAACAGGTGAACGCGTTGCGGCCTCGCTTCAACCTCAACAACGCGGCGTTGGTCGCCCTCAAGCCGGGAACCGCCGAGATTCTGGTGATGGTCGGCAGCGCCGACTTCAACGACGCGCGCATCGGCGGGCAGGTCAACGTCGTGCTGCGCCAGCGCCAACCCGGCAGCGCCATCAAGCCGGTGCTCTACGCTGCCGCCTTCGACGCCAACCTCATCAGCCCGGCGACCGTCCTCTGGGATCTCTCCGTCACCTATCCGGTCGTTGGCTCGCGCCCCTACACCCCGCGCAACTACGATGGTCGGTTGCGCGGGCCGGTGACCGCGCGCATGGCGCTCGCCGGCAGCCTCAACGTGCCCGCCGTCAAGCTGATGGAGGGGGTGAGCCTGGAGCGCTTCGTCGAGGCCGCCAACCGCATGGGCGTGCGCAGCTTGAGCGAAGAGGACATTCGTCGCGCCGGCCTGGCGATGACGCTGGGCGGCTCCGAAGTGACGCTTTTTGACCTGGCGGTCTCCTATCACACAATCGCCAACCATGGCGAGTATGTCGAGCCGACGCCGATTCTGCGCATGACCGACGCGCGCGGCCGGCCGATTCCCCTGCCGCCCCAGGAGCGGCGACAGGCCGTCTCGCCCGCCGCCGCCTACCTGGTGACCGACATCCTGAGCGACAACGACGCCCGCGCGCCGATCTTCGGCGTCAACAGCCCGCTGCGGCTCTCGCGGCCGGCTGCAGCCAAGACCGGCACGACCACCTCCTTCCGCGACAACCTGACCGTCGGCTACACGCGCTATCTGGTGGCGGGGGTGTGGGCGGGCAACAACGACGGCCGCCCCATGCGCAACGCCACCGGCGTCACCGGCGCTGCGCCGATCTGGAAGATGTTCATGGAGGCGGTGATGGCCGACCCGGCGCTGCTGCGCACTCTGGACGCGCCCGAAGACCCGGCGGCGTGGGCCTTTGAGCAGCCGAGCGACGTCGTGCGCATCGCCCATCCATGTCCGCGCGAGCTGCGCTGTCCCCCTGAAGGCGAGCTCTTCACCCGCCAGTGGATCGAAACGCATCTGCTGAGCGGCCCCTACGTCGACGCCTACCAGAGCGGAATCTTCTCGCGCGTGCGCGTCGACCGCACGAACGGCCAGAGCATTCAGCTCGGCGTCTGCCTGCAGCAGCGCACCGCCTTCGACGACCCCGATGCGCAGGTGTTCCTGGCGATGCCGCGCGGCTTCGGCGAGCTGGCGCCGCAATGGCGCTACGCAGATGCATTCACCGGCCAGGAGACGTTGATTGCGTTGGAAGGGGGCGAGGCTGCTCCTGACCTTGCGCCGACGCTGCGCCCCTTCCTGCCGACGCCGGGCGCGCAGCGGCCTGCGATCTTCGCCTTCCCCAATCGAGTGTTGGAGGAGCAGCGCTCCGCCCTGCGTTGGGCGCAGGCGCGCAACACCTTGCTCTCGCTGGGAACCTGCGCCGAAGCGGAGGGGATCGCACGCGCCCTCTACGGAGAGACGGTGCGCCGCATCGCCATCAGCGAGCCGCCGCGACGGTTGGCCGCTGCTTCCTTGGTCGGAACGCTCACGGTGACCGAGACGAGCGTGTTGACCGACGTCGTGGAGGCGACGGCGATTCTGACCACGACCGAGACGGCGACGGAAAGGACGGTGGAGACGGAGACGCAGCCCGAAACGCGCGTTGCCGCGGAGACGGCGCCTACCCCGGTCGGCGCAGGCATCTATCAGCTTTCCAGCGTCAGCGCAGACAACAACTGCCCGGGCAACTATATCATGGGGCGCGTGCTCAATCGCCAAGGGGCGCCGGTGGGCGGCGTCGTCGTGCAGATGGTCGATCAGTGGGGCAACCGGGCGACGGCGGTCAGCAAGAGCGGAGCCGCCGATGCGGGGCAATTCGATTTTCCCATCTACTCCGGCAGCCGATTGGAGCTTTCCCTCACCGTCATGGGGCCGGACGGCGCGCCGGCCAGCCCAACGATCATGCTGCGCTACCCGCCGGAAAGCGGCGATGCGCGCTGCTATCACCTGGTCTGGAGAGACGCGCAAGGATGAAGCGACGCCCGCAATCGCCGGGCGTCGTTTTCGGAAAGACCCGCTTTTGTGCGCTAAAATCTAAAAGCATCCTTCTTCCAGGATGCTTTTTGGAGTTTAACAAATCCATGCGGCAACCTCACGGGATCGGGTTCGCGCCTGCGCCCGTAGGTCGCCGCCTCTGGCGCGACATTGCAAGCTGCAAACCGAGAAAACGTCAGCGGCTCGCAGCCGCCGGCGTGACACAGGCTCTGAAATCCTATGCCGCATCATGGCGACTCAAGAATGGATGAACGAACCGCCAAAATTCGAGTGGGGCTGGCGCTGCTGGCGGCCCTGGTGACGGTGTTGGCGGGCGCGCCGGAAATCGCGCAGCGCGTCTTGGCCGACGTGGAGAGGCCGGGCCTCGCCTTTCAATCCCCTTTCGACACGCCGACGCCCACCTGGACGCCGTTCTTCTTCACCCCGTTCCCTGCTGCGCCGGAGTTTTTTCCTACGCCGACGCCCACGCTAGATCTGCGCGTCGTCAACGAAATCGTCCATCCGCGCAGCGGCGACGCCGTCTTTGGCTTCACGCCGCTCATCGGCACGGCGGTGATCCGCGATTTCACCCGTTACGATGTCCACATCAGCCCGGCGGGCGCCGAGGCATGGCGCTGGCTGACGAGCAGCCGGGAAGTCATTCGCAACAACGTGCTCTACATTTTAAACACCTATGAATTCCCAGACGGTCTCTATGACATCCGGGTGCGGGCGATCGATCGCAACGGCAACTACACCGAGGCGTTCCTGCGCAAAATCGAGATTCGCAACGCTGCGCCGCCGACGGTCACGCCCATCCCCACCAGCGCCGATCCCAACCAGCCGTTCTCCCCGCTTATCATCGTCTTCGACACGCCGACGCCGACGGCCACGCCCACCCCGCGCTTTCGCAGCTTTATTCCCAACGGCCAGGGCATTTTCGAGCCGCAAAATGGCGACGTAATCCGCGGGCGCACGCCTATCATCGGGACGGTCAACAGCAAGACGGCTTTTAATCCATTTCTGCGCTATGAGCTGTACATTGCGCCCAGCGGGACCGACCAGTGGGGCTGGCTTTATAGCAGCGAGCAGCAGTTCTGGCAGTCGGAGATTTATGTGCTCGACACGACGCAACTGGCGGACGGCTTCTATGACTTGCGGCTGCGCGTCGTCTACCGCGACAGCAACTACGACGAATACTATGTGACGCGGCTGTACGTCGCCAACGCCTCTGCGCCGCCCGCCGTCCATCCCACCGCCACGCGACCTGCGCCGCGCATCCTGGGGCTCTACTTCCCCTTCGACAACATCCGCGTCACCGGCGTCATCGACTTCGTCGGCACCACCGCTGCGCCCAATCTGCTGCGTTGGGAGCTGTACTGGTCGCCCTCCGGCGCCGAGCGTTGGACGTTCATCTTCAGCGACGTCAAACCAGTCGTCAACGGCTACCTGGCGCGGCTTGATCTCAGCCTGCTGCCGGAAGACTCGTTTGATTTCCGTCTGAGAATTGTCCGACAAGATTACACCTACTCGGACTACTATGTGCGTAATGTGGTGGCTGTTCCGCCAACGCCGACGCCGATTCCGCAGCCGCCCAGGCGGTGACGCCGCAATGAACGAACCGTGGAAGAAGCTGTAGACAATATATCGAGAGGGAAGATATCGAGAGGGAAGTTTTGGTCTGGAATTGCGGCAACGCTTATAATCAATAGGATGCGCCGGAAACGTCTGAGGCAATCTCAGCGACCTGGCCGGGAAAACCGTGAACGCTTCATGGTCACAAAGAAGTTGAGCGGGAACCCTGAAGCTCATTGAGAACGTTTGCTGATTGCAACGAGAGGAACAAATTGCTCACAAGCATTCGTTGTAGGTTAAATAAAAAATTTCGGTAATTGGGAGGTTTCTATGAACGAATCAAAATGGCGCAAATTTCTTACCGCAGCCCTGTTGACGGCGCTGCTCGTCACGGCGCTGGCGCCGGTCGTTCTGGCGGCGGAGCAGGCCGCCCCGGCTGCACAGGTGCGCGCATCGGAAGTTTCGGGCACGATCCCCGGCGGACAGTTCGCCAAAATCTGGCTGGGCCTCGTCCCGAATCAGCCCGGCACGGTCACGGTGACGGCGCGCTGGGATCGGTCAAATCCCGAGCGCAACGGCGTGGGCTTCTACGTGTTGACGGAGGCGAACCTTTCCGCCGTCATCAATGGGGCGCGGATCGATCTGAACAACGTCGCCATGGGCGACACCAACTTCTTCCCGCGCGGAGAGGACAACGTTCAGGGCGCCGCTTTCCGCGCCACGGGCGGATCCTACACCATCGTCGTCTACAATGACTCGGCCACCGACGCCAACTTCACGCTGAGCGTTGACAACGGCGTGTTCGTCGACGAGAGCAATCAGGTGCGGCCGGTCGGCGTGGCCGCCGAAGAGGCGACGCCCGCTGCCACCGAAGCTGCGACGGAGGCTCCTGTGGCGGCGACGGTCGAACCGACGGTGGAGGCTGAGGCCGCTGTCGCCGAAGCGACGCCGGAGGCTACGGCTGCGCCGGAAACCACGACAGTCGTTGCAGCCGGCCCCTTCCGCAGCAACAGCGTCAAGGGTGAACTGAACGAACAGTTCGAGCAGCATTATCTCGGCCTGGAGCCGGAGCAGCGCGACGCGGAGATTACGCTGCGCCTCACCTTCGACCCGCGCGACAACCAGGAGCTGGCGCGGCGCATGAGCTTCTGGGTGCTCGACGAGCAGGGACTGCGCCGCTATGAGGCGGGTGCGAGCATCAACGATGTCGCCATTGGTCACGGCAACCGCGTCACCACCCCGGGCGACGAGAATGTCCGCCAGGCGGAGTTCAGGGCTTCGGGCTTTGGCCCCTACACCGTGATCGTCTACAACAACTCGCGCATCCCGGCGACCTATGAACTCGTCGCGACGGGCGCGGTGTTGGTCGACGACGCGCTGCAGACCATCTCCGCACGCGAGGCGGCAGGCGCAACGGCCACCACCCCGGCGGCGACCGCCGCTGCAGCCCCAGACGCAGCCGCAACCGCGGCTCCCGCATCCACCGGTCGCGTGGGTGAACCGGGCGGCACGTATGTGGTCAAAGCCGGCGACACGCTGGCGCTGATCGCCCGCGACATTTACGGCGACTTCCGACTCTATCAACAACTCTGCACCTTCAACAACATTGCGGACTGCAACCGCATCGAAATAGGCCAGGTGCTCAACCTGCCGACGCGAGAGCAGATCGGCGCCGGCGCCGTCGCTCCGGCCACAACGACGGCCGCCACGCCTACCGCCACGCCTGCGACGGCCGCCACGCCTACCGCCACGCCTGCGACGGCCGCCACGCCGGCGACGACGGCGGCCACGCCCACCGTCACGGCGACGGCTGCAACCACGCCCACGACGGCGGTGACGGCCACGGTCCCGACGACGCCCACGGCCGGAGCCCCTGCCACCGCAGCCGGCACGATCGCCGAAATTGCGGCCACCAATCCGAACTTCTCCATTCTGGCGCGGGCGCTGCAGGCCACCGGTCTCAACGCTACGCTCTCGAGCGGTGAATACACGGTCTTCGCCCCGACCGATGCGGCGTTCAACGAGCTGTTGGCGACCACCGGCCTAAACGTCAACCAGCTGTTGCAGGCGCCGGAGCTGGCCCAGATTCTGCAGTACCATGTGCTGAGCGGCAAGGTCAACGCCGCCGACATCACCAACGGCATGCGCGCGACCACCGTCCAGGGCAAGCCGGTGACCTTTGAAGTGCGCGATGGCAACGTCTTCATCAACGGCGCCAGGGTGACCGTCGCCGACATTCCGGCCTCCAACGGCGTCATTCACGCCATCAGCGCAGTGATTCTGCCGCCCGCCGAATAACGGACAACTAGCCTGTAGCCTCCCAACGAAGTGAGGCGCTCGACACAGTGTGAACAACGAGCCGGGTGAATCCCCGGCTCGTTCGTTTTGATAAGCATCGGCGTCGCACGGCGCCGCTCCAACATCTGACGGTTGGAAGCATCCGCACGTTTGTGCTATGATTCACGCATGCCCAGACGATCTATTCATTTCACCACGCCTGTAGACGCCGACCCTGCTCTTCATCGTTCGGAAGAGGAGCCCCTCCCTCCCTATCCTTTGGACGAGACGAAACGCGCAACCAATGCGCCCCCCTCAGCGCTCGCCGGCACGGACCTTTCCGAATTTTTCGGCCCCGCCGGTCCGTTGGCGCAGGCGCTGGAGGGCTATGAGCTGCGACAGAGCCAGCTGCAAATGGCGGAGGCGGTCAAGCGCGCCATTTTAGGCCAACGCCATGCGCTGATCGAAGCGCCGACGGGCACGGGCAAGTCGATCGCCTACCTGGCGCCGGCCATCCTCAGCGGGAAGACGGTCGTCATCTCCACCGCCAACAAATCTTTGCAGAGCCAGCTCTTCCAAAAAGAGATTCCTTTTTTGCGCAAGGTGTTGAACCGTCCCATCTCCGCCGTGATCGTCAAAGGGCGCAGCAATTTCATCTGCACCCTGAAGTGGGAAAAAGAAAGCAAAGAGCAACGCTATATTTCCCTCTACGACCGCATGGACGAGCAGTTCAAGTTCGTGGAGCAGTGGCTGGAGGAAACGGAGACCGGCGACGTCGACGACCTGCCCTTCGTGTTGAACAACGACCTGCGCACGCGCATCGTCAGCTTTCCCGACGATTGTCTGCATAACGACTGCCGGCACTACGAAGACAACTGCTGGGTCAACCGCATGCGCGACGAGGCGGCGCAGGCGCAGGTGATCATCACCAACCATCATCTCCTGCTCAATGCGTTGGGGCTGGGCTACGCAGGCGAGCGCATCCTGCCGCCGGCCTCGATCTATGTGATCGACGAGGCGCACCATCTCGAGCAGATCGCCACCGCCGTCTTTGAGGTGATGGTGACCGACTACACGGTCGAGCAGTTGTTGGGTCGCGCCATTTTCAAGGAACACATCGGCGACGACGAGATCGAACGGCTGCGCCACCTGAACGCGCTGGCTTTTCAGGAGATTTCACAGCGCAGCCGCGACAACTCCTTCGAGCTGACAGGAGATTTGGAGGCGGCGCTCAGCTTAAGCGCTGCGTTGAGCGAGCTTGGCCAGCGACTCAAGCGCGCCAATCCTTACGCTGCGGCGGTCGAACAAGCGGCGAAGCTGGGCGAGCGTCCAGACCCGGAGACGGCCGAGCGCCATCGCTCCTACGAGCTGACGGTGACCGCCATCCACAGCGCCGCCGAAAGTTTGAAAGCCATCGGCGGCAGCCGCAAAGACGGCGCAGTCGTGCGCTACGCCGTACGCATCTTCGACCGCCGTCATGTGACGCTGGAAGTGCACGCTGCGCCGATTCACCCGGCAGACCTGCTCTCCGCCTACCTGTTTCACCCCGAAGACGAGGACGGCGAGGCCGTAGGCCGCACCGTGATCTGCACCAGCGCCACGTTGGCGACCGCAGGCGGCTTCCATCACTACAAAGCGCGCTGTGGCATTCGCGAGGTGGGCGAAGAGCTGATTTTGCCGGCCGTGTTCGACTATCCCCGCCAGGCGCTGCTCTATCAGCCCGCCCTGCCCGCCTACGACTATCGCAACGCCGACGCTTACTACGACGCCGTTGCAGCCGAGATCGAACGTCTTTTGGAGGTCAGCCGAGGCCGGGCGCTCTGTCTGTTCACCAGCTGGAGCGGCCTGCAACAGGTGAGCGACCGCCTGCAGGCCGAACGCGCCGGCGTGGTGTGGCCGCTGCGCGCCCAAGGCGACGCCCCGCGCGAAGCGTTGTTGAGCTGGTTCAAGACGACGCCCTACAGCGTTTTGCTCGCCACGCGCTCCTTCTGGGAAGGCGTGGACATCCCCGGCGAGGAGCTGAGCCTGGTCGTCCTGGACAAGCTGCCCTTCCCGACGCCGGGCGATCCGCTGCACGCGGCGCGCATGCGCGCCCTCGAGGAACAAGGGCGCTCCAGCTTTGACGAATATATGATCCCGCTGATGACGTTGGCGCTCAAACAGGGCTTTGGCCGCCTGATCCGGCGCAGCGACGACTGCGGCGTGGTGGCGATCCTCGACGAGCGGTTGACAAGCAAGGCGTATGGACGCCGCTCTCGCCAGGACCTGCCGCCCGCTCGCTTCACGCGCGAGTTTAAGGACGTCCATCGCTTCTACAGTCAGGCGCTTCGATCGCCCGCCGAATTTGCGCTCAACGTCTGGTCGGTTGGAGATGATGCGCAGAGCTGGCGCTGGCAGTTGGTGCGCCTCTTCGACGGTCGTGCGGAGGCGCGCAGCGGCCGCGCCGAAGCTGCAACGCCGGAACAGGCCGAGATGCACGCAGCGCTCGACGGCCTTCAGGACTTGCAGCGTCGCATCCGTCGCGCCGGCCAAGATTGCAGCCGTTACACCGTCGAGCTGCGCTGCAGCCGTGGCGCTGCGCAATGGCTCGCCGAGGCGCCCGCTCAAGACGATCTGTACGGGCGGTGGGCGCAGGTTGCAAGCGTCTGGCAGGCCGTCCTTCCGCGCGTGGTCAGGGGCGACTGATTTCTTCTGGGTGAATGTGGAGTGTTGATTGCAACCATCCATCAAGCGACGAGACCGAGCGACGAGGCGCCACCATGAACAGGAGACCTGTTGCACCCCGTTCCGAAACCCGACAGCCGCCGAGCTTTTTCTTCTTGCTCTCTGCAGCCGTCGCCGGCTATGTGTTCTATCGCCACGGGGAGACATGGCTGCGCAGCCTGCTGCTTTCGCTTTCCCGCTCCACCTGGGCGAGACGCGCAGTGACCGGTTTCGGCCCGGCGTGGCGCGTCGCCAGCCGCTTCATCGCCGGCGAATCGGTCGATGAGGCCATCGCCGTCGCACGCCAACTCAACGCCAAAGGCCTGAAGGCGGCGCTCGACTATCTCGGCGAAAGCGTCACCCAGGCGGAGGAGGCGAACGCTGCACGCGATCAGATTTTGTTGTTGCTAGACCGCATCCAGGAAAGCGGCGTCGACGCCTATGTTTCGGTCAAACTCAGCCAGCTCGGCGTCAAGATCGCCGAGAATCTGGCGTTGGAAAACCTGCGCGCCATCCTCGCCCGCGCCCAGGCGCATGGCCTGCGCGTGCGCATCGACATGGAGGAGAGCGCGTTGGTGGACACCACGTTCGACATCTATCGGCGTCTGCGCCACGGCGAAGGCTTCGACAATGTCGGCGTCGTGATTCAGGCGTATCTCTATCGCAGCGAAGAGGATGTGCGCCGGTTGATCGAGGAGGGCGCCTGGGTGCGGCTGGTCAAGGGGGCGTACAAGGAGCCGCCCACGGTCGCCTATGCGCGCAAGGCGGACACCGACGCCGCCTTCATCCGGCTGGCGGAGCAGCTGTTGAGCGAACGCGCCCGCGCGCGCGGCGTCCATCTGGCCGTCGCCACCCATGACGACGCCATAATCCGCGCGGTGCAACGCTATGCGGACGCTCATCGCATCCCGAAGGACGCCTACGAGTTTCAGCTGCTCTACGGCATCCGTCGCGAGCGACAAGAGCAACTGGCGGCCGAGGGTCACTGCGTGCGCATCTACGTCCCCTACGGCACGGCGTGGTATCCCTACTTCATGCGTCGGCTGGCCGAGCGTCCGGCGAACCTCTGGTTCTTTGTGACCAACTTTTTCCGGGCGTGAAGGGGGCGCAGTGGCGCATATCTCCGGTCCAGAGGCCGGCGGGGGCAAACAAGGAAACGAGTTTATGTCTTTACAGATCGATCTGCACAAGGAAGCAATTGCTGATTTCTGCCGTTGTTGGCGCGTCGCCGAATTATCGATTTTCGGCTCTGCACCGCGAGAGGATTCCCATGATATGTTGATCGCTGCAAGGGAGGCCTGCGAGTTCAGCGCTGATCTCTCGTGGGATGAGTTCCGCAACAGCTCTTTACATCAGCACGCCATTGCAAAGGCGCTGGAGAATATCGGTCGTTCCTGTTCTGCTCACCTCAGTTGTTAACTTACGTTACACAGAAGATGTTCATTCTCTTTGTGCAACCGGACGCCTCCAATCATTCGCTTTTGTCTCCTGCCCTTTGCCCTCATTCCACCATTGACCTGACAGCCAGGCGCTTAAAATATCACCACGAAGGTGCAAAGACACCAAGAATACGAGGATTTAGCGTTTTTTCCCCTCTTTGAAGTGTCCTTTGTGTCTTAGTGTCTTGGTGGTTGCCCCCTCGCCCTGACTCCTCACAGCGCCTTCAGCGGTCGGTGTGAGAGGATGAGGAATTCGCCAACGCTGACGCCGACCGCGTTGTCTACCTGCGCAACGTGAGTCGTTGAAATTCTCTCCACTGCAAACGCCAGCTTGGTCGAAGCCCATCGATCACCGATAATGGACAGGATTTGATCGTCGCAGAATCGGTGAGCCTGGAGGTGAACTTATGGAAAAACCTTCAGGATGAGCTCCGGAAACGCAAGAAAAAAAAAAAAAAAAAAAAAAAAAAAAAAAAAAAAAAAAAAAATGCAAAGGGATACATGACCATGAAACCGCTTTCCACCACCGTGCAAAGTGTGCCGCCGTCCCCCACCACCATGATGATGCAGCGCGGGCGAGAGCTGCGCATGGCGGGCAAGGATGTCGTCAACCTGGCCGGCGGCGAACCCGACTTCGACACCCCGCGGCATATCGTTGAGGCGGGCGTTCGCGCCATCGAGGCGGGCGACACGCACTATCCGCCCGCCTTCGGCACGCCGGCGCTGCTCGACGCCATCGTGAACAAGCTCAAGCGCGAAAACAACGTCCATCACATCACGCCGGCGCAGATCATGGTGACGCCTGGCGCAAAGTGGGCGCTCTTCGCTGCGTTGGCCGCCCTGCTGGAGCCGGGCGACGACGTCATGATCCTCGATCCTTCCTGGGTCAGCTATGCGCCGATGATCCTGCTCCATCGCGGCAACCCGGTGCGCGTGCCGCTCTCCGGCGCAGATCACTTTCGCGTCACCGCCGACCTGCTCGAACAATACGTCACCCCGCGCACCAAAGCGCTGATGGTCAACAGCCCGAACAACCCGACCGGCCGCGTGCTCACCCGCGCCGAGATCGACGCCATCGTGTACGTCGCCCAACAGCACGATCTTTACGTGATCAGCGATGAAATCTACGAACACATTATCTACGATGACCACGTGCACTATAGCCTGGCCGCCGAGCCCGGAATGGCCGAACGCACGATCATCGTCAACGGCTTTAGCAAAGCCTACGCCATGACCGGCTGGCGACTCGGCTGGCTGGCGGGGCCGGAGCCGATCGTCAAACTGGCGCGCGTCTACCAGACGCACAGCGCGCAGTCCGCCGCCAGCTTCACCATGGCCGCCGGCGTGGCCGCGCTCAACGGGCCGCAGGAGTGCGTCAAGGAGATGGTGGCCGTCTACGACCAACGCCGGCGCATGGTGCTCGACGCCTTCGAGGAAATTCCCGGCATCGAGTGTCCGCCAGTGGAGGGCGCGTTTTACGTCTTCCCGCGCTTCACGCAGACGCGCAAAAGCAGCCTGGAGATCACGCAGGCGCTGATCGACGAGGCGCTGATCGTAGGCACGCCGGGCAGCGCCTTCGGCCCGGCCGGCGAAGGCCACGTGCGCTTCAGCATCGCCGAGCGCACGCAGGACCTGGAGAAGATGCTGGAGCGTATGGCGAAGGTCGTCCCAACGTTGTAAAAACGCAGAGAAACCCCTATGCGAGTGTTGCTTGTTCGTCACGGACAATCGGAGAACAATGTGCTGGCCGACAAGATGACGTACGACGAATACATCGCCACGCGCAGCCATGAACCTGACCTGACGCCGGTCGGCGAAGAGCAGGCCCGGCGTCTGGCGCAGTTCTTCGGAGACGCGGCGCAATCCGACGCCGACCTCACCGAGCGCCGCGCCAGCATCAGCGAGCAGCCGGTGACCGCCCTCTACACCAGCCCGATGTTGCGCGCGCTGCGCACGACCGCGCCGCTGGCCGCTGCGCTCGGCCTGGCGCCTGAAGTCTGGGTGGACATTCACGAGCACGGCGGCCTCTTCACCGGCGACCCACGCAACGGAACGGCCGTCAACTTCTCCGGCATGGGCAGGGCGGAAATGCAGCAGCGTTTCCCAGGCTTTCTCCTGCCGCCGGAAGTGACCGAAGACGGCTGGTGGTGGAACGGCTACGAAGAAATCGAACATTGCACGGCGCGCGCACGGCGCGTCGCCGAGACGTTGTGCGCATGGGCGAAGACGCGCAAGGACGAGGTCATCCTGCTGGTGACGCACGGCACCTTCATGGATCAACTGCTCAAGGCGCTGATCGGCGCAGGCGAACAGCCGAACTTTTTCTTTTCTCATCTCAACACAGGCGTCAGCCGCGTGGACTTTTTAGAGGGCGGCCTGATCGCGGTGCGCTATCTCAACCGCGCGCCGCATCTGCCGCTGGAGCTATATACGCGCTGATCGCATGCGCCCGTTTAGGCAAGCGTAGCAATATGGCGAGCGCTTTCACTCTATACAGACCATGTCGATTTTAACAGCTACGAACCTGGGCGTTTCCTTCGGCGACTACGATGTCTTCATGGGGGTTTCGGCCTCGATTGCGAAAGACGCCAAGATCGGCCTCGTCGGCCCCAATGGCATCGGCAAGACCACGTTGCTGCGCGTGCTGGCCGGCCTGCTGCAGCCGACGACCGGAAGCGTGACGCTGGCGCGCGGGGCTCGCATCGGCTACCTGCGCCAGGAAGCGATCGACGCTTTTGCAGGTCGAAACAACACCTTGCACGACGAAATGCTGACCGTCTTCGCCGATCTGCGGCGCCAGGAGGCGGAGCTGCGTCGACTCGAGCAGCGCATGGCCGAAAAACCCAGTGAAGCGTTGCTGGCCGACTATAGCGCCGCGCAGGAGCAGTTCGAGCGCGCCGGCGGCTACGAGTACGAAACGCGCATCGGACAAGTGCTCTACGGCCTCGGCTTTACGCGCAGCGAGTGGAATCTGCAAATCTCGATGTTGAGCGGCGGGCAGAAGACGCGCGCCCTGTTGGCGCGTTTGCTGCTCGAAAAACCCGACCTGCTCATCCTCGACGAGCCGACCAATCACCTTGACATGCAGGCGGTCGAATGGCTGGAAGGAATGTTGCGCACCTGGGAGGGCGCATTGTTGGTGGTCTCCCACGACCGCTATTTTCTCGACAACGTGGTGAATCGCATCTGGGAACTGAGCCGGTCGGGCTTTGAAATTTACAGCGGCAACTACAGCCACTATGTGCAACAGCGCCAGGAACGCTGGGAGCGCCGCGAGGCGGAGTTCCTGGCAGCCAAAGAACGGTTTCTGAACGAACTGGACTACATCAAACGCAACATCGCCCGCGACGCCACGCGCGCCCAGGCGGTGGGGCGACTGCGCCGACTGGTGCGCGAGGTGCGCGTCGTGGAGGCGGGCGGCCTTGACCTGCTGCTCCGCAAAAATTGGGGCCAGGTCATGGAGGAGGTCGACATTTCAGAGGCGAAATGGGGCGTCATGGACGTCGAGCAGGCGATCAAAAGGCTGCGCAACCCCCTGGTGCGACCGCCTCAGCTCAACCTCAAGCTCAAATCGACGCTGCGCAGCGGCAACCTCGTCCTGCGCACGACTGCACTGACGATCGGCTATCCGGGCAAAACGCTCTTCACCGCCGAGCCGCTCACGCTCGAACGCGGGGAGTGCGCCGCGCTGATCGGCCCCAATGGCAGCGGCAAGACGACCTTCTTGCGCACGTTGATGGGCGAGCTGGCGCCGCTTGCAGGCCAAATCAAGTTCGGCGCCAGCCTGAAGATCGGCTACTTCTCTCAGGCGCACGAGCGATTGAATCCGGACAACACGGTGCTCGATGAGCTGCTCCGCCACAAGCAGATGTTGCTCGGCCCGGCGCGCGACTATCTGGCGCACTATCTTTTCCGAGGGGAGGATGTCTTCAAGCCGGTGCGGCTGCTCAGCGGCGGCGAGCGGGCGCGGCTGGCGCTGGCCATCCTGGCGCTCGAAGGCGCCAACTTCCTGCTGCTGGACGAGCCGAGCAACCACCTCGACATTCCGGCGCAGGAGGTGCTGCAGCAGGTGCTCGAAGAGTTCGACGGCTCGATCCTGCTCGTCTCGCACGACCGCTATCTGATCGACCGCCTGGCGACGCAGGTGTGGGAGCTGCGCAATGGGCGCTTGGAGGTCTTTCCAGGAACCTACGCCGAGCTGCAGGCAGCCCGCCAACAGGCCGCCGAGCGCGCCAGGCAGAATGCGCCCGTGCAATCAGACCGGCGCAACGACTACGAGGTCGGCAAACAGATGCGCGCCGAAGAGCGTCGCCGGGCGCGGGCCATCGCCGAAGCGGAGAGTCGAGTGCACATGCTGGAGGCGCGCCTCGTTGAGCTGGAAAAGGCGCTCCATGCGGCGACCGAAGCGCAGGACCTCGACGCGATCCAGCAAATCGGTCGGGCGTATGCGGAGACCGAGGCGGAGCTGGACGCCGCCATGGAAGCCTGGATGCAGATGGCCTAGGCGGCGCTGGTATGCAAAGCGGCATGAAATGCTCGCCGCAGTCTTCCAGGAAGCTTCAGAGCTTCCTGGAAGATGCATGCTTCGCCTACGAGGCGGCCGCGCTTTAATCCGACAATCTTGTCAGCGCCGGCTCGAAGTGTGCTTCGTCGGTCAACCCACCGGCCTACGCTCTATCGGCGGCGTGTGGCTGGGGAGCCGCGCCTCCGTTGTGTGCGTGCAAGGGAAGCTCCGCAAAGATCACGTTGCTGCCCGGCACTCTGCTGAAGCTAAAGCCGAGTTTCTGGCAGATGCGGCGCATGCCCTCGTTCTCCGGCAGAATCTCGGCGACGATGCGATCGAGCTTTTCATCGCGACCGATCTGAATCAGGCGTCTGAGCAGCTCGGTTCCCAATCCGGTGCGCTGATATTGATCGCTGATTAGGATGGCGAATTCGCCGTCGTTCGTCCCCTGCAGTTTGGTCAGCTGCCCCATGCCTACAATCTGCACGCGGCCGCGGTCGTCTCTGCGCTCGGCCACAAGCGCCATTTCCCGGTCATAGTCGATGAAACAGAGCATCGCAAGCTGCTCATGAGACATCAACTGCGCCGGCGAGACAGGATGGAAGTAGCGCAGGTAGATGCTGTAGGGCGAAAGCGTGCGGTTGAAGGAGGCCATCATCGGCTCATCTTCTGGACGGATGGGGCGGATGTACACCTCTTCCTGATTCTGCAGGGTGAAAGAGCCGCTGTATTGCGCCGGGTAGGGGCGGATGGCAGGGCGCGGCAGCTCCTCCTCGCTCATCTCCGGGTCGTGCAGGACGATGCGAGCGTCGAGCGCGACGATCTGCTCCGGCGAGGCCAGCAGCGGGTTGATGTCGATCTCTTTGATCCAGCGCTGTTCGACGACGAGTTGACTGAAGCGCACGAGCAGCCGCGCCAGCGCCTCGGTGTCCACCGGCTTGCGCCCGCGGACGCCCTGCAGCGCCTCCCAGATTTTTGTTTGCTCCATCATGCGTCGCGCCAGCGTGGTGTTCAGCGGAGGAAGCCCCAACGCGCGGTCTCGATAGACCTCGACGAGCACGCCGCCTGTGCCGAAGAGCAAGACCGGCCCAAACTGCGGGTCGATGCTGCTGCCGATAATCAGCTCGTAGCCATCTAACTTCACCATGGGTTGCACGGTGACGCCCTGGAAATGCTGCGCGCCGTGTCGTGCTGTGACGGCGGTGCGAATTTCCTCAAAAGCCCTGCGCACCGCCTCTTCATTCTGCAAATTGAGCTGCACGCCTTTGACGTCCGATTTGTGCGTGATCGTCTCGGAGTTGAGTTTGAGCACCACCGGATACCCGATCGCCTGCGCCTCCTTGACCGCTTCGTCGACGGTGAGAGCGAGGCGAGTCTCGACGGTGGGAATGCCGTAGGCGGCGAAGATCTGCTTGGACTCGAACTCGGTCAGGATCGTGCGTCCTTTTTCGCGCACCTGATCGATCAGGCGTCGCGCCCGGTTGCGATGCATGGCCTCGGCTTCGCTGGCCACCGGCAACGAAGGCGTTTCGTAGATGCCTTTCAGGTTGTAGCTGTAGCGCCACATGTAGTTGAAGACCTGCGCCGCCGTGTCCGGATAGGGGAAGGTGGGGATGCTGGCGCGGTTGAGGATGGAGATGCCGGCGGCGACGTCGGCGCCGCCCATCCAGCTGGCCAGCAGCGGCTTGTTCCCCAACGTGGGGGCCACCTTGCGAACCTCCTCTGCGGTGCGCGTGGGGTCGGTCATGTCCTGGGGCGTCAGGATCACCAACAGGCCGTCGGCCTGCTTGTCCTTGGCCGCCACCTCGAGCGCCTTGGCGTAGCGCTCCGGGCTGGCGTCTCCCAGAATGTCGATCGGGTTGCCATGGCTCCAGGCCGGCGGCAGGAAGCTGTTCAACTCGGCGAGCGTCTGTTCGGAGAGTTCGGTCAACTTGCCGCCGCCCAAAATGAGCGCATCAGTGGCGAGCACGCCTGGCCCGCCAGCGTTGGTGACGATCGTGAGGTTGGGGCCCTGGGCGCGCGGCTGTTTGGACAGTACTTCCGCCATGTAGAAGATGTCGGCGATGCGGTCGACGCGCAGCACGCCCACGCGGCGGAAGGCGGCGTCGAGCACGTCGTCGCTGCCGGCGAGCGACCCGGTGTGCGAGGCGGCGGCTTTGGCGGCGGCGGCGGTGCGGCCGGCTTTGATCACGATGATCGGCTTGGCGAGCGCGACCTCGCGCGCCGCGGAGAGAAAGCGCCGCGCGTCGCCGATCGTCTCCATGTACATCACGATGGCCTTGGTGCGCGGGTCATCGCCGAGATAGTAGATCAAATCCGCCCAGTCCACATCGAGCATCGAGCCGATCGACACGAAGGCGCTGAAGCCGACGTTCTCCTCCAGGCTCCAGTCGAGCACCGAGGTGCAGAGCGCGCCGCTTTGGCTGATGAAGCCGACGCTGCCCGGCAGCGCCATGCCTTTGGCGAAGGTGGCGTTGATGCCGGTGAGCGGGCTCATCACGCCCAGACAGTTCGGGCCGATGATGCGCATCTGTGCGTTGCGGGCGATCTCCAGGATCTGCTGTTCCAACTTAGCGCCCTCTTCGCCCGTCTCTTTGAAGCCGGCGGAGATGATGATCGCTCCTTTGACGCCGGCCTCGACGCATTCTGCGATGACGCCCGGCACCGTCGGCGCCGGCGTCACGATCACGGCCAGGTCGACCTGATCCGGCACATCTTTAATCGACGGATAGGCGCGAATGCCGAGCACGTTCGTGCGGTTGGGGTTGACCGGGAAGACGGTTCCTCCGAAGGGGTTCTTGATCAGATTCCAGAGCAATGTGCGTCCTACGCTGCCCTCTTTTTCGGTCGCACCGATCACGGCGACGTTGCGCGGCTTGAAGATGGCGTCCAACGGGTGGCGGCGAAACGCTGTTTTTAATTCTGATGGGGCTTTTCCTGTGCTCATTTGAATTTCTCCATAAAATTTTCGAGCCGAAAACTTTTCTATCTTACAGGCGACTCTCGTTCAACAGCGCCTGTAGTTTTTGTTCCGACAGCGGCTTCAGGTCAAATCCTGCCGCCCCGGCCATGAGCACCTTTTCACGGTCACCGGGGAGATCGAGCGTCGTCAACACGATTTTGGGCGCCCGGGCGAGCGATGCGTGATCCTCAAGCGACCGCAATGTCCGCAAGGTGTTGCGAAGCGGAGGATAGCCGACGAGGATGACCATCGTCGGGCGCTCTTCGGGAATTTCTTCGGTTTCAGGCAGGAGGATCTCCACGCGGCGCCCCGCCGCCTGTAAAGCATCGATTAACAGATTCTCAGCATGCTTCAGCCGCGTCACCAACAATACAAGCGGCGCTGCGTCGTCAACAGCTTTTTCTGTCGGCGCATCTTCGAGCACGGCTCTCCAGGGGATGCGCACGGTGAAGCGGCTGCCTGCACCCTTGCGGCTCTTGATGGCGAGGCTCCCTCCGTGCAGGGCGGTCAATCGATGAACGAGCGTGAGGCCGAGGCCGGTGCCTTCATAGCGACGATTTAGTCTGCCGTCCAGTTGGATGAAAGGATGAAAGAGCCGTTGCAGGTCGTTCTCTTCGATGCCGATGCCCGTGTCCCAGACCGTCAGCGCCAGGCAGTCGTGGCTTTTGTCTCGCTCCACCTCCAACCCGAAGGAGCCTCCTTCGGGCGTGAATTTTATGGCGTTCGAGAGCATGTTCACCAACACCTGGCGCAATCTCCGCTCGTCGGCGATGAGCGGGGGCAGGTCCGGCTCAATCCTGTACGTGAAATGCAGGCGTCGAGCGTCGATGTTGGCCTGTTCGATGGCGGCGCGGCAGAGGGCGTCGATGTCAACCTCTTGCGCCAACAGATGAAGTTTGCCCGACTCGATGCGCGCCACATCGAGCACATCGCTGATGAGAGAAAGCAGATGTCTGCTGCTCTGGCCAATGCGCTCCAGAGCCTGGCGCTGCTGCTCGGTGATCGCGCCGTAGGCTTCTTCGCTCAACAGATCGGTCATGCTGATGATCACACTGAGCGGCGTGCGCAGCTCGTGGCTCATGGCCGCCAGAAATTCATCCTTCATGCGCGAGGCGCGCGCCATCTCCTGATTGGCGGCGCGCAGGGCGGCGGTCTGCTCCGCCAGCCGCTGTGCGAGCAGCGCGCGCTCGCGTTGCAGGTCGGCCTCGGCGCGTTCGCGCTCGCTGAGCTCCGTCTGCAGCCGATGGCTGAGTTCGGCGTTGTACAGCGCAATCGCAGCAAATGCGGCGAAGGCGCCGATAATCTCAACGTGAACGTCGCTGAAGCAATGAGGTTCGCTGTGGCTGACGTTCAACAATCCAAGCATTCTGCCGTTGGCTATCAAAGGGGCGCCGATCCAGGAGCGGATGTTTTCATTGCCGGGGCGCGGCTTCCAGCGAGAATCCTGGCTTGTATCGGCGATGTACACGGGCCTGTGTTGGGAAAGCGCTGCATGAACATGCGGCAATTCAGAGACGCGCAACTTAAAGGGTTCCGTGCGGAGAGGGAAGACCGAACGTCGCTCCGCCGTCGAGAGCCAATCGCCTTCCAGCAGCATGATGGAGGCGCTCTCGTAGTGTACAAGTCTGGCCAGCTCTTCTAAAATGCGGGGAAGCACGACCGACAGCTTCAGATCGGCGGTGATCGTCTGCGCCGCCTCAAGCAAAATTTGATTCAGATCGCGCCGCGCGTCTTTCATAAAGAATCCCGGCGACTCCCGTCAAAAAATCCCATCAAAAAAAATACGTTGGCGCTCGAGCGCAGTGCAGCAGAGCGCATGCCGTCCCCCGTTCAGGCGGCGAGGCGATGGAGCAATTTGCAGTAGGCTCGTTGTCCTCGCCGGAAATTCGCCAGACGGAAAAATTCATTGGGCGAATGTTGACGCTCGTCGTTCAAGGCGAAGCCGAAGCTCACCGTGTAGGCCCCCAGCGACTCCAGAAACATCGCCGTCACCGGAATGCTGCCGCCCGACCGCGCCAGGAAAGGCTCCTTGCCGTATTCCTCCACCAGCACGTCGCGTGCGGCGAGGTTGCCCGGATGATCGGCAGGCATCAGGTAGGGCAGGGCGCCGTTGTCCAGGATTGTCGTTTTCACGCGCACGCCGGGCGGCGTATGGCGCTCTACGTGCGCCTTGACCAGGTGAGCGATCTTCTCCGGGCGCTGGTTCGCCACCAGACGGCAGGTGATCTTGGCGTGCGCCTCGCTCGGCAGCACGGTCTTGACTCCTTCGCCCTGGAAACCTCCCCAGACGCCGTTCACCTCCAGCGTAGGCCGCGCCCAGGCTCGCTCGAGCGGCGTGTAGCCCGGCTCGCCGAAGAAGGCGTCGATGTTCAGCTTGCGAAGCACCTCCTCTTCGTCGTAGGGAACGCGCGCGATCTCGGCGCGGTCCGCTTCGCTGAGCGGGACGACGTCGTCGTAAAAGCCTTCGACCAGAATGCGGCCGTCCGCGCTGCGCATCGAGGCCAGGATGGCCGCCAGCGCGTGGATGGGGTTCTGAATCACGCCGCCATACAGCCCGGAGTGGACGTCGTAGGCCGGGCCCACCACGTCGATCTGCAGGGCGCACAGTCCTTTCAGCCCCACCAACAACGCCGGCTGCTCTTCGCTCCACTGGCCGCCGTCGGCGCTGAGGATGAAGTCGCACGCAAATTTCTCCTTGTGCGCAGCGATGAAGGCCGGCAGCGTGGGGCTGCCGATCTCTTCCTGCCCCTCGAAGAAACATTTCACATTCACGGGCAGGCCGCCCTCCGTTTTTAACAGGGCCTCCAACGCCAGCACCGGCGCCAGCATGTTGCCCTTGTCGTCGCTTGCGCCACGCGCATAGACGCGTTCATCTTTGATCACCGGCTCAAAGGGCGGACGCTCCCACAGCTCAAGCGGATCGACCGGCTGCACGTCGAAATGGCCGTAGATCATGACGGTCGGCTTGCCCGGCGCATGGAGCCAGTCTGCATAGACGACCGGATGGCCGCCCGTCTCCATCATCTCGACGTGCTCCATCCCGGCGTTGCGCAGCTGCGTCATCACCCATTCGCCCGCCCGGCGCACGTCGGCCGCATGTTCTGGAAGGCTGGAGATGCTGGGGATGCGCAAAAAGTCGAGCAATCGTTCGGTGAAGTTTGCCTGATGCGTCTCAAGGTAGGATTGCCAGTTCATTGCAGGGTTCCTTTACTGGGTCGCGCTGAAGATTCTTCTAAACCTGTATGATAGCCGCGCCCCTCCAAAACAGGAAACCTTCAGCATGGACTGAAAGACAACCGCCCGGCTTTGCTGCAGCAGCCGGATCGGCTCCGCCGCCGGTCCGTTCACGGTTTTTTGTGTAAATGTGGGCTCTTCGTCGCCATCTTCCAGGAAGCTCGGGGCTTCCTGGAAGATGATTGCCTGACCCATAGGTCGGTTGAGCGGAGTGTAAAAAATTCTGAACACGAAGCAGTGGAACGGACAGATTCCCCTACACCGATGAGCCGCCGCGCCCGGTCTCGATGCGCTTCCAGGCGGCGACGACGGCGATGGTCACCACAGCCGCCAGAATCGCCTCAAACACAGCCTGAGGAATGACCACGGCCACGATTTCGAAGGTGAAAACCTGCAGCAGGATCGCCAGCCCCACGACCAGCACAGTGTTGGTGAGCGAGCCTGCGACGCCCGCCGCGCCCAGGGCCGCGATTTCGTTGCCTCCGCGCAGGCTTTTGTACACCCACCATGCGGCGGGGCCGATCAACAGACGGGGGAGAAAGATGATGATGAAAGCGGCCACCCAACCCATCGTCGGATTGTTGGCGTAGGCCGGCGAGGTCGTCACCACGCTGGCGAACTTGATGAACGAATCCAGTGCGAAGACCAGGCCGACGACGGCGCCGACCAGCGGACCTTCCAGCACGCCGCCGATGATCGGGGGAACCTGCATGATCGTCGCCGACGCCGTCACGTTGGGCACCGGAAAGTATCCCAGCCCTGTGAGCGCCAACACGGCGGAGATGGCGATCAATACGCCGGCGACCACAATGCTACGCGTTGAGATGTTCACGGTTCACTCCTCCTTTTGGGTTATTGAAAATGATTTTGATGGATTCGATTCCCCTCCAAAGTCAATTATACCGCTGACTCGCCAAGAAAATCGTTCGCCGCCGGCAGCCCGTAACAGGAGGCGGCCCTGATCACCCCGTTGACCACCGCCTGCGCCAACACATCCGCCGCCGCCATGCCGACCATATCGGTGTGCGCTTTCACCTCGCCATACGATAGCGCAAAAATGACGTCGCCGTCAATGGTGGAGAAAACCGGCCGGATGGCGCGCGCCAGGCCGGCCTGCGCCTGTTGCGCCACTTTGGCCATCGCCGCCTTGCTGAGAAGCCCATTGGTGGCGACGACCGCCAGCGTGGTGTTGAGCCCCGCAAAATGAGGCGCCTCCCCCGCCTTCAGCAGCTCCACAGCATCGACGAATCCTGTGAAGCGTCCCTCGGCGTCATGTTGGCGCACGCCCGCCAACACTCTGCCTGTGCGCGGGTCGCTGACCGCGCCGAAGGCGTTGACGACCGCCAGCGCCGCCACCACCAGCCCGTTGGAGAGATGCATAGCCGCGCTGCCGACGCCCGCCTTGCACGCCCAGGCCATGCCGCGGCCTTTGCCGACCGACGCGCCCACGCCGGCGCCGACGTTGCCCTGCTCGACCGGTCCGGCGTGGGCGGCTTCGCACGCCGCGTAGCCTGCTTCGGGGCCGGGCCAGGCGTCGGCTCGCCCCACCGGCAGATCGAAGAGGATCGCCGCCGGCACGATGGGAACGCGGGCGAAGCCTGTGTCGAAACCCACGTCGCGCTCCCTGAGCCAGCGCATGACGCCGTCGGCGGCGGCCAGCCCGAAGGCGCTTCCCCCCGCCAGCACGACTGCGTGCACGCGTTCGACGGTGTTTTCCGGTCGCAGGAGATCGGTCTCACGCGTGCCGGGGGAGCCGCCCCGCACATCGACAGCCGCGACGGCGCCTTCCGGCGGACAGAGGATCACCGTGCAGCCGGTGGCCGCCTCGAAATCCGACCAATGGCCAACGCGAAAACCGGGAACGGCGGTCAATGTGTCATTCATTGCAGCGCTCTCCTTCAAGCAAGCCCGAGGTAGCGGATGGCGGCCAATACATACAGGCGCGTCGCCGTCTTGATCTCATCGATGCTGACCCATTCGTCGATGTGGTGGGGGATGTGAATGTCGCCGGGGCCGCAGGTGACGATAGGGATGCCCTTGCGTGCGTTGAGAATGGTGCCGTCGGTGGAGCCGGGCACGCCGCCGTACACCGGAGACTGACCCGTGAGATCGGCGTAGGCGCTCGCCAGCGCGGCGACTACGGGATGCTCGGGATCCGTGAAGGTGGGATGGCGCACTTCCAGCACGCGAAATTCGTAGCGCAGCCCGGCCTCGCCCGCCGCAACGCTCTGCAGAAGGGTCTCAATCTCGCGCGCCAGGGCATCGGGGTCCTGCCCTGGAATCAGACGAATGTCCAGCACGGCCTCCGAGGCGCCCGGCATGACGTTTTTCTGCGCTTCGCCGTGACCGCGCGCCGGGCTCATCACGATGGTGGGCGTGATGCTCGGTTTGCCAAGGAAGGGATCGACGCCATGCTCGGCCATGATGCGCTGCTCCAACGAACGGAGCAGGGAAAGAAATTTCGCCAGCGGATAGGCGCTGTTGACGCCGGTCAGCGGCATGGCGCCGTGCGCCATCACGCCGTGCAGAAGGACGTGAATCCACATCACCCCTTTTTGCGTCACGCAGAGATGGTTCTCCTCCGGCTCGCAGATGATGGCGGCGCTTACCCGGTCGGCCCAGCCGCGCTCGACGAAATGCTTGACGCCGATCATGTCGCCCTCTTCGTCGCAGAGCGCGCCCAGCAGCAGCGTCCCTTTCAAGCGCACGCCGCTTTGCACGATGGCCTTGATCGCCGTCAGGGCGGCGACCAGCCCCGCCTTCATGTCATTGGCGCCGCGCCCGTAGATGCGACCGCCCCGAATCACCGCGCTGAAGGGCGGATCGCTCCACGCCGCCGGGTCTCCTTCCGTGACAACGTCGGTGTGCCCCTCGAACATCAACGTCGGACCCTCCGCCATGCGGTGGAGAGCGATCACGTTGGGGCGCCCTGGCTGGACAAATTCAAAGTGCGTCTCCAGACCGATCTCTCGACAACGCGCCTCCACCCAGCGCGCAGCGGCCTCCTCGCCCTGGCCGCTTTCCGGCTTCCAGACGCTGGGGATACGCGTCAGCTCCTGCACCCAGCGAATCAGCTCTTCGTCGTCAATACAGGCGAGCGCCTGTCGCTCCACTTCCGACAGCACGGTTTTGCTCCTTTGTTCGACTGTTCAGGATGTCACGCCGAAGGCGATGATCTACGAATGGATCACAGGTTCGACTCCCGACCGGCCGTCTCGCACGCCGCAAGAGGAATCACAAGATTGCGTCGGAGCCAATGACTCCATGAGGTGTGGTCCAGATCTCACGTGAACGTCGGCCACGGCGTTCGCCAGAGAACCACCCACAACAAGATGCTCAGCGCAATGACCACCCAGTCGAGGCCGGTGAAGTGCAGGTCGACAAATTTCGTGCGCCCTTTGCGCCCCAGGTAGCAGCGCGCCTCCATCGCCACGATCAGCTCTTCGGCGCGGCGCAGGGTGTTGACGAAAAGCGGCACGATCAAAGGCAGGCGGGCGCGCGCCATGCGGTCGGGACGCCACCAGGGCTCACCGCCGAAATCGCCCCCGCGGCTGGCCTGCGCCTTGGCGATGCGCTCCATCTCTTCGGCGATGGTGGGGATGAAGCGCAGCGCAATGATGTTGGCGAGCGCAAACTCGTGCACCGGCAGCCCAATGCGCTGCAACGGCGCCAGCAGCGTCTCGATCCCGTGCATAATGTGCGAGGCAGTCGTCGTCAGCGTGAGCAGGCTGACGAGGAAGAGAAAGATGACCAGACGCAGCGCGCCCAAAATCACCAGCTCGATCAGGCAGGGGGTGATGCGCACGAATCCCCATTCCCAGTATACGGTTTCGCACACGGAGAAGCGCCCTTGAAAAAGCAGCTGCATCAGCATCAGGACGACGATGAAGGGAGCGGCCGGCAGCAGGCCGCGCAATACGTAGCGCACCTCGATGCGCGCCAGACGCGTTACGCCCATCAACAGGGCGACCAACAACAAAGTCGCCAGCACGCTGCGCGTGGAGGTCGCCGCCAGCGCCACGAAGAGGGCGGCCAGCAGCTTGGTGCGCGGATCGAGCCGATGCACAATCGATTCGGTTGGGATGTACTGGCCGACGGTGACGTTGCGCAGATACTCGAACTCGCTCATCTCGCCTGCCCTCCTGCTGCGGTCTCCGCCAGGACGGCGCCGCGCGCCAACAAGAGTTCGGCGATCGCCGCCTCGGCCTGCTCCAACGTGTAGATGACGGCGTCAGGAGGCAGCAGGCCCTGCGCCTTCAACGCCTCGGCGACCTGCGTCATGTCCGGCGCGTCCAGCCCGATGGCGCGCAGTTCGGACGCCCGGCTGAAGACTTCGGCGGGCGTTCCCGCCATCACCGTCCGACCCTCGGCGATCACATAGATGCGGTCGCAGATTTCGGCGAGCTCCTCCATGTTGTGGGAGATGATCACCAGCGTCACACCCTGCTTGTGCAGGTCGAGGATATGGCGCATCAACTGGCGCCGCGCCTGCGGATCGAGTCCGGCGGTCGGTTCGTCGAGCACCAACACTTGCGGTTCGAGCGCCAGCACGCCCGCGATCGCCACGCGACGCATCTGGCCGCCGCTCAGGCCGAAGGTGATGCGATCTTTGAACTCCTCGAACGGCAGCCCGACCGCCTCCATGGCCCGCCGCACGCGGGCGCGCACCTCCTCCGCTTCCAGCCCTTGCTTGCGTGGACCATAGGCGATGTCGTCGCCGACGTACTGCTCGAAGAGCTGCGCCTCCGGCGTTTGAAAGACCAGGCCGACGGCGCGGCGCACGGCACGCAGGTCGACGTTGGGGTCGGCTAAATTTTGGCCCAACACCCACACCTCCCCTTCATGCGCCTTCAACAAGCCGTTGAAGTGTTGAATGGCGGTCGATTTGCCTGAGCCGGTGTGGCCGATCACGCCGATGATTTCCCCGCGCTGCACCTCGATGTTGATGTCTTCGATCGCCTTCACCTCCAGGGGCGTGCCGCGCATGTAATAGTGGGCCACGCGGCGAAGGGAAAGAAGCGGCGCGCGAGAAGAGGAGCGAGGAGCGGAAGGGGCGAAGTCATCTTCTGTCCCTTTTCTCTCATTTCTCCCTTCATTCCGCTGTTCTTTGCGTCTCTGGGGTGAAGCCCGGTTCTCATGGCAGCAGGCGATCACGGCGGCGGCGATCTCCTGGGGAGTGAGCAGATCGGGCGGGAAGGCGGGAAAGCGGCGGTGGAGCGCCTGCGCCAGCTCGCTGACGTGCGGGACGTCCAGGCTCAGGGCGCGCAGTTGATCGAGCTGCTGGAAGATCGCGCGCGGGGGGCCTTGCAGGGCGATTTTGCCCTCATGCAGGACGATCACGCGGTCGGCCTCGATGGCTTCGCGCATGAAGTGTGTGACCGCAACAATCGTCACGCCCTCCTCTTGGTTCAACCGGCGGGCGACCTCCAGCACTTCCTGGCGGCCGAGCGGATCGAGCATCGCCGTCGCTTCGTCCAGCACGAGCACGGACGGCTGCATCGCCAGCACGCCGGCGATGCAGATGCGCTGCTTTTGACCGCCCGAAAGCAGATGCGGCGCGCGATGGCGGAACGGCAGCATATCGACGCGCGCCAGCGACCACTCGACGCGGCGCTGGATTTCCTGTCGCTCCACGCCGAGATTCTCCGGCCCAAAGGCGACGTCCTCCTCGACGATCGTCGCTACGATCTGGTTGTCCGGCTGTTGAAAGACCATGCCCACCGTGCTGCGAATCTCGCGCAGATGGCGGCGCTCTTTCGTGTTCCAGCCGTTGATCCAGACATCGCCCTGCGTCGGCAACAAGAGCGCGTTCAGGTGTTTCGCCAGCGTGGACTTGCCGGAGCCGTTGTGACCAAGCAACACGACATATTCGCCCTGCTCGATGGTCAGGTCGATCCCGCGCAACGCCTGCACGGCTCCGCCTTCATGTTGATAGGTGTAGTGGAGGTCCTCGATGCGAATGATCGGCGCCATAAAAATGAAACTGGGAAGCGAAGATAAGAATGAGAGAGATTTTTTACGTTTTTATCATCGATCTGCGACCTCAATCTGTCAACAAAATCATATCATTGCGATGCACGGCCACATCGCCGTAGGTGTAGCCCAGGATCGTCTCGATCTCATCGGAGCGGCAGCCGGCGATCTTGCGCAGATCGGCGGCGGTGTAGCTGGCGATGCCACGCGCCAGCTCGCGACGTTCGCCGTCGAGAATCAAGACCGTATCTCCGCGCAGAAAATTGCCCTCGACCTTGCGGATGCCGGCGGGCAACAGGCTGCGGCCCTTGTGGCAGATGGCGAAGGCCGCGCCTTCGTCGACGACCAGGCGGCCCGCCGGCTTTGGCCCCGCCAGAATCCAGGCCTTGCGGCTCTCGATGCGGCTGGTGAGCGCCGGAAAGCGCGTGCCGACCGCCTCGCCGGCGACCACGCGTAGGATCACGTTCGGTTCGCTGCCGGCGGCGATCACCACGTCGACGCCGGCGTGGCGCGCTGTGTTGGCGGCCTGGAGCTTGGTCGCCATGCCGCCGGTGCCCAGGCCGCTGACGCTGCCGCTGGCGATGGCCTTGAGCGTCTCGTCGATCTTGCGCACCTCTGGGATCAACTGCGCGTTCGGATTGCTGCGCGGGTCGGCGGTGAAGAGGCCCGGCTGATCGGTGAGCAGGATGAGCAGATCGGCGTTGACCAGCGTCGCCACCAGCGCCGAAAGGTTGTCGTTGTCGCCGACGCGGATTTCCTCGGTGGCGACTGCGTCATTTTCGTTGACGACCGGCACGATGCGATGCTCCAGCATCGCGGCGAAGGTGTCGCGGGCGTTGATATAGCGCTGGCGGTTCTCGACGTCGCTGCGCGTAAGCAAGATCTGCCCGATGCGCACGCCGTAGATGTCGAAGAGGCGCTCCCAGACGCGCATCAACTGCAGCTGGCCGACTGCGGCGAAGAGCTGTTTGCTGGTGATGGTGGGCGGCAGCGCCGGAAAGTTCAAATGTGCGCGGCCGGCCGCCACCGCGCCGGAGGTGCAGACGATCAGATCGTGGCCTTGTTCGTAGAGCGCGGCGCACTGTCGGGCGATCTCCACCATGCGCGCCTGATTGAGTTGACGTCCTCCGCCGGTGAGGACGCTGGTGCCCAGTTTGACGACGATTCGTTTTCGCATGAGGGAAAGTATAGCGGATGCAGGGGAGGGTTGGTCAAACGAGGCAGAGGGCTTAAGAGAGCGTCCGTTGCATCGAGCCTAGCCTATCGAGCCTGGCCTGTAGACGAGGATGGCGACTTCGTTCAACATGGCGATGAACGATCGTTTCATTTTGCTATCGGTTTCATCACATCTCTCTAAAATCCTGTTAATACTTGTTGGTTCGCCTGTTAACACTCGCCAGATAGCATGGGAATCGGTTAGGCGTCGCTAGACCTGAACCCAACAACAAAGCATTTCTAGAAGGGAGGAAGTCATGCGGATTGGAAGATGGAGATGGGTAGGCATCGCATTGATGGTCTTGTCATTGACGGTCGCCGCGTGTGCAGCGCCTACGCCTGCTGCGCCTGCCACCGGCGTGGGCGAAGCACCCGCTGCGCCGCCCGAAGGTCCGGCGGAGGTTGAATTGACGGTCTGGGTGCAGGGCAACGAGGTGGAGCATTGGCGGCTTGATGGTCCGATTCTGGCGGCGGAGCAGGTGACGGATTACAAACTCAAAGTCACCGGCATACGCGATGACGCCGGTTGGGCCGATTACAAGAAGAAATTTACGCTGGCTGCGGAGGCTGGCGAGGCGCCCGACATCGTGCTCTCCGGCCATGAGGATGTGCCGGTGTGGGCCAACGCCGGCTACATCGTGGAATTCACCGAGTGCAAGGCTCGCTACCCGGAATTCGACGACGTGATTGAGAGCCTGTGGGATTCCACCATGTGGCAGGGCAAGATTTGGGCTGTTCCTCAAGACACGGAAGCCCGGCCCATGTTCTTCAACAAGACCAAACTTCAGGAGCTGGGCTGGTCGGAGGAAGAGATCGCCGCCCTGCCGGATCGCATCCGCACCGGCGATTTTACGCTGGACGATCTGATCGCCACAGCCAAGGAAGCGGTGGAAAAGGGAGTGGTCGAGCCTGGATACGGCTACTGGCACCGACCGAGAAAGGGCGGCGATTTTCTGCAGTACTACTTCTCGTACGGCGGTCGCCTCTACGACCCTGAACAAGACAAGCTGGTGGTTGTGCGGGACGCGCTGGAAAAATGGTACGCCTTCCAGCGTCGCGTCGTCGAGGAAGGAATTACGCCGGCGAACTTCATCGGCACGGAATGGAGCATCTGGCACGACACCGTCAGCCACGGCAAGGCGCTGTTCTGGAACGGCGGCATCTGGCAATGGGCGGACTGGGCCGCCAACTATGTGAAGGACTTGGGCGGCCAGGAGTACCTCTTCAGCTTCGTCGGCTATGCGCTTCAGCCTTCCGGCGTCAAAGGACAGCCCGGCGGCACCTTGTCGCATCCGCTGGTGTACATGATCACCTCGGAGAAGGCCTCGGGCAAGAAGAATCAGGATGCAGCCTGTGCGCTGCTGGCCAAGACGACGACGCCCGAAATCAACACGTTGCACGCAGTGGGCAGCACCCACCTGGGCATCCTCAAGTCGCAGGCGAATTTCCCGGAGTATGCCAACGACCGACTGCTCTCGGAAACTCTGTACATGCTCGACTACAACTACTATCAGCCGAACCATGTGATGTACGGCCCCTACTTTGACATCGTGTGGGATTTCATGGTGAAGGCGGAAAACGGCGAGATGTCGCCTTCCGACGCCGCCAGGGGCGCAGTCGAGCTGCTGCAGACCGAGCTGGGCGACGTGGTGATCGTGGAATGAAAGCTCGCCTGAGGCTTCGGGCGATGCTGTCTCGAGCCGCGCAACGGTGAAAAGAGCGCGCGGAGCGCTGCAAAGGTTGCGCTTCGCGCGCTCTTCCAAAGTTTGACCGGATTCATCTCAAAAGCTATCCCAAGGGCAACGTCCCAAGGCCATTGTCGGCAACCGAAAGGAGAAAGGAAGAAGACCGTGTCGGAAAGTGCATCAACCGCCCAGGCGCTGGAGGTTGGGAAGGCGCGCTATCCAGAAGAAAAGGCGTCGTTGCGCAGCCTGCTCAGTCCGCTGCTTTTTATGGCGCCCGCCATCGTCCTTGTGGTGGTGTTCTTCTTCATTCCGGTCGTGATCGTGCTGGTCATCTCGCTGACCGATATGAGCACGGCGACGGGGTTCAACAACTGGAAATGGGTGCAATTCGACAACTACCTCAGGATCGCAACGCATCCCAACACCCTTCCAGTCTTGCGCAACACGCTTATGTATGTGGCGCTCACCTTGGCCCTTTTCAACGTGGGCATGGCGCTGGTGATCGCGCTGTTGACCACGCATATCCCCAGGCGAAGCGGTTTTTTATTTCGGGCGTTGTGGTTGCTGCCGCGACTGACGCCTTCGGTTGTGTACATTATGATGTGGAAATATGTCGCCGCCGACGCGCCCTATGGGATTCTCAACCAACACCTGTTGGGCCCGCTCGGAATCCCGCCGACAAACTGGCTGCCTGCCCAGCCCTGGATTTTTGTCATTCTGACCAACGGCTTTATCGGCGCATCGTTTGGCATGGTGATTTTCACCTCAGCCATCGAGTCCATCCCCCGCGATTACATGGTCGCGGCCCTGGTCGATGGCTGCTCCCTGTGGCAACGCATTCGCTACCTCATCCTCCCCCTGCTCCGCTGGCCGCTCCTTTTTGTCACGACCTATCAGACGCTTTCTCTGTTGACGTCCTTTGAGCAGATATTGCTGCTGACGGAGGGCCAATTCGGCACAGAGGTCTGGTCGCTGTGGGCGTACCAGCGGGCGCTCAGCAATTACTGGGGCAACTTTCAGTGGGGCTTCGGTGCAGCGTTGGCGGCCGTGCTGGTGCTGATCGGCGTCGTGATGGCGTTGGTCTATATGCGCTACTTCCAGTTCAATCAACTTGTCCAGGAACCCAAAATCGAGGCGCTCTAGAGGAGGGGAAGATGGAAGATCGTTTGGGGATGGGCGGTCGCTGGCGGGTGGCGATCCTTCTCTTGATTCTAACAATTTTAACCGTGCCCATTCTTATTGGCTACGTGTGGATTCTGATCTCCACTTTTTCGCAGCGCACCTATGGCCTGATTCCGGTGGACGCTTCCGGGCAGGTGGGTGGGCTGACGCTGAGAAACTGGTCTTTCTTGTGGGAGGACCCCAACATCTGGAAAGTCACCTTGAACTCGTTGATCCTGGCGATCGGGTTGACGATCGGCGTGGTGCTGGTCTCCTCGATGGCCGGCTACGTCCTGTCGCGCATCAGTTTTCCAGGGCGCCGCGTCTTTCTGGGGACGACGCTGGTGTTGCACGCCTTCCCCAGCGTCACGCTGCTGATCGCCATCTTTTTTGTGCTGCGCTGGATCTCTCGCATTCCGATTTTAGGCCGGGACCTCCCCATCATCGGCGGCTTCGGATACAACACGCTGGGGGGAGTCATTCTCGTCATGCTTGCCTTGCAGTTGCCCCTGGGCGTCTGGCTGATGAAGGGCTTTTTCGACCACGTTTCATGGGACATGGAACGCGCCGCCCTCATCGACGGATGTTCTCGCTGGCGCACCTGGTGGCAGATTCTTCTGCCGCAGATTCGGCCAGGCATTGCGGCGCTTGCCATTTTTTCGTTCATATCCGGTTGGAATGAATTTTTGATCCCCTACACCTATATCACCGATCAACAACAAAGCACCATTGCCGCCTATTTGAACAAGTTATTAAGCGACACTGCGCCAGTCAATTACAGCCAGGTGGCGGCCGTCGGCTTGTTTCAATTGATCCCTGTCATGCTTTTCTTCTTGTTCACGCAGGAATACCTGCTCAGCATTTTCGCCGGCGGCGCCAAAGGCGGCTCATGAGGGGTGAGCGATGAAGGTAAAATTGGAAAATCTGACGAAACGTTGGGGTCCGGTGTACGCCGCCCGCGACATCAATCTCGACATCAACGATGGCGAATTCGTCGCCTTCCTCGGCCCTTCCGGCTGTGGAAAGACGACGACGCTGTTGCTGATCGCCGGCATCTATAAACCCACCGCCGGACGCATCTTGTTCGATGACCGCGTGATGAACCAGGTTCCTCCGAAGAACCGCAACATCGGGATGGTCTTTCAAAGCTACGCCCTCTATCCGCACATGACCGTGTATGAGAACCTGGTCTTTCCGATGAAGCTGAAGCGGGTGCCGCCTGCCGAGATGAAAGCGCGCGCCCAACGCGTCGCCGAGATGCTGGGCATCAGCCAACTGCTCGATCGTCGGCCCGGCCAGTTGTCCGGCGGGCAGCAACAGCGCGTGGCGCTGGGGCGGGCCTTGACCAAACAACCCGATCTCCTGCTCTTCGATGAACCGCTCTCGAACCTGGACGCCCGCCTCCGTTTGTCTATGCGCGCCGAGATCAAACGCCTGCAGATGGACCTCGGCGTCACCGCAATCTATGTGACCCACGACCAGGTGGAGGCGATGACGATGGCGGATCGCGTCGCCGTCATGAAGGATGGACGGTTGCAGGCGTATTGTCCACCTAACGAACTGTACGACCGTCCACGCACCCTCTTTATCGCCGGCTTTGTGGGCAACCCCCCTATGAACTTCATCGAAGTAGAGATCGTTCTGCGCGATGGCGTCTATCACGCGCAGCGGGCAGGCTTCGATCTCCCGTTGCTGGCCGAACGCGGCGGGCAGGCTGCGGGCCGCGGCCCTGTGATCCTGGGCATTCGACCGGAAGATGTTATGATTGCAGAGGAAGGGATCGCCGGCGAAGTGTACGTCGTGGAGCCGCTAGGCCGCGACGATCTGATCGACGTCCGCCTCGGCGACGTGCATGTTCACGTGCTGGCCGATCCCAATCGCAGATGCAAAGTGGGCGACCGGGTCCACCTGCGCTTCAATACGCAAAAAATCCAATTGTTTGACCCAAAGACCGAGCAGTCATTGCTCTGGACATAACCCATTGGCTCTATGATTCCTCAGTCTGAAGATTTATCCGACGTCCATTTGCGCACCTTATTGCAGACGGAGCAGCCGGAGGAAGCGCGCAGCCTTGCCGCGCGCTACGCGCCGATCCTTCGCTTCGATGCACGCGAGCCTTTTCCGCCGCTGGCGGTGGGATACACGCTCTTCCGCGAAGACGGCGATTCACCCTCCTTTCCACGCCGCATCGAGCTGCGGAGGCCGGACAGTCCTCCTGCGGCGCTGGCCATCGAATACGCCATCTGGTGGGACTGGGACATTCAACATTTATATGAGTTGGAGCACGTCTGGGTCTTCGTCGATGCCGAAGGCCGCGTCTGTCGAGGAGAGGCGAGCTGGCATGGCGGATGGCATGCCATGGCGTCGTCAGAGGGCGCGCTGCTGTTAGACGGAGATCACCTGATCGTCTTTTCCGAGCCGGGCAAGCATGCTTTTGCGCCGGACCCCCTCTGGTTCCACGAGCGTCGGGACGCTCGCACGCTGCGCGAGCAAACCACGCGTCGGGCCGGCTTCGGGGGCGTCTGGGTCACGCCGCTCTTCGAGCGCGAAATCCGACCGTTGCGCACACCCTACGCCAACACACTGGTGCGCACGCATTTGCAGCGCTGCGCATTCGAGCCTGCCTGGCAATTCACGAAAATCTTTCCCATCCAGGCCGAGCAGTTGATCCCCTGGAGCGCCTTGCAGCGCTGGATCCCCGAGCGGGTGGCGGGATGGATTCAACGGCTTGCTGAGGGGACGCCGCCGGAAGCCTTGCGCTTTCTGCGCATTGCGCATCGCGGGGCCTCAGCCTACGCGGCGGAGAATACGCTGGCGGCGTTTCGCAAGGCTGCCGAGCTGGGCGCCGACATGGTGGAGATGGACGTCCAGCTCACACGCGATGGCGCGGCGGTGATCTTTCACGACCTTGTCGTGGACCATTTGACGGAAGGCCGAGGCGCCGTCAACGCTCTTTCCCTCGCCCAGCTGAGAAAGCTCACCGTGCCCGGCCCCGACGGCTCCCGCGAGCCGATTCCAACGCTCGAAGAGGCGATCGCCTGTTGCCTGGAGCATGATTTGGGCCTGTACATCGAAATCAAAGCAGGCGGAGCGGCGCCCGCCGTGGTGGAGGCGATGCAATGCTTTGACCTCAAGCATCAGGCGATCGTGGGATCGTTTCGCCCTGATTGGATCGCCGCAGTCAAACAATTCGATCCAGCCATTCCCACTTCGGTGCTTTTCAGCGCGCCCAACGTCGATCCGGTCAAACTTGCCCAGGCTGTCGGCGCCGATTACGTCCATCCGTGCTGGGAAGCGGCGGCTCCGCAGCCTCATCGCCTGCTTACTGCGGAATGGGTGAAGCAGGTGCGTCAGCATGGGCTGGGGATCATTCTGTGGCACGAGGAGCGGCCTGAGGAGATTGCTGCGTTGCGTCAAATCGGCGTGGACGGCGTCTGCAGCAACGCGCCGGATCTGCTTCTGGCAGCCGACATTTAGGAGAGAGCGCCGCCCCCTCACTGTAATCTGCGCAGCATGAGAACCAATTTGTATTGGCGCGCATGTTTTTCAAGCAAACCGTTCAGATAGTTCGCCCAGGCTATCTGGCGCTGATGCAACAGGTAGACTTCGCGGGCGCAGCGCAGCCATTCAATTGCGCTTTCGTAGTGTTTGGCCCTCTTCCCATCCATGATGCTTTCCGCTCGTTGCTGATAGTGCTGAATGCACCAATCAGGATGCTCCATATGCGCTGCTTTGGCCACCTGCTCGAAGTAGGCGCTGTAGGGATTGCGGTCGATGACGGCCATGGCCTGCGGCAACATCCGTTCGTAAAGATAAATAGGGATGACTCGCTCGTCGGTCACGCGCTGCAAATGCTCCAACAGACGATCGCGCACCTGTGACCAGCGTTCGCCGGCCAAACGCCGCACCTGCTTGTAATCCTCCAGCTGCATAGCGCTCAGAAACGCAGTCTCCGCTGCGCTCTGCGCGAGCGTCAAATCGCCCATCGCCTCTGCTTGTTGGACAGTCCAGCGCGCCAGATCAAGGCGCCTCCCTCCAGCTTGCGACAATCCATGGGCTGCAACCTCCAGGGCTGCGGCCATGCATCCTCGGTCGGCCAGGATCTGCGCCAGAGCGAGGAAATCGCTTGCGTCGACCAGGTGAAGGCGCGCCATCTCTATGGTCTGCTCCACCTGCCCCATGCGCGCCAGCATGTTGACGTGCGCAGCAAACAATCCTGCCGCCCTCGCCAAATGCAGATACTCCTGCAAACGCCCCTGACGCTCGAGAATTCTGAGCCGTATCTGGGTCAAGGAGTCGTTCGGTTCGGAAACATCGCCCTCTTCCGCCGGGATGCGCCCTTGCAATACAGCGACCAAAGGCGGATGATCCCATCCTTGCTCCAGGGCGAGCCTCACTATCTCGACCTCCGGCAGAGTCTGGTCCCATGCTTCCACAACCTGCAACCATTCCGCTCGCTCCGCCGGTGAGAGGTCCATGCTGAGCAACGCCTCGGCCAGCAGCTCGGTCAGCTCCTCTCCTTTCTCGTGAAGTGCGAGCTCGTTTACTTCATAAATCCAGTCTTCCAGGTCTTCGACCTCTACAACCCATTGCTCGATCAC